>NZ_JBQFUV010000057.1:0-504 GCF_056539365.1 Ruegeria sp. BB7 | reverse complement strand
ATGACTGCCGGTCATATCAAGTCGAAAGCCAGTTCATGATTTCCTTTAAAGGCGCGCAATATCCGAAGGATGTAATCCTGTTCGCAGTGTTCTTTTACGTCCGTTACGGCGTGTCATACCGCGATTTGGAAGAAATCATGCTCGAGCGCGGCGTTTCAGTCGACCACACCACACTAAACCGATGGGTAACACGGTATTCTGGTGCGATCGCTGAGATCGCGCGTCGCCGCAAAGGAACTTGCGGCCGTTCCTGGAGAATGGATGAGACTTACATCCGCGTGAAAGGGACCTGGGTCTATCTCTACCGAGCAGTCGATAAGAACGGCAAGACACTTGATTTCATGCTGTCCCAGCGGCGCAACAAACCAGCGGCAACGAAGTTCTTCGCCCGGATGCTAGATGTCAATGGTTTACCAAGGAAGATTGTCATCGACAAAAGTGGCGCCAATACAGCTGGCATCAAAGCCATTAACAGAATGCTCAAAAGCTTTGGCTGCCCGGTTC
>NZ_JBQFUV010000056.1:0-505 GCF_056539365.1 Ruegeria sp. BB7 | reverse complement strand
CCCGGATTGTGAGATCACGCTTCATCCTGTTGCTGACCGCCCAACCGATGACGCGCCGGGAATGCAGGTCCAGGATCACTGCCAGATACAACCATCAGCGCGTTATAGACGGGGCGCAACTCGAACGCTGGCCTGCCAACCCAGGCGGCCAGGGTTGAGCGATCCAGATCGATCCCTTGTCGGGCATAGATCTGAGCCTGGTGATACAAAGGAAGATCGTCCACATATTTGCTGACGATCACATGCGCTGCCCGGCAGGTGATTGCAAAGCAATCTGCCGAGAGGGGCGATGGTTGCCTCGGCCGGCATCCCCCCCCGGGGATCAGATGCGCCGAAGCGGGCGCCTGAGTAATTCCTTCTTCGCAGGGCCGACAGGCATATTTGGGGCGACGGATCACGATGACCCGGAACTGGGCCGGGACAATATCGAGACGTTCGCTGACATCCTCGCCAATGATGTGCCGTTCAGTGCCACAACCGCAGACCGTGCTATCTGGCGCGATCA
>NZ_JBQFUV010000055.1:0-513 GCF_056539365.1 Ruegeria sp. BB7 | reverse complement strand
CCATCAATGTCTACATCATTATCGTCGATGATCAGCGTATCGTCGCCTCCGCCCGCAAGCAGAGTATCCGCGCCCGCACCACCACTTAACGTGTCAGCGCCAGTTCCACCTTTGATAAAGTCGTCTCCGGCCAGACCATCGACCGTGTAACCTGCACCATCCAATTCGATATCATCGGCGGCCGCAGTGGCCACAATATGTTCGACGTTGCGGATGGTTCCGCGGTCTGCAGGCACCGTGCCGGCAGTCAAAACAGAGCGTTCGCCATTAATGGAAACCACAATACGATCCCCATCGACCACATCAGACAGATTGACGGTGTATTCAACTGCACCAGTTGCGGCATCAAGCATTCCCGATGAGACACTCAACGGCGCATCTTGGTCAGCAACTTCAACATCTGGCCCAGAAAGCCCCAACCCGTCAGTGTGCAGAGACTGAATCTCGGCTGCCGTCAGAGCACGGTTAAAGAGTGCAAGATCATCAATCGTGCCGCTGAACGGCCTGTCCAGT
>NZ_JBQFUV010000054.1:0-579 GCF_056539365.1 Ruegeria sp. BB7 | reverse complement strand
AAGCCCCAACCCGTCAGTGTGCAGAGACTGAATCTCGGCTGCCGTCAGAGCACGGTTAAAGAGTGCAAGATCATCAATCGTGCCGCTGAACGGCCTGTCCAGTTGGGCCGAATTCGCAACATACAGCTCGGTCCATGCCGCACCCGATATATTGAGCGCAGCGCCGGACGAGGCGATTTCGGCGCCATTTGCATAAACCGTCAGACCATCACTGGCAGAAATTGTGGCAGCAAGATGCATCCATTCGCCTGCGACCCCAATATTTGGGACCCTCTGCACTGTGAAGCTTCCGTTGTTGTCCTGGACAAACACCTCGATGCCACCATCGATAAACAGAGCTTCAATTCTGGTGTTGCTGTCATTTCTGAGAGTGAAAGCCCGCGCAGCTGATTCAAAATCGCTGGTGTTGAACCAACCACCAATTGTGACGTCCTCGACAGTGGGAAGACCCGTGGCCAACCCGTAAGCGCCATTGGCAAATGTCAACGCGTCAGAGCCATCAGGTCCAGTGCCGATAGTTGGGTTGTTGTTCAGTATGAGGTTTGGCCCAAGACCTACATCCACACCATAAACAGCAAC
>NZ_JBQFUV010000053.1:0-583 GCF_056539365.1 Ruegeria sp. BB7 | reverse complement strand
GAACGCGTGGTCGAGTAGACGGATAGAATACCATTGTCACCCGAGTGACCTGCGTCAGCCTCGATGTTTGCAAGGCTTGCCGCATTGATCATCTCTGCCAGAGCTTGTGCGGCGGAAACCGAATCTTCTCCGGCCTGAAGTTTGTAGGAATATGTCTCGCCATTCACGTCAACCGAAACAATTCCGTACTCACCCACATCTGCAATTTCCAGAGTTTCGCGATCGGTCAGGAAATTGCGCTCGTTTGAAGTCGCCAAACCATCCGTGAAAAATCCGAAATCGTCCGGATCGCCTATATCCGTCCCATCGACCGTAAAGCGGACCGGAACCAGAGGAGAATCTGTACTGAAAGCCTCACCAACTGCTAGACTGTCGCTCGGCGCGATACGAAGAACGCCGACGGTCGCTCCGGCAAGATCCTCAATCTCTAATGTGTAGTCATCCGTTTGCGTACCGCGCGTGTTGAACTGATCCCTCAGCTCAACAGCCCAATTTAGGAAACCGCCGGAAACATCTACCGAGTAGACCTCATCACCGATGTGCAAGGCCACCGTAGACCCGTTAAACGCGCCGATCTCCGAAC
>NZ_JBQFUV010000052.1:0-600 GCF_056539365.1 Ruegeria sp. BB7 | reverse complement strand
CCATCAATGTCTACATCATTATCGTCGATGATCAGCGTATCGTCGCCTCCGCCCGCAAGCAGAGTATCCGCGCCCGCACCACCACTTAACGTGTCAGCGCCAGCCGTACCAATCAGCGTATCGTCTTCTATGCTGCCTTCAACGCTTTCGATTGAAGACAAGGTTGCAACCAGCGAGTTGTTATTCGTCGAGCGTGCTTCTCCGGTCGACAAGTCAATCGTCAAGCCAAATCCACCAGCATCGACTTCTTCGAAAGACGCTGTGTCTTGACCCTCACCGCCGTCAATATTGTCCGTATTGCCTGCCGCGACTTGAACGTAAAGCTTATCCGCGCCCGTGCCGCCACTCAAGTGGTCGGCACCTGTGCCACCTCTAATTACGTCATCACCGGCCAGACCCTCAACCATGTAACCGGCATCGTCCAGCGCAATGTCATCATCTCCGGCCGTTGCCACAATATGCTCGACATCGCGAATGGTACCGTGATCTTCAGATACAAGCCCCAACCCGTCAGTGTGCAGAGACTGAATCTCGGCTGCCGTCAGAGCACGGTTAAAGAGTGCAAGATCATCAATCGTGCCGCTGAACGGCCTGTCCAGT
>NZ_JBQFUV010000051.1:0-603 GCF_056539365.1 Ruegeria sp. BB7 | reverse complement strand
GCATTCAGGAGGTCAGGAGTTCGATCCTCCTAGGCTCCACCATTTACCTTTCGATTTGATCATCGAGCACTTGATTGAGTGCTGGATCATCCAATCGGATGAATTGACATCGTATAGAGAGAAAATCAATCAACACTGTTTGATCGCGCCGAGTGTGGCGTTGATCTCAGTTGGTCCTCTTCGGAGGAGGTTCGATTAGGGATGTTTCCTCGTCCCTTTTTGAATATCCCGGCTGAAACGAACAGAGTTGTCCAAGTCAAGTACACTAACCCGCATGATCTGACGATCATGCATGTCTTCTATTCTCCATGCGGGGCCGACCGACATCGGCAGCATGGGTTCCAGGATAGGAGGCGGGAAAGTATGCTTTTGGTTCAGAAGAAAGATCGCCTTTAGTTACCAGCTGGGCGATCACGATTGACCTGATCGAACTGTGAAGGCCGCAGGCCGGAAGAGTTCACGCGCTCAAGTAGCCGAATAGGCGGTAGCGCAAAAAGTCATGTCTTTCTCTTTCTGGATCAAATCAAGCGCGAGAAGGGCGTTTGGTGAATGCCTTGGCAGCAAGAGGCGATGAAAGACGTGATACTCTGCGATAAGCCATGG
>NZ_JBQFUV010000050.1:0-709 GCF_056539365.1 Ruegeria sp. BB7 | reverse complement strand
GCTCAGCGGTCCCGCAGGGCCGGTCACCGTGATATCACCGATATCGATGCTCGAGACATCAATGGCCACGTTGTCGGCAAAGGTCACGGTGATCTCGGTATCCAAGCTCCCGGTATCCGCCGCACCGATATCCGGCGCATCCGAGGATTGCACCACCGGCGCGGTGACATCAGCGGTATCGGCGATTAGTTGGAAATCTATGTAGTCGGTTCGAAGAGGTTCGCCACCATCCTTGAAGCCTACAATTCTAATCACATCGCCATTGGTTAAAGAAACGTTCTCTATCTTTCGTTCGACAATTGTTGATTGATCGGCAATTTCCCCACCAGGGTCCAAATCCCAAATAAACTCGTCGATTTCGACGTCATTGACGAATACTCGCATTGTTGATTGGCCATCGGATTCGTCAAAATGGCCAAGGCTCAGATCATAAAAACCACTTTCTCCCGTGAACGTAGTTGTCGCGTTTTGCTCGTCGTCTCCAGATGCTTGTAAAAACTGATTATTGGATGCTTGGCTGTTGGTCTTAATCGTAAACCCGCTAACGATCTGAAAAGTCTCGGCTTCAACTCTGAAGGATGGCGGCGGGCCAGCGGTATCGGCGGTAAACCCGGCAAGGGCGGGATCGGCGGCCACCGCATTGCCGCCGGTGTCAAAAACCTCGTCCGCCAGCAGGGCAACGGTATAGGCGCCGTTATCGGCCAGGTCC
>NZ_JBQFUV010000049.1:0-733 GCF_056539365.1 Ruegeria sp. BB7 | reverse complement strand
GGATCGGAGCTAGGCGGCCAGCTCAGCGAATTGTTTGAATGGACAGAGTCCGGGCGTGAATTGGCCCTTGCGGATCATGTGCGCCACCTCGATACCTGCAAGAGTTGCCGTGGCCGAGATAAAGGATTTGAAGCCGAGCATCGGACGGGTTCGCCTTTTGATGAAGCGATGATCTTGTTCCACTATGTTATTGAGGTATTTGCGTCTGACCATCTCGATCGGAACCGGGCAGCCAAAGCTTTTGAGCATTCTGTTAATGGCTTTGATGCCAGCTGTATTGGCGCCACTTTTGTCGATGACAATCTTCCTTGGTAAACCATTGACCTCTAGCATCCGGGCGAAGAACTTCGTTGCCGCTGGTTTGTTGCGCCGCTGGGACAGCATGAAATCAAGTGTCTTGCCGTGTTTATCTACTGCTCGGTAGAGGTAGACCCAACTGCCTTTCACTTTTATGTAAGTCTCATCCATTCGCCAGGAGCGGTCGCATGGCCCTTTGCGTCTGCGCGCTGCATCAGAAATAGCGCCACAATATCGTGTGACCCACCGGTTCAGCGTGGTGTGGTCGACTGAAACCCCGCGCTCGGCCATGATTTCTTCAAGATCACGATATGAGACACCGTAGCGGACGTAAAAGAACACTGCGAACAGGATTACATCCTTCGGATATTGCGCGCCTTTAAAGGAAATCATGAACTGGCTTTCGACTTGATATGACCGGCAGTCATTCACGCGC
>NZ_JBQFUV010000048.1:0-755 GCF_056539365.1 Ruegeria sp. BB7 | reverse complement strand
GGCGAAAGTGCCGTGGCACAGGCGGCCGAGCTGCTGTCGAACGCCAAGAACCCGGTGATCCTGAACGGTGCCGGTGTGGTTCTGGCCGAAGGCGGCATCGACGCCTCGAAAGCACTGGCCGAGCGTCTGGACGCCCCGGTCTGCGTTGGCTACCAGCACAACGACGCCTTCCCCGGCTCGCACCCGCTGTTTGCCGGTCCGCTGGGCTATAACGGCTCGAAAGCCGGTATGGAGCTGATCTCGGAGGCGGACGTGGTTCTGTGCCTCGGCACCCGCCTTAACCCGTTCTCGACCCTGCCGGGCTATGGCATCAACTACTGGCCCGCGGATGCAAAAATCATTCAGGTGGACATCAACCCTGACCGCATCGGCCTGACCAAAACCGTCTCGGTCGGCATCGTCGGCGACGCGGCCAAGGTGGCAAACGGCATCCTGAACCAGCTGTCCGACACCGCAGGCGACGAAGGCCGTAAAGAGCGTAAAGAGCGTATCGCCCAGAAGAAATCGGCATGGGCGCAGGAACTGACCTCGATGACTCATGAGGATGACGATCCGGGCACCAGCTGGAACGAGCGTGCGCGTGCAGCCAAGCCTGACTGGATGAGCCCGCGCATGGCGTGGCGCGCCATTCAGGCCGCGCTGCCGAAAGAGGCGATCATCTCGTCCGACATCGGCAACAACTGCGCCATCGGCAACGCCTATCCGGCGTTTGAGGAAGGCCGCAAGTATCTGGCCCCCGGCCTGTTCGGCCCCTG
>NZ_JBQFUV010000047.1:0-1000 GCF_056539365.1 Ruegeria sp. BB7 | reverse complement strand
CCATGGCTTATCGCAGAGTATCACGTCTTTCATCGCCTCTTGCTGCCAAGGCATTCACCAAACGCCCTTCTCGCGCTTGATTTGATCCAGAAAGAGAAAGACACGACCTTTTTGTCCTACCGCCTATTCGGCTACTTGAGGACATGAACTCTTCCGGCCTTCGGCCTTCACAGTTCGGGGGTCGGATCAATCGAGACCGCCCAGCTGGTAACTAAAGGCAGTCATTCTTCTGAACCAAAAGCATACTTTCCCGCCTTCCATCCTGGAACCCACGCTGCCGATGTCGGTCGGCCCCGCGTGGAGAATAGAAGACATGCATGATCGTCAGATCATGCGGGTTAGTGTACTTGACTTGGACAACTCTGTTCGTTTCAGCCGGGATAGTCGTGGACAGGCGAGGAAACACCCGTGTCACAACCCGCTCATCCGAAGATGAGAACGACTGAGATCAACGCCACACTCGGCGCGATCAAACAGTGTTGATTGATTTTCTCTCTATACGATGTCAATTGGTGTGTCCGTCATCCTTACGGGTGACTTGGACGTTCATCCGATTGGATGATCCAGCACTCAATCAAGTGCTCGATGATCAAATCGAAAGGTAAATGGTGGAGCCTAGGAGGATCGAACTCCTGACCTCCTGAATGCAAATCAGGCGCTCTCCCAGCTGAGCTAAGGCCCCAAAAATTTTGGTGGGTCGAGGAGGACTTGAACCTCCGACCTCACGCTTATCAGGCGTGCGCTCTAACCACCTGAGCTACCGACCCAGTTGATTTTGCAAAAGCAAAATCGACGTTGCCCGACAGGCGCTTTTGCTTGCAAAAGCTGCCGAGAGGGCCAGACCTCACAGCGTTGTAGGCCTGATGTGTTCTGAAGAGATATGAGGACGGCTCGGTCCATGAGTTTGATCAACTTTGTTTGTTGATCTTCTGCTAAGTGTATCACGAGATTTGCGAACAAATCTAACTAGATACATCCTTAGAAAGGAGGTGATCCAGCC
>NZ_JBQFUV010000046.1:0-1166 GCF_056539365.1 Ruegeria sp. BB7 | reverse complement strand
ATTTTCGAGACAACGCCGGCGCCGACGGTGCGGCCGCCTTCGCGGATCGCGAAGCGCAGGCCGTTTTCCATCGCGATCGGCGCGATCAGCTCAACGCCGAACGACACGTTGTCGCCGGGCATGACCATCTCGGTGCCTTCGGCCAGGGTCACGGTGCCGGTCACGTCAGTCGTACGGAAGTAGAACTGCGGACGGTAGTTCGCGAAGAACGGGGTGTGACGACCGCCTTCTTCCTTGGTCAGGATGTAGGCTTCGGCTTCGAACTTGGTGTGCGGTGTCACCGAACCCGGCTTACACAGAACCTGGCCACGCTCAACGCCGTCACGGTCAACACCACGCAGCAGGGCGCCGATGTTATCGCCAGCTTCACCGCGGTCCAGCAGCTTGCGGAACATTTCAACGCCGGTGCAGGTGGTTTTCGAAGTGTCGCGGATGCCGACGATTTCGATCTCGTCGCCAACGTTGATCACGCCACGCTCAACACGACCGGTCACAACGGTACCACGGCCCGAGATCGAGAACACGTCTTCGATCGGCATCAGGAACGGCTGGTCAACAGCACGCTCGGGGGTGTCGATGTAGTCATCAACAGCCGCCATCAGTTCCTTGATCTTCTCTTCGCCGATTTCCGGGTTGTTGCCTTCCATCGCGGCCAGAGCCGAACCTGCAACGATCGGAATATCGTCGCCGGGGTATTCGTAGCTGGACAGCAGTTCGCGAACTTCCATCTCAACCAGTTCCAGCAGCTCTTCGTCGTCAACCTGGTCAACTTTGTTCAGGAACACGACCATCTTCGGGATGCCAACCTGGCGGCCCAGCAGGATGTGCTCGCGGGTCTGCGGCATCGGGCCGTCAGCAGCGTTCACAACCAGGATCGCGCCGTCCATCTGAGCGGCACCGGTGATCATGTTTTTGACGTAGTCGGCGTGGCCGGGGCAGTCAACGTGCGCATAGTGGCGGTTGTCGGTCTCGTATTCCACGTGGGCGGTCGAGATGGTGATGCCACGTGCTTTTTCTTCCGGCGCACCGTCGATCTGGTCATACGCTTTGAAGTCACCGAAATACTTGGTGATTGCTGCGGTCAGCGTGGTCTTGCCGTGGTCAACGTGGCCAATCGTGCCGATGTTGACGTGCGGTTTTGTACGCTCAAACTTTTCCTTTGCCAT
>NZ_JBQFUV010000045.1:0-1241 GCF_056539365.1 Ruegeria sp. BB7 | reverse complement strand
AGCGTTTCGCTGATCACACGTTTGCGATGTAATTCCAGTGCATTAGCCTGCTGATTTTGGATTGTTTATGGCCGTTTGCGATGGCGGTCAGTGTTTGGGTGAGCCAGGCTTGCGGATCGACGCCGTTCAATTTGCATGTTTCGATCATCGACGCGAGGATTGTCCAATTCTGAACTCCGGCCTCTATGCCAGCGAATAGGGCATTTTTGCGGTTCAATGCAATCGGGCGGATTGTACGCTCGACGCTGTTGGAATCCAGTTCTACGCACTCATCGTCCAGGAACACGGTCAGGCTGTCTCAATGTTTGGCAATGTAGCTCAAAGCCTCGCCGATGGGGGATTTGGCCGAGACGCAAGATCGCTGCTCTCTAAGCCAGATTTCCATCTGATTGTAAGCGTTGTCTCAATCCCAGGTTCCTGAAGTCTGCCTGATCTGCGGTTCCGCTTCGGAGTGTAGATTTGTCAGGAGGTTACCATGGGAGTCCATCGGGAGCTACATTTGGAGTCCGTTGCGGGCCATGAGTTTTTGATCGGTCGGGATGGCAAGCGGCGCTGGCCGGAAGAGCTCAAAGGCCAGCTTGTTGCGGAAATGCTGGTTCCGGGGTGACAGTAAACGAAGCCGCACAGCGAGCTGGAATGCGGCCGAACCATCTGTCTGAATGGCGTCGCCTGGCCCGCGAAGGTAAGCTGGTGGCGCCAGATCTGGCCGGTGCAGAATTTGCGCCGGTTGTGATTGAACCTGAGGCTCCGACGGCATCACCGGAACCCATTGGTTGGCTCGAGATTGTGCACGGTGACGTCACTTTTCGGCTTGAGGAAACGACCTTCACCTAGCCTGCGATTAGGGACGGGTTGATGTCGCTGAACTATGCCCAGTTCGAGGCGCTGTTTGCCGGGCTGGACTGGCGGAAAGTGAAGGCGCTGTCAGCGCGTCCACCAACTGCGGCAGAGTGACTCGCGCGCCCGTTTGGGCAGGCAGCCATGTGTCCGTTTTGGTAGATCACGGCCATGATTTCGACGGCTGATCTTCCTGATGACATTGACGCGCTCAAAGCCATGATCGTGGCTCAGGGTGAGCAGAATGCGCGTCTGGAAACGCTGGTTGCGGCACTCAGGAAGGCGCTCTTTGGCCGCAAATCCGAAAAGGTTGATCCAGACCAGTTCTAGTCGGCTCTGGAAGATATCGAAACCGGGATTGCTCAGGTTGAGGCCGAGGGCGCAGCCAATCCGCGTGTCACGCC
>NZ_JBQFUV010000044.1:0-1399 GCF_056539365.1 Ruegeria sp. BB7 | reverse complement strand
ATTTCAACGGATTCTGTGATTTCCGCCGAAGATCATCGTATTGCCGGTGTGACCGGCGGAACCAACCCTGGCATGACATCAAGCTTCACTGCCACGCACTGGCTGCCAGAGGACTATGCCGCCGGAGACTATTTCCTGATCAGTGTCGTGGAATGGGGTGATGGTGCGGCAGACACGGCACCGGAAAACAACGTAATTACGCAGATGGTCACGTTGACACCGCCGCCAGAGCCAACCGTAGACATTTCCATAAACGCAGTAACAATCGAGACGTCGTCCGATTTGGATCTGGGCCAGAACAGTTTCTTTGGAACCACCCTTGGCGCACGTCTGGATCTGACAATCGATCTTTCCAATCTGGGTACGGGCGCGGAGAGCGATGTTGGGCTGACGGCATATCTTTCAACTGACGGTTCGCTTTCGCCGGACGATATTGCGATCTGGACGGGTGCAACTGGTTTGGGTGCCGGGCAGCCCGCCTCGATTTCAGCCTCTGCAAACGTGGATCACACTGTTCTGGCAGGTGAATATCAGGTCATCCTGGTCTCTGACACTGCCACAGATGTCGATGCTTCGAATGATGTAGCGACTGCCAACATCACATTGATCGGAGGAATTGCAAACGGAACGTCCGGAGATGACGTGTGGGTCAGTGGCCCGGGCGGAGATATCGTTAATCTGTCAGGGGGCGATGATACAGCCTATGCCGGTTCGGGCTATGATTTGGTTGATGGCGGAGAAGGCTTCGACACTCTCGACTTCTCAACATACTCAGAAGCCGTGGGGCTTTCCTTTGAGGGGAACGGAACGCAGAAGCTCATAGAGTACTCTCCGGGAGGGGACTGGAACCTGTCGTCCTATGCCAATTTCGAACAGCTTGTGACCACCGAATTTGACGATGAGGTGGATTTGACCGGCAGTGGGGTGCGCAGCCTATCAACCGGGGGTGGAAGCGATATTATCATTGGTAGCTTCGGAGATGATCTAATTGATGCTGGATCGGGGGATGATTTCATATTCGGAAATACCGGCAACGATCTGATAACCACCGGAGAAGGAAGGGATGCGGTTGGCGTCATTCGGGACACATCCTCAGGCGCGGCCACAGGCACCGGCCACGACGTCGTGGACGATTTCGATTTCAACTTCGATTCCGTCATGATTCAGGTTGGTATTGGCGAAGAGTATGATCCTTTACTGGATCTCGTTCAAACAAGCGAAGGTGCACTTCTTCAATATGCCGACGATTCCAGCCTGTTGCTGAGAGACGTGGATGTCATCGATCTGGACCTGAGTCACTTCCTGATCATTGAGGAACAAGGCCCAGTGCCAACAGTTTGAGACCGATCACCGACAAGTATCCCTAAAGCCTCAGGGAAACGGCAGCGCATCACTGCGC
>NZ_JBQFUV010000043.1:0-1421 GCF_056539365.1 Ruegeria sp. BB7 | reverse complement strand
TGCCCTCTTCGTCATACTGGTAATCCTCGATCGGCACCGGCACGCCGCCATCGATGGGCGGGATGCCCTGGCGGACCTGCACCAGACGGTTGAGGTCATCATAGGAGATGTGCTTGGACTGCGCCGGATCGAGCCGGTCGAGGATCGCCGTTAGCTGGCCGTCCGGGTCGTAGGTATAGCCCAGATCGGTCAGCGCAGAAAGCAGGCCATTGATTTTAAAGCATTGTTAACCGAGTACTAGGGATCTGGTTATTACTAGATACTCAGTCTGCGACGGGAAAGTTCTTTAGAGCTTCCAATTTTGATTTGAACCATTTGCGGTTCGAGAAGTCAGTGAACATTGCGTCCAGAGAATAATACGCCATGTCCGAAAGCGTCTTTTGCAACGATCCCGATTTGAGGCCCAGATCATCCTGATTCACATAGTGGGCGCACAGAATTGAATAGCAATTGTCGCTTCTCCGAAGACCGAAGAAAACTATAACCCGCTCAGAAGATCTACGAATTATAGTGAAGGGTTCATATATTTCTTCAATCATTGCATTTTTGCCATCTTCCGCTGGACTGTCTTTCATTTTTGTTTTTGTTGGTGACGTTGTCGAATGTTGTTCTAAGTGCTCCGTCTTGATCCACTACGACTGCATTTCCGTCTAGTACGTAAACGTAGTTTCCAGTTTCGGCGTCAAAGAATTTTTCACCTTCTTCAACTACTCGCCGCCAGTCAAATCCATCGTCCATATCAAGCAATTCGTCTTCGAAATGCTCAATTGCGTCAAGGTAGTCGTCTTCGCCTTCAAAGCACTGCTCCTCACAGTTCGGGTCCTTCGGATCGCAATCTGAATTACTGGAAGGCGTGCTTGGAGAGTTCGAGCTCGACGACTTATTGTCATCATTTGCACTGTCCCAGACTGCCGGGGTGTCCCAGATACTAGAGATTGCATCAAGCAGCGCGTAAATTCCTGCCCCAATTGCTGCAGTAACCACAACGGCACCAGCTGCACTACGTGCCGCACCAATTGCCGATTGGAGCGTTTCGCTCGCTAGCCCTGATGGGTCAGTCCAGTTGTATGGATCGTTTTCGACATATGCATACAGATTCAGGTCCCCTGCTGCGAATCCGATGGGATCGCGTTGGATGAACTGTCCTGTTGCGGGGTCGTAATGGCGGGCGCGGTAGTAGATGAGCCCGGTCTCGAGGTCGTGCTCGCGGCCGGTGTAGCCGTAGCGCTGCTCGATTGTGTTGACGGTCTGGGTCTGGTTGCCGAAGGCGTCATAGTCGTAATCGGCGGCAACGGCGCCGGTTGAGATCGAGACCGCGGCCAGGATCGAGCCGAGGCGGTTGGTGTAGAGCCCGTAGGCCGAGCCCGATCCTGCATCGGTGGAGCCGGTATAGCCCTCGAAACCCAGTGGTTCGTCAGTAC
>NZ_JBQFUV010000042.1:0-1462 GCF_056539365.1 Ruegeria sp. BB7 | reverse complement strand
TCTTGCAGGTATCGAGGTGGCGCACATGATCCGCAAGGGCCAATTCACGCCCGGACTCTGTCCATTCAAACAATTCGCTGAGCTGGCCGCCTAGCTCCGATCCTTGAAACAGCTCGTCGTGCTCAAAACTTTGCAACAGAACCGGTTTTCATAGCTGTGGCGTAAAACCTACCGGATTTACGCATCGATCTCCAAACTACCATTTTGGTTTTGAAACCACAGTCTTTTGATTTCGGTGATTGCAGAACTAACATCCCTATCGAGATCACGTAGGTACAGGATGGCGTCTCTTTGACGTTTGAGCTCAGATTGCACGATTGGATGAGCCAGAATTTTTTCTTCAAGATTCGAGTCTGAAGGATGCATGTCTTCCGCTTCTTGTACATACATATCGACGGAGTCATAAGCCAAGGAGGCTACTTCTAAAACAAGGTCCAGTTTTGGGATAGAAATAAAGGACAGAGTGTTGCTTATGCTAATAGCTGCGTCGAGCGCGGAAGATACGAGTATTGTTTGATATTCTTCAGTGTCCGGCGCTAATGCCACACATTTTTGGGCCATCAGGCGCGAATCCCCTCTAAACTCTCCAGATTCCAGATAATTCCAAGCGCAGTCTAAACATTCCCTCAAAAATTCTTTGCCTGAAAACGAAAATTCGTCACAGAACCTAGCAAAATTCGGATATAGCCTTTCACAGATAGACAACGAGAACGCTAACATTTTCCATTTCGGAAAGTCCGCAACCTCTTTTCTCAGGAATTCTATTTCGAATAAAAGCATCTTACCTTGCTCTATTTCTTTAGAGGACTCAGTGGTTTGACACCTTCTGCTTCTAGAACACCCTGGCATCCTTTGCAGATCGGTCTGCTCGCCGCAGTTCCGACAGGGTCGAGTCCTGCATCCTTCGCATGATTAATTCCAGTTACCTCTGCGTGTCCTGGACCAGTTCCCTCAATTTCGTTCTTTCCGAGCATCTTTCTTTGCGCGGGTCTTAGCCGTTTTTCTGATGAACTGACTACTCGCGTACCCTGTCTGGTTTCGGTGACGGCTATTGTTGTCCTACGTTGAGTAGCTTCCGGAACGGCTTTGTGAATTTCTTCAGCCCTTTCCTGTGCACTTGCTGTTCCTTTCGATCCTGATCCTTTAGAACCTGTCAGGCAACCGATTCCGTCGGCCGCTGCGCTACTATAGTTCCCTTGCGACGCGTTCACACCGGCAGAAACGCAATCCAATGCTCTCATAATTGAGTTCAAAAGGCCGCCGAGACCACGACCAACGCGAGCAATTGCACCGCCCGCTGCCACCCCAGCGGCCGCTCGGCGCACCCAGCTGCTGGTTTCTACAAGCCCTGATGGGTCTGTCCAATTGTACGGATCATTCTCGACGTATGCATACAGATTCAGATCTCCTGCTGCGAATCCGATGGGGTCTCTTTGGATGAACTGCCCTGTTGCGGGGTCGT
>NZ_JBQFUV010000041.1:0-1511 GCF_056539365.1 Ruegeria sp. BB7 | reverse complement strand
TGTCCGTCGTCAGGGATTTTGGGACAGATGGCCGCCTGAGCTAAGAGAGGATCTGGCTCATCTGGTTTTTGTGATTATGCGGCGGATTTGCGGTGAAGCAAGCGCCGGGTTTCGATGGTCTTTAGTTTGATCCTTTCTCGCTGTTTCAGAATGGTCTGGCCGCGCCCGAAGTAGACATCGGCCGGTGTGAGGTTTTGCAGGCTCTCGTGATAGCGCCGGTGGTTGTAGTGGTCGACGAAAGCATCGATCTGCTGCTGGAGGTCACCGGGCAGATAGTAGTTTTCCAATAAGATGCGGTTTTTGAGAGTCTGGTGCCAGCGCTCGATCTTGCCTTGGGTCTGTGGGTGATATGGCGCGCCTCGGACATGATCCATTTTCTGATCTTCCAGCCATTCGGCAAGCTCACCAGAGATGTAGCTGGACCCGTTGTCGCTGAGCAGGCGTGGCTTGTGCAGCACCGTTGCCTGATCACAGCCTGAGGCTTGCAAGGCGAGGTCCAGTGTGTCGGTCACATCCTCGGTCTTCATCGTCGCACAAAGCTTCCAGGCGATGATGTATCGGCTGTAGTCGTCCAGGATCGTGCTGAGATAGAACCAGCCCCAGCCGATCACCTTCAGATAAGTAAAGTCGGTCTGCCAGAGCTGGTTCGGCCGTGTTGTCTTGTCCTGGAACTCGTCTGCGGCTGACAAAACCACATAGGCTGGGCTGGTGACCAGATCGTAGGACTTGAGGATGCGATAGACCGAAGCCTCGGACACAAAGTACTTTTCTGTGTCGGTGAAGCGGACAGCTAGTTCTCGCGGTGACAACTCGCTTTCCTGCAAAGCCAGACCCTTGATCTTTTCGCGCACGGATTGAGGAATACGGTTCCAGACCCGCGACGGCGTGGGTCTACGATCTTCAAGCGCTTCGGGGCCACCGACAAGATATCGGTCGTACCAGCGATAGAAGGTGGTCTTCGGAATGCCCAGCTTTTCCAAAGTGCGTTTGGTCGGCAGATGCGATTGCTCAACCAAGCGGATGATTTCCAGTTTTTCGGATGCAGGATATCTCATTCGTTGTCGTCCCCATCCGCGATCATGCTTTTTTTGAGCAGGCGCAGTTCCAGGGCTTGTTCTGCCACAACTTCTTTCAGATCGCGGGCTTCACGACGCAGGTCTTTGACCTCGGTCGAGGTCGCGGCACGTGCCGTGTCACCGGCCAGCCGCTTCTTGCCCGCCTCAAGGAATTCTTTGGACCAGCTATAATACAGACTTTGTGCAATACCTTCACGACGGCACAGCTCTGCAATGCTGTCCTCGCCTTTTAGGCCATCCAGAACGATCCTGATCTTCTCTTCTGCGGAATACTGTTTGCGGGTCGCGCGGCGGATGTCTTTTACGACCTTCTCACCGTGGCTCTGCTTGGTTCCGGGTTTCTTTCTCATCTCCACTCCTTGGCGGTTACGATGAGCCAGAAACCCTCTCTTATCAAATCGACCTAAACTGTCCCATTGGTGCTGACGTCAGACA
>NZ_JBQFUV010000040.1:0-1770 GCF_056539365.1 Ruegeria sp. BB7 | reverse complement strand
TGCTTTTTTGAGCAACCGCAGTTCAAGAGCCTGTTCGGCAACCACTTCCTTCAGATCGCGTGCCTCGCGGCGCAGATCTTTGACCTCTGTCGATGTCGCGGCGCGCGCGGTGTCACCGGCAAGGCGTTTCTTACCGGCTTCAAGGAACTCCTTGGACCAACTGTAGTAGAGGCTCTGGGCAATGCCTTAACGGCGGCACAGCTCTGCAATACTGTCCTCGCCCTGCAGGCCGTCCAGCACAATCCTGATCTTCTCTTCTGCTGAATATTGCTTACGCGTGGTGCGGCGGATGTCTTTTACAACTTTCTCACCGTGGCTCTGCTTGGTTCCGGTCATGCGCTACGTTTGATCCACTGGATCAAATGCAAAACGCATTGACCTATCTCATCTCCACTCCTTGGCGGTTACGATGAGCCAGAAACCTTTCTGTAATCGGGCCCGGTTTTTCAAGGAAATAGCGCCTAAAAGTGCATGCTTCTGTCCGTGATCTGCGTGGTGCACTCACATGATGCGGTCGGCTCTGGCGCGGGAAAGCCCATCTCTCTTGCGGCGTATATTTTTGCCAGGGTTTCTGTCGGCTTTTCCCGCGCCGCGTCCCTTCAGGGGCGCCTTCCTTGCGGAAGAGTTGGTACTCGTTGTCTTTCAGACGGTTCTGAATTCCGTGCCGTCCATCCACATCCGGTGCATGATGACGGCCAGTTTCCTCGCGAGGACAATCTTGGCGCGCTTTGCACCACGTCGGGCGGCAACTCGCATCGCCCATGCCTTCAACGGAGTCCATCGGGTGGTTCTCACAAGCATCACATGCGCTGCTTCGTAAAGCGCCACTCTCACACTGGCATCGCCGGCCTTGGTACTTGACGTGACTCGATCCGTTTCTCCGGATTGATATCGTCGTGGCGTCAGGCCAAAATAGGCTCCCACTGACTTAGACGAACGGAAACGTTTGGGGTCATCAATTGCGGCACGAAAAGTCATCGCAACTATGGCGCCGACACCGGGAATTGTCATAAGGCGCCGACAGACTTCATCGTTGCGAGACTGATCTCGAACCTGCTTGTCCAATTCGGCGAATTCTTCTGCCATCGCATCACGTGCTGATAGGAGCGGGAGGATCGCCTCCTCCAGAACCGAGTTATCTGCGATCAGATCGCGAACCAGATCACAAAACCGGCCTCGCGCTCCTGTCGGAATTCTCAAGCCAAATCCGCGAAGAAGGCCTCGAACCGAATTGTCGAGTTCCCGGACACGACGCCCCAGACTATCTCGTGCCGACAGCATCAATCGCAGATCCCGTGCGGTGGGGGTCTTCAAATGACCTGGCTGAAACCAACCCATGCGAAGCAACTCTGCGATGCCACGGGCGTCCCGCCGGTCGGTCTTTATCGGGATCGCAGACAATGCCGCATGTACTCGACGCGTCTCCATCAGAACGCTGTCCAGACCCTTCCTCTTCAGGCCATCTGCAAGGAAGGCCGACATAGGGCCTGCTTCGAGGGCTATTCCACCGATGTCACTGGCAAAAGGACCAAGCACTATTGCAAGGTCATCGGGATGGCTTGGTGCCGAAAACTCTCGATGGATGCTACCGGCTTCGTCGATCACGCAAATTGCCGTGCTCTCGACTGAAACATCAAGTCCAACGTAATAAGTCATGGTCATCTCATCCGAGCTTCAAATCACCACCACAATTGTGGTGAATCGGCCCGATGACCGCATCTCTCTTATCAAAGCGACCTAAACTGTCCCATTGGGGCTGACGTCAGACAC
>NZ_JBQFUV010000038.1:0-2860 GCF_056539365.1 Ruegeria sp. BB7 | reverse complement strand
GCCAGTGCGTGGCAGTGAAGCTTGATGTCATGCCAGGGTTGGTTCCGCCGGTCACACCGGCAATACGATGATCTTCGGCGGAAATCACAGAATCCGTTGAAATTGCCTGACGTCAGCACGGTTGGGGCAGACATGCTCACCGGTTGTTTTGAGCGCCGTGAATCGTGTCGTCGGTCGGAAATCAATGGCTTAAACAGGGATGTCCCGCGCATATGGGGTGGCCGTCAGCGCAACCCTCGGAAGAGGGGATGCTTGCGGCTTGGGATGGGGCGTGCGTCGTTCACTAAGCGTTATAATGCAATGAGAAAACGTAAATCGAGGGCAGTCACAAAGTGTTGACACTCAGCGTAAAGTTGTGAAATATTTTGGCCAAACCTCTTATCGTAAAAAAACCAAGAGCATTGACGCAGAATTCTGGTAAAACGAAATTGCTAAGGACTAAAAGTGGTTAGATATTCTGGTTTCACTTGCCTCACAATTTGGACTGTTAACTCGCATGGGGTGCGGTTTCTACCCATTTTGCTCTGTATAATGCTGTTTGCTCCAAATTCGGGTCTCTCCGAGACAACCGCTTCTGAAAAATTGAGAAGCAATTTGGTGGAAATGGGTATGGTAGATATCTCGTTCGATGACTGCATAATTGAGTATTCTCGCCATGTTAAGCCCTCTGACAATAATAATGGTTATTATTATTTCACAGACATAATAAACCTGAACTCTTTTAAAAACTACAGCTCCTCCAAGATTAAAAAGATAGAAATCCGTGGTCGAGAACTTTATGAGTTTAGAATCTTCATGGATGATTGGTATGTGCAGGCATTCAAAAAAGTGCAAGATTTTGCGATTCTGGTAAATCGAAAACTTAAAGGTCAGGTCTGGCCGTTTGAACATCCATCGCTTCAGATCGATACAGTCACGTGGTTGGAGGATGAGGTGCAGGATTCCGGTTTGTTGGATTTAAATCTAAACATGCGGATCGATTATTCGAGATTTGGGGCAGTTACTGTGTTCTACCCAGGAATGTATTTCAATTTCCCCGATAAGGATGTTTTGGAAGATCTGTTAGAAAATATAGAATTTTATGCTTCATCCTATGGATGCAAAGTAAACTAGAGGGCTTGAACTGGTTGGCAATGATAGCCGCTTTGGATTTCTAGGGCCCGATGACTATGCGCGAATGACGGATGCCGAAATATACGGCAGAATCTATGACTTAAGTCGCGAAGCAGTCTATGCAAACAGCCTTCAAACTGCGGGAAGATCCTATTCTTACGGGATGACTGCATTGGATGCATATGTAAGTGCTAGGAGTCCAGCTGGTGGTTTGCTCACAGGCACAGTAGTTCGTTCAGAAAAATTTAGAACATTAAACGACGAAATCGCAGCAACCACCGGTGAAGAAGCAGCAGCGAGAGAGTCCATTAATGCTGCAATTGATGAGTTGCAAATTAGGCGGGATGGATATCCTTTCTCCGCTGTTGATGTCTCTCAATCCTACTATGCGCCGAACTTTTCTGGGTATGTAGGCCCTGAAGACGTTAACGTCGGAGCGGATAGCACCTATAAAGAGATTATTGATGCAACCGGTAGTGCCTACAATGGTTATATAACTTATGAAGGTGAATTTGTTACTTTGTCGCCGACTTTGCGAGCAGTAAGCAGTTTAGCAAGCACGTCTGGTCACGTCGACGCATCTTCATTTGGAATTCTTGATAAATACTATCCCGAAATTTTGAATTATTCGGTACCAAGCCCCCTCTCGCCTCCTTCGACTGTTTCCACGCCTGTTGTGCCACCGTCTGCGGAGAGTCCTCCGCCGGGTACGCCCCCTTTGGCACCACTTATGGCACCGCCTGTTGCCGGCATCCCTCCGACAATACCATATTACGAAGACCTGCCACCCCCACCTGCGCCGGCCTATCCCGTCGTGTATGGCGATTTACCGCCTGCACCCGTTTGGGTCGCACCAATCCCTACTGTATATGTATCAAGTGCGCCCTTGACATCAATTCGCCCTCAAGTCCGACCTATGGAGCCAACGACGTTTCGCCCGGACGGTGCGGTGCACACTTGGAACGGCGGAACAACCAATGCCTCTAGCTACTAAAGTGAGTCTTTTTTGGACCACTATGGTCATGTGACCGACGATGGTACAGCACGGGCGACACTGGCGAATCACTTTAGGGCACTAGGCGATTTGCTTGGCATCACTGACAAAAAGCTTGGCCTTCCCCCTCCAATTCCAAAACTCGCTACGCCACTGAAACCTAAGGGTAATACAGGAGAGAAAGGCGGCTACAAATTAGGCGGCTCTACTTCCCACGAAGGTAACTACGGTCGCAGTGGGGGCAACGTTGGCACGGGCCTATCTGGCGAGGACCGTCCGATCATCTTGGATCTTGACGGATCTGGCGTGGAAATCACCCAACTCTCCAACTCCACGGTTTTTGTGGATTCATCCGGCGATGGCTTACTGAACCGTACGGCTTGGGCGGCGGCTGGAAATGGTGTGCTGTTCTACGACGCGGATGGCGACGGTACGATCTCAGAGAAGCGGGAATATGTGTTCACCGAATGGGACCCGACTGCGACGAGCGACATCGAAGCGCTGAAGGCGGTCTTTGACAGCAATGGGGACGGCGTCTTTGATGCCAATGACGATGCCTGGAGTGACTTCAAGGTTCTGGTGACACAGACCGATGGCTCGCTGGTGGCCAAGACGCTGGATGAGTTGGGGATCGCCTCGATCGACCTGACGTGTCCGTCGTCAGGGATTTTGGGACAGATGGCCGCCTGAGCTAAGAGAGGATCTGGCTCATCTGGTTTTTGTGATTATGCGGCGGATTTGCGGTGAAGCAAG
>NZ_JBQFUV010000037.1:0-3253 GCF_056539365.1 Ruegeria sp. BB7 | reverse complement strand
CGCCTATTCGGCTACTTGAGACCATTGTTGGCCTATCGCTTACGCTACTTGAGGCCGGGTAGTGTTCTTTTCATCGTTAGAGAGATAAGGGGGATTTTTCTAGGTTTGGCGGTGACCTACTCTCCCGGGGCTTAAGCCCAAGTACCATTGGCGCGGCAGTGCTTAACTTCCGGGTTCGGGATGGGACCGGGTGTTTCACTTGCGCTATGACCACCAAACCGAGGAAAATCCCCTGTCGACTTTCCTGCTTTGCAGGAAAGCGACGCGGTGGCAGGCAGCGTATTTGCTTGCAAATGCGCGTTGCCACTCGGTTGTTATGTCACCCCTTACGGGGCTTCACATCAATCAACGTTGTCCAACTCAAGGTCGGTGTATGCTTTGGTCTTGTCTTTCCATTACTGGATCAAATCAAGCCTATCGGGCGATTAGTACCGGTCAACTGAACGCATTACTGCGCTTACATCTCCGGCCTATTGACGTGGTGGTCTTCCACGGCCCTCAGGGAGACCTTGTTTTGAGGGGGGCTTCCCGCTTAGATGCCTTCAGCGGTTATCCTGTCCGATCATAGCTACCCAGCACTGCCGTTGGCACGACAACTGGTCCACCAGTGGATCGTTCACCCCGGTCCTCTCGTACTAGGGGCAACTCCTCTCAAGTCTCCTACACCCACGGCAGATAGGGACCGAACTGTCTCACGACGTTCTAAACCCAGCTCACGTACCTCTTTAAACGGCGAACAGCCGTACCCTTGGGACCTGCTCCAGCCCCAGGATGAGATGAGCCGACATCGAGGTGCCAAACACTGCCGTCGATATGGACTCTTGGGCAGTATCAGCCTGTTATCCCCGGCGTACCTTTTATCCGTTGAGCGATGGCCCTTCCACTCGGGACCACCGGATCACTATGGCCGTCTTTCGACTCTGCTCGACTTGTCAGTCTCGCAGTCAGGCTGGCTTCTGCCATTGCACTCAACGAGCGATTTCCGACCGCTCTGAGCCAACCTTCGCGCGCCTCCGTTACGCTTTAGGAGGCGACCGCCCCAGTCAAACTACCCGCCACGCAGGGTCCCGGATCCGGATAACGGACCGCGGTTAGACATCAAGAGTGCGAAGGGTGGTATCTCAAGGGAGGCTCCACGGATACTTGCGTTTCCGCTTCAAAGCCTACCACCTATCCTGCACATCACAATCCTGATGCCAGTGCGAAGCTGTAGTAAAGGTGCACGGGGTCTTTCCGTCTAACCGCGGGAAGCCTGCATCTTGACAGGCAATTCAATTTCGCTGAGTCGATGTTGGAGACAGCGGGGAAGTCGTTACGCCATTCGTGCAGGTCGGAACTTACCCGACAAGGAATTTCGCTACCTTAGGACCGTTATAGTTACGGCCGCCGTTTACCTGGGCTTCAATTCAAGGCTCTCACCTCTCCTTTTAACCTTCAGGCACCGGGCAGGCGTCAGACCCTATACGTCGTCTTGCGACTTCGCAGAGCCCTGTGTTTTTAATAAACAGTCGCCACCCCCTGGTTTGTGCCCCCAGCCCCTAGTTGCCTAGGAACCGGGCCTCCTTCTCGCGAACTTACGGAGGTATTTTGCCGAGTTCCTTCAACATCGTTCTCTCAAGCGCCTTGGTATGCTCTACCAGTCCACCTGTGTCGGTTTAGGGTACGGTCTGATAGGAGGGCTATTTCCAGGAACCTCTCAGCAGCCCAATCAATCCGATAAGATTGAACTACACCTGAGATCCGTCACCACTCCACGGCCCAGGAATATTAACCTGGTTCCCATCGCCTACGCCTTTCGGCCTCGGCTTAGGGGCCGGCTTACCCTGCTCAGATTAGCTTTAAGCAGGAACCCTTGGACTTTCGGCGAGAGTGTCTCTCACACTCTTTGTCGCTACTCATGTCATCATTCTCACTAGTGATCTCTCCACGGGATCGCTCACGCGCCCGCTTCATCGAAAGCCTCTCTCCTCCAATACGCCCGAAGACGTGAAGGAGGAATGAGACTATGTCACACTACGCTCTGCTACCATGCCTTACGGCATCCTAAGCTTCGGCTCATGGCTTGAGCCCCGTTACATCTTCGCCGCAGGACAACTTATTTAGACCAGTGAGCTGTTACGCTATCTTTAAAGGATGGCTGCTTCTAAGCCAACCTCCTGGTTGTTTTGGTCGTCCCACCTGCTTTCCCACTTAGCCATGAATTGGGGGCCTTAGCTGTAGGTCAGGGTTGTTTCCCTCTCCACTACGGACGTTAGCATCCGCAGTGTGTCTGCCATCTAGTACTCCCGGGTATTCGGAGTTTGGTTAGGATCAGTAAGCCTGTGGGGCCCCATTACCCATCCAGTGCTCTACCCCCCGGGGTATTCGGATGACGCTCTACCTAAATAGATTTCGCAGAGAACCAGCTATCTCCGAGTTTGATTGGCCTTTCACCCCTAGGCACAGCTCATCCCGATCCTTTTCAACGGATGTGGGTTCGGTCCTCCAGTAAGTGTTACCTTACCTTCAACCTGGCCATGCCTAGATCACTCGGTTTCGGGTCTGATCCCACGAACTCATACGCCCTATTAAGACTCGCTTTCGCTACGCCTACACCTAACGGCTTAAGCTTGCTCGTGAGACCAAGTCGATGACCCATTATACAAAAGGTACGCCGTCAGCTCGCAAGGAGCCTCCGACTGATTGTAGGCGTTCGGTTTCAGGTACTGTTTCACTCCCCTCGTCGGGGTGCTTTTCACCTTTCCCTCACGGTACTGGTTCACTATCGGTCAGCAAGGAGTACTTAGCCTTCGAAGGTGGTCCTCCGATCTTCAGACAGAATTTCACGTGTTCCGCCCTACTTAATACGTCCATCAGAGCTTAGAATACGGGGCTGTCACCCGCTATGGCCATGCTTCCCAACATGTTCTTCTCACTCATCTGGCTCGGCTGGTCCCCGTTCGCTCGCCGCTACTAGGGGAGTATCAATTGATTTCCTTTCCTCCGGGTACTTAGATGTTTCAGTTCCCCGGGTTTGCTCTTAAAACCCTATGTATTCAGGTCTTAAGTACCTGTTTAAACCCCATATTGAGTATCAAAGATAACAATATGAAGCTTTCAGGTGGGTTGCCCCATTCAGAAATCCATGGATCAAAGCTTATTCTCAGCTCCCCATGGCTTATCGCAGAGTATCACGTCTTTCATCGCCTCTTGCTGCCAAGGCATTCACCAAACGCCCTTCTCGCGCTTGATTTGATCCAGAAAGAGAAAGACA
>NZ_JBQFUV010000036.1:0-3971 GCF_056539365.1 Ruegeria sp. BB7 | reverse complement strand
ACAACGCGTTCTTAAAGAGTTCGCTGAGGTTTTCTTTGTTGAGTTCTATTGGGTTTCCGCCGCATGAGGGGTCGATGATTGCGCCCTGGACGAGGTCGGGGATTGATGCTTCGGTGACGCCCAGGTCTGACAGTTTGCGCGGGATGCCGAGGCTGTCGTTGAACTCCTGCACAAAGGCGCGGAAGCCGTCAAAGCCGCCGTCGACACCCAGATAGGCCGCAGCCCGCGTGAACCGGTCTGCGATGGCGGGGGCGTTGAACTCCAGAACGCAGGGCATGCAAACCGCGTTGGTGGTGCCGTGATGGGTGTTGAACACCGCGCCTATGGGGTGGCTCATGGCGTGGATCGCACCCAGACCCTTTTGGAAGGCGGTTGCACCCATCGCCGCCGCGCTCATCATCTGGGCGCGGGCCTCGATATCGGCGCCGTCGGCGTAGGCGCGCGGCAGGTACTCTTTGACCAGCCGCATCCCTTCCAGAGCAATTCCCTGAGACATCGGATGGTAATGGGGGCTGGAAAACGCCTCGACGCAATGGGCAAAAGCGTCCAGGCCAGTGCCTGCGGTGATGAACTTCGGCATGCCCACGGTCAGTTCGGGATCGCAGATCACCACCGAGGGCAGCACCTTGGGGTGGAAGATGATCTTCTTGGCGTGGGTATCGGAATTAGTGATGACGCTGGCGCGGCCCACCTCAGACCCGGTGCCTGCGGTGGTCGGCACCGCGATAATCGGCGCGATGGCATCGGCATCCGCGCGGGTCCACCAGTCGCCAATGTCCTCAAAATCCCAGACGGGGCGCGTCTGACCGGCTATGAAGGCGACCATCTTGCCCAGATCCAGCCCTGAGCCGCCGCCAAACGCGATCACCCCGTCATGGCCCCCGGCGTTATAGGCTTCCACACCGGCGTCGAGATTTTTCTCATTCGGGTTCGGGTCCACATCCGCGAACAGACCCCGGCCCAGGCCAGCCGCCTCCATGATGTCCAGCGTCGCCGTGGTGATCGGCAGATCGGCCAGCCCCTTGTCGGTGACCAGCAATGGCTTTTTCATGCCAGCAGCAGCACAGGCCTCGGGCAGTTCCCTGATGCGGCCAGCACCGAACTTGATTGCGGTCGGATAGGACCAGTTTCCAACAAGGCTCATGATGTCACCTTCTTCAGATGGTAGGATTTGGGACGGGTCAGGTTGTGATAGCCGATGACGGACAATCCCCCGCCCCGCCCGGTATTCTTGCACCCGGTCCAACACAGGCCCGGATCCAGATAATCAGCCCGGTTCATGAACACGGTGCCGGTCTCGATTCGGTCACCCACACGGGCCGCACTGTCCACATCCCGGGTCCAAAGGCTGGCAGTCAGGCCAAATTCGCTGTCATTCATCAGCGCGATGGCCTCGTCATCCGAGGACACCTTCATGATGCCGACCACAGGGCCAAAGCTTTCATCCCGCATCACCCGCATGTCGTGGGTGACGCCTGTAAGGATCTGCGGCGTCAGGTATGCGCCGCCGTCATCCTCGGGGAAGGTCTCGATATGGGCCACCGCGCCATCGGCGACCGCCTCGGCAATCTGCGCACGTACCTCATCGGCAAAGCGCACATTGGCCATCGGGCCCATGGTGGTCTCAGCGTCCAGCGGATTACCCAGCTTATAGCCCTTCACGATCTCGACCGCCTTGGCAACGAAGTCGTCATAGAGACTTTCGTGCACATAAATCCGCTCGATACCACAGCAGCACTGGCCCGCGTTGAACATCGCCCCGTCGATCAGCGTATCGACCGCCGCGTCCAAATCGGCATCCTCCATGACATAGCCCGGATCCTTGCCGCCCAGCTCGGTACCGACACCGGTAAAGGTGCCTGCCGCCGCACGCTCCATCGCCTGGCCACCACCGACCGAACCGGTGAAGTTCACAAAGTCAAACGCGTTGCCCGCAATCAGATCGTTGGTCACGTCATGGGTCAGGAAGACATTCTGGAACACGTCCTCCGGAACACCTGCCGCATGGAAGGCCTGCGCCATCCGCTCGCCCACCAGCAGGGTCTGCGTGGCGTGTTTCAAAACCACCGTATTGCCCGCAATCAGCGCCGGCGCCACCGTGTTGATCGCCGTCATGTAAGGATAGTTCCAGGGCGCCACCACAAACACCACCCCATGCGGGATGCGCTTGATATACCGTTTGAAGGTCTCATCCTCGCCCACCGCGATATCAGCCAGAGAGGCCTCGGCAATCTGCGCCATGTGACTGGCCCGTTCGTTGAAGCCGCCAAACTCACCACCATAGCGTACCGGGCGGCCCATCATATGCGCCAGTTCCGGCACGATCTCGTCATTCATGGCACCCACGGCAGCGACGCCCGCCATCACCAGATCGATCCGCTCCTGCAACGGCCGCGCCGCCCAATCCGCCTGCGCGACCCGCGCCCGGCCCGCAACCTCAAACGCTGCCTCACGCGACAGCACCTCGCGTTCCGCAAAAACCGATCCATCGACCGGCGAGATACACTTCAGTGTCTGGGCCATCCCAACCTCTTGTCTGTTCGCAAGGCACACCCTGCTTCATCTTTTCCCAAATACTCTCGCCGAAGGCATCCGGGGGCGCAGCGCCCGGACCTGTTGGCTTACGCCCGCTCGAACCCGCGCGCCACTTCCCAATCGGTCACCACGCGCTCGAATTCCTCGATCTCCACCTCGGCCGCGCGGGTATAGTGATCGACCACCTCATCCCCCATCGCCGCGCGCAGCATCTCTGATCCGTGCAAAGCGTTGCGTGCATCCTTCAGCGTGCCCGGGATCATCCCGCTCTCACCCTGGTAGACATCCCCCTTGGTCGGCGGCTGCAGCTCCAACCCTTCTTCAATCCCCGCGATCCCGGCGGCCAGCATCCCCGCCATCGCCAGATAGGGGTTCATGTCCGATCCCGGAATACGGCACTCAACCCGCACCCCCTTGGTACCATCGCCGCACAGGCGGTACCCGGCGGTGCGGTTGTCCACCGACCAGATGATCCGCGTGGGCGCAAAGGTGCCCTTCATGAAGCGCTTGTAGCTGTTGATGTAAGGCGCCATGAAATAGGTGTAATCGGCGGCGTATTTCAACAAACCGGCCATGTAGCTTTTCATCAGCGCCGACATGCCCAGCTCATCCGACTTGTCAAAAAACGCCGGTTGCCCATCCGCCCAAAGCGACTGATGCACATGGCTGGAGCTGCCAACCTTGTCGTGATGCCATTTCGGCAGAAAGGTCGCCGCATGCCCGTGCTGCCACGCAATCTCCTTCACCGCATTCTTGGCGATCGAGTGATACTCGGCCGTCTCCATCGCAGGCGCATATTTGATGTTCAGCTCTTCCTGCCCGGTCTCGGCCTCACCCTTTGTATTCTCAACCGGTATCCCCGCATTCCACAGATGATTGCGGATCGGGCGCATCACATGTTCTTCCTTGGTGGTCTGAAGAATGTGATAATCCTCGTTATACCCCGAGATCGGCTCAAGATCGCGGAAGCCTTCTTTGCGGATCTGGTCAAAGCTCTTTTCGAACAGAAAAAACTCCAGCTCCGTCGCGCACATCGCCTCATAGCCCATGGCCTTCAGACGGTTGACCTGGCGTTTCAAGATCGAACGCGGCGCATGCGGCACTTCCTCATGCGTGTGGTGATCCAGCACATCGCACATCACCATCGCCGTACCTTCCAACCACGGCACCAGCCGCAGAGTGCCCAGATCCGGCTTCATCACATAGTCGCCATACCCCCGCTCCCAACTGGTCGACGCATAGCCATCCGGCGTCCCCATCTCAAGATCCGTCGCCAGCAGGTAATTGCAGCAATGCGTCTCCTCCCACGCACCAGCAACAAAATGACCCGCATGAAAACGCTTCCCCATCAAACGACCCTGCATGTCAACAAAACACACCAATACAGTGTCAACATCACCCGCAGATACCTGCCCCTTCAAACCTTCAAAGTTGAG
>NZ_JBQFUV010000035.1:0-4481 GCF_056539365.1 Ruegeria sp. BB7 | reverse complement strand
CCCCCCGCTTTTTTGGCGGGGGGTTTTGTTTTTTTATTCTGCGGCGTCTTGGTATGCGTCCATTGGGGGGCATGTGCAGACGAGGTTTCTGTCGCCGTATGCGTTGTCGACGCGGTTGACGGGGGACCAGTATTTGTCGACACCCATGGAGCCCGGCGGGAAGCAGGCTTGCTCGCGGGTGTAGGGACGGTCCCATTCGCCGACCAGATCGCGCACCGTGTGGGGGGCGTTTTTCAGCGGGTTGTTCTCCGCGTCGATCTTGCCGTCGATGATCTCCTGCGCCTCGGCCCGGATGGAGAGCATGGCGTCGCAGAAGCGGTCCAGTTCCGCCATGGGCTCCGATTCCGTGGGTTCCACCATCAGGGTGCCCGCCACCGGCCAGGACATGGTCGGCGCGTGGAAGCCTGAATCGACCAGACGCTTGGCGATGTCGTCGACGCTGATATTGCCCTCGGCGTCCAGCGGACGGGTGTCGAGGATGCATTCATGCGCCACACGGCCTGTCTCGGACGTATACAGGATCGGATAGGCATCCTTGAGCCGCGCCGCGATGTAGTTGGCGTTCAGGATCGCCACCTTGGTCGCCTGGGTCAGACCCGCGCCACCCATAAGCAGCACATAGGCCCAGCTGACCGGCAGGATCGACGGAGAGCCGAACGGTGCTGCCGAGACCGGACCCACGGCGGTGCCGTATTCCGGGTGGCCGGGCAGGTGTTCCTCCAGATGCGCCTTGACGCCGATCGGACCCATGCCGGGGCCGCCGCCGCCATGCGGGATGCAGAAGGTCTTGTGCAGATTCAGGTGGCTGACATCGCCGCCAATCTTGCCCGGCTGGGCCAGACCGACCATGGCGTTCATGTTCGCCCCGTCGATATAGACCTGACCGCCGTGATCATGGGTGATCTGGCAGACCTCCTGCACGGTTTCCTCGAACACGCCGTGGGTCGAGGGGTAGGTGATCATGCAGGCGGCCAGATGATCGCTGTGCTTCTCGGCCTTGGCGCGGAAATCGGCGACATCGATATTGCCGTTCTCATCCGCCTGCACCGGCACAACCTGATAGCCCACCATCTGGGCCGAGGCCGGGTTGGTGCCATGCGCCGAGGTCGGGATCAGGCAGACATTGCGCTGCCCTTCGCCGCGGGCGAAGTGGTAGTTGCGGATGGTCAGCAGGCCCGCATATTCGCCCTGCGCGCCCGAGTTGGGCTGCTGGGAGATCGCGTCATAACCGGTGATCTGGCACAGCTTGTCGTTCAGATCGGCAATCATCTCGTGATAGCCCTGCGCCTGATCTTCGGGCACGAACGGGTGCAGGTTGCCGAACTCGGGCCAGGTGACCGGGATCATCTCGATCGTCGCGTTCAGCTTCATGGTGCACGAGCCCAGCGGGATCATCGCGCGGTCCAACGCCAGGTCGCGGTCGGCCAGACGGCGCATGTACCGCGTGATCTCGGCCTCGGCCCGGTTCTGATGGAAGATCGGGTGGGTCAGATAGGTGCTTTCGCGCAGCGCGTAATCGGGCAGGCGGTAGACCTTGTTCGAACTGTCATCTTTCTTGTCGATGCCAAAGGCGCCCCAGACGGCCTCGATGGTCTCGGGGCGGGTCTGTTCGTCCAGGCTGATGCCCACTTTTGTCTCGCCGACCTTGCGCAGGTTGACGCCACGGGCCACGGCCGCCTCCATCACGACGTTCTGCAGATGGCCGACCTCGACGGTGATGGTGTCGAAGAACACCTCCGGCTCAACCGCAAAGCCTGCCTCTTCCAGACCAGCCGCCAGGCGCGAGGTCTTGCGGTGCACCGATTGCGCGATGGCCTTGATGCCGTCGGGGCCGTGATACACGGCATACATCGAAGCAATGACGGCCAGCAGCGCCTGCGCGGTGCAGACATTCGAGTTGGCTTTCTCGCGGCGAATGTGTTGCTCGCGGGTCTGCAGCGACAGGCGGTAAGCCTTGTTGCCGCGGCTGTCGATGCTGACACCGATGATCCGGCCCGGCATCGAGCGCTTCAGCTTGTCCGTGGTTGCCATATAGGCGGCGTGCGGGCCGCCATAGCCCATCGGCACGCCAAAACGCTGGGTCGAGCCGATGGCGATATCCGCGCCCATCTCGCCCGGTGACTTCAGCAGCGCCAGAGACAGGATATCGGCGGCGACGATGGCGATGGCTTTGTGTTCGTGCAGGGCCGCGATTTCCGACGTGAAGTCGCGCACATGGCCGTGGGTGCCCGGATACTGGAAGATGGCGCCAAAGACGGCGCCTGCATCCAGCGTATCGGGATCGGCAACCTGCACGTCGATGCCCAGAGGCTCAGCCCGGGTCTTGATCACCGCAATGGTCTGCGGGTGGCAGTTCTTGTCGACGAAGAAGGCCGCGTTGTTGGCCTTGGAGCGGCCACCGCGCTTGGCCATTGCCATGGCTTCGGCAGCAGCGGTGGCTTCATCCAGCAGAGAGGCATTGGCCACGTCCAACCCGGTCAGGTCGCTGACCATGGTCTGGAAGTTCAGCAGCGCCTCAAGACGGCCCTGGCTGATCTCGGGCTGATAAGGGGTGTAGGCGGTGTACCAGGCCGGGTTTTCCAGGATGTTGCGCAGGATCGGCGCCGGGGTGGTGGTGCCGTAATAACCCTGACCGATCAGCGAGGTCAGAACCTTGTTCTTGCTCGCCACCTGTTTCATGTGGAAAAGCGCGTCGCGTTCGGTCATCGCCGGGCCCCAGTCCAGCGGCTCAGACTGCCGGATTGCGGGCGGGACGGTTGCGTCGATCAGCTGGTCCAGCGTCTTGAAACCGATCACCTTGAGCATGTCGCGCATCTCGGTCGGGCTTGGGCCAATGTGGCGGCGATTGGCGAAGTCATAGGCTTCGTAGTCGGTCAGTTTGAAGGCCATGTGTTGCGCTCCTAGAGGAAAGTCTCACCCAGCCGCTTTGGCAGATGCCTCCGGCGGGAGTATTTGGGAAAAGATGAAGCGAGGGAGCCCCAATGGCGGGGCTCCGAGATTGGTTTAGCCGATGAAGGCTTTGTAGCCGGCTTCGTCCATCAGGTCGTCCAGCTGTGAGGCGTCCGCAATCTTGATCTTGTAGATCCAGGCCTCGCCTTCGGGGTCTTCGTTCAGCGCACCGGGGTTGTCGGCCAGCGCCTCGTTCACTTCCGTAATCTCGCCATCAACCGGCGCGTACAGCTCGGACGCGGCCTTGACGGATTCGATCACGCCGATCTCGCCACCCTTTTCGAACTCGTCGCCCGCTTCCTGCTGCTCGACGAAAACCACTTCGCCCAGCTGCTCGGCCGCGTGCGCGGTGATGCCCAGCGTGGCCGTGTCCCCTTCAACGATCAGCCATTCATGTTCTTCGGAATAATAGGTTGCCATGTCTCTTTCTCCTGACTTCAACGCTTGTAATTCTGCTTGACGAAGGGCAGCGCCACGATCTCGGCCGGCTGTGCTTTGCCACGTATGATGAGGTTCACCTTTTCGCCCGGCTCGCCATGACCGGCGGACACATAGCCCATCGCAACCGGGCCACCGACCGTGGGGCCAAAGCTGCCCGAGGTGATCTGGCCGATGCTGTTGCCCTCGGCGCATTGGATCTCAACGCCCTGACGGGCCGGTGCACGGCCTTCGGGCTTGATGCCCACCAGCTTGCGCGCGGCGCCTTCGGCCAGCTCCTTCTGAACGCGATCCGCGCCCGGGAAACCGCCCTCTTCCTTGCGGCGTTTCTGCATCGCCCAGCCCAAGGACGCCTCGACCGGCGAGGTGCTCTGGTCGATGTCATTGCCATAAAGGCACAGACCAGCCTCCAGCCGCAGGCTGTCGCGCGCGCCCAGACCGGCCGGTTCGCAATCCTCATGTGCCAGAAACGCCCGGGTGATCTCGATCGCCTTGTCCTCGGGGATCGAGATCTCATACCCGTCCTCGCCGGTATAACCCAGGCGCGAGATGCGGCATTCGACGCCGTTGATGTCCGCAATCGTGGTTTCCATGAACTTCAGGTCGCGGGCAGCAGGGCAGAGTTCACCCACCACGTTTTCCGCAGCAGGGCCCTGAACCGCCACCAAGGCACGGTCGAAGATCTCGGTCACTTCGACGCCATCCAGATTGGCCTGCATATGCGGAATGTCCTGATGGCGCAGCGCCGCGTTCACCACCACAAAGAAATGATCGCCCGCGTTCGACACGATCAAATCGTCCATGATCCCGCCTTCGGGGTTGGTGAAAAACCCGTACCGCGCCTTGCCTTCTTTCAAGGTCGCATAGGCCTGCGGGCAAAGCGCTTCCAGCTTCTCGCCTACATTCTCGCCCCGCAGGATCACCTGACCCATATGAGATACATCAAACACCGCCGCCTTCTCACGGCACTGCTTATGCTCACCCATGATCCCCAAAGGATACTGAACAGGCATCTCCCAACCAGCAAAATCAACCATCTTACCACCCAACTCAACGTGGAGTGAATAAAGAGGCGTGCGTTTCGGTGTGGTCAT
>NZ_JBQFUV010000034.1:0-5122 GCF_056539365.1 Ruegeria sp. BB7 | reverse complement strand
AAAGAACACTGCGAACAGGATTACATCCTTCGGATATTGCGCGCCTTTAAAGGAAATCATGAACTGGCTTTCGACTTGATATGACCGGCAGTCATTCACGCGCCAATTCCGAAAGCGTCAATGGCCAAAAGTTTGCAACGGAACCGCTCGTCGTGCTCAAAACTTTGCAACAGAACCTTTGCGGCAGAACCGAAATTTCCTATTTAATCGCCTCCAAATCCTATTATGCGCAAATTTAATCCTTTTTGCGCACTACCTTTCTAACCGTGTGGTGCAAACGTTGCATCCAATAAACGCCCTGTTTCGCGTCTTGTATGTTTTCAGAGAAAGGAGCTAGAACTCAGACCCCCACTCCTTACCTGCCCCGACCCGGAAAATCACCGCTAGACGGGCCTTTCACCGGAAATAGAACCCCTCCAGCCCGTTTAAGGCGTCGCTGGTGAAACAGACCAACGCGCGCGCCTTGTCATCGAAGATTGTTCCCGACCACCTGCGAAATATTTAAAGTACCGCTTGCCATCTGCGGGAACTTCCGGTCGCCTGCACCAAGCCACCAGATCTGATGCGCTGAGTGTGTGCTGATCAAAGAATCCGGCAAGATTGGTCTTCTCTGGAACTCGCCACTTGAGGCCAAAAGCACCACCTATCCCCCTGCCCGCTTGGGCTGAAGTTTTGTGCAGCGCAGGTTTGGATTTGTTGGATCAAGGTCAGACAGACCAATATCGATCTTTCCTATGTCCGATCGCTCAAGTCGACCAGTTTCTGACCTGCCTACACGGATACCTCTCCGGAATTCAGGCAGAGAAAAGTCAAGGCGATGTGGATATTTCCAAAAACCCTACCGTTGTTTTAGCGAGTTAAAACAAAAAACGCCGGGCCTACGACCCGACGTTCCGCCAAGAAAAACCCGACTTTAAAGTCTTACCCGTGGGTAAGATCGTCTTCCTCCTGCAATTCGTCGATCAGGGTTGCAATCGCTTGTTCAAGCTTGGCGCGATCAACCCGCGTGAAATCCAGATCGTACCGCAGCTCGATCCGACCGCTTGACGCAGAACACTTTGCGACCCCTGCCCTGCCGGAAACCTGGAACGTCGTTTTTGCACGGCGCGTTTTTCCTCCGCTTGCCACAACCGGTTTCTTTTGCACCGGTATTTCTGGCTCTGTAAAACTGCGAAGAATGGCCACCTCCCGCGGCCCATCGCGGTCCGGTTCACTCATTACGGCGTTGCTGACCTGACGCAAAAGTCCTGGGTTGGCATCCAGTTTCCGTTTTAGATCCACACCAAGATTACGCGGAATTTCATTGGGGTGCATCAGCACCTTGTCCAGCATCATCAGCAAACTGGCAAAGGCTCGGATGTAGCTTCGCTTGGTGTAGCTCGCAGATTTGAAAAGGATAGCAACCGCCTTGTCCACCTCCGGACAATCATTCGCCGGGTTTTCTGCGTAAGACCGTGCCAGCGCCCCCATCTCGGCGAAGGAGATGTCTTTGCGGATCAGGTTTTCATCCACCATTCGGCGGTAGCTGTCATTCAGATCAGCGCCATCAGAAATCCCTGCCGGGATCTTGGCATAGAGATTATCGCCGGTTTCCTCATGGAGCGCACGGTATGCAGAAAGGCGGCGCATGCCCTGGATCAGCTCGAACCGCCCGTCAGCCCTCCGTTCCAGCCGAATTGGGTTCGATAGACCGATGTCGCGGATCGACTCTTTCAATTCCTCCAGTTCGGGATCGGGACCCGGCTTGCGGTCCCGTGTCAGTTTCTCGGTCACCACATCCGAAAGCGCCACACGTTCGGTCACCAAACCTTCGGAACGCAACCGCACCAACTCATGTGCCAGCCGGTCATTTTCAGCGCGGATCGTTTCTTCGGTTGACTGCTGATCGCGCAAGGCGTTGGCATTTTCTGAGATCGCGGCGGCCATCGGGCCCCGCCGTTTTTCCAACACTTTGTCCGGTACCTTGCCGACCGGGATGTCATCCACGGCTGGCATATCGATGTCGAACATTCTGCGTTTGCGGCTCATGCGTCATCCTCCAGCTTATCCCAGGCCGAAAGCATCACGCCCCGGAATTCCTCATACACGTTGTCAAAGGTTGAACGCGCGCGGCGCCAGGTCTCACGCGTCATCTCGCGATAGTCCATCTCGTACACCGAACTCAGAAACCGCCCGGACTGTTCGACTGCGCGCGTCATCTCAACCGGGTGCTCTGCGACGTGCTCGCCAAACACTTTTTTAAATGCGTCAAACATAGCCGTGTGCAGCGCATTGCCCGGCTCATAACGCGTCAACAGGAAGCGCAATTCGCAAAAGGTTTTGGGCAACCCGATCTTACCCGTGGGTAAGGTCTTATCGAAACCATAGGCCAAATCTTCCAACGCCTCGGCCAGCTGCCCGATAAATGACGTGGTCGAGTCGTACTCCCAATAGCCGGGACCTGAGGGAACATAGAGCATGTCCGCAGCAAAAACCGCGTTCATCGACTGATATCCAATCGCAGGCGGGCAGTCGAAAAGGATCAGGTCATAGGCATCATCTGGGATCTGATCCAGATAGCGCGAAACCGCGGCAAAGAATGACCATTCCGGATTTAGATGCCGATACTGGGCCGAAGCAAACTCGACAAAGGCCGCGTTGGCACAGGAAGGGATCACATCAATAGTCGACCAAGAACTCTGCTTGATGAAATCCGCAATGCGCAGATCTCCGAGACCCATGTCCGTGATCGAAGGAGGCAATTCGCGGCGGGGCAGGGCGGTTCCGGATTCGGCGGCGGCCGGCCGGTTATTCATCCGCTCGGTCTCTCGGATCAGGTCACGGGCCATGATACCCCAGACCGTGAAATCCTCGGCGACATCCGTCAGGCCCATGGAATGGCTCAGCGTCGCCTGCGGATCGAAATCCACCACAAGGACGCGGTAACCATCCAGGGCAGCGGCGTGCGCCAGGTGCAGGGCGACAGTGGATTTCCCCGCACCCCCCTTGAAGTTCGCCACCGCTGCGCGAATGGCCCGCTTTCCCGAGGGACGGGGCGGCATCAGTGATTTGCGATTCACCTTAAGGCGGCGGCGCAGCTCATTTACCTCTTCAAGGCTGAACCAGCGCTGGCGGCCATCGGGCTCGACCTCGCCGCCAGGCAGGGACGGATCTGCCGCCAGCTTGCCCCGAAAGGTCGATTGATTAACGCGAAAGATTAGCTCGGATACCTCCCAGCTTGAAAAGCGGCGGAGGGTCTTCTCCATCTCTGGGCTGAAGGTTTGCTGGCGAATCCAGCCCTGCAATTTAAGGGACTGATTGCGCAATGCGTTCAGGTCTTCGTGCGTGTACATGCCTCAAGTCTCATAGTTTCGGACGCTATTTTATATAGTTTTTCTATTTACGCTTGATTTGCGCTTTACGCAAAAGAAATTATGATGAAAGTACAAACTTACCCACGGGTAAGAAAACAAAGGGTTTCGAAGCCCTGACCGATTCGGAGGGTCACTGATTCGAAGGCCCCGAAGAAACAGCCGCCCGCCTCAAGATTTAGGGGGACGGAAATTAACGAACAGCCCCATATAGGGGGACAAAATACAAGAATAAGGGGACGTTCTGCATGTCCCCCATCACCAATACTTCACCTATTTTCTTTTTGAAATTTGAATTGAGTTTGAAATCTAACCAGCCACAAGCCACTCTCTTCTTGACAGAATCGAAGGTTTGGACGCTAATCAGGGCATCATGACGAAAAGCGTTGGCAAACAGCGCTGAACTGGCGGTATCATCCGTCCGAGGCAGACAGAGCGGTGAAGTCGGGAATGCAGATTGCAAAACCGGTCGGGCGAAATGCGCCCGCCATCAAATATGATATTCTCTCGGCGTTGACCGTGCACGCATTGTCGCAAGACAAGCATCGGCAGCGTATTGTACTTCGGGTCATTGCCCTGATTACGACTCGGTACAATTGGCGCAGTAATGAACTATCCATTGGTCGCGAGGAAATAGCCCGGCTATGGTCCGTGAATGAGCGCACCGTGAAACGCGAGATGGCCAAGTTACGGGCAATGGGTTGGGTCACGGTCAAACGACCGGCAGCACGCGGACGGGTTGCTGTTTATGAATTGGACCTGAAGCAGATAATGATCGATACGTCTGAAGTCTGGCCTGTTATTGGCTCTGATTTCCAAGCGCGCATGTCAGAAAGGCCCGTGCCTGATACCAATGTTGTACCCTTCAAGATCAAACCGCCATCCCCTGAGGATACTGACGACAATGTCTGGACACAGGTGCAATCCATCTTGCACGGTCGCGATCCCGAGCTTTGGGCCAGCTGGTTTCGGCATCTGACCGAGGCAGAAAGGGCAGGGGGGGTGGTTACTCTGATGGCGCCATCCCGGTTCATGGCGGACTATATCGCCCAGAAATGGACTGGACGCTTGCTGGCTGCCTATGCTCGTGTTGATCCGGCAGTTCGCAGTCTGCGTTTTGAGGCGGCGGATTAAATCGCTTAGATTGTCTGGCCTTGTGCCCAGCGACTAGGAGTACAGCCAAAGTCGTCGCCTGTCGGCCTTCAGTGGGGCATTGTCTTGAAGGCAGGATATAGGGATCTCGCTAGCGATCAGAGGTTTTATAGAACGCACCACTTTTGATTGGGATCAAGGCTACAGTCGAGATCGGCGCAAAATCTACTCGGGTCTTGGACCATGGCCGTTATTCTAACAATCTCGTCTCTGAGATGAGTTCTGTAGGCTGGCTCACAAAGGCGATGTCGTCGAGCAGCCTGAAACGTAGATGCCTTAGTGTCACGGCAAAACCGGAGGGGAGGTCTGAGTGCAAAAAGCACAGCTTATACGGTAACGGAAAGGCGTAGATAGGACCTTTCTATTTCGAAGGTGCATTGGCTCTAATGCCCCCGATCGTACCTTAATTATTTAGTTCTACAGGAAACGGCGGTCGCGGCGGCCGTCAGGTAATAATCATAATAGCCGCTTTTTGCGGAGCATAATTAGATGAGTGTTATGCTGTACGATGTCTCGCGGGTTCCGTTGCAAACTTTTGGCCATTGACGCTTTCGGAATTAGCGCGTGAATGACTGCCGGTCATATCAAGTCGAAAGCCAGTTCATGATTTCCTTTAAAGG
>NZ_JBQFUV010000033.1:0-6018 GCF_056539365.1 Ruegeria sp. BB7 | reverse complement strand
AAAGAACACTGCGAACAGGATTACATCCTTCGGATATTGCGCGCCTTTAAAGGAAATCATGAACTGGCTTTCGACTTGATATGACCGGCAGTCATTCACGCGCTAATTCCGAAAGCGTCAATGGCCAAAAGTTTGCAACGGAACCAGAGACCCCATCGGATTCGCAGCAGGGGATTTGAACCTATATGCGTACGTAGAAAACGACCCATATAACTGGACTGATCCGAGCGGATTGGCCATATCTGTTCCATGGGTAAACCTTACTGCTGGGCAGGTTGCCGCGACTGCAGGGTTAATCGGTGCTACCGGTGCATGCGCGACTACGGATATTTGTACCAACGCAAGCCAGACCGCTGTTGGATGGCTAAGCGGCATAACGTCAGGTATAACTGCGCTTATCCAAAATGCATTCGCGAACATTCTAAATAATCAGAGTAGCGGCGACAGTGGTAATAGTGAGCAAGCCAGTTCTGAAGATGAGTCCTCGGAAACTAAGGGAAACCGTCCTCCAAATGAAAGTCCTGATGGCGCAGGCCGTCGTGGAGCACTAAAGGAAGCAAAGCGTAGAAACAATATTCCAACTTCAAAGCAACCTGAATCTACTAGGCCGAATACTGACAAGCGGGGTAAACCTCAGCCTGGGCGCCAGTATGACTACGTTGATAGCGATGGTAACCCAGTAACAATGCGTGACGATGCAGACGGCCACAGGTATCCTGATGATCCATCACAGGATCGTGGACCTCACTTTAACGATCCAGCAGGGAACCACTATGACTATTGAGTTTCACGCAACAAAGTTTTCGTCACGGATTGAACTTCGGGAATATAAATTAAGGGGTGAAGCTTCGAGTGTCTCCGAAGTAGTCAGCGAAGCGCTGGCGAAACAGATCAATTGCATAAAAGCCATTTCGTGCCAACCAGATGAAATGGGAACGAAAAGTAGTGTTGTTAGGGCGCGTCGCCATGCAGCAAGAGCATTTGGAGACACCAACATTGAGGTAATTTCTTCGTCCAATCGGAAAATCTGGTTAAAAATTGACTGTGAGCGGACACCTTTAACAGATCTTGTGAGTTTTTTACCGAACTTTTGGATTGTGGCGTGGGAAAAAGAAAATTGCCAGGGTTTGAAACTTAATGAACTCCGTGCGGTTTTTGAGCTTCAAAGCCTGGATGAGCAAATTGCCGAATTATTGCGCAGTTACGTGGCCTGCGCCAGGTTGTGGCGAGACAGGCAACCGTTGTTACAGCTATTCCTACCTTGTGCGGTTCAGTAGTTAGTAGAATAATTTAAGCCGGAGTTAGTTCGACCGGTGCAGTCAAACACATCTCCTATGATGACCTCAACCGCCTAGTATAGGTCCGCCAGGGCATCCCGCCCATCGATGGCGGCGTGCCGGTGCCGATCGAGGATTACGAGTATGACGAAGAGGGCAACCGCACCTTCTCGAACAGTTCGTCGGGCTATGAGAGCAACGCTCATAACCAGCTGCGCGAGGATGACACCTATCGCTACGAATACGATCTGCGCGGCAATCGCATCAGCCGGACCCACAAGGTTACCGACGCGGTCGAGACCTATGCCAATGGCAGCCAGAACAGGCTGATCGGATTTATCTGCAGTACCTTTCCACGCGTTGTGGGAGGAATTTGCACCTGTAAATCGTGTACTTTGGTAATCGTTTGATCTATTTTCTATCTATTCGAAAATTTTTTTTAGTGAGGTGGTATTATGACTAAACGTTTCAAAATTCGCTTTCCGTCCGCGGACGCAAGAATTGCCTCGCAGTCCCTAGGCTCAGGACTTCGGTAACGGGGCCGTCCCAGTCAAGCGGTTTTGAGCAGAATGATTGATCCGCCAAGGCGGTTCTGTTGGCTTTGTTAGTGTCCGCCGTATTTTTTCGTGGCTTTCGGCTGAGATCCTTCGGGTACATGCTTCGGTCCGTGGTCAACGCTTTGGTTGCCAACATGATGCTGGTTCGATGTAATTCCGATGTGTCCATCTCATTGGCGTGCTTGATTGCAATCAGCGACGGTCCAGACCACGACATCATCGGAACCACGTCCCTGCGGGACCTCGAAGGCCTACGAGCAAGCAGGCAGCGGGTTGAGGAACACTCGTTCAGGCAACTTTCGGCGCGGTATCCGATTGGAAGACTGTGCCGTCGATCCAAATCCGATGAAGTATCACGGCGATACGGCGCGCCAGAGCAACCATCGCAATTTTCCGGCCACGGCGTTGTGCGAGCTGTGCACCCCATGTTCTCAGCCATGTCGAGCGGCCACGGTTCATCATGACGGTTGCAGCTTGGCACAATGCTCGCCTCAGGTTGACGTCACCGGCCTTGGTGATGCCGCCCGAGACATCACGTTCACCGGATTGGTTACGAGAGGGCGTCAGACCGACCCAAGGACCGATCCTCTTTGACGACCGGAAGCGCGCCGGATCATCGACGGCTGCACGGAAGGTCAATGCCACGACCGCCCCGATCCCAGGCATCGTCATCAGGCGGCGACAAACCGGATCGGCTTGAGCGAGCTGGCGCACCTGCTTCTCAAGGGCTGCAAGTTCCTGTCGCAGGGAAGCTCTGGCACGCAGCATGGGTGCCGTCGCGGTTTCCAGCATCGGATTGCCATCCGCCAGCTCCCGAATGCGGCTTTCGAACTTGCCGCGAGAGATCGCACCGACCTTGAGGCCGAAGTTTCGCAGCAGTCCCCTCAGCGACATTTCTAGCGCGATCATGTATTGTTGAATCGCTTTCCGGGCACCGAGCACGGCGCGGGTTTCTTGAGCCGAGACTGATTTGCAGTGAACCGGGCGGAACCAGCCGAGATGAAGCAGCCGCGCTATCCCTTCGGCATCCCGCCGATCCGTCTTGATCGGCATGGCCTTCAAGGCACCTTTCACCTGGCGCGTTTCCATGAGAACAGCATCCAAGCCCGCTTCCATCAGGCCACGGTGCAGCCATTGCGACAACGGCCCAGCCTCCAGACCAATTGCGTCAATGCTTCCATCCAAATCGACCAGCCAGCGCGACAAAACCTCGGGTTCGCTCACAATCTCAGCTTCCTTCACAATCTTGCCGTGCTCGCTGATCACGCAGATCGCTGTCTTCGCGAGCGATACATCCAGTCCAATAAACAGCCTCATCCCGTCGTCCTCCATGTGGGTTCAGTACGGGAATGGCGACAGCACGGCACTAATCTGACAAGTGGCAACGGCGGTGCGTGACGCAGGCCCCGTTACGGCATCTCATAACCAGTAAATGACGAGTGCAGCGAGGGCGATGGCGGACAGGAAGACCTTCGGGCACCTGTCGTATCGGGTCGCTACACGCCGCCAATCCTTCAGCCTGCCGAACATGATCTCGATGCGGTTGCGCCGCTTGTATCTCCGCTTGTCGTATGAGACCGGCGTCTTGCGTTTCTTCCGGCCTGGGATGCAGGCGCGTATCCCCTTGTCCTGCAACGCCTCTCTGAACCAATCAGCGTCATAGCCACGATCTCCGAGTAGCCATTTGACGTTTGGCAGGCCGCTGAGCAGCGCTCTTGCGCCGATATAATCGCTGACCTGCCCGGCAGTGACGAATAGATCAAGCGGTCGTCCCTGGCTGTCGCAGATGGCGTGCAGCTTCGTGTTCATCCCGCCTTTGGTTCGACCAATCAGGCGTCCACGCCCCCCTTTTTGACGCCCAGACTGGTCGCCGTTCGGTGGGCCTTGAGGTATGTCGCGTCGATCATCACGGTCGTCTTCTCGCCGTGTTCCGCCGCCAGCCCGGCCATCATCCGCGCGAAGATGCCCTTTTCGCTCCAACGCTTCCAGCGGCTGTAGAGTGTTTTGTGCGGACCGTATTCCTTGGGGGCATCACGCCACCGTAAGCCATTGCGATTGATGAAGATAATCCCGCTCAGCACCCGCTTGTCATCAACCCGGGGCTTCCCGTGTGACTTGGGAAAGAAGGGAGCCAGACGCGCCATCTGCGCGTCGGTCAACCAGAAGAGATCGCTCATGTCACCGCTCCGTTTTCGAAGGCGTGAATCACGCAGCGCAATAGAAATCAATGCATCCTGAGCCTAATTAAAGTCTGTACTAAAACGGGAATTTGTAGCGCTGAATTTTTTAGGAAGTTCTGACCACTTTTGAAAAGTGTCAGTTTATGCACTATCTGGTTGAGTTTTTTGTATTTGATCTCGCATCGGCCAATTGTTGGGAAGTAGAGAGTTGGGGGGCATAACCGAAATGTCACCCCAAATTTAGCTAGTTACGTCACTATCCTCCCCTGCGCCACCTCTGCTACCATCCCGTCCTAAACTTGTTACGCTTGGCTTTTTTTGATCGCCGGGTTCGGCGTAGATATAGGCACGGCCCCAAGGATCGATCAGGCCTTCTTCGCTATCCAGGTAAGGTCCGGCCCAGGACGGATCGCCAGGAGGAGCAGTCACAAGAACACCAAGGCTTTCGGAGTTGGTGGGGAAACGACCGGTGTCTATGTAAAACAGCTGCAACGCGTTGCCGATCTGCTGGACCTGCAGTTTCGCCGTTTCTGACTTGGCACGCCCCAAATAACCAATCAACCTGGGGCCAGCCACTGCGGCGATCATGGCGATAATAGACAGCACAATGAGCACTTCCAGAATAGTGACACCACTGCGCGTGTTCCAATCCTGATTCCCACGTATCATGTACTGCCTCCAAGCAACCAAACACTCCAGGCAGAGAGACAAAGAAACGGTCCAAATGCAACCTTCGATTGACCTATTTCTTCGATTGATGTCGAGCGGACAACAGCCAACAGGCTGAGAACACCAAGGCCACCTAGTGCCGCTGACAAGACCACATAGATTGTCCCATAGGCCCCGCACCATAGCCCAATTCCGGCCATGAGTTTGACGTCACCAAAGCCCAAGCCATGAACGCCACGTGTTTTCAGGTAAAGTTCAGCCACCGCCCAGAACAGCAAGGGCCACAAAATTCCTCCCAAAATTCCGTCGATTAACGTTACTGTTGGATGAGTAAAGAGAACCAGTGCACCTGAGGAGACCAAAGACAGGGCTGCCATGTCCGGGATCTCAAAGGTTCGGAAGTCCCATACGCTGATCCAAATCAACAGAACTGCGAACACCCCTGCAGGCCAGCTCAACGGTATTGATGTGACTGAGAGGAGGCCATAAACCAGAAGATGAATAAGAACGAGCCAAACAGTTTGCATATCCAAATCTGATAGGGGGTTGCACAGATGGTTGCAAGCAGGCGTGGGAAGCAAGGCTTTGCCCTCATTGTCGTATTGTCAACGCTCAGCATTGTGGCGCTGCTTTTTGCAATCACAAGCAGCCAGTTTCTGGCGAGCCTGAAGGGTAGCGAAGCGGAATTGGAGCTTGCGAAGCGCAAGCAGGAAAATCGGGCATTGGCTGAACTGGCGCTAGGTGGTTTTGGGCGTGGATCTAATCATTCCGGCCCGCGGGAGGAATTGGTGCTTCAGCAGAACGACCGCGAATTTACACTCGTCTTGCAAGATGTAGGTGGCTTGGTCGATCTTAACACTGCCGCGCCTGATCTGCTGGATGCTTTAGCATCTTCTTTGGACATCCCGAACGATGCGGTTGAGCGGTATCGGGACTGGAGGCGTACCCCATACCGATTGAACAGTGTTGCTGATTTCGCGCGGGTTGCGGAGATCCCGTATGAAGATGGTCTTCGCCTTCGAGAATTTGCGACCGTACATTCTGGTCGCTATGGCGTTTCGTCTGATTTAGCTCCGCAGGTTTTAGTCGAGCGGTTGGTGGCGGCTGCCCCTCTTGGCAGCGCGCGGGGCACAGAGCTTCCCCCCTCTTGGCAGACTGCAAGTTCTGGTGTGGTTTATCGAATTGATTTGTTTGATGGGGGACGTTTTGAGCGTTTTGTTGGGATTATTGATTTTGGTGTTTCTGGGAGTGGTGGTCGCATCCTGGAGCTGTATTGATTGTGCATAATGAGTGATTTGGGTTGTTCTTCTATTGTTAGAAGAAAGTTGTTGCAAA
>NZ_JBQFUV010000032.1:0-6020 GCF_056539365.1 Ruegeria sp. BB7 | reverse complement strand
CTCTGGCAGAGATGATCAATGCGGCAAGCCTTGCAAACATCGAGGCTGACGCAGGTCACTCGGGTGACAATGGTATTCTATCCGTCTACTCGACCACGCGTTCGTTCCCAGTCGATGTCAGCCTGGCGACGCTTCCAGAAGCCGCAATCACGAATATCGAAAACATTGCTGGCTCAGCTCATGATGATAATCTGAGTGGAGATGAAGCTGCCAACGTTATTTCCGGCGGTGCGGGTGGCGATACGCTGATTGGCGGACAAGGTGCCGATTCATTGTTGGGTGGGTCCGGTGATGACACGCTGATAGTGGATTTCTCGGACACCACAGTCGATGGCGGCGAAGGGCATGACATTGTTCAGTTCCAGGTTGGGGATTTGAACAATCTATCAATTGCCAACTCAAATATTGACCAAAGCACGGGATTGATCGCTGATCTGGTTACATCGCGCTTTAGAACAACGGGTGATGCGGAGTTTTCTGACAACGCTCTGGTATTTGTGAATGTTGAAGAGTTGGTAGGCAGCAATACCGCTGCAGATGTGCTGCGGGCAGGTCAAGGTAGTTGGACCATTTCCGGCCTAGGCGGCGATGACATCCTGTTTGGTACCGGAAATGACACGCTAAAGGGTGGCGCGGGAGCCGATATTCTTTACGGTCGTGGTGGCGACACGCTTATCGGCGGCGCTGGAATTGACGAGTACTATATTACAGGTCCAGGCGTCTTCACGGTTGATTTTGCAACCGATAGCGACAGCGTCGATATACTGCATCTCGATCTGACTTATCAGAATCCGATTTTCGAGATCTCGGGCGATGACCTTGTCATTATCAATGAAACCCTGCAGGCACGGGTTGTGTTGAAGGATTGGGCGGTTGACGACAACGAAACCCGCCTCTCGATCGATTATGCGCGCACTCCTGACGTAAGCGTTTTCCCGGTTCTGGATCATGTTGTCTCTGCAGAGCGGTATGAATTCCTCGGACGCGATTCCATTGAGAGGGAAACGCTGTCTACCTTCAGAGTGACAAACGTTTTTGCGGATACATCTGGTCTCGATGCAACAACTTTTGCGCCCGCAGAAAACGACGCAGGCAATGTTGCTGTCAAAATAGGCAATGGAACCAATAGCCAATTTGTTGGTGGGACTCAGAACGGCGTTATCAGGATTGGTGATGCCGGTGCTTCCGACGGTTTGGCGACAATTGGCGATTATCGCGGCCTTGAAAACCTTGCTGTGAGCATGGGAACGGAAAGCGTGCTCTATAGTGACGGGGTCCGGAATGACTTCTACGTTGTTGGCGACGCGCGGGTATCGGTAGCGGAGTACGAGAGCCCTCTGACCCTCTCGCATGATCTCGTGGCGGATCTGGGTGAGATCGCGAATGTAGGTGAAGTCAACTTGTTCCGTTCCAATGATGAATTGGTGGCCGATACGTTCTTCGGCGGTATTGGCCCGGACGGAGAAATAACTCAGGCCACCGGTATTGTGACGAATGTCGATCAAGTTGCTGAAGCCTTGGGATACACGACCGAAGACATTGAGTTCTTCGGATTGACCGAAGTTGAATTCAGCCAGTTCCTTGCCACGCAAGAGGCTGCTGGAAATGCGGCTCAGATCGAACTCTGGACACCCGAGAGTATCCATTCAGTGTCGCTGCGCCTGCAAGCTTTGGATCGGACGTCGGATGTCAATTATTTCGCCATCTTTGATGAAGATGTTGAATTGTCGGACGCTTTGGTTGACGGTGAAACTGCCCGGCAGGAACGTTTCGTAGCAACAACTGGTGCTACCCGGGCGGATCAGATTGCCGCCAGTGAAGGCCTACGGACAGACAACCTGTCGGTTGGTGGCGCAGGCGCCGATATTATTTTGGGTCAGGGCGTCAATGACCTGATCTTTGGCGATCATGCAACATCACTGCTAGACACAACCCTAGGGTCGTTGTTCGGAGCCATTTCCCAAACGGTGACAACCACAGATGGTGAGGCAAGTCAGAGCAACGCGCTGGTATTTGATGCAAGCAATACGGATGCGGCTGTTCTGGCGCAAATCCAGGCGCGTGGCGGCCAAGTATCAGCAGATACAACGTTGGGCGACCTGTTTGACCTGACCGTCAATGAAGAGGGACAAATTGTTGCATCCGATCCGACCGTTACAGACGTGTCGAGCCGTGTCAGCAGTATTGTCACAGCTGTTTCGTTCCATCATGCTGATGCTATCGAGGCTTTGACTGATCACGCGGCACTTGCTGGCGCAATCGAGCAGGCGGCGATTAGCGCAAATGATCTTGAGAACGTATTGGTGACAAACGGATTGCGCGTCGCCGATGGAGATCTTGATACGACCATTGAAACCGCGGTGGCTACTTCCGAAGGCGCGGCACAGGCACCCTTGGGTGAGGTGATTGATTTGCCTGAGTTGGCGGCGTCGCTGAACCTTCAAGGGTTTGATATTGCCGAAAGCTTCCGCGATCTCCCCAATTTGCTTGGCGATCTCGCGTCGTTTGTCACGGATAATCCTGAGGATACGAATGACCGGTTGATAGCGTTCCTGAACGCTCAAGGCTACCTGACTGGTGATGGTGATCTGATTGCCACAACCGGCACCAATAACGCTGTGTTTGGCGGAGAAGGGGATGATGTAACGGCCCAGTTGGGTGAGTTCAACATCTTTACTGCGGGTGCAGGTGATGATCTGTACTACGGCTTGGGGGATAACAACTCCACAAGCGGCAACGAAGGCAACGATACGCTGATATCCATTGGCGCCCGTAGTCTGTCGTTGGGCGGCGCCGGAAAAGACACGATAATCTCTGCCGGTCAATTGGCCACGGTCTTTGGCGGGGCAGATGCCGATTCACTGCTTGTCTTTGGCCAAAGCGGATGGGTTCAGGGCGATGAAGGAAACGACTATATTCTGACTTCCGGGTACGATCATGTTGTGGGCGGTGGTGCCGGAGACGACACAATCATTTCGGGTGCTGCGCGCAGCACGGTTTCTGGCGGCAGCGGCAAGGATCATTTGTTCATAACCGGCCGCGATGTGACCGTCGATGGTGGCGATGACAATGACCTGATCCGAGTAAGTTCAATTGGCGGTTCGGTAGACGGCGGCACGGGACATGATGTGATCCTGTTGGAACGCGAAGCCGATAATCTGGTTGTTGAGGGCGGCGCGGGTCTGGATACAATTCTGATCGGTGGTTCCGCGAAAGTAACCGGCGGTAGTGAAAGTGACGCGTTCTATATCTCGCTTGGCAACCGCAACAGTGCAATCAATGACGCAACGCCCGAGGACCGGATCATTCTGGATGAACGGTTCAATACCGGCAACTACTGGTTTACAAAGGACGGTGATGATCTTCTGATCCATCATATTACCGAAACCGGGCTTGCCGCAGTTGCGACCCCGACGGATGATCTGGACGGTGTTTCTCTGATATTCGACAGCGCCGGGAACGACAACGATCACTTCGGTGTTGTGCGGGTCAGCAGTTATTTTGAGAACGTGGTATCTTCCAGACCTGAGTTAGTTCTAACTGCTGGTGTTGCGCGGACGTCAGGTGCTCGGGATTATACCTATCTCGATGGAACTCTGCTGGAAGATTTGATAAATGTTCTGGAACGTTTCCAGCCGTTCTATGGAACATATGGTGGGTTCCTCGCTGGGCTGTCGGATAGTCAACGCGAAGATATTTTGCGCATTTACGATCTGGCTGCACTCGGCACTGGTCTGGTGTTAACCGAAGGTGCTGTGCCAGACATTAGCCTCGTTATTACAGATCATGTGGTATTCGAAGATTCGGCCGTCGGGCTACCATTTGAAGTCATTAGTGGCGCGTATACGCGAAGCGTACGGATATCAGGTGTCCCCGAGGGGGCGTTTGTCGGGCGAGGTGAAGATCTTGGGGGCGGTGTCTGGACAGTTGACCCGGCTAACCTTCAGGAGGCTTTCTTTGTGCCGCCGGATTCCTTCTCTGGTGACATTTCGCTAACAGTTGAAGTTCTGGACTTTGATGGTGCTGTTGTTGAGACGGGCACAACCGTCCTTACAGTACGCGGAGTAGCGGACACGCCGATTGTCAACTCACTTTCGGTGGATGTTGAACAAGGTCAGGCTGTACCAGTCAGTGTTTCCATCAGTTCAGCAGATGTGGACGGTTCCGAAATCGTTGAGGTCACAATATCAGGTGTCCTCGAGGGTTGGAGTTTGTCCTCAGGAACGGATAATGGCGATGGCAGCTGGACATTGTCGCCAGCGCAGCTCGTGAACCTGACCGCAACACCTCCAGTCGACTTCACCGGTTCTGTTGATCTTGCGGTCTCTGTTTCCGCTCTGGAAGCGTCGCGGGTGACAGAATTTGGTGACAGTATTGCCGAATTGGAGGGTGTTTCCAGTGCGGTCGTCGATCTCAGTGCGGGCATGCTTACCTTTACCGTCTCAGGAGAAGGCCTGGATGAAGCCCCCGTTGTCACGATTGAGGCACCGATTGACACGACAGGCACGGCTGATATTCCGCAGTTGCTGAACGATCTGAATATCAGTCAGGGTGTATTGGATGGCGACGGGAACTATGTTTATACGGCCGATCTGCCTGACTTCAGGTTGGTGGGGAATCTGAACCTGACGATCGGGGATACCACCTATAGTGTGCCGGTTGAACCAGGAGTGATAGCCATCAGCGATGTTGCATCCGTAACATTGTCGGTTGACGCTCCCTACAATCCGAATTCGCTCACGGTCGATCTTCAAGTGCTGACGGTGACCAGCGATCAGGCTTCAAGCTACGGATATTATCGTCGTGACGCCCAAGGAAATCCGACGTCCGGAACGATCATCCTGTCGAATGTTCGCGACCATGTGCGCGCACCAATGACTATCGAGATTGCCAATGCGACAATCGGAGACATTGGCTTCTTCATTATACCTGACGGTGGTTCACTGAATGCTGGCTTGTCAGATGGTGATACTGTTCTGTTCAGCGCAAGCGGTGACGGCTGGCAAGTGCGGGATGCCTCTAACCAATTGCTGAACAGTGCAGATTTAGGAGATCTGGCAACGTTTAGCGACAGCCAGCTGAACACCTCTGACGCGGAATTGCTGATAGATAGTGGCCGCGAAGGAAACCAGAACTGGAGTGAAGACGGTCAAAGCCTCGATGGAAATCTTGGAGGTGATCTGAACCTGCAGGTCAATATTAAGGAAGTGAACGGTGGTGCCGCGAACGAGGCAATCATTGGAGATGCAGGTGCGAATATCCTTCGCGGCCTGGCTGGAAATGACACGCTGAACGGTGGTTCCGGTAACGACATTCTTTATGGCGGGCTTGGTGATGATACCTACCAGATTGATCTGGGCAGTGGTCAGGATGTGATCGAGAACGTCAACTCCGGAGATCAGGATACAGATATCGTTGAATTCGGAGCAGGTATTTCTCAGGACGATTTGTGGTTCGAACGAGATGGAGCGGATCTCAGAGTTAGTGTGATCGGCACGTCCGATGAAGTGACAGTCAGACGTTGGTACACGCATGACAATGCTTCCGTCGATAGTTTCGCTCTGAATGACGGCTCGCAGCTGGATGCGCAAAATGTTCAGTCGCTTGTCGATGCGATGGCTGCATTTGCACCACCTTCTGGGTCGGACAACACGGTCGACGAGGACGATTTGCAACAAGCGCGGTTGTCAATCGCCGTCGCCTGGTCCAGTGGATCGTGACGGGAGAAACACTTTAAAATTTGACATTTCTGGCCGAAACAGGGGCTGCGTTGAGAGACGCAGTCCAAATCCCTTAGCGTGCCGCGCCAAGGAGCAAAATCTCGTTGGAGCCTAGGTGTTCGATTGTGGTTTATTTTATTTGGGAGGAGGGAATATGTTATCACTTTTGCCGAACGCGTTTCGAGAGTAGTTTTGCAAGCGTTTCGCTGATCACACGTTTGCGATGTAATTCCAGTGCATTAGCCTGCTGATTTTGGATTGTTTATGGCCGTTTGCGATGGCGGTCAGTGTTTGGGTGAG
>NZ_JBQFUV010000031.1:0-9039 GCF_056539365.1 Ruegeria sp. BB7 | reverse complement strand
CAAATGTCAACGCGTCAGAGCCATCAGGTCCAGTGCCGATAGTTGGGTTGTTGTTCAGTATGAGGTTTGGCCCAAGACCTACATCCACACCATAAACAGCAACTAGTCCGCTGCGATTACCGTTCAGAAGGTCCTCAGAGCTCAAACTATCCGAATTTGGTCCGCTATGATCGGCCAGTGCATATACTAGATCACTATCGGATGAGTCCAAAGCGGACCGGATAACAAGACCTTGGCCATCTGGGCGGGAAACTCTGGAGAAATCCAGTGTATCACTGCCTTCACCGCCATCATACGCGTCAGAACCTTCACTGGCGATCAAAAGGTCATCCTGAGCACCACCGTTAACAGCGTCGGAACCGGTATCTCCCTCAACCTTGATCTGGAATCCACTTTCCGAATTCGAAACAGAGATCAAGTTAACCAACGGCACGACGGTCGGACTTAAACTCGTGCTTGAATAGGCTGCTCTCAGTGCGTCAACATCGTAGACGGCGTCAGACAATTCCAACCGCTCAATATTACTCAAACCGACATACGTACCGCCTTGAGAGAAGAGGCCAAAATCGACACCATCAGCGGAGAAGACTATGCTTGTCGTCAAGTATGAGAACGCAATGTTAGCAATATCGTGCCCTTCACCGCCATCTATTAGATCTCCTCCGCCGACGCCGAAGAATTCTTCATCCCCAGAGCCGCCCGTGAGTGTATCGGCAAATGATGTTCCAATCACTCTCTCAAAACCTGAAATGCCTGCGCTGATGAAATCAACAGTGACACCGGTATCTCGACCCGAGAAATCAAGTGTGTCAAATCCATCGCCCGCATCCACTTGGGTCGTCGGCTCACCGGCAAATGTCACCGTATCATCCTGAGCCGATCCCAAAACGGATTCTACATTACTCAGCACAACCGCGCCGTCAGCACTGTCATATGCTGCCGCAGAGCCCTCGATATGAACGGAAACACCTTCGTTCAATCCAACGAAGCTCACCGTATCGACACCGCTTCCTCCATCGACAAACCGCAAAGTGGTGTCTGCGACAACGGTATCATCACCGCTTGTTGCGAGCACCGCCTCAATATTGTCGATAATATCCCCGGCGGCATCACCACCTTGGTTTACATTTTGCTGGAAGTTCAGGAAGATCGCTTGTTGCGATGCCGAATAATCGACTGCGTCAAAACCGCCCTCTCCATCGATCTGATCAAAGCCGGTGTCACCCAGAATACGGTCGTCTCCATCACCTCCTGCAAGCACGTCATTACCAAAACCCCCTGACAGGACATTCGCATTGGCATCACCAATCAGACTATCGTCAAATCCGGACCCAGTCAGGTTTTCCACATTGGTGTATGTATCCCCTGCCGCATAACCCGTGTTAAATTCGGATGATGACAGATCAACGGACACACTGTTCAGAGCACGTTCAAAGGAAACTGTATCGCTGCCGGCACCACCATCGAAGTGTGTTCGAGTCAATCCCGCCACAAACACATCGTCGAACGCGGTTGCCGTGAATCTCTCAACTGAGGCGTAGTTGATTAATGAACTATCATCCTCAGAAGAAATAATCCTGCTGTCCGCATCAATGCGGATGCTTTGCGACCACACACCAAGATCAATACCATCATGGCCTGATCCGCCATCAATCGTGTAAGAGCCTTCATCCAGAACAAAGTTGTCGCTATACGCGGAACCTATGAAATGCTCGATGGAAGTAAATGACGTCGCTATCCCGCCACTACCTGTTAGATCAATGGTCACAGCACGATCTCGTCCGGCAAAAAAGACAATGTCCAGTCCCACGCCGCCATCCAAACTGACCTCACTTCCATTCACGAGGAAAAGGTCATTCAATCCCGAACCGACAACGCTTTCGACAGATACGAACGTATCACCTTCGGCAAACCCGCCGGAGGCAACGCCCGTTGTGAAGTCAACAGTAACTGCTTCATTGCTGTCCTGATAATTGATCGTATCCAGACCTTCCCCACCGCGGAAATCGTTCGCAAGTGCAGATGATACGAAGACATCATCATAGGCAGTACCGACAACGTTTTCGAAGCCGCTGATTGTATTCGTGCTGCTTTCACCGACCACTTGACCATTCACTAGGTCAAAGGTTTGTCCGCTTCTGTCCCTTATGTTCGAGAAGTCGAGCGTATCCACACCCGATCCACCGATCAGCGTATCATTCCCCGTGGTGCCGAGAATAATATCATCACCGGCCCCACCATCGATGACGTTGTCCTCTGCGGAACCTCCAAGTACATCATCAAACGCTGAACCTGTGACGTTTTCTACGTTTGTAAGTGGTTCGATCTCTGCAATGACAGATAGTTCGACGCTCACTGGGAAGGAACGCGTGGTCGAGTAAACAGATAGAATACCATTGTCACCCGAGTGACCTGCGTCAGCCTCGATGTTTGCAAGGCTTGCCGCATTGATCATCTCTGCCAGAGCTAGCGCGGCATCAACAGAGTTTTCACCAAGACCAAGTGTATAGCTATATTGCGCGCCATTAATATCTACGGCGATTTCTGCGTGTTCGTTGAGGCCGCTAATCTCAATAGTTTCGCGATCGGTCAGGAAATTGCGCTCGTTTGAAGTCGCCAAACCATCCGTGAAAAATCCGAAATCGTCCGGATCGCCTATATCCGTCCCATCGACAGTAAAGCGGATCGGAACCAGAGGAGAATCTGTACTGATAGCCTCACCAACTGCTAGACTGTCGCCCGGCGCGATACGAAGAACGCCAATGGTCGCTTCGCCAAGATCCTCAATCTCTAATGTGTAGTCATCCGTTTGCGTACCGCGCGTGTTGAACTGATCCCTCAGTTCAACAGCCCAATTTAGGAAACCGCCGGAAACATCTACCGAGTAGACCTCATCACCGATGTGCAAGGCCACCGTAGACCCGTTAAACGCGCCGATCTCCGAACGAATTTCACTGGTCAGGCCCAAAGATCCGCCAACTACATAGTTATGGACAACGGCACCAGCCGTATCAATCGTGGTTAAACGAACACCGCGAGAATTGGTGCTGAAATCAATGGTGTCTATGCCTTCACCACCGTCGATGACGACGTCATCATCATCAACGACCAGAATATCGTTACCGGCACCCCCTATCAGGACGTCAACACCGGCGCCTCCTACAAGGCGATTGTCTCCACTGTTTCCGACCAGTTGATCATCAAAATCCGAGCCCGTAAGATTGTCAATGTTCGAGAACAAATCCCCAGCTGCATGTCCGCCAGTTGCGGCAACATGCTCCGGGTTCTGCAAGTCATTGGTTTCCAGATTCACGGAAACAGCAGCATCTGAACTGACATACGAAACTATGTCGGCGCCGCCGTTGCCGATGAAGGTATCGGCACCACCAAGCCCTTCCAGAATGTTGTCCTCGGCGTTTCCTGTCAAAGTATCGTCGAACTGAGAGCCAACGATGTTTTCCACCGATGTAAACTGAGTTCCACCCATAAAATTGGCCGAAATGTCGACAGTTACGGACGCATCCGCATTTCGATATGAGACGGTATCGGAACCTGCGCCACCAACAACCACGTTCGTACCACTTCCAAGAACAAACAGATCGTCTCCGTCGTCTCCGAACAGTTCGTTGCTATCCGCACCTCCATACAAGGTATCGTTTCCATCACCGCCACGTAACGTGTCACTTCCGCTTCCAGCGTGCAGTTCATCGTTGCCTGCGCCACCTTGGATCACATCAGCCCCGGCCCCGCCGCGAATGACGTCGTTGCCCGCGTCACCATGCAGAACGTCATCACCGTCGCCGCCCGTGATGTTATCAGCGTTATCGCCTCCGCTGACCGTTACGCCACCAATACTGCCAGCAGCAAGATCAACGCTAAACACGTCATTTCCAGAACCAAGATCAACGGTTTCTCCACCGGAAGTGGACGTAACCGTATCATTTCCGGCACCCGCAGAAATTGTAATCGTGCCGTTGCCTGTGGTGAACGTATCACCATGATCTGAACCGATGATTGTTTCGATATCAACAATGATATCGCCATCGGCCGTCCCACCTGACGCCGTATTCGCCGAGCGGTCAACAGTCACGCCCACATCAGAGTCAGCATAGCTTAAGGTATCATTACCGCCGACATTCCCGTTGAGAGTGTCTGCACCCAGCCCGCCCAGCAAAACAATTCCGCTCGGGCCGCTGGACAGGATGTCAGCACCATCCGTTCCTCTAATTTCTTCGATGGAGGCGTAGTGCTGGGTATTGAGACCAGCTTCGGTGGTAAACTGGATAGTCGTCAAATCCTGCGCTGTCGACGTGAAGGACACAGACAGAGGTGTAGATGTGGTCGCGGTGAGGGTCAGTTCATCAGTCGCCTCATCTATTGCAACCTCAAGCAGGTTTGCCAGAGTGGGATCAGTCTCCAGCAGACCCCGAATTTCTCTCAGAACATTCACTGCCTCCTGAGACGCCCGAATGGTCATATCGAAAGAAGTACCGTTGATTGTCAGGCTGAATGAATCACCAGGAATAAGAGGTCCGTTCAAACGCAATAGCTGTGTGGTGCTATTGATGATCTCATGGACGATCAATGACCGCGACGCCCCGGAAACAAACTGCTGAGTGACACCACTCGTTGAGTTCACTTCAGACAAATCAAGAACGTCATACCCCTCGCCACCGGATACAATGTCATTGCCGCTGGTACCGAAAAACACATTGTTCTGACTATTACCTTCCAGTACATCATCGGAGCGGCCACCTTGAAGGTTTTCAAAACCGGAAAGAATATCTTCTCCGGAAATCCCGCTTACTCCTTTGATTCCGTATCCACTAATCAGGCTGGCACGAACCCCGACGTCGATGCCTTCGTAGGAGACAAGATCAACGCCCTCTCCTCCTGACAGACGGTCGTCACCAAGCGAGGCAAAAATAACGTCATCGCCGACATAACCATCAATATCGTTATTCGCGTCATTCCCGGCAAAGACATCGTCAAACTTCGAACCAACAATGTTCTCCACATTGTTGACGACATCACCCAAGGTTTGAACAATACCCGATATCGGGAAGATCACCCCGGATGGACCTTCGATAACGATCTGACCAGCTTCAACGCCTGGCGCAAAAGTAAATCCGATATCTGCAATCGTTGTGCTTGCGGACAATAGCCCGATCAAATCATCCCTCAGATCGCCAACGGCCTGTTCCCGCTCGATGACATACGAGAAAGTCGCGTTCCCGATATTCAGAACGAATTCGTCACCGATACTACCTTCACTTACTGTCAGGTGCGTCACTTGCCGGACCCCCGGCGTACCGGCCTCTAGCGTGACGCCAGACGTGGTTGATACGCCATCCACGAGAACAGATACAGCAAGGGATTCTGCGTTAACATCCACAGCCTCAAAGACAATCGAGAATTCTTCGTTATCGATCGTATAGGCGTTTGAGAAGTCATCATTCGCAAGATACGCCGAAAGGATCTGGTCAAGGAAGGTGACGTCCGGGTCGCTGCTTCTTGTAACCGAAAGTGAAACATCGCCCAGACTAATCGTCAGGCTATTATTTGCTGACTGAATAAGATCAGCAAGAACAAGTGACACCCGTTGAGCTGTCCCCGGTGCGCTCGCCTGAACGTCCTCAAGCTGCAATCCCAGCGTTTGACCGCCAAGCGCCAGTTCCACACCCGACCGGCTCACACCCGAAGCAGGTGAATCCAATGCCTCTCGCTCCAGAGCGCTATAGTCAATCGTGTCCTCTCCGGCGCCGCCATCAATAACGTCCCCGTCAGCAGCCCCGATGATCAGGTCATCGCCACCCATCGCGTCAATGGTATCGGCCCCGCGACCACCAGCCAGCGTATCGCTTTCCGCGCCGCCTGAAATGGTGTTAGACAGATCATTGCCGATCACTGTGTTATCGGCCAACAGACTACCTTTGATGTTGGTCACCTGATGGAATTCCGGATCTGTCAGATCGATATCGACAAAGCTTGTCGTGTCGCTGAAATCCAACCCGATTTCTCTTAGAATGACACCTTGTTCTCTTCTCGAGAGGTAATCTGGGATAAGGTCCCGGAGATTGACGATGTCACCCTCTCTGGTCGTATTCCCCAGTGCAGATTGACTGCCCAAATCGACAAAAGAGGCAAAGTCATTAAGATCTACATAGCTTGGCAACTCACCAAGACGGACGGGAACACCGTCTGCCCCGGCAATGTAAATATCCGCCGTGAATGTATTTGCGGGATTGGGTGTCGCCGCTTCTGTAAACAAGGAAACCGGGTGGAAGCCACGCTCCAGTCGAATTGTCCGAGCATCTGCATCATCCAGACTTGATACGTTGAATACGTGCCGTTCAGCACCATTGATCTCAAGAATGCTGGAAGTTTCTCCGCTCAGAGAAACTTCATAGTCTCCTTCCTGATCAATATAGATATAACCGGTAGACACAAATCCAAGCGACGGTGTCGTTGTGATTGTCCCATTTTGCAGAGCTTGCTGAAATGATGTGAAGAATCCGGGCCCTGAAATGCTATCGTTAATAGCGTCACGGAAGCCATCCTGAGACAGGTCATCGACGGTAAGCACAATACCAGGTTGATCTGTTCCAACCAAAACATCACGGATATATTCCGCCCGCGTGTTAACCCCTTCCACATCAGAAAGATCGGGATCCACGAACAAGTGTACGCGCGTCTCAAAACCGGTGCTTGAAGGCAGTTCATCCGAAGTATCAAGAGTGAATGACCGGCCATCATTTGTCGTGAATACAAGCTGATCGGAAACATCTTCCCAGTTCTGGATACTAATATCCAGATTGCCGGTGCGGCTTACGATATGCAGACCATCACCATCAAAGACCGTCGCAAGATCAGAGTAATGCGTATCAATGTTGACGGTATCGATATCCTCATCGCTGACCGTTTCAATCAACGTGACTTCACCATATCTGGCGATGTTGTAGGTATCATTTCCGCGACCGCCGGAAAGAACGTCGCCAACACTGCCATTGTTAAGGGTATCATCCCCAGCACCGCCAAACAGTTTGGAGCGTCCACCCCCGGTCAAGGTATCATCTCCGCCTTCGCCATAAAGCGTCGTCTCTGCCGTACCATGCAACGTGTCATCACCGCTCGTTGCAAATACAACCTCGACACCGCTGACTGTCGAGGTTGAAGTAGTGGCAGTCTCGCCAGTGTCCCCGTCAGAGAACACAATCGTGCCACTAACGAGATCAACGTTAACCCCCTCTTCGGCATCTTCAATTGTCAGGGTATCCTGACCTTCTCCACCAGAAACGGCAGTGTCATAACGGTCAATGTGCAGACTGTCGTCACCTGAACCGCCAGACAGCGTATCAGCACCTTCGCCTCCGACAATGACATCGTCACCATCACCTCCCGAAAGCGTGTCATCGCCGCCTGCACCCAGAAGGGTGTCGTTCCCGCCTTGCGCCTCAACGGTTTCACCAACATCCGTTCCACTGAAACGATCGGCGTGATCAGTTGTTACAAACCGTTCAACACCCGTCACAATTTGCACGTATTCATCGTCGCTGACACGGTAATCGCCTGTCGCCGATGTATTGGTTGTCGCAACCGCAAGCGCAGACAAATCCACATCTCCTGAAAGTGGCGACAGGGTGATAACACTCGATGTCGGCAAAACACTTGCAACGACAAAGGCAGAAAGCCCTGACGACTGCGCATTCACGGCCGCGACCAGAGCGGCGGCAACATCCGACCGACTATCCCCGAGTTCAGCGGTGTATTCGACGCTTATTCCATTAAGCGTCAGCGTATATCTATCGCCAACATCCACAGCGCCATCAACGGCAACTGTCACCGCGCCTGCTGTCAGATTGGGGTAAGAAAGCAAGAAGTCGTCATTGCCCGCTTCCAGAGCACGATAGGCCGTTTCGCCAAACCTTCTATATTCAACGCCGAACTCAAACTCGTCGGACGAGTTGCCGAGCAGAATGCTGAAATCAAAAATTCCGACTTCCGTAAATTCATACGAAGTGAGGAAGCCGCCATCGGTTGGAGCAACCTCTCCATTGCTGCCCTGACGGGTAAACACAATGTCACCGCCAATGCTAAACTCTACGGCCTCAGACGCGGCAATGCGGAATTCGTAAACACCCGCTTCCGCAATGTTCAAAGAACCGTCCAGCGTCAATGCAAAATTTGAGCCCTGATTGGCATCCGGCGCGCTTAGGCCTTGTGCATCATCTCCGAACAGTCCAACGAGTTCGTCCCCGGAAAGTTGACCCGGCGTCGTATCCGTATTGGAATATGAGACAACAGTCGGCAAGAAATGGAAATCTGGAGCGCCCGCATGATTTTCAACATTGTCTCGCCATTCGGCAATCGTTCTATCGCTGCCAAGGGCAAATCCGGCATCAAATGTTGCGAAAACGTTGATAATCGGATTTCTGGCGACCGAAACTGAAAGCTGCTGAGTATCAGTGCCAAACGCACCAACCTCAATTCCTTGGCGGCTGCCTCGGCGACTGAAATCCAGTGTATCTTGGCCATCGCCACCCGAGATCGTGTCGTTCCCCGCCGTTGCAAAGAACACGTTATCCGCAAGATTCCCTGTCAGCGTATCGTCATTGATACTTCCTTCAAGATTTTCGATGTCCACCAACGTGTCATCGGCGACGTTGCTTCCCGAGGACGCTACAATGTTCGTGGTTAGATCGGCCGTAACGCCAGAACTTCTGTTCAGGAAAGATGCCGTATCAGAACCGCTTCCCCCATCTAACGTGTCCCCACCGCCAATGGCAGTTAAGATATCATCACCGCTTCCGGCAGTTATAATGTTCTGTTCAGAATTTCCTTCGAGCGTATCATTGAAACTTGACCCCGTAATATTCTCGATATTTCGGACTCGATCCTTGACATGCGAATTGGCCAAATTGACGCTCACTGGGAAGGAACGCGTGGTCGAGTAGACGGATAGAATACCATTGTCACCCGAGTGACCTGCGTCAGCCTCGATGTTTGCAAGGCTTGCCGCATTGATCATCTCTGCCAGAG
>NZ_JBQFUV010000030.1:0-14783 GCF_056539365.1 Ruegeria sp. BB7 | reverse complement strand
GAAAACGCTTCCCCATCAAACGACCCTGCATGTCAACAAAACACACCAATACAGTGTCAACATCACCCGCAGATACCTGCCCCTTCAAACCTTCAAAGTTGAGTGTCCGGCTCACGATTCATCCTCCCTAATCGCGATGTCGTTCAGCGCCGGTTGCAACAGCGCAAGTATTTCGTCCGCCATGACGGCGATCTGTTCATCCGTTCGCAACAAATCGTTACGCACTTCCAGCATCACATTCGGCAAACCCCGGCGGAGCGCGTGAAGGCGCAATGAGTGCGTAACTCCATCAGCCGGGCCGTAAGGCTCGTTCCGCTCGATCCGACGATGCGGCAACCGACCCACATGATCCAACATCGCGTCAACCAACCGGCTGTCTTCGTCGTGCAACAATCCAAGTTCGACAGTGCGGTTTTGCCCAAAATAAATCGGCGTAAAGGAATGGACCGTGACCACGACCGTCTCGGGGCCTCTCCCATCCAATACATTTGCAACTGCTGCGCAAAATGGCTCGTAAACCGCCGTCGTACGGTCGTCGCGCTGCGATTGTGTCAGCCCGGCATTCCCCGGAACGACGATCTGCTCCGATCTTTCAGGCATTGCACTCGGGGCTTCAGGAGGGCGATTACAATCATAGACCAGGCGCGACACGGTTGAGGCCACGATAGGGGCATCCAATGCCCGAGACAGCTCGATCGACAGGCTCCGCGCGCCAGGGTCCCAAGCTGCGTGACTAAGACTATCGGCCTCGGTCAGGCCCAAACCGTCGTATACTGCAGGTATCCGATGGCTCGCATGCTCGCACAGCAAAACCACCCTGCCCTGCCCCATACCATTCAATATCTCGACCGGTGCGATCATCCCTTGACCTCCGTATCCGCACCCTTTTCCATCCGAGGCATTTCTTCGATCAGGCGTGTTTCCAGCAATTGCCCATTCCGGTAGAGGATCGGATAGGCAACTGCAGCGATGTGACTGTTGAATTCACGGAACGCACGCAAAGTCTCCAGGTGAATGTCGCTGGTTTCAAAGCTTTCCGTGCTACCATGCTGCAACCGCCGCAGGTGGCGCTTACGACTGTCACGCTCTGCCTTCTTGATTTCCGTCTTTTCGGCACTCAGCAGCCGTGCACTTTCCAGATCGTCCGAGATAAGTACGTTCGAGGCCAGTTTCATATTGGCTAAAATGCCCTCATGCATTTCGACCAGTTCTGACCAACCTTCTTTCGAAAATGACGCACCTTTTTTCCGCATGCTCCCTGCCAGCACGGCCAAGCGCTTGGCGACAACATCACCCGCAGTTTCAAGGCGGATGGCATATTCCATCAGGTCGCGCGCCACCTTTGCGTTCTGCTTACCGAATTCCTCTGCCGGAATGGCGGCTACAAATTTTCGGATACCCGACAGGCATTCGTTCACGTCCTCATCGACGGCCCTGACGGCACGTATCTGTTCCTTGTCTCCACTGCGATAGAGCTCCAGCGAGGGGCGGAACATTGACTCGACCAGATCGCTCATCCGCAGCAATTCCCGCTTTAGACTTGAAAGCGCCTGACTGGAGTTTCCGAGCGCAGCCATGTCCAGCGCGCTGGCCGGACGGCCCAGCTGCACCGTTGAGTCTGCCGACTTTGGTTCCGGCAAAAGCCGTTCGAACGGAGCGCGCAACCGCCCGCAGAACGGCAGCGCCAAAATCAGCAGCGATGCATTGAAGGCCAAGTGCGCATTGACCAGCATCTGCCCACCTTGCAGATCCCCCAAAATGCCCGCGCGCAAAGCCGTATTGGCCGCGAACAGCGTGACTACGGCCCAACTGCCCCGCAAGGCCAGATTGGCGAAGGGAATACGCCTTGCCGGCAATTCCATCCCCCGTGTCAGCCAAACCGGTATGAAGGCCGAGCCGAAATTGGCTCCCAAAACCAGCGACAGCCCGGCGGCAAACGGGATTGCACCGATCTGAACCAACGTCACGCACATTAGGATCGCAGCAACCGAAGAGTGCATGACAAAAGCTAACGCGCCGCCCACCAGAAACGCCGTTATATAGTCGCGGGCAAGATAGTCTGCGACAGCAGGCAGAAATGCACTGTCGCGGATCGGATCCATCGCCTCGCGTAAAAAGCGCAGCGAGATTAGAATGAACGCAATCCCCATCAGGATACGGCCCAATTGCCGAGGCTTTTTGGACTCGGTCTTGACGAACAGATATCCGCCAACAGCCAGCAAAAGAGGCACCAGCCAATCCAGATTGAACGACAGGATCTGAATAATCAGCGCCGATCCCAAATCGCCGCCCAGCACCATGGCGAGGCCGGCGGGAAAGGCCAGCAACCCGCTTGCGGCGAACCCTGATGTCAGCAAAGCCACCGCCGCAGAACTTTGCAGCACGACTGCCATCGCAAGGCCGATCACCGATGCCTGTACATGACTGCGCTGCCCCGTCATCACCCGCTGGAACGAGGCCCCATAGCTCCGCTCGATCCCGGTGCGCACCATTCGCACTGCGTAGAGCAGCAACATTGTGGCGCCGGCCAGACTGATGAGGAAGCTTACAATCGCCATGATCCTATCCGTTCACCATTTCCAGCATTTCTGCGTGCAGTTCGGGTGTTGCCGCTGAAATCACCCGACCGTCTGACTGCAGATCGAGTGGTTTACCACACCAGTCCGTCATCACCCCGCCCGCAGCCTCAACCACGGCCAACACCGGCAGGAAATCATAGGGCTGCAGATCATAATCAATCACAGCATCCACATGCCCCGCAGCCAGCAGGGCATGCGGGTAGCAATCATAGGCAAAACGTCTTGTCTGCCCTGATTGCATCAGCTTGGCAAATAAGGCCGGATGATCGCGATAGATCTTGTCCCCTTCGTTTACGAAGAGAATGGATTGATCCAGCCGCGTTTGGTTCGAAGTCTCGATTTTATTGCCGTTCAGTGTCGCGCCCTGACCGGATACACCTATGAAAACTTCATTTATCGCAGGCATGCCGATCACTCCGATATCCGGCTTGCCATCCATCAGATGCCCCAGCAAAAAACCAAACAGCGGATGCCCCGACAGGAAAGACCGGGTGCCGTCGATCGGATCAATAATCCAGACTTCACGACGGTTTTGCCCCTCAAACCCATGCTCTTCTCCGAAGATGCCGTGATCGGGAAAATGCTTAGCCAGATAGGCCCGAACCTCTGCCTCGACACCCTTGTCGGCCTGCGTAACCGGGCTTTCATCCGCCTTGAATTCGACCCCCAGTCGGCCGCGAAAATACTCTCGTGCCGCCTTGTTGGCCAATTCGGCAATCTTCTTCGCATGTGATACCAGATAGGCCATATCGACGGATTGTGAGCTTCCTGAATTCAGCATTCGGTCCTGTCCTGTGTAAATTTAGATTGTGTGTTCGCGGCAAAAAACACTTAAAAAAAGAAGCCCGCGAGGGCATTGTCTGGGACGCGCAATTTTTGGTCGTCTTGCGCCACGCAAGCCTACAATCGGCTCCCAAAGATTTAGACTGCAGTCTTGCGACATCAGAAACCTACTTCTCAGCATCACTCCTTACAATAATCCCACAAATTGTCTCCATTTCAACATCAAAATTCTGTTTTTATTTGTTTACATGATAGTTTTGTGGGTTTTTGGGGGTAATATCGTTCTGTCCCAATAAAAATCAGGGCAGCCTCCCAGCAACGTCAGACATACCCCAATGCCAAACACGGGCACGGAAAACAGTACAGAAAGTGTGAACGACCGGCGGGACTTTATTTTCCAATAATTGATCAGATGCGCGCGGAACGTCTTTTATGAAATTGGCAAAAGTATTGATTTTGCTGAATATGTTTGCATATCATTCCCGATATCCTTGGGTGATGGGGGCGCGGATGAGCATCTCAATTTCTGATGAGGAACTGGCCCGGTTACCTTTCTGGGTCACGCCGCCGGGTGGGACCGATGGCTTCCTGATTATTGTCGGCGTATTTCTTGTACTTGTACTGCTGGGGTTCGGGGCGCTTTACTTCACCATCCAAGCCATTCCCGATCGGATGGCAGCCGGAGCGCACAAAGTACAAATGCAGCTGGTTGGTGTATTGGGTCTGATTTCCCTGTTCACCCTGAACAATGCATTCTGGATTGCCGCCATTCTGATCGCAGCCGTTCCGCTACACGAAATCTTCCCCTTGCACATAAAGACGGATCAGGACGATGCTTGAGCTTTTATTCTCAGCCCTGATTACGATCGTGCCGGATTACCTCTATCGTCGCTACAAACAGGGCAAACGTTGGGGGCATGAGATTACCCTGTTCAATGTCTGGTACGAATTACGCTGGGGTTTGACAGCCTGTGCGATCCTGGCTGTGACCCTAATCACCGTCATCTTTTATTTTCATCCCTCTACGCGCAACGTCTCAGCCGCCTTTCGCACTGTTACCATTCTGTCAGACCGTGGTGGGCGCGTGGCCGAGGTCTATGTGACCAATAATGAAACCGTGGCTGCCGGACAGGCGATATTCCGGCTGGATACCACCCGGCAAGAGGCAGCCGCCGAAACCGCCCGCCGCCGGATTGATGAAATCGACGCCGCCCTGGGTGTTATAACCACTGATATCGCGTCTGCGCAGGCACAGGTCGTTGCGGCCGAGGCCGATTTTCTTCAGGCCACCGACGATCTGGAGCGCCGCCAATCACTGGCTGAACGCAATGACGCAACTGTCAGCGAGCAAGAGCTGTTGCGTTTGCAAACGGCCGTTTCCCGCGCCGATGGGCAACGTACCGCAGCAATTGCAGTTTTGGACGGGATAAAACTTCGCCAAGCCACCTTGCTTCCCGCGCAACAGGAAACCGCTCGCGCTGCTCTGCGCGAGGCGGAAGCGGAAATTGCAAAATCTACTGTCTTTGCCGAAGTCGATGGCACGGTGACGCAATTTCTGCTCAAGCCCGGTGACATCGTAAATCCCATACTGCGTCCTGCGGGCATTCTGGTGCCCGAGGTCTCAGGTCAGGGGCGTTTCGTGGCCGCGTTCGGACAGATTTCCGCGAGTGTTGTGAAACCCGGCATGCTGGTCGAGATCACCTGCCCCGCCAAACCTCTGACCATTATCCCCATGGTCGTGGACGAAGTGCAGGGTGCCATCGCAGCCGGGCAGTTCCGGCCCGGTGACGTATTGGTCGATCAACAAGACCGCGCGCGCCCTGGCACAATGACTGCCTTTCTTGCGCCGATATTTCCAGAACATCTGGAGCAAATTCCACCCGGCAGCTCATGTGTTGGGGTGGCCTATACCAGCCGCACAAAACAGATAGAAGCTGGCGAAATTACCGGGTTTTCCGCCTTTATTGCTCGCATTGTGGACGGCATGGGTATCGCAAACGCCATTGTCTTGCGCGCACAGGCTATCTTGCTACCGGTTAAAGCATTGGTATTTACCTGATAGACGGTTTAGCGCCGCGTCGAAAAAAACAGGCCGGTTCTATTTGAACCGGCCTGAAAATTCTTAGAAGTGCGCCGACCTGGTGTTTTCCGGCACAACCGGCGGGGCGAACTTGGTCAGGTCGATGCCTTCAACCGCCGCCTTGTACTCTTCGATCTTCGGCGTCCGGCCCAGGATCGCCGACAGCACGACAACCGGGGTCGAGGCCAGCAGGCTTTCGCCCTTCTTGTCCGGCGCATCTGCAACGACGCGGCCCTGGAACAGGCGGGTAGATGTGGCCAGAACGGTATCACCCTTGGCGGCTTTCTCCTGGTTACCCATGCAGAGGTTACAGCCGGGGCGCTCGAGGTAGAGGATGTTCTCATACTCGGTGCGCGCCTGAGTTTTCGGGAACAGGTCGTCAAACTCGAAGCCTGAATATTTCTCAAGCACTTCCCAGTCGCCCTCTTCCTTCAACTCGTCGATGATGTTGTAGGTCGGCGCCGCAACCACCAGCGGGGCCTTGAATTCGACCTTGCCGGTTTCCTTTTCCAGGTTCTTCAGCATCTGTGCGACGATCTTGATGTCGCCCTTGTGCACCATGCACGAGCCGACAAAGCCCAGATCCACGTGCTTTTCGGCATTGTAGTACGAGATCGGCCGGATCGTATCGTGGGTGTAGCGCTTGGAGACGTCGGCATTGTTGACATCCGGGTCCGCGATCATCGGCTCGACGATCTGATCCAAGTCGACAACGACCTCAGCGAAGTATTTCGCATTGTCATCGGGACGCAGCGCGGGTTTTTCACCCGACTTGATCTCGGCAATGCGCTTATCCGCGATGTTGATCAGTTTCTGCAGCATGCCGTTTTCATGCTCCATGCCCTTGTCGATCATGATCTGAATGCGCGATTTGGCCAGTTCCAGCGAACCGATCAGGGTCTCGTCATTCGAGATACAGACCGAGGCCTTGGCCTTCATCTCGGCGGTCCAGTCGGTGAAGGTAAAGGCCTGGTCCGCCAGCAGCGTGCCGATATGCACTTCGATCACGCGGCCCTGGAACACGTTATCGCCATGCTGTTCCAGCATCTGCGCCTGCGTCGCGTGTACCACGTCGCGGAAATCCATGTGATCGGCCATCTTGCCCTTGAAGGTCACCTTGACCGATTCCGGAATCGGCATTGAGGCTTCGCCTGTGGCCAGCGCCAGCGCCACGGTGCCCGAGTCGGCCCCAAATGCCACGCCTTTGGACATGCGTGTGTGGCTGTCGCCGCCGATGATGACCGACCAGTCATCCACGGTGATGTCGTTCAGCACCTTGTGGATCACGTCGGTCATCGAGTGGTAAACACCTCTCGGGTCACGACCGGTGACGAGACCGAAGTCATTCATGAATTTCATCAGGCGCGGTGTGTTGGCCTGCGCTTTGGCATCCCAGACAGATGCGGTGTGACAGCCGGACTGATAGGCGCCATCAACGCTGGGCGACACAACTGTCGCGGCCATCGCCTCAAGTTCCTGCATGGTCATCAGGCCGGTGGTGTCCTGTGATCCAACAATGTTGACCTTCACACGTACGTCAGATCCAGCGTGCAGGGTCTTGCCCGGAGTTGTGCCCACGGCGTTCTTGTTGAAAATCTTCTCGACGGCCGTCAGGCCCTGATCTTCATGGCTGATTTCTTTCGACGGGGCAAAGACCAGAGGCGCCTCGACACCCAGCGTTTCCGCCGCGATTGTCTGCAGTTTCTTGCCGAAGACGATGGCGTAAGAGCCACCAGCCTTCATGAATTCCACTTTTTGCGGGGTGAAAGACGAGGACACATCGACCAGTTCGTCGCCATCTTCGCTCAGCAGCTTGTGCTTTTTGGTGTTAATCTTCAGAACCGTACCGGTTGCAACCGAATACTTCTCTTCAAGGATCGGATTGCCGTCATTGTTCAGGATGGCATTGCCGTCTTCATCCACCTTCTTGACCCAGTTTTTCAGGTCCAGACCAATACCGCCGGTCACGCCCACGGTGGTCAGGAAGATTGGCGAGATGCCATTGGTGCCTGCAACGATCGGCGCGAAATTGACGAATGGCACATAGGGGCTGGCCTGCTTACCGGTCCACAGCGCCACGTTGTTCACGCCCGACATCCGGGACGAACCTACACCCATGGTGCCTTTTTCCGCGATCAGCATCACGCGCTTGCCGGGGTGCTGCAGCTTCAGCGCTTCGACCTCTTGCTGTGCCTTATCCGAGATAAAACACTTGCCGTGCAGTTCACGATCCGCACGCGAGTGCGCCTGGTTGCCGGGCGACAGCAGGTCGGTCGAGATATCACCTTCGGCCGCGACATAAGTCACGATTTCGATCTCTTCGTCGATCTCGGGCAGTTTGGTAAAGAACTCTGCATTGGCATAGCTTTGCAGGATGTCTTTCGCGATCGCGTTTCCAGCTTCAAAAGCTGCTTTCAGCCGGTCAGTGTCCGCGTCGTACAGGAAGACCTGTGATTTCAGAACTTCGGCGGCCTGTCCGGCAATCGCCGCATCGTCACCCAGCGCAAGATCCAGCAGAACCTCAACCGATGGGCCGCCTTTCATGTGCGACAGCAGCTCGAATGCGAACGGGACCGAAATCTCTTCGACGGCAGCCTCGCCCAGAATGATCTCTTTCAGGAACTTTGCCTTTTCACCCGCCGCGCTGGTTGTGCCGGGCAGCGTGTTGTAGATGAAAAAGTTCAGCGACTCGGCGCGGTGCTCGTTACCGGCATCCTTGATCTGATCGACAAGCTCTTTGACAAGAGCGCCATCGTCGATGGGCTTGGGGTGCAGCCCCTGTTCTTTGCGGGTTTCGATTTCGGCAAGGTAGTCTGTATAAAGGCTCATGGCTGTTCCGGCTATCTGCTTTCGGTGACGTTTTGCGCCGGGTTTGCGGCGATCTTACCAGCCCCGGCATTCATTTGTATGCGGCGGTATACTAATTTCAAGTAAGTTTCAATAGACCATCTGCGCGCATATGCCGACGTCTGTCCATTTTGACGGTTGAAGGCAGGTGCAAAACATGGATTTCAGCACCACCGCAGCGATGGGGGTCCTGTTGCAAGTTCCTTAGAGAGCTGGCTAGTCGATTATGCTGCCAAGTTGGCGACCTGTTGAAATGGCGCGAACGGACGCAGTTGAATCGAAGGACTTGAAACCCAACATCTGATTAACACCACGTTGGATGCACCGATAATCGTGCTCGAATTGGTAAGCGGGGACAAAGTTTGCAATAGAACCCCGCTTCAAGACGTTAAAGGGGTTGTAAAAGTTGCCACTCCAAGCTTGCGATTACAATATCCTCAGAGACGCAGGTTCTCGATGAAGAGCTGTTCGGCCTTTGACAACTGAATTGTTGGGTTTGTGATCAAGAAAATCGTTGCCTTCGGAATATTTTCATTTAGCGGCAGCTGCCAAAGATCTCCTGAGGCGACAAACGGCTCGGCCAAATGCACCGGCAGAAAGCCAATTCCCAAACCAGCTATTATCATTCGACGAACTTCGTTCACGAAACTTGATCGCCCCCGCACCCTTTCGCCGATCGAGTTCCTGGCACGAAATGCTGTCACATCCCCCATGTGCTTTCCGCCAAAAACATCAGCTGTAAAACCGATAAACGGGTCACTGCGCAGTTCGGATTCGGACAATTCCAGCCTTCCTGAGAGACGATGGTTCCGCCCGCAATACAATCCGCGACTTTCTTCCAGTAGCACTCGGGACTTGAGGTCGCCTGGAACAACTCCGTCAGAAATCCCAATAGTACATGCCCCTAGGGTAACCGCGCTAATAATCTCGTCCGTTGTTGCGATGGTAATCTCAAGATCAACTGCCGGATAGGTGTCGAAAAAGGAAGAAATCGCGTCATCGATTTTGTTGCTCGCAACTTGGTCGATTGTGTGGATCGCAATCTTGCCCGACACAGCGTTTGGTGCTTGGCCAAGCTTAACTGGAAGTCGTGAAATCGAGGTGTAGATCGACTTCACCTGTTCGAGCAATCTGGCGCCAGCGGGCGTCGGTATTACACCGGATTTCCGCCTTTCGATTAGCTGTACACCTGTGGTCTCTTCCAGCCGTTTGATTGCCTGGCTGATAGCCGGTTGCGTCTTGTGCAATACCTCTGCGGCCCGAGTCATGCTCTTCTCTTCGGCAACAATCATAAAGCTGTAGAGCAAGTTCCAGTCCAGATCGCGGGCGAATTCTCCCATTTTCAGCTCCATCATTATTTTGATTTATCTCATGTAGTAGAAATAAGAATTTTTTCTTCATATGTCGAATCGGTATTGTGCCGCCCACACATCCTGATCTGTCAGCCCGATGAAGGGGGGAAACTATGAAGAAACTAACTGGATTGGCCATTGTCATGGCTGCGTCGATTGCTTCGACCGCAATGGCTGAAGATAAAGTGGTTCGCATGGGAACCGAAGGCTATTACCCACCGTTCAACTATTTTGACGCGTCGGGCAATGTGGTCGGGTTCGACATCGATATCGGCAATGCACTTTGCGAAGAAATGCAGGTCAAGTGCGAATGGGTCACCACTGACTGGGCCGGCATCATTCCGGCACTGAACTCGAACAAATTCGACACCATCATCGCATCAATGTCGATTACAGCTGAACGTGCCGAAGTCGTGAGCTTCTCGGACCCATATTACTTCAACGGTTCGCAGTTCGTTGTCGCGGGAGACGGCGGTCTTGGGTCTGCGATGCCCGGCGACCTCGCGGGCAAGGTGATTGGCACCCAAGAATCAACGCTCGAGGTAAAAACCCTCCAAGCCTATTTTAAGGACTCCGAGATTCGCCTCTATCCGAAGCTCGACGATGCGCTGCTCGACCTAGACAACGGCCGCCTTGACGCAGTCTACGCAGGTCAAGTCGTTCTGGGCGAATGGCTGGCCAAGGAAGACGGCGACTGCTGCCAGTTCGTTGGCGAAGCAACACGCAGCGACGGCAACCTGGGCACCGGCATTGCAGTTCGTCAGGAAGACACCGAGCTTTTGTCGGCTCTGAACGATGCAATAGAGGCGATCATGGCAAACGGAACCTATGCCGAAATCCGCGACCGCTACTTCGACTTCGACATCATGGAGAAGCCGAAAACGACCAGCGAGATGTACAACTAATCTCGAACGCGCAAAGTAGGGCCCGTCATCCCGGGCCCGCCATTCACGTTATCGCCTGGCATGTTTAGAAAATGCGGGCCTGAGGGTGATCTCCATGGAACTCCTGCAATTATTGTCATTCGGCGATACCGGATGGGGAGACGAGTTGTTGAAGGGCCTCGGTGTAACGCTGGCGCTGTCGCTGGTCACAGCCCCGTTTGCCGTCATCTTCTCGTTTCTCATCGCGTGGGGCAAGGCGTCCAAGTACCGGGCGCTCCGGACATTCTCCAACTGTTATACGACCGTTTTCCGCAGCCTTCCCGAGCTCTTGACGCTGATCATCATCTATTACCAGTTGCAGGCGCTGATCAATGTTCTGGCCCGTCTCGTCTTCCCCGACGCGAACATCTCGCTTAACGCCTTCGCCGCTGGAGTGGTCGCCCTGACTCTGGTGTTTTCAGCGTTGGGCAGCGAGGTCGTCCGCTCAGCTTATCAAGCGGTAGGCGTGGGGCAGAGCGAAGCGGCGGCGGCTCTTGGGCTCCGACGCCCGCAGATCTTTTTCAAGGTGGTTCTGCCGCAGATGTGGCGCCATTGTCTTCCGGCATTTGGAAATCTTTGGCTGATCTTGCTCAAGGATACCTCTCTTATCTCGATCATCGCCGTCAGCGATTTGGTTCGCTATGCCAACATGGCAATCGCCACCACGAAGGAACCGTTCTTCTTCTACTCGGTTCTTGCGGTCATCTACGTTTCGTTGGCCTTCCTTTCCGGCCAGATCCAGGCCGTGCTGGAACGTCGTGCCAGCGCCACATATCGCGGAGGACTGTGATGCTCGCTCATCTGACCAAAAATCTGGATCTCTGGGTTCAAGGCCTGACCAACACTGTCACCCTGACGCTGCTCGGCGTATTCTTCGGGTTCTTTCTTGCCATCCCGATCGCGGCGGCGCGGCTGAGCACCAATCACGTGTTGTCGAAATTGGCCTATGGCTATGTCTATGTGGTGCGCGGCACGCCGCTCTTGGTGCAGATCTTCATCATCTATTACGGCCTTGGTCAGTTCAGCAAAGAACTGAAATCCATCGGCCTCTGGTGGTTCTTCCGCGACGCGTTCAATTGCGGCCTCACCGCATTCGTCCTGAACTCCGCAGCCTACCAGTCCGAGATTCTACGCGGCGGTATCCTCGCGGTTCCGACAGGTGTGATTGAGGCCGGCAAGGCACTAGGTCTGAGCCGCCTCAATGTCTTTAGAAAAATCATCATGCCCATCACCCTGGGCCGGATGCTGCCAGCCTTCGGCAACGAGTTGGTACTGCTGCTCAAGGCATCGGCGCTTGTATCGGTGATCACCGTTCGCGATGTGATGGGGCAGGCCCGTTTCCTTTACGCACAGACCTTCGATCTGTCTGTCTTTTACGTCGCCGCGTTGAACTATCTGCTGGTCATTCTCCTGGTCGAAGCACTCTGGCGCAAGCTGGAAGGCCGGAATGGCTGGCTCCGTTATGCAGGGGGAAACTGAGTTGAAAATCCAAACAGACGAGCTTGTTTTTGGACGCGAAGGCGTGTTCAGGACAGGCAAAGGCCCCGACGGCACCTTTGTCGAAATGCCGTACTCTGGTATCCGCACGTTCTTACGTCGGCGGCCAACATTGGACATGACCGATGTCGATATCGCTGTATACGGCGTGCCATTCGACCTGACCACTTCGGGGCGTCCAGGGGCTCGAATGGGACCGGCAGCGATGCGCGAAGCCTCCGCGCAACTGGCTTGGGGCGAAGTCTGGCCCTGGGGGTTCGACCCGTTCGACCACCTGTCGGTAGTAGATGCCGGTGATGTTCCGTTCCGACGCGGCCAAGTTGGGCATGCGCTTGAAGCTGCAACCGAGTTTGCCCGCCGCATCGTAACACAGGGGGCGGGAACCGTAATGATGGGTGGCGATCACTGCACGACATATACAACGCTGAAAGCACATGCCGAGCGTCACGGCCCCCTCGCCCTGATCCAGTTCGACGCTCATCGTGACACTCAGGCCAGTGAATTTCTGGACCACGGAACATTCGTGAATCACGCAATGAGCGAGGGGCTGATCGACCCTGCACGCTCGATCCAGATCGGCATCCGGACTTATTACGACAATGACGACCCGATCAAGGTTCTCTACCGCGATTGGATTGTCGAACACGGCTGGAACACCGTTCTGGACGAAATCAGAGAAATCGTCGGAAAGAGGCCGGTTTATCTGAGCATCGACATCGACGGCATCGACCCGGCCTTTGCTCCGGGAACCGGAACGCCCGTTGTGGACGGTCTGACGCCCAACGACCTCATCCGGTTCCTGCGTCAGTCAGCCGAGATTGACATCATCGGCATGGATCTGGTCGAGGTTGCCCCGGCCTATGACCCGGCAGGTATTACCGCCTTGTTGGGGGCGTCTCTGATCATGGAACACATTTGCGCACGCGCCGCACGAAAGGTGGCGTCAAATGGCTAAGCGGGTCGGCGTCATCGAAATCCGGCAGGAAACCAATACGTTCACAAAGAGCCGTACGGAGTTGAGCGACTTTCTGGCCAGTTGGTATTTCGCTGGTCAGGATGTGTTGGAAAATCTGCGCGACACAAATTCACCGATTGGCGGGTGCATCGACGTAGCGTCCCAACTGGGATGGGAGTTGCTTCCCATCATCGCCACCCACGCAGAACCGGGCGGTACTGTCACGGCACACGCCATCGACCGGATCGGTGAAGATGTTCAATCCCGTCTGCGCGAGAGCGCTCCATTTGACGCTCTGTTTCTGTCTCTGCATGGCGCGATGGTGACAGAAACCGCGCAAGACGGCGAAAGCCAGATACTGAAATTTGTCCGCGAGGTCGTCGGCGATATTCCAATCGCCATCACACTCGACTTGCATGCCAATATCTCTGACGAAATGGTCGGCCTCGTCGACATCGCGGTCAGTTATCGAACTTATCCACATGTGGATATGAGACAGGTCAGTGAAGAAGCCTGCACTCTATTAGGGCAAGTTCTGAACGATGAGATTTCACCGAAAATCGCATTGGCCCGGCCACCGATGCTGGTTGGTTGCGATGACGGTCGCACCACGAATAACGGACCGATGTGCCGTATTCTGGAACATGCCGGACGAGAAATGCAGGTACCCGCGATCCTGAACGTTGCAGTGAATGCAGGCTTCACGGATTCGGATGTATATGCGGCGGGCCCCTCGGTTCTGGTAACCTATGATGAATGGCGCACCACTGAGGCCGAGGCGTTGGCCGTCGCTAATCGGGTTTGCGACACAATCTGGAACTTCCGTGATGAATGGGACAGGCCGATGGATCTATCCGACTGCATCGAACGACTTCGTAGCAGGGTGCCAGGCACAAAACCTGTTGTCGTGGCAGATTTTTCCGATAACCCCGGAGGCGGCGGTTACGGTGATTGTGCTTCACTGCTTTCAGCCCTGATCGACGCCGGATTGACTGATGCCGCTCTTGGAGCTCTCTACGATCCCAAAGCAGTTGCAGAACTGACCAAAGCCGGGGTCGGTGCTGAGGTCACTGTAATTGTCGGCGGTAAAACCGACCCAAAAGTTGGCGGCGGCCCGGTCGAACTGGCCGGCACGGTAAAGGCCATCTCGGATGGTCGTTTCATCTTTGAAGGCCCAATGAACAAAGGCGTTCCCAGCTCCATGGGCCCAAGCGTCTGCTTTCACACTAAGGGCATCGACGTGTTGATGACCAGCGAGCGCATCCAGCTGAATGACCAGAACCTGTTTAGGGCGGTCGGGATCGAACCAATCGAGAAATCCATCGTTGCAGTCAAATCAATGCAGCATTTTCGCGGAGCCTTCGCGCCAATCGCCGACGAGATCTTTGTTACCGATGCAGGCGGGCTCTGCACCCCAAATGTTACCCTGCGCAACTATGAAAACTTACGCCGCCCTGTTTTCCCATTCGACGAGATCGATGCCGAACATCTTTGATATCGCAATTATCGGTGGTGGAATCGCAGGGGCCTCGGTCGCCTATTTCCTCGGAGGGCAACGCTCGGTCGTACTTCTGGAACAGGAGACGTCACTCGGGTACCACGCCACCGGGCGGTCCGCTGCTGAATTCACCCGACGGTTCCATTCCGAGATAACCGGTCGCCTGGGTTCCGTTGCAAACTTTTGGCCATTGACGCTTTCGGAATTAGCGCGTGAATGACTGCCGGTCATATCAAGTCGAAAGCCAGTTCATGATTTCCTTTAAAGGC
>NZ_JBQFUV010000029.1:0-16693 GCF_056539365.1 Ruegeria sp. BB7 | reverse complement strand
TCCGGGTTTCTTTCTCATCTCCACTCCTTGGCGGTTACGATGAGCCAGAAACCCTCTCTTATCAAATCGACCTAAACTGTCCCATTGGTGCTGACGTCAGACATCTTGGAGAGCGTTGATGGCTGAAAAGACAGTATCCAACTTCCCCATACGGCCTAGTCGCGTCAGGAGCCTTCTGTAATTCTTACGGCTCGACTTAACGAGTGGGTACGGTGTGACGTGGTGTGATAGGTAGCCGCCTCTGTTGACGTTCTCAGCGTCCCAAGGGACGGGTGGATGTACCATTGGGTACCACGTACAGCAGACGTCCTCTTGTTGCTCTCTGAGCCGCTCACAGGCGTCTAAGAGTCCATCTGAGGGAACCACAAGGTCAGTCTTATGCTTACCCTTCTTCGTGGAGACGATCTTGATGTCACCAGTGGTATTCATGAAGAGGTCCACCAGTTTTACCCCAACATGGAGCATGTCGGTGTTGGTCCAGAGCGACCAATCTTCATCAGCGTCAGAGATCACCTTTTGTAGATACTCTTTACGTTTGTATCTGGGTAATTCCCTCTGATCGAAGTCCTTAGAGATTTTACCCCATAGGGCTTGATTGTCCTCTTCGAACTTCCTGATCCTTAATTCGTCGTGAAGTAACCCTGCGCTGTGCATTGCTAATGAGGTAACTGACAGGATTGTGTTCTCTCTGGCGTACAGAGGTATCCGGTTAAGTAAACCTTTAATGAACAGAAAGGCTGAGACCTCGGGAGGTAGCATAGCCAATGCCCGAGCCGCACTGTTCCGACGTCCAGCTTTACCAGTGGTGGCGTCACTAAGGAATGAGACAATCGCTTCCGTTAAAGGATTGATATAATTATAGGTGAGATAGCTACCAGTAATAGTTTCACTTAGATCACCTTTAGTATGATCTTTAAGAAACCTACCTATACTTCTATCTCTCATCTCAATCTCTAAGAGAACTTGAGTATTATAAAGTTCATCGGTCATCTGAAATTCTCAAAACATTAATGGGCCATATGACGACTTTATTCCGCCAAGCCATGACACCCCGCTATCGGTACTTATCCTCTACAGGAGATTTTATGAGATCAAAAAACCCAACAACTACTAAGCTATTGGGTTTATTTATTTCTGTATCGGAGAGAGTTCTTGGAGATTTTAAGTCTCCTGTGTCTACCATTCCACCACGCGGGCAATGTGCATTGGGCCTATATCAGGCCTGAAAAACCAGTAATGCCACAAGGCCATGAATACAATGCGCTTTGCAGCCGAATTCGAAGGATTTTAAGATTAGGACTCATAGCCACTGGCTGAGGAGAGCCGCGGGTGCAATTTCCAACAGAAAGATCGGGCAATCGTCGCAATGCCGCCGTGAGCCAAAAGCGAGTGACGCAGAACTTTTACAAATGATCAGATAGGCAATCTCTCATCCGCTGCGCCCTCACTATGAGCGGTTTGGCGGGGAAAAATAAAAGCCAGATCAAGCACCGACCCAGTCAAATCCGCACCCATCATCCACACCGGACAGAGCAACCAACTGAAAAACAAGGAGCACTATGAATACCGGCATCGGAAACCAATTGTTTGTTCCAAAGCAATAACCTGCCACTGCTCGAACGACCGCTTCGCGATCCAAGCATAGGGGTATGCACGTTCAATTTCGTGAAAAAGGAAAGATAACGTTTTCAGTTGGTGCTCTGCGACAATAACCATTTTGCACTCACGGCGAGGGTCTCGACAAACTCGGTCATGTCGATGCCATTCAGATACGCATTAATGGCTTCCCTGCTTAGCCTCCCATCGACCGATCTCCTGCAAAGCATTTTTTTCAGGAATTGAGGCTGTTTCTCTGCAAGTTCTTCGAGTTCATGGATGTTGATCTCGCAATTGCTGTCGATAAATGACGACGCCTAAGGCTCTGGATAACCGATGGCATCGAGCATTTTTGCGTAGTCGACGAGCGGTTGATGCGCGTGACGCAGTTTGTTTTCATTACCAGTCATGTCGCCCTCTAGTTCTTATGTTCGCCAGCCTGAATCACACAGGCTGCGCACAAATGACCGCTGCATACGGGGAAAATTTGCCCAATGTAATCACAAATTGTGCATTTCAGGCGGTATAGCACCGGTCACACCTGAAATGGCAGAGTTATGCGCCGTCCTATGGCTGGAAAGTGCACCGCCATTGACAGGGCCGGGTATATGAAATGATTTTGAACCTAGTACTAGTTGTTGATACAGGAAAAGATTAATGATCCGGTTTTTCGCCCAACATTGTAGAGAAGTTCTGGGTAGGAGCTAACTTAATTTTCCGCCCGTCTGACATTTGTTTTCCGCGAGCGAGTTTTTACCTTCCGCTAAGATTGGTTAACAAACCTCAGCAACTGCTTGGCAAATGCTTGGCAAATGCTGACCTGTGAATGGATGAACTTGAAACAAGGGGTCAGGGTGTTAGTACCCGAACCCCAGGGATTTCTCCGAGCCGGTCAAGATCCTGTTCGTACAGTTCAGAAAATGCATCCACGATCTCTGCGTTCCATCCCGGTAGATCGAGTTCTTCCTCGATCTTCTCCGGCTGCAAGTGGTCTTCGAATATACGTGCCACATCATCCTTCAGGCGAGTTTTGGCTTGCCGCGCGTCTGTATTCGTCAATTCCACCACTTTGTTTCGGCCTGTGTCGTCCAGTAGAGAAAGCAACAGGTCATGTTCGTCCGCTAAGGCAGTGTCTTCCTCCAGACCAGCCAACGCGCGAATAATATCGCCCCAAATAAATGGAGTATCTTCATTGCTCCACAATGTAATCTGCATACCTGGGGCAATATCTCGAATGTCTTCGATCATTCCAATCCAGCTCAGGCAACTCAGATCCGTGGTTTGCATAATCTCAGTGCGCGTCTGTTCCGGCAATGCCATCAAGAGCTTGGGAATAAAGCTGCCTGGGCTACGCAGTCCTATGAACAGTTCAATCTCATGTTCGTGGTAGATTCTCTGCAACATTGCCATTCGACGGCTGGCAAGGGGATATAGCTGCCCCTCCTGCAGTGCGAATGCAGGCTCAGATGCAAAATTCTGACTTGTGAATATCGTGCGCCGCGCCCTTGGACCTGTCGGTAAGATATCCCTAAGATATTGGCGTGCGGCCGTTTCAGCATCCTCCGACTTCAACTCCTCGAGAACAGGTTTAAACGAAGTCTTATAGCGGCGTGGGCCGAAGAATGAGGTCCCGTTTGCCGCAAGAATGTCAGAGTTTTTCTTTAACGAGTTCAGCACACGGCCTTCGTCGGTAAAAGCTACGCCTGCGTGGATAGCAACCTGCATCTTCGGTACTTGTCCTTGCTTTTTACCTTGGGTGCCGGGTTACAGCTTGCGGCTTGAACAGTCAAATCCGTGCTGCCTGTTTGGTTAGGTGGCGCGCGCAGTAGAGAAAACTGAAAATCCCTAAGTTCAGATGAAAATATAGGCTTGCAGTCTACAGCAAGAGAAAGTAATCGACACCAAGTGCCCCTATAGCTCAGCTGGTAGAGCAACTGATTTGTAATCAGTAGGTCCGCGGTTCGAGTCCGTGTGGGGGCACCACTTAAACACTCAGAGATCAAGCGATTATAAACCGATCTCGCGACGAGCCTTTTTGTATTGCGGTTTTTTCAACGTGTTTGCAACATAGCATGGGTTACGTGATTAGAACAGGATTCTGTCGTCGCCACCCTCTTCCTTTGGGCCAAAAGGACCGTGGTGGTAGGAACACAGATCTTCTCTAGCAACTTTGGTGCCTAGCCTGCGGTTTTCAACGTTTAAAGAAAATTCGGGCGACACCCATGGAATGGTTAAACCGGGAAGAATTTGGACAGCACGTTCAAAGAACGTGACGGCTGTGGGGACTAAGCTATTGAAATGCTTTGTCGCAGACCGGAATGCTGTGACAAACTCCAAAAACGTGTGACATGGAAGGCTGCGGTTAACGAATACCAATTGATTCGACATGTTCCAAGGGCAACTTCTAAATTGCAAACAAACTTCTAGCAAAGTAACTCCGACGACCGTTCTGAACCCAAAGTGGACAATCACGTTGATCTGAATTTGAGGCCTACGCAGCCCGACTGGCCATGATAGTCGCTTGTCTGTACCTTTTCAGTACTAGCGCAATACGACGTGCTAGCTGCTCTATGGGGGGGAGAAGAACCATGACGGCATCACACACTGGGTATCTGCTAATTGCAGACATATCGGGTTACACACAGTTTCTGACATCATCGGAAATGGATCACGCCAATCCCATCCTGCAATCTCTGCTGGGAGTTCTGATTGAGCAAGTTGGCGATCCACTGCAGTTTTGGAAAACAGAAGGAGATGCTGTTCTTGCTTACTCGACACGTCAGGAATTCCCTTCGGGTGAGACGTTTCTGACCATATGCGAGAACCTATACAACGCGTTTGCGCTACGACGGCAGGACATAATCGCGAATACAACATGCAACTGCAATGCCTGCGCAAATGTGAGCACGCTGGACCTGAAAATCATCGCCCACCACGGCCAGTTCGACGAAATGGAACTAGGTCCGACTAAGGACATTTCGGGCATTGATGTCATTCTTGTTCACCGGATGACTAAAACGGATGTGGCGGAAAAAACCGGCATTCGCAGCTACGCCCTCTTCAGTCAAGCTGCTGCAAATGCCATGAATATCAATGATGTGATGGAGCCCTTTACGCAGGAAATCGAACATTTCGGTGAAGTCCCGATGGAGGTCTACGATCTGGCCAAATCGTGGGAGCGCCTGCGCGCCAAACGCCAACGCCATTACCTCACCGAAGAGGATGGTGTTTGGACATTTCGACACCATTTCGAAGCGCCTATCGGCGTGGTTTGGGAGGTTCTTGTTGCTCCCGAGCACAAACAGAACTGGATGGACCGTATCAAGACGGTCACGGTAGAAAATCCGCAGGGGCGTCTTGGCCCCGGCTCTGGCTATCATTGCGCCCATGAGCTGGGAGATTTTTACTATCGCGTCACTGATTGGGAGCCGTTCGAATACTTTTCGACGCGTATCCAGGATCCCGCCCGTCCGCATATAAGCCTGCCGGAGACCTACCATCTGACAGAAAACAATGGCGGTACTGACTTGCGCTACACATTCGGCGAAGCAACTGATGTAGCTGGAAACCGTTCAGAAATCTCTGAACAGGAGGCGGCGGCGTTTCTGGCTGAGTTTTGGGCTGCGTCCTTTGTGGAAATGGACAAACAACTCGGCCAATCCAATTAACGTCACCTGGCTTAAAGGCCAAACTAAGATCGAGTTATTGGTGGTCACTAGATCTGCCTTATCCGTGACGTGGACGATGGCGTGAAATACCAGCGGCCGTACCGCACAGATAACAGTCACATCACCGCGCTACATAAGCCACTTTTAATAAGCGCGACCTGCCAACGCAAAGCAGTGGATTTGACCCTCAGACTGTTCCGCAGCCTTTATGCGTCGAAGTTCCAGATGTCGCGCTGAACCTTCCAGCCGTTGTCGCCTTTTCGGAAGTATAGAATATACTTCCCAGAAAGTTCTTGCCCTCCCATTGAGCCTGTCAGCGTTCCCATCGTAACTGCAAAATCTCCGCTGACATGTGCTGCTGTCGGATTCGCCAAAACGTTCTCCAGGCCCCCATCAATTGCCGCCTGCCAATACTCTCGGATGGCTGCGTGGCCAGACATTGTAGGTGCACCGGGCGGCATGACCGCCCCATCTTCGGCATAGGGTGCCGTCGCCATACTTGCATCCTTTGCGTTGATACCCTCGATGATGGCGGCGTCGAGCTCCTTTACAGCATCAATATCAGACATCTTTTCCTCCCGAGTTTTCCCGCTGGTGCCCCAGACTACCACAATAACCTAAATCGATGCTCGTCTCCGTGCGTCACGCGAGAAATACTTGAAACTGCGGAAACGAATTGTTGTGACTTTGGTCATTTGGCACGGGTGCATCAGACACACGAACGGTGGCAGCTTCGACTGCAAAGCGGAACATTCGGTGATTTTCCGGAATGACCGCTTTCGGCGCGCAGCAGACATTCAAACCGAAAAAATTGGGGCGACACTATGCGATGCCTGCATTCTCACAAAAAACAGACGTTCGGCAAAATCGGGCCAACCACCGCTTTGCGTAGAAAACAGTCATTACGGCATGCGCATCAGTGGCCGCTTCGGATAAAACCATACCTTGGACCAGAAACTGGTTGTTGCAGCTCAACTCCCCAAAAACAGAATTTCACTATAGTACTGGCGCATTAATCTGAACCAGTATCGATGATATAACAAAATGATATTGAGAGGTATTAGAGTCGGAAATAGCTGCTTAATTTTTTCACCATCTTTCTAAATGTTCAATTCTCGCCTCATAAGATACCAATTTCCGCGTTGAGAAAGCTCCAATACTTGAGCGCGAAGACGGTTTTGCCGCAATTGGCGTTCAGAGCTTCTTGAAACTCTGAAAGGAAACGCCTTCGAGGATCATGGTCGTCATATCGGATTCTTCCTTAAATCCAATATGGGTGTAATAAGAAAAGGCAGAGGGGTTAGTGCGATGGACTGCAAGTTTCAGAAAGCATGCACCAGATGATTTGTCTGCATCGGAAACCACACGAGACAGTAGTTTGTTTCCAATACCTTGCCCTCTCGCAGATGAAGAGACCCAAAGATCATTTACAAATATGCCGCCACCCCCTCTGGTCGTTGAAAACACTGGCGTCCAAACGATTGCACCGACGACTTCGGTATCATTGTGCGCGAGCAGGGCGTTGAAGGCCGGATGGTCACCTGCGAAGGCCGCTTTCAGCGTGTCCACATTCGCAACATGTCTGTCGCCCATTTCAGACGACAACGCCCTTAGCGCAAAATCCAAATCGGTTATTTTGTCTGGAGCTACCGGAGCAATATCAACTTTTATCATTCTGGACTTTACCCATGTTTCGTTTCCGCCAATTGCAGAGCAAATGATCCGCTAGAGCGCATCGTAATCAGCCAGTCGGTCGTGGAGGAATATGTAGTTCTTCCTTGCTTGTATGAGTTGGCTCTTGTTGATGGCAACGTGACGAAAACCCTCGGCCGGTTCCGCAGACCCTACCGGTGGGGATTTCTATCTGGCAAGCCAGCAGGGACAGGGTGTCATTTGACATCATGGTTTGGCTTTCCCCTCTTAGACTTTTGGCCAGTTTGTTTCGACAGGTTTGTAGCTGCGCTGTTCGAGGGGTACCGATGCAAGTCGGCTTCGAAACATGTCGAGCAGGGCTTTTTCCGCCCGATTCAGGCGAGCGTTCGTGTGGTGCACGAGATGGATATCAATCGCCAAGGCGTTTTCGTAAGGCGGTAAGCGCCACAGCTCGCCGCGATTGACAAAGCTTTCGGCGACGTGAACAGGCAGCGGGCCAAACCCGAGCCCTGCGCGGATCATCCGTTGTGCCTCGCCCAGATCAGAGGTGTAACCGATCACCTTGTTGTCGAGCTTGTGCTGCGCGCGAAGCAACGCGACCGGACGCAGTGCATCCCAAAGCTGGTCTGTCCGGAATGAGACCGACGAGTGGTTGCGCAGGTCGTCGAGTTTCAGATCGCGTTGCCTGAACAATGGGTGACTCGGACCGCAGTAAAACCCAAAGTAGGACCGATAGAGAACCTCATGCTGCAGACAAGGGTGGGTGTCATGGACAAGGCAAACGCCAAGCGTTGCGGATTTTTCCAGAACCGCCTGCCTGACGTCTTTGCTGGACATAACTTCGATATCAAAGCTGACTTCGGGGAATTGCCGGTGAAAATCTGCCAGCACCGTATCGAAAAACGCGCTTTCAATCCTGCTGAGAAGGGCGAGCTTGACTGTGCCCGTCACTATATCTTCGGTGCCCTGCGCGCTCTGAATCGCTCTCGCCAGACTGCCAAACATATCCAAGCATTCCTGATACAATGTCTGCCCGGCCGGTGTGATGCGAAAGTGGGAAGGGCTGCGATCAATCAGCAGCATTCCAAGCCGTGTCTCAAGACGTTTCAGGGCCTGGCTGACAGAAGGTTGCCGCCGCATCAGACGCTTGGCAGCAAGTGTGATGCTGCCTTCCTGAACAATGACCATAAATGTGCGCAGCAGATTCCAATCCAGTTCCCGGATCAACTTATCCTGTTCAGCGGCGTTCTTCATTGATTTGGTCAATATGCTTAATTTGCATTATCTATTTGCCCTATAAAAGAATCCAACACAAGGTGGACACTGCTCCGGCATTGTCACTCCTGTCAAAGAAGATACACCGTGAAGGCATCGAACCTTTTCTATCAAAGTCGCGCGCGCCGCCCGATGGTCGATCGCGCAGAAGGAATTTATATATGGGGCCAGAACGGCCAGCGATATATCGATGGATCGTCCGGGGCGATGGTCAGCAATATCGGCCATTCAAATCCCAATGTTTTGGCCGCGATGAAGGCGCAGATGGACAGCGCCACCTTTGCCTATCGTCTACATTTTGAAAGCGCTCCGGCAGAAGACCTTGCCTCAGCCATCGCGGATCGTACACCGGAAGGTCTAGACAAGGTCTTTTTTGTATCCGGCGGATCCGAGGCCGTAGAATCCTGCGTTAAGTTCGCGCGACAATGGGCTGTTGCTGAGGGGCAGTTCAGCCGGTGGAAAGTCATCTCACGCTTTCCTTCCTATCACGGATCAACCTTGGGCGCGCTGGCGATTACCGGATATGGGCCGCTGACGGACGCGTTTGGGCCGCTTTTCAAGGAAATGCCGAAAATTCCCGCGCCTACCTGCTATCTCGATCGCGACAACCTTTCCGACTGCGATCGCGGTCTAAAGTATGCCGAGATGTTAAGGGATGAGATCATTGCCCAGGGGCCTGACACGGTTCTGGCCTTTGTCATGGAACCGGTGGGCGGTGCATCTACCGGAGCGCTGGTTGCGCCCGACAGCTACTACGGTCGGGTGCGCGAGATCTGCGACGAGTTTGGCGTCATGCTGATCATGGATGAGGTCATGTCGGGTGTCGGGCGCACTGGTACGTTCCTGGCGTCGGAACACTGGAACATCCGCCCCGACCTTGTGGCCCTGTCCAAGGGGTTTGGAGCGGGCTATGCGCCGTTGGGGGCCATGATCGCTGATGGAGAGATGGTCGAAACCGTGCTGGGCAGCGGTGGATTTGCGCACGGCCACACATATGCTGGCAACCCGCTTGCATGTAGCGCCGGGTTGGCGGTTCTGAACGAGATTGACCGGCTGGACCTGATGACCAATGCACAGATCATGGGCGATATGCTGATGACTGGGCTCATGGACCTCATGGCGCGATACCCGTTTATCGGAGATGTACGGGGAAAAGGCCTGCTGACCGCCTTTGAACTGGTTTCGGATCGGGACACCATGTCACCGTTGCCCAAGGACCTGAACGCCTACGAGCGGTTCGTGGAAATCTGCTACGAGCGCAACCTGATCACCTATTCGCGCCGTACTCGCGGCGGTGTAGAGGGCGATCATTTCCTGGTTTGCCCGCCGTTGATAGTGACCGAACCACAGGTCAACGAGATCCTGAATATACTTGACGACAGTCTCCGGGTCTTCGCCCGCGAGTGTGCATTGGAGGTCTGACCCATGGCGCAAAAGATTATCTTGACTTGCGCCGTGACAGGTTCGATCCACACGCCGAGCATGAGCCCACACCTGCCGGTTTCGCCAGACGAAATTGCCAAATCTGGAATTGAGGCAGCAGAAGCTGGCGCATCTGTCTTACATCTGCATGCGCGCGACCCGGAAACCGGTCACCCAAGCGCGGATATCAACGTCTTTCGCCAGTTTCTGCCACGGATCAAGGACGCGAGTGATGCGGTCATCAACCTGACCACGGGGGGCAGTTCCCAGATGAGTGTGGAACAACGGCTTTCGGCCCCCGTCGAACTGGCGCCCGAGATGTGTTCGCTCAACATGGGATCCATCAATTTCGGCCTCTTCCCGATGAAGGACCGCTATTCCGATTGGATCCATGATTGGGAAGAGACTTTTCTGGAGAACACACGCGACACTGTGTTCAAGAATACGTTCCACGACATAGAAACTGTGTTTCGAATGCTGGGCGATGCCGGTGGTGCGCGGTTTGAATGTGAATGTTACGATGTGGGGCACATTCAGACGCTGGCATTCTATCTGAAGCAAAACCGCATTGTGCCACCAGTATTTCTGCAATTTGTCATGGGTGTGCTGGGCGGGATTGATGCCAGCCCGCACAGCCTGATGTATTTGAAGGAAACGGCCGACCGCCTGTTGGGCGACGCCTATGAGTTTTCGGCGCTTGCAGCCGGGCGACAGCAGATGCCACTTGGTGCGATGAGCGCCATTCTGGGTGGGCATGTGCGCGTCGGCCTTGAAGACAGCCTGATGATCGGACGCGGGCAGCTTGCAACCAGCAACGCCCAACAGGTCACTAAGATCCGGACGGTTCTGGAAGAGCTGGGATACGAGATCGCAACACCTGATGAGACACGCGCGATGCTGGGTCTTAAAGGGGCAGATAAGGTGGGGTTCTGACACATGAAGGTCTTTTCTGATCAGGAACGGCAAGGCCAGCATAATCCCAGCGGGTTTCTGGTGAACGGAATCATGCAACCCAACCCCGAAAAACCTGAGCGGTTGGAGCGCCTGCTTGCAGGCGTCGCGGCAGGCGGTCACACGGTGCATACCCCGACTGATCATGGCCTTGCTCCGATCGCGGCGGTACACACCCCGACCTACCTGAAGTTCCTGTCGACCGTTTATGAACGGTGGACCCGCATTCCCGACGCCACACCCGAGATATTCCCGAATATCCACCCGGATCGCCGCACGGCCAGCTATCCCTTGTCGGCAGTCGGTCAGGCGGGGTTTCACATCACCGATATGTCCTGCCCCATCGGCGCACATACCTGGGAGGCCGTGCGTTGGTCCGCAAACTGCGCCGTGAGCGCAACCCAGGCAGTAATGGACGGGGACAACATGGCCTATGCGCTCTGCCGACCGCCGGGCCATCATTGCTTTAGCGATCTAGCTGGCGGATTCTGTTATCTCAACAACAGCGCCATCGCTGCTCAATACTTGCGGCAAACCCACGACCGCGTGGCGATCATCGATGTTGACCTGCACCACGGCAACGGAACGCAAGGCATCTTTTATGAACGTAATGATGTGTTCACCCTCTCCATCCACGCGGACCCGGCGCGATTCTATCCATTCTTCTGGGGTCACGCTCATGAGGTCGGTGAAGGCGCAGGCCATGGGTACAACTTGAACATTCCACTTCCGCGCGGCACCGGCGATGACGGCTTCATGAAAGGGCTGTCGGACGGTCTGGCCCACGTCAGGAGTTTTGCGCCTGGTGCCATCGTGATCGCGCTCGGTCTTGATGCTTTCGAAGGAGACCCGTTCGGAGGTCTTGCCGTCTCAACGCCAGGTTTTTCAGAAATGGCAAGGATGCTCGCGGCGCTCAATCTGCCCACCGTGGTAGTTCAGGAAGGTGGGTATCTGTGTGATGAGTTGGGCGACAATTTGCATGCGTTCCTGCAGGGCTTCGAGGGCGGCGTGGAATGACGAACGGGGTCACATCTGAAGCCCGTCGAGTACCAGACACATGGATTGACTATGACGGCCATACCGATCTGACTTACTACGCCATGGTCTTTGACGAAGCCCTGGATATTATGTTGGATCAGGAGCTTGGCGTTGGCCCAAGTTACGTGAAGGCATTTCCATACCGGGCCAATTGCACTCCAAAACCACGTCCACTACCCGGGTGAGCTTTGGGCAGGCGATGAGTTTTTCTGCCGGTTTCTTAGATTGGATGCCCACGCTAATCGCCTGCATATAGCGGGATCGATGAAAAAGCTGAAAGATCAAACAACTGTCTGCGTGATGGAGCAGGTTCTCATGAATGTCGATCACGACACACGGCACTTCACCCCCTATCCGGCTGACATTCAGACCCGCATCGCCGTATTGGTGGCTGAACTCAAATCGATCGCCCGCACAGCCCAAATTGGTCGGCCAATCGGTTTGATGAGACGATAATGGATCGAGTTCACAGTAACCGACTTCAGAAACCACACCCGGAAAGAACCCTAAATAAGGAGTAAACCGAGCCAAGCAAAAACAAGCCTTAAATCGAATTGCGCTGCGATATGTGTTCGCATAATGTGACCAAACGCAACTATTTGCAGCGGTCAGGAAAACATACCAGACGAAAGAATGACCGCAAACTGGGAGAAAATTAGATGAAATTCAGAAATGTTACCAAGGGCCTGATGCTTGGCGCCGTAAGCGTGCTGATGTCAACCGCCGCAATGGCAGAAGACATGAAACTGCGCTTTGCCGGTGTGTTCCCGATTGATCATCAGGGCACCAAGATGATGGAACAGGTCGCAGCAGATGTTGCAGCGGCAGATGTCGGTCTGACAATCGAAGTTTTCCCGGCCAACCAGCTTGGCTCGGGCGAGGCGCTCTTTGAAGACGTGGCGCGGGGTAACATCGATCTGGCGGCGGCATTTATCTATGCCGACACCGACCCCCGTCTGGAATTCCTGTCGATGCCGTTCCTCGTGGGTGGCTGGGACGACATGAACAACATCATGCGCAACATGGATTCCGAGTATAACCAGATCTTGCAGGAAATCACCGACGAGTACGGTGTGCACGTAATGGCCCAGAACCCAGAAGGGTTTGTTGGCATCGTGGCCACGCAGGAACCGGCCAACTGGAACAACTTCGACGACAAAGGTATGAACATTCGTGTTTGGTCGTCGCCCGCTGTGAAAGCCATGGTGGAAGCGCTTGGTTACAAAGCCACGACCATGGCATGGGGTGATATCTTCCCTGCAATTCAGTCCGGTATCGTTGATGGCGCGATTTGCTGCACCAAGACGGCAACCTACTCGATCTTCGCTCAGTCCGACGTTGGCACTCATTTTGTCGAGTACAATTCGATCTCGGAACTGACCACGTTCTACGCGTCGCAGCGCACTCTGGACAAGTTGAACGACGAGCAGCGCGCCGCCCTGCAGGCCGCCATGACCAAGGCGTCCGACGACTTCTTCCAGTATAACCGCGACAATGACGCGGCCTTCGGACAGAAGCTGATCGACAAAGGCTACACCATCCTGAGCCTGAACGACGAAGAGCAGGCCGCGATGGCCGCCCATATCCAGGAAAACATCTGGCCCATGATGGCCCAGAGCGTCGGCCAGGATGTGATCGACCGTTTGCTGTCCAGCAAAAACTGATAGTCAGCACAACCAATCGGGCCGGCAAAACTGCCGGCCCTTTCGCTATATACTCACAAAAAAGAGAAAAGCGGGGGGACAGGCATGTCGATTGAGAAAGATGACATGACGACGTATGTCGGCGACGCCGACGCAGAGAAACCGCAGAAAGTTACCGACGAATTGCCGCCTATCATCGGATACCCAATGAAGGTGATCGCGTTCGTTTGCAGACAAATCGTTATGTTCTGTGGCTTCCTGATGGCCTTCACCTTTGGTGCTGTCGTCGTGATCAGATATGGATTTGGCGGCGACCTATTTGCCTATGAAGAATGGCTTTTGGCCTTTTCGATAGTGGGCTTTTTTGCCGGGGCAGTTCTGGCCTCGGCACGCAATCTTCACATCAACGCCGATATTCTTGGTATTGTGATCCATAACCCCCGGCTGGTCTGGTGGCGCGGGTTCATAGTGTTGTTGGTTGAGCTTCTCGTGATTCTCTTCCTGGTTTGGGCCTGCTACGTATCGCTGCTGGACGACTTCTCGTTCCCACGCCTAAGGGCCACTCCGGTATTACGTATTCCGTTTGTCTCATGGCGTATCGCGATCATGTGCTGTTTTGGCTTCATGGCGATGTTCACCGCTGCGTATCTATACGTGCATATCCGAAAGGGGCTCGGGCTTCCTTTGCGGTCCGAAACCCTTAAAGGAGCCGCGAAATGATTATCGGCGGAAGTCTTATTATTGTCTGCCTGATGCTCTTGCTGGGTGTCAGCGTCTATGTGGCGTTTGGAGCTGTTCTGATCTTTATTGCGCTGGTTGGGGATCAGTCCATTACGGGCTATCTACCGACCGGAGCAACCGGGATCCGCTCTCTGGTGCTTTTGGCAATTCCTCTCTTCATGATTGCCGGCGGCATCATGGAGAAAGGCCGGATTGCAGCACCTCTGGTGGCGCTGGCCGAGATGTTCATCGGCCACATAAAAGGCGGTCTGAACGCGGCATCCGTGTTGGCCTGCGGTGTGTTCGGCTCAATCTCGGGCAGTGCGAATGCAACACTAACTTGCATCGGTGGCATCATGATGCCGCACTTGAAAAAGGCCAATTATCCGAAAGGGCAGTCCGCAGCACTGATCGTGTCTGCTAGCCCTTTGGGTCTTTTGATCCCGCCCAGCTCATCACACATTCTTTATGGCTGGGTGGCACAACAACACGTGCTGAAATGTTTCCTGTCTACGGTCATCCCGGCGATCATCCTGATCACCCTCTTGATCATTACTAACCAGTTCATGTTGCGGAAGTATGACGATATCCAACTGACAGAACGTCCTAGCCCGTTCATGCCTGCTCTCTTGGGTCAAGGCCGCCTGGCCGGGCCCGCGCTGATGATGCCGCTTATCATTCTGGGTGGTATTTATGGCGGTATCATGACCCCGACCGAGGCCGCAGGCATCGCGGTTTGCTATGCGATCCCGGTTGCAATCTACTTCTATCGTGGCCTGACCTGGAAAACCCTGGCGCAAACGATCCAGAACTCAGGCGTGACCATTGGTGTGGTCATGGTCATGATCTTTATGGTTCTGATCGTGTCGGACAATCTGATCTCGCAGGGCGCTCCGCAGCTGGCCAAGGACATGGTATATTCTGTTTCGGACAACCCTATCGTCATCCTCTTGATGATCAACGTGGTAATGATCCTGATCGGAATGCTGATGGACGACATCTCGGGCCTGTTGTTGGCAACGCCGATCCTGTTGCCGATCGCCCAAAGTGTCGGGGTTGATCCGATCCATTTTGCCGCGATCATCGGTGTCAATCTTGGGATGGCCAATATCACGCCGCCGACGGCTCCGTTGCTTTATCTCGGGGCTCAGATCTGCGACACGCCGGTCTCCAAGATGTTATGGCCAACATTGATCTTCATCGTGTTTGCCTGGCTGCCGACGCTTATGCTGACGACATTCATTCCGGAACTGGCCCTGTGGCTTCCGGATTTGCTGCTCAGCCGGTAAGAGGACCAGCCGTAAACAATAAAAGGCGCCTGAATTCCAGGCGCCTTTTGCGTTTGCGGATGGCCGTGTGACCAACCTGTTCCAATTCAATCAATCTGCATTGTTCAGATCAAACGCGGCCGCGTTTGACTTACTGACCCTGTCCGTCGTCAGGGATTTTGGGCAGATTGCTGCCTGAGCTAAGAGAGTATCTGGCGCATCTGGTTGTTTTGATTATGCGGCGGATTTGCGGTGAAGCAAGCGCCGGGTTTCGTGCGTCTTTCGTTTAATCCTTTCTCGTTGTCTCAGAATGGCTTGGCCGCGCCCGAAGCAGACATCAGCCTGTGTGAGGTTTTGCAGGCTCTCGTGATAGCGCCGGTGGTTGTAGTGATCGACGAAAGCATCGATCTGTTGCTGGAGGTCACCGGGCAGATAGTAGTTTTCCAACAGGATGCAGTTCTTGAGAGTCTGATGCCAACGCTCGATCTTGCCTTGGGTTCGCGGATGATATGGCGCCCCTCGGACATGATCCATTTTCTGATCTTCCAGCCATTCGGCAAGCTCACCAGAGATGTAGCTGGACCCATTGTCGCTGAGCAGCCGTGGCTTGTGCAGAACCGCCACCTGATCACAACCTGAGGCTTGCAGCGCCAGGTCCAGCGTGTCGGTCACATCGCCCGACTTCATCGTCGTGCGGAGCTTCCAAGCGATGATGTAGCGGCTGTAATCATCGAGGATGGTCGATAGATAGAACCAGCCCCAGCCGATGACCTTCAGGTAAGTGAAGTCGGTCTGCCAGAGTTGGTTCGGCCGAGTGGTTTTGTCCCGGAACTCGTCGGCCGCCGATAGAACCACATAGGCCGGGCTGGTGATCAGGTCGTAAGACTTGAGGATGCGATAGACCGAAGCCTCTGACACAAAATACTTTTCCGTGTCGGTGAATTGCATGGCCAGTTCGCGTGGCGACAGATCGCTTTCCTTCAGAGCCAGGTCATTTGCCATTGTCTCTCGGACCAATGGCGTTCCAATGGCTCATTCTTCTCACACATCGGCTGCGGAATACGATTCCAGACCCGTGATGGCTTGGGGCGGCTATCCTCAAGCGCTTCAGGACCACCCGACAAATACTGGTCATACCAGCGATAGAAGGTGGTTCTGGGGATGCCGAGTTTGTCCAACGTACGCTTGGTCGGCAGATGCGACCCTTCGACGAGGCGGATGATCTCCAGCTTCTCAGATGCAGCCCTCTCATCACTGCAAGCAGCGACTGCCTGGTGACAGATACCTCATTCATCGTCGTCCCCATCTGTCACCTGACAGGCGCATGCAAAGCATGCTGCCGAGAGGGCACGATCGTGCTTTTTTGAGCAACCGCAGTTCAAGAGCCTGTTCGGCAACCACTTCCTTCAGATCGCGTGCCTCGCGGCGCAGATCTTTGACCTCTGTCGATGTCGCGGCG
>NZ_JBQFUV010000028.1:0-16749 GCF_056539365.1 Ruegeria sp. BB7 | reverse complement strand
CCGGACTCTGTCCATTCAAACAATTCGCTGAGCTGGCCGCCTAGCTCCGATCCGATCCGATCCTTGAAACAGCTCGTCGTGCTCAAAACTTTGCAACAGAACCCTCATGCTGTCCGATCGAAGCAACTATATTCGCCTGTCGATCCTGCGCAGTTTCGCTGCAGTTTCCTTCTTGGTCGTTTCGATGTGTTTTCTCAACAACTCGACGGCTTTGCCGCCATCGCCTACCCTGCATGTCTCAAGAATGGCAGCATGTTCAGACTGAGGTCGCTCCAACCCGGTAACCGTAGTAACCAAAAGACGTAGCTGAGGGCCAATGCGCTGTTGCAGGTCGGAAATCATCCGTAGCAGGGGAGGATTGGAACAGGGCTCATAGAGAGCGTGGTGGAACCGCAAATTCATGTCGCTCCACTGTGCAGGGTCTGAATGCTTTGAGTAGTCGTCAAGAATTTTGCCGGCTAGTTCAATATCAGAGGCAATCATATTTGGAATGGCCAGTTCCAGAGCTTTGCATTCCAATGCGACTCGAATGTCCATGATGTTCAGGATCTCGGTGGCTGAAACTTCGCGGACAATTGCTCCCTTGTTCTTTCGGATGAGGACAAAGCCATCAACCTCGAGCTTCATTAGAGCTTCCCTTACCGGAATTTTGCTAACGCCGTATTGGCGGGCAATTTCATCCTGACGCAACGGCTCACCAGGAGCTCTTTTACCGGAAAGTATCTGTTTTTTCAGCTCATCATAGATCGGCTGGGCCGTCGGCTTCACTTGTCCGTTTTCACCCATTGCCAGTCGTCTTTCGCATTTTTGTTCACACGCATTCCATGTGAACCAACCAACTACAATAGAAGCCCAAGTTCAATACAGCGAAACAACTGGCGTGCAAGCGGGTACGAAACGGCAACAGGCCAGCACACACACGCTATATATGTTCGAAAGCTACTCCATTCTTGACAGCATAACGAGTGGCGTTTCCAAATTCCAAGCAAACCCCCAGGGAACAGTAAACCGCCCGAGCAGATTGCACCGGTACAGTCTTGGCGGTTAGTCAGGTTCAGCGGTTTGTGTTGAGCCTCGGGAATTCATCGGTGAAACCATCGTTTCTTGGATTGCCGGACGAAATTTTTGCCGCATCATTCTTACCACTGCGTGTGCGTCAGTGTATTGCAAGTGCTCAGGACACATCTCAATACTACGGTCAGCCATTTAACAAACGGAACTTTCCAGCTCTTTCGATCTAGCTTTTGCTGCCGAAACAGTATCGTCCATCAATGTCTGCAATCTGCCTTCGTCGCGTAGAGCAGTCAAACCAGCGGCCGTAGTGCCGTTCGGACTGGTAACGGTCTCACGCAGATGCGCTGGATCGGGGTTTCTTTCCAGCAACAGCCCTGAACCACGGAGAGTTCCTATGACGAGTAGTTTAGCCGCTTCCTCGTCTAAACCATGCGCCTGAGCAGTATTGATCATGGCCTCACACATAGCAAAGAAATAGGCTGGCCCACTGCCAGAGATTGCCGTCACAACGTGCATATGTTCTTCGTTCTGAAGCCAAGTGAAGCTACCTATGGCTTGGAATAACATGTTGATAAGTGCACGCTGGTCGTCACTACAATCTTTGCAAGCAACAGCCGCAGTGATCGCGCATCCTGCAGTGGCCCCAATATTAGGCATTGCTCTGACGGAAGCGACGGACCCATCCGTAGCACTTTTCAGAGTTTCCAGAGATACACCTGCGGCAACTGAGGATACGACTGTGTTTTTGCCGATGTGTTTTTTCAACCCTTCCAGGGCGCCCACCACCAAATTTGGTTTTGTTGCCATGACAATTGCATCGGCAGTCATTTCCGCAGGTAGATGGGCCGTTTCCTTCACGTGCACAACACTTGGATTTGAATTCGTGCTTACCAAGAGTTCGTCCAGGGACGAGCCGGCATGTGGATCGACGACCCAAAAGCTGAAATCGGAATCCAGAGCTTCTAGCCACCCGCGCAGCATTGAGCCGCCCATACGACCTGCACCAACGAGCACTATGTTCTTCATATTCTCATCCATTTGTCAGAGCACACCTTTGTCGGCATCGCGGAGCGCAGCCATCAACGCCTGATCTTCGTATCGCTGCAGCGAAAATCCCTTTGCATAGTCAGGCAGCTTGTCTTCTGCGACCCAAGCGGCACAAAGTTCACCCCCAGTGCACGCAGCCATGGTCCCAAAGCCGGACATAGCACAGTTCATAAAGGCCCCCTCTGCGCCCATCGGGCCTATCAAAGGCCAATTTTCTTCAGTCATTGTATACCAGCCACCATAGTGGTGCGTGCTGCGAGGCAGTTTGCCGTAATAGGCTTTTAGGGCTGGATTCAACCGTGCTGCGCCGCGCAAAACAATTTCAGGGAAATTGTCATCCAGCGGCGGTTCCCACGTGGGCTCAGCAGCAGATTCATTGTACGCCCAACCCAACTTGATCCACTTGCCATTGTCGCCACCATCGGGACGACAGTGAATCGCTCCGGGCATCTCATCCGCCAACCACGAGAATTCGGGGTCTGACGCCAACATGTCGCGTTCTTCGTCTGTCCAGTCAATCTCTTGCGAGTCGAGATCAATCGAAAACGGTTGTGTGCGGGGGATCGCCCCTTGTGTGTCCTCGAATGCAATTTTCTGTTGGAAAGTGTTGTAGACAGGCAACTTGACATCCAGCATCTTAGCAATCTTGTCGGCGAATGGCCCCGCAGCATTCACTATTTGATCGGCTTCTATTACCTGCGTTCCATCTGCCTGAGAAACCTCGATACGATAGAGTTGCTTTTTGGTTATCCCCTCTACTTGACCTACCACTCGCTTCGCGCCAGTTTGGCGCAGGTAGTCCAGCATATGCATCCCCAACTGTTGGCCGCTAATGTCGCCGCCGCGGCGAATGTGAATAAGTGTTTGTATTTCTTGATCGTAATTGGGAAAGAGTTTTCTGATCAGGTTCTGGTTTTGAAGAATGTCAACACCATCCGGCACACCTTCCCAATCTGGCGATTGGAATGAATGATACGTCTTCGAAGTATCGTCGGTATGAAAACGCAGCAACCGGGACGCATCTTCTCCGAGGCCGTTTGTTAGTTGCTCTACAAAGTTACTTATGTCGGTTTCACGGGTCGCCAGAGCATAACCCCGACGGTTCATGTTAATGCGGTTGTCGCTTTCACGCGCAATTTCTTCCAGCAGATCGATGCTGCGGTTTGTGAACGAAACCATCGCCGGATGCGGCCACCAGTTACGGTAATTCTCACCTGACTGCGCCGAAGTGAAAGACATGGGCTGGTCTCGGTCGATTAACGTAATATTTTCGATGCCATATCGGCGCGCCAGATAGTAAGCGGTAGCTATCCCAACAATTCCTGTGCCGATGATGGCAATTTTGCGTGAGGATGACATCCTACATGGTCCTTATTTTGTACCAATTCATGTGAACTGTGAGCTGTCTTCAGCTCATTTTTTTTCGGAGAAACCGGTAAGTTTTCCCAGCGCACTGTTTGACCGGGCGCGAGTTGACGAAGTGTCCAACCATAAGGCGGGCAATTCTATCCGATCCTGGCAAGCGGAAAGTGTTAGCCCGTTCGCGGGGCAACAAAATTGCGTGCCTATTTTGTTGAAACCGTTCCCAATCAACCAGAGACGCTGAGCAAAACCTTTGCCCTGAAGATCAGGCCAGGTCGATCGCGCAGAATACAACGCAACGATCAAATCGAGCTTGCCCACAAGGCTGATCAGCCTTCGGCATTCGCAGATCGCCGTCGGGAACATTGGCGAATTTCCGAGCTCATTCGCATTCTCCGATGACTTACGAAACGCCGGGCGCAGATCAGCTCCAAACTCGTTGAGGGATTTTCGAAGCAGCTTTATCAAGGTAGCTTTGCCTTCCTCAGAATCGTGAGATTTCGCTTGACTGGGTATCTTATAATTGCAAAATGGTATACGATTTGCAAGGATCAAATCCAAACCAAGGTGCAATAAAATGCCACCCCGTGAGTTTGAGACACTAATTTGTCGTGGCTGGCTTCCTGGAAGGTGTAGCCATCAAAAACCCCACTCATTGCCGCCCGGATCGGCAATTGACCACCCGGGTTACTGGTTCGCGCAAAGCAAAAGCCTGCAAATCAATAATTGGGTTTCTTGCCAGGCAAGAGGGCACAGGTTCATACGTGCAGGCGATCAACGCGAAAAAAGCGGGTCAATTGCTGCGCCCAACCAATCAAACCACTTGTCGAACGATGCTCAGCGAAAATTACGCGAACCGTGCATCGGCAACAATTGCAAGCAGATGACGATAACGAAGTCTACCTGCAAGCAAGCGGGGAGGCACAGAAGAGCTTTTCTTACTGAAATTGGACAATCCGGCTGTCGTCCATTTGCTCTCACTGACACTGGCTTTGTTGCAACACCAGTTCTGCTTGCCTCCCCATTCAACGATCACCTCTCCAAGTGGTCTGAGCTATGCCTAACACTGATCAAGAGCGGTGACTTAACTCAGTCAAAAATCATCCGGCAAGCTTAGCGATCAATCTTCTCGGCCCGCCTACCAAACCCAGTAACTACGCGAACCAAGTTTCACACAGGACAAGCGGATCGCATCATGCCAGAAACACCTTACAAGTCCCTATTTCAACCTTTCCGGCTGGGGCACCTGACACTAAAAAATCGCATCATCAGCACCTCCCATGCTCCAGCCTATGCTGAAAACGGCATGCCGATGGAACGGTACCAGCGCTATCACGAAGAGAAAGCTGCAGGTGGCCTTTCGTTAACCATGTTTGGTGGCGCGTCATCGGTTTCGCTGGATTCACCTCCATCCTTTGGGCAGCTGAACCTGGTGAGCGATGATATCGTACCCCACCTTCGGGCTTTTTCCGATCGCATTCATGCGCATGACGTTGGATTGATGTGTCAACTCAGCCATGCGGGCAGGCGAACTCGCCCAACATCAGGGAATTGGCTGCCAACAATTGCCCCCTCGCCCATACGCGAACCGGCACATGGCGCCATACCCAAGTTGCTTGAGCATTCGGATATTCGTCGAGTGGTTGAGGACTATTCTACCGCTGCACAGCGATGCCTGGATGGAGGGATTGATGGAGTTGAACTGCTGGCGTCGGGTCACTTGATCGGGCAGTTCTGGAGTCCTCTATCCAATCAGCGTTCAGATGAATATGGAGGATCGATTGAAAATCGCATTCGGTTTGGCCTGGAGGTACTTGAAGGTATTCGCGCCAGAATTCCCGACGACTTTGTTATCAGCCTTCGCCTTTCGGTAAATGAGTTTATTGACGGAGGGATTTCCGAAGATGAAGGCATCGCCATTGCAAAGGCATATGCTGAGTCAGGTCTGCTCGATTGCTTGAATGTTTCTGGCGGTGCCAATTGGACGAAAGCAGGAGTCGCAGAAACCGTCCCTTCTATGGCTTTTCCGTCAGGGCGGTTCATAGAACTTGCGGGCAAAGTTCGACGTGCGGTTCAACTCCCGGTAGTGCACGCTGCCGGCATCGCAGATCTTGCTACTGCCAATTTCGCGGTTGCCGAAGGTCACGTTGATTTGGTCGGTATGACGCGTGCGCATATCGCAGATCCACATCTGGTTCGAAAACATTTGGCTGGGCAAGACGACGCTATTCGGCCTTGCGTCGGTGCGGGTTATTGTATCGATAGAATCTATCGTGGCGGCGACGCATTATGCCTTCACAACCCGGTAACCGGGCGAGAGAAAATACTTAGTCATTCAATAAGACAGGCTCCTCAAAAAAGAAAAATTGTCATTGTGGGCGCGGGACCGGCAGGGCTGGAAGCTGCCAGGATCTGCGCTGAACGTGGCCACAAAGTGGTGATGTTCGAGGCGCAAAGTCAGCCAGGCGGTCAAGTGAATTATATTGCCCGCACGCCGTGGCGATCAAATATGATTGGGATTCCACGTTGGCAATATGATCAGTGTGAAGCTTTAGGAGTCGATTTCCGCTTCAACGTTTTTGCGGAAAAGAGCGACATTCTCGATGAACACCCGGACGTGGTATTGCTTGCCAATGGTGGAATGCCAGAATCTGGAATGATTGATGGAGCCGAACAATTCGGTTTTAGCGTTTGGGATGTCATGTCCGGCGAGGTTGCGCCGAATGGAAAGGTGCTAGTCTATGATGAAACAGGTAGTCAAAGTGGCCCAAGCTGCGCGGAGTTTATCGCAGGGCGCGAGAACACAAAGGTTGACCTGATTACACCCGACAGAATGATTGCCGAGAATGTCGGCGTCACAAATCATGCTATCCATCTGCGAAACCTCCACCAGATGGATGTTAAATTGCTTTCCGATCTACGTCTGAAATCTATCAACCGGAAAGGTAGCGAACTGAAAGCTGTGTTTGTACACGAATACAGCGGCAAGACCCAAACTCGCTGCTACCATCAGATCATTGTCGAAGCGGGTACAGTTCCAAACGATGACTTATTTGATAGCCTGAAACATCGATCCGAGAACAACGGGGCTTTGGACTATACTGCAGCGCTCAATAATCAGGAACAGCCGTCCCTTCTGAAGGTCGATGGAGCAAATGGGAAATACGCTCTGTTCAGGATTGGTGATGCCGTGTCTGACCGGGGCCTTTATGCAGCAGTTCTGGATAGTCATAGACTGTGCCAGTCGATTTGAACTGGCCTTTTTCAGGTTGTAATTCAGTTACTGATCTAGCTGGCGCTGCGTTGGTTTCGCGTAGCACAATCGTAGCTGGGTGTTTTTGCAATATCCGGAGTGACCAGTCCCTTCATGTGTCACTGCTCCCCAAACCACGAGTGCACACGGACACCACTACCGTCCGTCTGATCTGAGCGAACGCCAAATCCGATTTTTAGTACAGGGTTGATTGCCAATAAGGTTTACAAGTTTCTCATTTTAGTATATCTATTTTCTGTATCGTATACGATATGATCTGGAAAGCACACTCCCGTCAAACGTCGCAATCTCTGCGTTGTGAGGTGCTGCTCTAAACTAGCGACTTGGATTGAAAGCGAAATGTTGGAATTTGACACTACACTCTTGCCAAAGCTGGGCTCGCGCATCGGCGAAAATGTCCATACAGATTCGGAAAGCTCTTTCGAGGTCAAGTCACCGATTGCCGAAGGCGCACTTGGGCAGCTTCCAATCTGTTCGAAGGAAGAAGTCAACAAAGCTGTTGTTGTAGCGAACAGGGTCTTCGATGAAGGTACGTGGTCCCGCATGCATCCGCGTGACAGGCGAGAGCGTCTTCTGAATTTGGCCGCCCTTATGGAAGCTAACGCTGAGCGCATGGCACAGATCGAGACCATCGACTCTGGTCGCCCGCTTCGTGAGGCGAGAAATGTCGACGTGGCGCAATCAATCGTTCGACTGCGTTGGTATGCAGAGCTTATTGACAAAATCTATGGTGAGATTGCGCCCTCCTCAGTTGATCGGCTCGGCCTGATCAGCCGCGAGCCAATCGGAGTTGTCGGCGCGATAACACCCTGGAACTTCCCATTGATGATGGCCGTTACCAAAGTCGCTCCAGCGTTGGCTGCTGGTAATTCAGTCATTCTGAAGCCCCCGGAATTGAGCCCGTTGAATGCTCTCGTACTGGCCGATCTGGCTCTTGAAGCCGGTATTCCAGAAGGTGTTTTCCAAGTCGTTACCGGTAATGGGCGCGTAACTGGAGAAGCCATGGTCCGCCACCCGGACATTCATGCTATTGCCTTCACCGGCTCGACCGAGGTCGGCGCACATATCATGGGAGTCGCGGCTTCGAATGGGATGAAAAAGGTAAGCTTGGAGGCAGGCGGGAAAAGCCCCCATATCGTTCTCAGTCCTGATTGCGCCAGTGATCAGATGGTAGAGCAGATTGTTTGGGGCATCGCCTATCACCAGGGTCAGGTATGTGATGCTGGCGCATCGCTAATCCTTGTTGGCGACGGGCACGACGAACTGTTGCAAAAGATTCAAGCCAGGTTCCAAAGCCTGACGATCGGAAATCCTTATAATCCAGAAATAAACCTGTCGAGCATGATTGACGCCAACCATATGAAGGGCGTCCATGCCGCTGTTGAGGCGGCGGCACAGCGAGGCGTGAATGTCGCCTGTGGCGGCAACCCAAAAGACATTGGCGAGGTTGGTGCATTCTATCAGCCAACTTTGCTGACAGACGTACCCCAAGACGATGCAATATTCACCGAAGAAGTGTTCGGACCCATATTGGTCAGCACGAATGTCAATAGCGTCGATGAAGCAATCAATCTGGTGAATGCGCAACGCTACGGGCTTGCCGGAGCTGTGTGGTCGAACGACATGGCGCAGGCTTTCCAGGTCGCCAATCGACTGCGGATCGGAACTGTCGCAATAAACACCTACGAGTTGGGTGACATTGGAACTCCGTTTGGCGGCACAAGGGAATCCGGGCTGGGACGCGACCGTTCTGCTTATGCTTTGGATAACTACACCGAACTGAAAACAACTTGGGCTGCTCTGGACGCGACCTGGTAACCACAAGACTTAAGAGTTCAGGGTTCTTGCCCTAAGTGAAATGCGCGCGTCGCAATGGGAGGCGTGAAATGACGTTGGAGCAATTTCGAAACTCGCTAAAATCCGAAAATATCGTGGGCTCCATCCACGAAGGAGTTATCGGAGAAGGCGCTCTGATCCCCGGCCTGCTCGGGGACGTAAGGCTGACATATGCAGACTATGTCGCCTCGGGACGTGCGTTGAAGCAAATTGAAGATTACGTCCAGAACAGGGTCCTGCCCTTTTATGCAAACAGTCATACTGAAGCCTCGTACTGTGGTTCTTATATGACGCGCCTTCGCGCTGCAGCGCGGTCAGAAATAGCGCGGCTGACTAATGCCACGGATCGGTGTTCGGTCATCTTTACTGGCTCTGGTGCTACATCTGGATTGAATCGGCTGGTTACTCTTTTTGGAGTAAATAAAGTACGGAAATCTGTCGTTTTCATTGGGCCATACGAGCATCATTCAAACATTTTGCCTTGGCGCGAAAGCAATGCGGTCGTCGTATCAATTCCAGAAGGGGAATGCGGCGGTCCGGACCTGGTTGCTTTGGAGGCCGCGCTGCTCGAGCATGAGGACGCCGATCTGAAAATCGGAAGTTTTACAGCTGCGTCAAACGTAACTGGTGTCATCACCGATCCCATTGAAACGACCCGACTGTTGAAGCGCCATGGCGCTCTCTCGGTTTGGGACTACGCCGGTGGCGCACCTTACTTGTCAATCGACATGAACCCGTCCTTAGACTGCCAAGTAGATGCCGTAGTGGTATCGCCCCATAAATTCATTGGTGGGCCGGGGTCCTCAGGCGTTCTGATCGTTCGAAACAGGGCTGTTGACGCATGCGAACCAACTTGGCCGGGCGGCGGTACCGTAACTTTCGTATCACCCTGGGGTCACAATTACACCGAGAACCTTGCCGCTCGAGAAGAAGCCGGAACTCCAAATGTAGTAGGCGACATCCGGGCGGCGCTGGCTTTCATTGTCAAAGACACGCTAACTCAAGAGTATATTTCAAAGCGAAATTATGAGCTTAACTGCTTGGCTCTCGAGTCATGGAGGGCAAACCCACAACTAGTTTTGCTTGGCACTCATCACAAAAACCGCCTTCCGATCTTCTCTTTCCTTGTAAAACGCAAGGATGGATCGAGGTTCCACCATCAGCTTTTCACACGAATGCTTAGTGATGTTTATGGGATACAGACCCGCGGCGGGTGTGCTTGCGCCGGACCATATGCCCATCACTTGCTGAACATTGGAGAAGAAAAGTCGGAGCAACTGTTTTGCGATCTGCAACAGGGGAAAGAGCTTGAAAAGCCGGGCTGGGTTCGATTGAATTTCAGCTACCTGATGAGTGACGACAAAGCCAAGTATATTGTCGACTGCGTCAACGATCTAACTACGCGATTGGATGAGTTGGAAAAAAGTTATTCCGTGGACGCTTCGACCGCGCGTTTTGCAATAAGTGCGGACGAGATTGAAATTGCATAACGCGAATTGGCGCGATTTGTTTAGTCTATAGAACAAAATGAGGTCGATCAGCTCGGCCTCTTTTACGCCCCAAGTGAAGTCTTGTTTCCGCGAAGCAAATGCGCGGCAACTTCCTTCTTTGTCGTTTCAATATGTCTCCGTAAAAGCTGAACTGCGTCCTCGGTTCGGCCATCTTCGCAGGCTGTCAAAATTTCAGCATGTTCACGCATCGGACGCTGAAGTCCCCGGATTTCGGTTACGAGTATTCTTAGGTAGCGACCAAGTTTTTGTTGGACGCTTGCAATCAATGTAAGAATTTCACGATTCCCGCATGGTTCGTAAATCGCTTGATGAAACTGTTGGTTCAATTCGCTCCATTCCGAAACTTCTGTGCGAACAGCGTAATCGTCCAGCAACTTGCGGATGGAAGTGAAATCAGACTCAATCATGTTGGGAACGGCGAGTTCCAACGCCCGACATTCCAGTGCAATGCGAATGTCCATCAGATGAAGGACTTCGTCATTCGAAAGTGACCGTACAATGGCACCTCGGCGCGGCCTGAACGTAACCAAACCTTCGTTTTCCAGTCGCCTCAAGGCTTCCCGAACCGGAATTTTGCTTACGTTATAATTCACTGCAATACTGTCTTGCCGAAGAGGAGTTTCGCCCGGAAGATCGCCGGAGAGAATTCTTTCTTTCAGGTCAGCATATATTGGATCCGCAGCGCTCTCCGAACCATCGCGGCCTGAACGGACTTCTACACTTTTCATTCTAACCAGTCTCCTCAACAACATACACCATATATCATAAATCGTGTACGATTAGCCAATTTTAGATCCCGTCTAACTTGAATGTTAGGCTGTTTACCGCAATTAAGCAATTATTCAAAATCCATATTGACAAAACCGTATACTATTTTGTAAATTATGATACTAAAGGGGCAAGTCGGTTTTGCCATTTTTGGGGGAAGTAATCTGGCAACCGGATCTGCATGAAGCAGGCACAGAGTAAATGCAGGCAAAAAGTCTAGCACTGGCGGGATGTGGATCACCCCAGCCGTTACCCCGAAAGGGAATGATCCAACTCTAGGGAGAGAAAAATGGATGAAGCCGCAGAACAATCTCAAGGCGTCGGGATCAACAAGCGTGTTGCCTACGCCTTAGGGGGAATTTTGACACTATTCCTGGTTTATACGGCCGGGTTTGGAACGATGACGGATTCCATTCAACGTGGCTTGCCACTGATGATCGCCTTCGCAATTATTTTTCTAACTGTCCCGATGAAAGCTGTGCCCAGCTCAAACGGAGCGGTCAACAGCGTCTTATTTTTGATCAACGCTTTGTTCTTCATGGCAAATATATTGAGCATTACCTACATCATTTGGGTAGAAGACGATCTTGTCTACCGTCTCGGAAACCCTAACACATGGGACGTTCTGGCGTTTTCTGCGGGTTTCTTGTGCGTGGTCGAGGCAGCTCGCAGAGTTACGCCACCTGCGTTCTTTTGGGTCGTTATGGCGTTTATCGCTTACGCGCTTTTTGGAAATTACATACCTGGAAATTTTGGCCATCCGGGCTACCCGCTGGGTGAACTGGTTTCCTACCTCTACTTCAGCAATGAGGGTATCTTTGGGCTGGCACTGAACGTGATGGTCAATGTTATCTTCATCTTCCTCTTGTTCGGGACGATGGTTGAAGTATCCGGCTTAGGGAACTCGATTGTCAAAATCGGACTGGCGCTAGTTGGGCGATTGCGTGGCGGCCCTGCGCTATCTGCGATCTTCGCCAGTGGTCTGTTCGGAAGCATATCGGGAAGCGGTGCAAGTAACGTTCTGACAACAGGTACATTTACTATTCCGCTGATGTCAAAGGTGGGCTACAGACCCGCGTTTGCCGGCGCAGTCGAGGCCGTTGCATCGACAGGTGGGCATATCGTACCACCAATTATGGCGTCGACCGTGTTCGTGATGGCAGAGATTATCGGTGTTCCGTACATCCAAATCGCCGCCGCCGCCGCCATTCCTGCCCTGCTTTACTATATGTGCTTGTTCGCAATTGTGTATCTGAGAGCACACAAAGACGATATCCAGCCAATCCCGGTAGGTGAAGCCCCGCCTCTGTTTGAGACGTTTAAAAAGGGTGGGATTTTCTTCCTGCCGGTTGGATTGCTCATTCTATTGTTGATGCGCGGGTTCACTCCAACCTACTCATGCTTCTATTCGGTAGTCTTCATGCTGGCGCTCATGCTGCTGACGGGTAAACCGAACAGAACCCCAAAGGCTTATCTGGATATTTGCGATACGACTGCTCGAAATTCGTTGATGTTGTTCGGCTGCCTCGCATCCATCGGCATCATCATTGGCATCATCGCTCTGACCGGAGTTGGCGTTAAGTTTAGCATCTTGGTTAGCTCAATCGCGGAAGCAAATCTTTTTTATGCACTGACCATGGCAATGGTTGCTGCAATGATCTTGAGCATGGGTATGCCCGTATTGCCAGCATACCTACTCGTGGTAGTGGTTTCTGGCACCGCGCTGCAGAAACTGGGACTTACACCGCTGGCGAGCCACATGTTTGTCTTCTACTTTGCAAGCCTGGCAGGGATTACGCCTCCTGTTTGTATTTCCGCGTACACTGCGGCCGGTATTGCAGGATCAAACCCGGTTAGGACGGCAATGCTTGCGCTTTGGGTAGGGTCCATTGGCTTCGTAATTCCGTACATGTTTGCCTACAATCCCGCGCTACTACTCATGGGTACAACCTCTGAGATTCTGTGGGCGACCACAATGTGCCTGGTCGGTATCGCGAGCTTTGCTCTCTGTCTTGAAGGATATCTGCGAGCCACCTTGCACATCATCAGCAGAGGAATTTTCCTGCTCGCCGGTTTGATGCTTATTTTCCCGGACTCGTCGGTGAACTTGATCGGACTAGGCACATTTGCAGCGTGTTTCGTCGTCAACTTCGTGTTCAGCACGCAACTTGGCGCCAGGCCCAAGAGAGAAGCTCAATGATCAATAGAATTTTCTGCTTCGAAGGCGACCGCATTCTCTCGCGGACATAACCAAACCCACTAAGCAACAAAAATTGCTCACAACAGGAAAGGAACTAATATGTTGAGGGATCTTAGAAAAACTATCGGTATTGGCTTAATCAGCGGTGCTCTATCTATAGCGGGTATGGCTTCAGCTGAAGAGGTTACCAGGTCCACCTTATCAGCTGGATCACTGGGCGCAGGGTGGTACGTGATGGGTACTGCAATGGCCAAAGAATGGGCCGATGAGATGGATAACCTTGAAGTTACCGTGACAACCGGTGGCAGCATCATCAATATCAACAAGGTAGCGGCTGGTGGCACCAACCTGGGATTTACTCTCAATCCAGCCCTGCATGATGCGATGGATGGAAAAGGTCAGTTTGAAGGAAAGGCTGACGAGTACCAATCAGTACGCACAGTATTCTCTTGGCCTGGATCGGTAATCCAGCTTGTAGTGCTGGGCGACTCTGGGATTGAAAGCATCGCTGATCTGGAAGGAAAACGAATTGCCGTAGACGCCAAAGGCGGCTCGATGATCAACATCACATCCGCAATTTTGGAAGAACACGGAGTCACTAAAGACAATTCTGATTTCCGGTTCGTATCAGCGCGGGACGCGGCAGACCAACTACGTAATGGTCACATTGATGCAGCGTTTTGGGGGTCAGCTCCTCCATACGCCGTTGTGAGCGATATCGCGCTCTACAAAGACATTCGGATGCTTGAAGTCCAGGACGAAGAAACTGCTCAGCGGATCACAGATCGTCTACCGGGCGCTGCAGTTGTTGCCATCGACCAGGATGTCTATGGCGAAAACCAACTCAATAGCGATCCGGTTGAGGCTATTGGCTTCAACATGAGCATCATCGCACACGAAGAGTTCGACGAAGAGCTGATGTATGAAGCTGTAAAAGCCCTGTTCAGCAACTTGGACGAATTCGCAAGCGTGAGTGCAATGACCGCGCGAGTCACTCCTGAAGGCGCTGTTTTCAACAACGCAGCACCGCTACATCCAGGAGCAGCTCGCTATTTCAAAGAAGTTGGAGTTCTCAAGTAGAAAGCCCACCTCCCTAGGCGTTTCCTGAACGCAGCTACTTTGAAAAGGGTTTCGGGCGGAACCCCCACTCCCATCCGCCCGAAGCCCACTACTAATGGACAGGTATGAAACTAGACGCAAACCACTTAGCTAGAGAACAACCTCATAGAGCTAGGCAGTAGTTTCCTGTTTCCCGATAAATCTTCGACCGCGAACTCGGGCGCGCTTTGGCTTCCAACAATTCGGACCAAAAGCTGGACCAAGAACCACAAGTAAAACAATAGGAAACCCATCATGATCAAACTGCACCTGGTCGGTACGGGCACGCCAACACCATCAAAGCACTCATTTGGTACCTGCCATATCCTTCAGATCGACGATCAGTATCTGATGTTCGATTGTGGACCAGCCGCGATGCACAAAATCGCTCAAATGGGCCTTGATCCAACTAATTTCGGCCATTTGTTCATGACGCATCACCACTTTGACCATAACGCGGATCTTCCTTGTTTCTTGCTTGTGCGTTGGGATCAGATGGGACGCGATCAAAAAGACCTTAAAATTTATGGACCAAGCCCCACAGCTTGGATTGTAGATCGCCTAATCGGTGCTGATGGCGCATACAAAGACGATATCCACTCGCGGATTTCAAACGCCTCAAGCCTGTACCTTTATGAACGGCGTGGTGGGAAATTGCCGCGTCCAAGACCGCAGTACGAAGTCAATGAGATTGTGCCCGGCGATCGCATTGAAGGGAATGGGTGGTCCATTTCGACGGGGGAAGTCCATCACTTCCCGGCCGAACTGAACAGCATTTCCTACCGAGTTAATACTCCGCAGGGCGATATTGCCCTCACTGGTGATACTGGAATGATCCCCCCTGTCGCTGATCTGATCAAGGGCGCAGATGTTTGGGTCGCACATTGTCGCGGACCGAGCGACATTGACGGAGAAATCATCGGACCTCTCGTAGCTGGAACGACCGAAATCGGCATCGCGGCCCGAGATGCAGGGATCAAGAAACTCGTTCTAAGCCATCAGGCTGGATACTTTGATGAACCCGCAAATTACGAACGCGGCATGGCGGCAATTCGCGAAAATTTTGGCGGAGAGATCGTTTATGGCAAAGATCTCATGACGTTGGAGCTGTTCTAACCTGTAGCGCCTACCAAACACCACTACTTACTGTAATGAGAGAAGCACATGAACAAGCGAGAACGCGTCCTTGGACTACTCGATAAAGGAACGACGCAAAGGAGCATCCCTGCGGCCTTCTTTATCCATTTCGACCCCAAGTTCCACCGTGGCGATGCCGCAGTGCAAAAACACCTTGAGTATTTTGAATACACCGACATGGACGTGCTGAAAGTCCAGTACGAAAATGTTTTCCCGACTCTTCCGGAAATCACGAACCCGCAAGATTGGGAAAAGATCCCGTGTTACGGAAAAGAGTTTTATGAAGAACAGCTATATGTCGTCGAGCAATTAGTGAAATCTTCCAAAAAGAACGCGGTTGTTATGGCGACTCTTTACTCGCCATTCATGTGTGCGGTTCACACAAGTAAAAGATTCACTCCCCATCTTCTGGAAAACCCGGAAGCCGCCCGAAAAGGCCTCGAAATCATTTCTGAAAGCCTTATGATCTTTGTCAAAGAGTGCATCAAACTCGGGGTGGATGGCTTTTATCATTCGACTGAAGGTGGTGGTCGGAACAATTACGACGACATCTCTGTGTTCATTGAAAACATCAAACCGTATGATTTGGTGCTCATGAAAGAGATCGAGAAAAACTGCGAATTCAACGTTCTACATGTCTGTGATTATCAGGATATATATGTCGATTATGAACCGTATCTGGACTACCCCGGTCACGTGATTAGTTGCGGGTTAGAGCTGGACAAAGGGGGCATGTCCGGCAAAGACGTGTCCGCGCTGTTCAATCGGCCATTCATGGGTGGCTTGCTGCGGAAGGGCGCCATCCTGAATGGAACAGAGCAGGAGATCATAGCTGACGTTCGTCGCGCCTGCGATGAACGTCCTGACAAGTTTATGCTTGCAGCGGACTGTACAGTGCCAGCGGAAGTTAACTGGGACAATCTGAAAACCGCAGTTGCTGCTGCTCACGAGTATCAGATCAGTTAACGAATCCACAAAATCCGAACGGTTCTCCGTCTAACCCCAGAAATGCCATTCACCAGCCCTAAAGCTCGTGAATGGCAGATCAACCGTTCCTAAACTCCGAATGGTCTCTTAACTAGGACATCAAGCAGTGGATTAAGATAAGCCAATTCCGAGAAATACGCTTTCGGCAAAAAGCAGCAGAAAACCAAATTTGAACGACTTGCGTGATCTCTTGTACATCACCGAGTGCTCATCTCGATGGTTTTACCACAGAAATCTTCGCTATCGCATGCAACGTCATAGCAGCAATATCTGGAAGAGATATGAGCGACTCAACTACAAGTGAAACCAAGGAATTTTCGGCAGCCGAGATAGGTGCCTTGGCTCACCTTTACAGAGGTGAAGTCTACAGGGTTCTGTTGCAAAGTTTTGAGCACGACGAGCTGTTTCAAGAATCGGATCGGATCGGAGCTAGGCGGCCAGCTCAGCGAATTGTTTGAATGGACAGAGTCCGGGCGTGAATTGGCCCTTGCGGATCATGTGCGCCACCTCGATAC
>NZ_JBQFUV010000027.1:0-18862 GCF_056539365.1 Ruegeria sp. BB7 | reverse complement strand
GGGTTTCTTTCTCATCTCCACTCCTTGGCGGTTACGATGAGCCAGAAACCCTCTCTTATCAAATCGACCTAAACTGTCCCATTGGTGCTGACGTCAGACAGGCTAATGTGGGACATTTTAACTTTGCGGCTTCAGCCGTGCTCCTGAGAATGGGTGTTATGTGAAGCGATCTCCGGTTGAGCGATCGCTTCATGATAATGCACCAAAACCATCGCCGAAAGCGGACTTAAAGCAACTATATGTCATACGTGATGTCATACGTGCGGAAAATATCTCAATGGAGCCCACTTTGACGGATGCTGCGTGACTTTCGAATGGCCGCTCTTCGAAGGCTTCGCGGGATCAGTCATTCTGGCTTTCGCTGGTAGAGAACAACTGTGCCTAACCCCGCCCCCGATAAGGCGGGACACCCTGATCTGGAATCCAGACACCCTCGGGCATTGGCCCGGTTTGCCAGAACACGTCGATAGGAATGCCGCCACGGGGATACCAGTAACCACCGATCCGCAGCCAGCGGGGCTCTAGGAACTCTTGCAGACGACGCGCAATTGAGATGGTGCAATCCTCGTGAAATGCACCGTGGTTGCGGAATGAACCAAGAAACAGCTTCAGCGATTTACTTTCGACCAGCCAATCACCCGGCACGTAGTCGATGACCAGATGAGCAAAGTCCGGCTGTCCCGTCATCGGGCAGAGCGAGGTGAACTCGGGCGCGGTGAACCGCACATTATAGTCCACATCGGCTTGCGGGTTCTGCACACGCTCCAGAACCGCCTCTTCGGGATTAGTCGGCAGGACGGTGTCGCCGCCCAGTTGTGTGAGGTTGCCGTAGATATCGCTCATATCCGTCTCCAGTTCGCTTATACGCCGCGTTTGTTGCCCCAGACCAGAACGTGCAGCTGAGGCAGGATGCGTGGGGTGAACCATCCGATGTTAAGGGTTTTGTCGATCAGCCATTCCAGCCGCCCGGTGGCCTGATCAAGATCAACCGGCAAGTCGGGGTCGGTTTCCGGGTTGCCGGGTTGCAGATACAAAGGCAAGTCCGGATAACGCCCGGCCACATCCTTCGCCCAACGGAAATCTGCATCGTCGAAGACCACGATCTTCAGCACTGTGTTGGCAGGGCGGACGGTCAGACAGGCGTCAAACGCGGCCCAATCCATTTGCTCACCACTGCTGGGGGGCTTTGGACTGAGGACCAGCATCGCCAGATCGGCAAACCACGGCTTCGCAAGTGAGCCTTGGGTTTCGCAGGCAAAGGCATACCCCGCATTCAGGCCGCGCTGGATCAGCGGGCCAAAGTCCTGAATAGCTGGGTTGCCGCCTGACAAGGATACGGTCAGAGGCCGCCCGCCGGACAGGTTTTCAACCTTAGCCCAGACGTCTTCGGTGCTCATCACGGTCCAGTCCTGACGAAAGGCGCTGTCGACTGCGTGTAGGCTGTCGCACCACGAGCAGCGGAAATCGCACCCGCCCGAGCGCACAAATACCGTGGGCTGGCCGATCAACGCGCCTTCGCCCTGAACGGTGGGGCCAAAGATTTCAGAGATGCGCAGTGTCATGGACGGTACTCGGCCCAGGTCTTGGGTGTTTCCGACACTTTCACCGCAGCCGTTTCGGGCCAGCGCGCCGCGCACCAGTCAAAGAAGTGCCGCGCCATGTTCTCCGCCGTGGTCACGCAGTCCAGCACATCATTCAGATGCTGGTGGTCAAACGTATCGTCGATATAGGTCTTGAGCGGTTTCAACTCATGATAATCCCGCACGAACCCGTCGCTGTTGAGGTTAGCCGAGGCCAGTTCGACCACGACGATATAGTTATGTCCATGCATCCGCGCACATTGGTGGTCGTCGGGCAGATGAATCAGCTGATGCGAAGCGGAGAAGTGGAATTCCTTGGTGATCCGGTACATCAGGCGCGTTTCCTTTCCACCGCCTGCCGCCAGTACTCGGGGTCGGTATAGGGGGTCGGGTCAGGCACATCTGCCAGATCAAATGCCTCACGCCGTTCCACGCACGTGCCACATCGCCCGCAATGCAGATCGCCCCCCTTATAGCAGGACCACGTCTGATCAAACGGCGTGTTTACCCGCGCGCCCTCGGCAACGATATCAGCCTTCGACTTGTGAACAAATGGGACATGCAGGGCGACATCCGCATATCCCTCCAACGCCGCGCGTTGCATCGCATCGAACGCATCGGTGAATCCGGGGCGGCAGTCGGGATAGATGAAGTGATCACCGCCATGCACCGCTGTTGCCACCGTATCATCCCCCTGCGCCGCGGCGATGCCATAGGCGATGGTCAGCATGATGGCATTGCGGTTCGGAACCACCGTGACCTTCATCGTCTCTTCTTCGTAATGCCCGTCAGGCACATCCAGATCGTCGGTCAGCGCCGATCCGGTCAGCGTCGCGCCAACTGAGCGCAGGTCGATCACGTGATGCGGTACGTCCAGCCGCATGGCGCAGGCGGCGGCAAATTCCAGCTCTTTCGTATGCCGCTGGCCATAGTCGAACGAGACGAGACGCGACAGCGCGCCCTGTTCCGCCAACGCATGCGCCAGAGACACGGAATCCAGTCCGCCAGAGCAGACCAAAGTAGTTTTCATGATGTCAGTCCTTGTTTTGATAACCGGGTAGGCTGCGACCGGCGTGGTGACCGCTAAGGTATTTCGAACGAAAGCTCAATACAGTTACTTTTCCGTATTTCGTATTGATACCTTTGCAATCGCCTTCTATCCGCACGTCGGAATACATCCCGACACTCATTTGTGTCTTGTCCCTTCAGCAAGCCTCCAAAATCAGCCGCACTGCGAGCAAGGCCAGGGCTTACGAAGGCAACGCAGGCTATTCATCACTCGCCACTCAGTGGCATACAGGACATTCTTGGTCTTGTTATTAGGCTCAGGATCCATTGCAAATATACTTGTGAACGCATACTAACGCGCACGAATTGTTCGAACCTATCAACACAAAGTAGACGTGGGAATATTGTCAGCAATGTGACTCAAATACTGGAACTAAATTTCTGAATAAAAACTGTCTTGCTTGCGCGACCGGCCCACTGGCAGGACCACGCATTCCATTTTGGATCACTCGGCGGACTCTGGTCAAACTTCGGCATGAATCGGCGCATAGCCTTCATCAATATGATCGGTGATTGACGGCCCGCTGCTTTTCAATAATCCACCAGTTCTCGCTTTTTGTGGCATTGGGGCATACACTGAATATCAGCCCGTAATGAGTGCAATAAGCCCGCTATTAACAGTTACCAAAGGCCCAGTTTCGTGAACACTGTAAATCGCATGATGCCACCCCGCTATGAGCTGCGTAAAGTGCGCAATCAAGGGATGACGTTTCTGGCCCTTGCGTTCCTGTTCAGCATTTTCGTCAATTTGTTAATGCTGACGGGGCCTTTGTTCATGTTGCAGGTCTATGACCGGGTGCTGAGTTCGCGCGCCGTTGAAACGTTAACCGCGCTGTTTTTGCTGGTGACGCTACTCTATGGTCTGATGGCAATGCTGGATTATGCCCGTGGCCGCATCGTGGCGCGGTTCGGTGCCCGTTTTCAGTCAGAATTAGATGAGCGTGTGTTTGACGCGACATTGCGCCGGTCCTTATTCCCACAAATTCGTTCGGCACCGGCGACTGGCCTGCGTGACCTGGAAGCCATCCAAAACCTGTGTTCCTCGCCTGTTTTGCTGGCCGTCATGGACATCCCTTGGACACCGGTGTTTTTGGCCGCAATCTTTCTGTTCCATCCGCTATTGGGTTGGCTGGCCGTCGCTGGCAGTGTCCTGCTGATTTTGATCGCCGTCCTTAACCAAAATTTGACTCACCGCAAGGTTGCCTCAGCACAACGGGCATCTGCGCAGGCCAATGCCTTTTCGGAACACGCGCGGCAAGCCGCCGAAGTCGTACGCTCCCAAGGAATGCAAGAGGACATCACCCACCGCTGGCAAAAGCAACGAACCAACGCTCTGAGCGAAACAATTGCGGCCAGTGATTGGACCGGCAGCTTTACGTCTTTAACCAAGTCACTGCGACTGTTTTTGCAATCGGCGATGCTGGCTCTTGGCGCTTGGTTGGTTCTTCGCAACGAACTGACCCCAGGTGCGATGATTGCTGGGTCAATCCTGTTGGGCCGGGCGCTTGCGCCAGTTGAACAGGCCGTCGGTCAATGGGGATTGGTCCAACGAGCACGATCTGCCTGGACCTCACTAAACCAGTTTCTGGATGCCACACCGCCCGAAAATCCACGCACCAAATTGCCCGTGCCAAAAGGCCAGCTATCCGCCAAGGGGTTGACCGTTATCCCACCCGGAGCAGATAAACCGACCCTTCGCAATGTCACGTTGCAGCTTGAGCCGGGCAAGGCACTTGGTGTTATCGGCAAAAGTGGGTCAGGAAAATCCACACTTGCCAAGGCGCTATTGGGTCTATGGCAACCTGCCGCCGGAGAAATCCGACTGGGCGGTGCAACATTGGATCAATATGATTCAACCGATTTGGGCCAGCATATCGGCTACTTGCCGCAAGAGGTCACCCTGTTCAACGGAACGGTGGCTGAAAACATTGCCCGAATGTCTGAGAACCCTGACCCCGAAGCCGTTGTCGAGGCTGCAAAAAAGGCCAACGCACATGAGTTGATCTTATCACTCAGCAAGGGATACGACACATTCTTGGAAGGTAATGACAGTCAGCTGTCGGGCGGCCAGAAACAACGTATTGCACTTGCGCGCGCACTGTACGGCGACCCGGTTTTGCTAGTCTTGGATGAACCGAACTCGGCCTTGGACGCCGAAGGAACCGAAGCTTTAAACGCCGCCGTGCGTGGTCTGAAAGCGGCCGGCAAGTCAGCCATCATCATGACTCATCGCCCGCAGGCGATCTCGGAATGTGACGACTTGGCGGTGGTCGAAAAAGGCCAGGTCGTGAAATCCGGAAGCCGAGACGAGGTATTGGGCGTAATGGTGCATAATGCCAGTGCAATTAAACGTGGCCTGAGCCAGGTGAAAAAAGATGCAGGATAAAACGGCTCAAAATTCGCGCCCAGTGTGGCACATCACTATACCGGCCATCGTCGGCTTTCTAGCGCTGGCCATTCTTGTCGGCGGAATTGGCGTCTGGTCGGTCCAGACGCACCTCGCAGGGGCCATTATCTCACAAGGCAGCATCGAGGTCCAAAGCAACCGGCAAGTGGTTGAACACCCCGATGGTGGCGTCGTCGGTGAGATATTCGTTCGTGATGGTGATGTTGTGTCTGATGGCGATTTGCTGGTGCGCCTGGACGACACATTTTTATCGTCAGAAAAAACCATTGTCGAAACTCAACTTTTTGAGTTAATGGCGCGGAAGGCCCGCCTGGAGGCCGAGCGCGACGGAACCGACGTAGAAACCCTAGCGCCTCAGTTGGCCAAACTTCAACAGCAAGAGAACATCGATCCAGAATTGGTTGCTGGCCAACAACGCCTGTTCGAAGCGCGTTTGGACACCTTGCTGCAGCAAACCGAACAACTGAGCAAACAGCGAAACCAGATCGAGAGTGAAATCAAGGGCACCGAAGCCCAACTGGTATCATTCCGCCGTCAGGTCGATCTAATTCAGGATGAGCTGAAAGATCAGCAAAGTCTATTTGACCGCGGTCTCACTCCGGCCAGCCGCGTATCTGCCCTGCAACGGGAAGAGGCCAACCTGATCGGCCAGATTGGGCGCTTGGAATCAACTGTCGCGCGCCTTAGGGGCCAGATATCAGCCACCGAAATCAGAATTGTAGAACTAACCGCGACGCGACGGGAGCAAGCAATCACTGAGTTGCGGGATGTGCAGGCACAGATTTCAGAACTGGCTGAACGTCGCCTGTCGCTGGATGTGCGCTTGTCCCGGCTAGACATTCGAACCCCTGTCTCCGGAACCGTATACGGAAGTCAGGTCTTTGCGCTGCAATCGGTGATCCAGCCAGCCGAACCCATGATGTATATTGTCCCTCAGGACACACCGCTGCTTGTGGCCGCTCGCGTAGATGCAATTCATGTCGACCAGTTGCATGTCGGTCAGCCGGTTTCCCTTCGCTTTCCCGCCTTCAACCAACGGGAAACACCCGAGATTGACGGTCGGGTTATCACGGTCTCGGCCGATACTTTCAGCGACGAGGCCACTGGACAGACGTTCTATCGCGCTGAGGTAATACCTGAAGACGACCAGCTCGAGCGACTGAACGGGCAGCCTCTATTGCCGGGCATGCCGGTGGAAACCATGATCAAGACAGACGAAAGAACCCCGTTGTCTTATTTGGTCAAACCGCTGAGCGATTACTTCAACCGAGCCTTCCGCGAATAGCCAGAGGATATGTCTCAGGCGGGCTCCAAATTGCCCAGTAGGATCGAAGTCATGTCAGTGGTGACGACATTGTCCACGATCGTGACTTCGATACCTGTCTCATAATTGACATCTGAGCTGGTGATCCCAGACAGGTCAGCATCTGCGTCAAGGAACACCCATTCTGCGTCATGCGCCGAAGGCAGCCCCACAGCCACCTGAAGAATAATCAGCGCGTCCAATGATGTTACCGTTCCGTCCTGCGTGATATCCGCTGCAATCAGGTTTTCGGGTGACGCTGGCCCCCAAACCGGATCCAAACCAACCGAGATTCGCAGAACTTGCAATGCATCAAGCGCAGTGATTTCCGAACTGGCTGTCGAATACGTTTTGAATATCTCCAATTCGCCGGGGAACGACCCTGATGGGAGCCCTAGATCAAACCGCCCTTCGTCGTCCGCGCGTACGCTGATGGTCCCGCCACCGTTCGGAGTGAAATGAATCTCGGCGTCGGACAATCCCGGGTTTGCGGTCTCTGAATTCAAGTTGATATGACCTTGAATGCCTTCTGAACTGGCCGGGTCCAGAACTCCGAAATCCTCAAAATCGACCGTGACATGATCTGGACCCTCAAACCCCGATCCGAAGACCTCATCACTGGTCAAAGGTCCACCCGTTTCGGAATTAATTACAACCACTTCGTCACGATATTCTATTCGCGCGCCTTGCGACGTTGCTGTGAATGTCAGCTGCTCCGGTGAACGCAACAGTGGATAGTCGAATAGATTGAGCCTGTCTGTCCCGGCGGCGAAGTCGTTTATTGTCGTCGTATCACTGCCGTATTTCATGACAAAGATGTCCGCCCCAGCCCCCCCGTACATCGTAGTTGCTCCAATACCTGCGATCAGAATGTCATCTCCTGCGCCGCCAATGAGAGTGGTGTCGAGGACACTGCCGCTGAGCATGTCATCCTGTATTGTTCCGTTGACAGTTCCGAACCCATCTTGCACAACGCCCAAGTTTTCGATCGAAAAGGTCAGCTGTGTCAGCCCTGGGTCCTGTTGCGATGCGACCAAAATCTGCAGCTCATTCGCGACACGCGCCACGCTTAGGGCTTCGATATTTTGCAACCCGCTTTGCAAGGTATCTTCGAAGCTGTCCAGATGCACAAGCTGGCCACCTGGCGTTAGCTTGAACAGGGTCACGCCATCATCCCCGCCACCGGCTACGACAAACACATGCCCTTCGACTTCGACAACGGCAAGATCCTTCACCGAGCCAAATCGGGTATGCAGAGTATCCAACGCATGATCCGTCGGTACCAAGCGCCCATAAACCGTCAGTTCCATCACGCTTAGCGAATTGCTGCCTGCCCCCGCTACAATGAGCCATGAGTGATTGTAGGCCTGTACCACTTCGACTGCAGTTGGCGTCGCGATCCCGAGCGTTGCCAAAGTTTCAGAGTTGTCTACAACACTCAGCACACCGGTACTGTCATCGACATTGTAGGTGTTTATCGTCCCACTGGCGGCATCACATGCGACTGCGTAATTATGGTCACCAACTTGCAGCACCTTCATTGAATCAGCCTCTGCCGTGATAGAGGCTGAGGCATTCAATGTTCCGTCCGCATTTACTGTGTAACTGGTGATTTGCCCTGTCGTTTCATGTGCGGCGATCAGAACATCACTGACTTGAGCAAGGGCTGAGATATCGCCGCCACCTATCAGAGTATCGGTTTCCTGCAGGGCGCCAATGGTCCCGCTCGGGTTCAATTCGTACCCGACCAACCCGGTTGCTGATCGCACGTCTAGGGCTAAAATCTCTTCTCCGGCCAACGTGACCGGCGTAACACTGCGACCGACCTGATATGTGATCGATTCGCCGAAAAACTCCGTATCCACCAACTGTGGCAGCGCGCCCTCGACCAGTTCCCAAACCGCAATACCACCTGCAGGACCTGTCACGCTGTACAGGTATGTGACGCCATTAAACGTTTTTAAAGCCGTATCACCGATACCTGAATCGAGCGTCGCGCTCCCCGTTGCAACCACGCCTTCGAACTGAAGCACCATATCGAATTACCCCACGCCACATCTGGCACTGTCTAAAGGATGATCTGATGCCCAGTCCGAAACCAAAGCGGGAATGTGGAGAAAACGAGGAGTTCGGCTTCAGTTTAACTCAATTTTTCTGGTCCGGCCCCATGAGCCATCGATGGAAAATACAGATGAAGAAAGTCTGGACCCTTCGGGCGAATGCGGAAACCACAGTGAGGGCAAGATGACAAAAGACTCCGAATCCAAAAGCAATCTGGTTGATGTCCAGCCTGATTTCGAACGCAAGAAAAACATCCGCAAATGGATCGACGGTAAAATGCGCCGCTGGACCGGGCGAGGCATCGCCGGTGGGCTCGGGTCAACGATTCTCGCCTTGCCAGCATTGGCGCAAGCCACGATCGAAGAACTCTATGCGTTTCAATTTGCCGAAACGATTCCCGGCGTTCGGTCTGTAAAGCTGTTGGACAATGGCGATGTTCTTTTGAAACTGGCCGATGGCCGCAAGATGATTGTAGCGGCTGAAAACGTCCAGGTGCTGGATAGCGGCGCCATCATGATCGCCGAAGGAGTGGTTTCCGAAATCGCCCAGTTCACCTTGGTAGAAGCGGGTGGTGCCGCAGTAGCAGGTGGCATCAGCGGGGCCACGGCCGCTCTGGGGGGACTTGGGTTGGCCGGCGTTGCCGCAGCAGCAGGTGGCGGCGGAGGAGGAGACGATGATGAGGCTGCTCCTTCACCCACACCCAGCCATCCAGGGCTCAATCTGGCAGGCGTGCAATCCGACGCGCTTAGCAGTACTCGTCTGAACCTGAGCGCACCCGACGGGACGAATACCGTCGAAGTCACAATCGGCTCGATCACCAAAACCGTGACCCCCGAAGCTGACGGAACCTGGGTTGTTTCGCTTTCTCCTTCCGAGGCCGCCGCTTTGCCGCAGGGGGTTCACAGAGTGACCTTCCGAAATCTCGATCTTGATGGTGCAGAGTTGTCGACTGAAACCATCACATTCGATCTGGACACCATCCCCCCCACTTTAGCGATTTCCGGATTCTCGGACGGCGCGATATTGAATGTGTCCGAACAGGCCACGGATTTGACTGTTACCGGAACGACCGATGCAGAAAATGGGCAAACCGTCTCTGTAGAGGTAAACGGACAAACCTATACGGGGACTGTAACTGGCGGGCAATGGAGCGTCTCAGTTCCTGCCGCAGACCTCGCGACCTTGCCGGATAGTACATCGATCATCGTCACCGCGGATGTCACCGACCAGGCAGGCAACCCGGCAGTACAAGCAGACTCGAGCTTTGAGACGGATTTCACCGTTCCGACAATCTCATTGGACCCGGTCGCAGGCGGCTCAATTGAATTGATTGATGTGACAACCGACCTGATCCTGACCGGGACAACTTCGGCAACGGATGGTCAGCCGATTACAGTTACATTCGCCGGTCAAACCTATGCGGCTACAGCATCTGGCGGGACTTGGAGCGCAACCGTTCCCCTGGCCGAACTTGGTGGATTGTCGACGGGTGCCCCTGTCGCCGTCAGCGCCACAGTCATTGATGAGGCAGGCAACGTCTCAGTGCCTGCTGCGGCGAGTGTTCCCGTGGATTTGACCGGCCCCTCCGTCACCATCTCTCCGCTGTCTGTCGGTGCCGTACTGAATGCCGCCGAAGCTGGATCGGATCTGACAATCTCAGGTACGACCAGTAATGTCGAGGACGGTCAGCAAGTCACAGTATCCTTGAACGGTCAAACCTATGCGGACACGGTTTCGGCCGGAGCATGGAGCGTGACAGTACCAGCCGCCGATTTGACAACCCTTGCCGATGGCGGAAGTTTTTCGGTCACTGCAGATGTTACAGATTTCAATGGGTTGGTCGCTCCACAAACCAGCGTCGCTTTGACCAAGGACGTAACTGCGCCAACCTTGTCGATCGATGCATTCTCGGATGGCGCCATTCTAAACGCAACTGAACGCGGAACAGACCTGACAATTACAGGATCAACCACAGCCGAAGATGGTCAGATCGTAAGTGTCTCCATGAATGGGCAGGCCTATACCGGCGTGGCCTCTGGTGGCACCTGGTCTGCAACTGTTCCAGCGGCAGATCTCGCGTCTTTGTCCGACGGTTCCACTGTGTCGGTCACCGCAGATGTCCACGATGCTGCCAGTAATCCGGCAATTCAGGCGAGCGCGAATTTTGCCGCGGATTTTACTGCACCTACACTAAGCATTACCGGCCTATCAGACGGTGCTGTCCTGAACGCCGCCGAACAAGGCACGGATTTGACGGTCACCGGCACCACTGATGCTGCTGACGGCGCGATTGTCACAATCGAAATCGCCCGGCCCGATGGGACGATCGATGTAAGTGGCACTGCTACAGTGAATAGTGGCATCTGGAGCTATACGGCCCCAGCCGCAGAATTGGGTTCTTTGCAAGATGGCATTTCATATGAAGTGGGCGCATCGGTTGCCGATGCAGCTGGTAACACCTCAAATGTTTCCTCTAGCTTTGACACAGATTTCACTGCACCAACCGTGTCACTTAACCCCTTGCCGGTAGGGCCCGAGTTGGACGTCTCGGAACAGAGCAGTGATCTTGTTATTTCGGGCACGACCAGCGCCGAGGACGGCCAGACCGTGTCCGTTACACTGAACGGCCAAACTTACACCAGCATCGCATCTGGCGGCATCTGGTCCACAACAGTTTCCGCAGTCGACTTGGCCGCCCTGACAGACAGCGCGGATTATCCGATCATTGCCAGTGTAATGGACCTGGCAGGCAATGCCGCTACTCCGGCGACAACAACCTTGACCACAGATTTACGGCCAATTCTGACCATAAATCCGGCTGGCTCCAACGGCGCAGTTTCGTTGACCGACGCGCAAAACTCCGGAGTGACTGTTTCGGGAACATCTGTCGGGCTGAGTGCGGGGCAGTCTGTAGATATTACTTTGAATGCTGTGTCTGTTGGTTCGACATCGGTCGGAGCAGATGGCTCCTGGTCCCTCACCGTTCCAGCTGCGGAGTTTTTGAATTTCGATGCCGGGGATGATCTGAATTTCTCGGCTGGTGCGACAGTTTCCAGCGGGCTGAACCCCCTTAATGCAGTTGACGAAAACGCGGCGCATGAACCCGCGGCTTATGTCATCACACAGGCAGGCATCAGCGGCAACACCGCAACATTCGAAGTCTACGCAGACGCAGATCGAGATTTCTCAGGCGGGCTTTCCCTGCAAATGGATCTGGGCGTTGACCCGTCCGTAGTGTCATTCAACACGGGGTCGGAAATCGCCCACGGCGATTTCCTATCTCTGCTTTCTAACCCTATCAGCGCATCAGAGATCCGCTTTTCGGGATTTGGATTGACTTTCTCTGATCCAAGCCAGCCTTTGCTGACCTTTGAAATGACGATCATCGACCCAAGCAAACCTATCGAGCTGTCGATTACAACTTCTGATGGCGGGCCTTCGGTCTTCCAGATCGGAACAAACGGCGACGATACACTTGTCGCAACAGAAGTGGACAATGTTGTCCGCGGTCAAGACGGCGATGACATGATTGATGTCTCGGATGTTGGGCGCGATATCATCGTTTTTGAAGCGGACCCAGCTGAGAATGGCGTAGATACGGTGACGGGGTTTACTCTCGGCACTTCGGAGGATGTCGCGGATGCTGTGATGTTCGCTGGTCTGAGTTTTGCAACTCTTCGCGGAGAGGGAACGGACGTAGAAACCCTGGCGATTGGCGATGCGATTGGAGCAGATACTGGTGTCGTCGGTCTGACAACGATTTTAGACGATCTGTCCGAAAGCACGATCGAAACGGCCGTCGAAAGTTTCACCGGGCTTCAAACCGGTGACGAACTTTATGTGATGGCCACGGATGGATCAGATACCGCCTTGGTCAAAGTCGAATATTCTGCCCCGAACTCTGCTGTCGTGGAAACGGTCGCACAGTTTAACGGGCTGGATGATCTGAGCAATCTGGCCACCGACAACATCTTGCACACCGATCCTACGGGGGCATCGGCCTGATTAGAAAATTGGCTGCTGATTTTAGGACTCGGCAGCCACATTCAATGGATGGGGCAGAAAATGGAAGAAAATGGCCTGGTTCCAGTTACCGTCGCTCGTCACGGACAGAGATACTGGAAACGATTCACCTCTTACAAATTTGCTGCTGATCGCCCGGACTGCGCAATCGTTCTGCAAGAAGTCGCACAAGCAGCCGCAGCATTTCCCATCATTTTCAAGAAAACCAAGCTGGGCATTGAGCCAAGGGTGATTTTGTCCCTATCGGAGGGTTCGCCCACACCTTTCGTCTCGCAAAGCGGTAAATGGTTGGCCTCATATGTGCCCTCGGAATTTCAATGTTATCCGTTTCAGGCTGAACCCATCAGTGGAGTTACAAGCGGCCACACCCCCACCTTTCGCCTGAATGTAAATGAAGCATCCGGACTGGTGACGAACAATCCAAATGACGAAGCGTTCTTTGACACTAATCGCGTGGTTTCATCAGCGCTAAACGGTGTGAAAACCTTTTTACAAGCCCGCGAGGTGACCAAAAAGACGACACAGGAACTTTGTCAAAATATCGCAGCTATGGGCCTGTTTGAACAGATGAGTTCTCATCGAGGGGTTGCTTTGCCAAATGGATCATTCGGAGTTTCCACCCATCGGCTAGAAAGTCTGACAAGGGCCGAAAAGCTAAAATTACTTGATTCTGATGGATATTTGTTGCTGCACGCACACCAGATTTCGCTTTCGCATTGCGAATGGCTGGAGCGAGCACAGCGGCAGTTCTCGCAATCCAAGTTAGCGGAAAAATACACCAAAAATTCAGATGTTTCAGGTTTCCTCTGTGCAATGGCCAATGCGCAGAATGACGAATTTCCTGAAACCAGTGAGGTGTGAAACACCTATGCCAACTCGCAACATCAGACTTAGAATTGCATCCTTTTTCTGTATTGCTGTAATGTCCTCAGGCTGTGCAGCCCCGCCCGATCTGACAGGGGTTGAAAGGTCTCTGTCCCGTGGTTCGATTGGTGCTGGTGCAAATAAACCTTTGCCTCGACTTGCACAAAGCGCGTTTGGCCAGCGAATTCGGCGCGCTGTCGAAGCCAGCCCGGATCTTGCGCAAAGCACAACCCTTCTTGAGATTTCCGCAGCCAACGAAGACGCTGCCAAGGGTGCATTTTTACCGCAGCTCACGGTCGGCGCAAATGCTCGGTCCGAACGTGTGGATTCGGATATTGCCGATGTCACTCCGTATCTTCGGATTTCGCAACTCGTCTATGACGGCGGTGCCGCTTCCAATGATTTGGCGGCGGCAAAGGCCCGCGTGCTGCAAAGCCGGGGCGACCAACTTCAAACTGCGGCCGCTGTCGCCCTATCCGCAATCGAAGCCTATGTTGTGGTTCTGGGCAGACGGGAGTTTCTGGAAATAGCGGCCCGGAATGTCAGCGTTCATGAGCAATTGGTGCAGCAGATCACTGAGCGTACCGATCAAGGTGTTGGATCAAACGCAGATGTCCTGACCGCGCGCTCGCGTATGGCAGATGCGCGAACACGGTTGGCCGATGCAAAATCACAACTGGATCGCGCCAACGCTCAATTCCGCGAATTTTTTGGCACGGCACCCGGGGCCCTACCCTCCCCCATCGAAGCCCCGGAACTTTCCCGAACCGACGTTCAGATCGTAATGGATAGTCCTCAGGTAAGACGCTCTGACGCTTTCTTGCTGGCTGCAAAAGCCGAATACGCTGCGGCCATAGCAAGGCGGCAACCCGGTGTTCAAGTTGCTGCCTTTGCAAATCGCGACGATGACAACGACGCCAATTATGGGATTGATCTTTCGCTAAACTACGAAATCGACAGCACAGGCCAACGCCGCGCCGCTATCGCAGCAGCCGAAGCGCAGGTCAAAGAGGCAGAGTTCTCACGCGACTCTGTAATCCGAGATATCCGTCGAGAATTGGAGTTTGTCAGATCAGACCAGCAAGCCGGAGCAGTGAGACTGAAAGCAGCCAAGACAGCAGTTGAGGCTAATGCCGACAGCGTCGCAGCAGCCCGAGAGCAATTTACAATAGGCCGGCGTAGTCTGATCGAGATTCTGGATTCGCAGCGAGACTACGTTAATGCGCAGGAAAGGCTAATTCTGGCGCAACGAAATTTCTTTTTAACGAACTACGCCGCCCTGAGCCTTACCGGTGACATTCTAGACCTGCTAGGGGTTTCGACGGCCGATTGGGAGAACGGCCTATGACCGAACTACCTCCAACAATGCGGGCTAACACGCTTTCACCTCTTGAGGCCTGTCTATTGCATGTTGCAGCTCAACTAGACCGCCCGATGACGGTTGCGGCTTTGTATGCTTCGCAATCAAGCACAACAGGCGACTTAACTATTCGGGATATGCTTGAGGCAGCACATAAAGCCGGGTTACAGGCGGGGTACGGCAAACACAAACTACAAAGCTTCGACGCAGATTTGGCACCTGCTCTTTTGCTGTTAGAGAATGATAAGGCAGTTGTTTACCATGGCCATACACGCGATGGGCAGCTTCTGATTTATGACCCGGACCTCGGGGACGGTATCGGTGAGGTCTCAAAAGGCAAGCTACGCCGGGTTTACAGCGGATATGCAATTCTGTTTCGCCGCAGCCATCAAGAAGAAGCTTCAGCAGGGCAGACACCTATTTCCGGGCACTGGTTCTGGTCGGCAATGGCCGCAAACAAGTGGTCCTATATTCAAGTGATTCTAGCCGCTGCTCTCGCCAATCTACTGGGGCTGTCGACCTCTATCTTCATTATGGTCGTCTATGACCGGGTCCTGCCGAACGAGGCCACCGAATCCCTGATTGCCTTAACAGCCGGGGTGGGCATCGCCCTAGGGTTTGATTTCATTTTAAAGCTGTTACGCGCGGGGTTTATTGATCGTGCAGGCCAGAAAGCCGACATGCTCATGGGGCGCCGCGTCTTCGATCAAGTGCTTAACATTCGCATGAAGGCGCGCACCGGCTCAACTGGTGCGATGGCAAGCACGATCCGGGAGTTTGAAACCCTGCGCGAGTTTTTTACGTCCGCAACCTTGGTCGCATTGGTTGATCTGCCGTTCATTGCCCTTTTCGTCTTTGTCATCCATCTGGTCGGTGGACCATTGGCCTTGGTGCCAGCCCTTGCCGTTCCAATAGTTCTTTTGGCGGGTGTTGCCGTTCAACCGGTGCTGTCACGTCTAGCAGAACAAAGTTTTGCAGATGGCCAGTCCAAACAGTCTGTTCTGGTCGAAACAGTTTCCGGACTTGAAACCATAAAAACCACGGCCGCCGCCAAACAAATGCGTTCTCGCTGGGTAGCCGCAATTGAACGGCAATCTTCGCATGGCGCACGTAGTCGGGCAGTAACACAGTTTGCCTTGAACCTTACGGGCTTTACACAGCAAGCTGCGCAAGTTCTTATCGTATTCTACGGTGTCTTCTTGATTAGTGATGGTCAGGCCAGCATGGGCGCTTTGATTGCGTCTGTGATGCTGACCGGACGAGCGCTGGCGCCTTTGGGCCAACTTGCCCAGACGCTGGCACGAGTTAATCAAGCGCGCAGTGCCTTTCGAAATCTGAATGCCTTGATGCAAGCCGATAGCGAAAGGCCGCAAGGTCATAGCTGGATCAGCCGGCACGATTTCGCGGGCCGCATCAGTTTCAACGACGTGCGTTTTGCCTACCCGGACCAGACCGATGACACGTTGGCTCGGGTATCATTCACAATCGAGCCTGGTGAAAAAGTAGCTATTTTGGGCCCAATCGGGTCAGGGAAAAGCACGATTACCCGCTTGTTGCTTGGGCTTTATCAACCGCGTTCTGGTTCCGTAACAATGGACGGGGTAGATATCCGCCAAATCGACCCCGGCGATTTACGACGGAATGTCGGCTCTGTATTGCAGGATATCTGGCTATTCTCGGGCACGGTGCGCGAAAACATATTCAGTGGCGCTGTCAGACCGCGTGACCAGGATCTGATCGCTGCAGGAAAAGTGGCAGGCGTAGAAGATTTTATTGCCCAAACACCCAATGGGTATGACCTAAAATTGGCAGAGAGGGGCGAAGGGTTATCCGGCGGGCAACGGCAGGCAATAGCTTTGGCACGTGCATTGATCGGGCGGCCTCCAGTTCTGCTTTTAGACGAACCAACCAGCGCGATGGATGTGAAAACTGAAGCAGAAGTTATTCATCGCCTCAAACAATCCACGCAGAAGACCACAATGGTTATTGTCACACATCGCACCAGCCTGTTGGAGTTGGTGGATCGGATTATAGTCATCGAGAATGGGCGCATAGTTGCAGACGGGCCCAAGAGCATACTTGCCCAGCATAGGCACAAATCAAGGAAACATCTGAATGTCGCGGCATCCTGATCTCGCCACCCTCGCGCGGGAAATGCGCGGGCGGTCGCCAATCCAAGGGTCCTTGCTTTTGCTCGCGATTGCATCATGCCTGATCGCTTTGGGACTGTGGGCTCATTTAGCCGAGTTGGACGATGTAACTCGCGTTGACGGGCGGATCGTGCCATCAGCCGACATTCAGGTAATTGAAGCCACTGAACCCGGGGTCGTCCAGTCCCTACAAGTCCGCGAAGGGCAAGTGGTTGAAAAAGGCGCACTGCTGATGGAATTTGAAACCACACAGATTGACAGCCAATTCAGCCAGGAACAACAGAGAGCCTTTGGTCTGACAGCGCGAGCCGCGCGTTTGCAGGCGGAAATTGACGGCACTCCTCTAATTTTTTCGCAAGATTTGATCGTGGGAGCACCAGAAGTCGTTCGGTCAGAAACCGCACTGTACCAAGGGCGTCAATCCGAATTGCAGGCAGAAATCGCTATCCTTGAACGACAGCGACAGCAAAAACAGCAAGAATATGAAGAGGGATTGGTCAACCGTGTCACAGCGGATCAAACTCTTAGGCTGCTGGCCGAAGAGCGCGCCATGATGGAACCCTTGGTGGAAAAACGGATGGAACCAGCCACGACACTTTTGATGCTTCGCCGAGGTGAGGCCGAGTGGGAAGGCCATCGCACCCGGGCAATCGCCGCAACCAATCGATTGAAAACCGGCTTGGATGAGATTGACGACCGAATTCGCGCGACTCACAGCCGCTTTCGCACCGCGGCGCTGAATGATCTGGCCTTGGCAACAACGGAGTTGGCAACGCTCCAACCAATACTGCCTGCGCTTCGTGACCGTGCCGAACGGGCACAAGTCAGGTCACCGGTGCGCGGCATCGTAAACCGGGTGCTCCGTAGTACGATCGGGGGGTTGGCGCGTAGCGGCGAGGAATTAGTAGAGATTGTGCCTCTGAATGACTCGTTGCTTGTCGAAGCTTATGTAAGGCCAGAAGACATTGCATTCCTTCATGCCGGCCAAGCCGTCAAGGTCAAGATCACGGCTTATGATTTCGCGCGTTACGGCGCATTGAACGGACAGATTATGCGGATTGGTGCAGACACAATCACACGATCCGAACGAAATGATGAAGAGGTCTTCGTTGTCGAAATCGAAACCAGCAACTCAATGTTGGATGCCGACGGCGTCGCCGTTGAAATCATCCCAGGCATGATAGCAGAAGTCGATATTCTGTCCGGTCGAAAAACAGTTTTGGAGTATTTATTGCAACCTGTGGTCAAGATTAAAGAAAGGGCATTACGCGAATGAATAAGGTTCGTTTTGGTTGACTATTAATCCTTTCTGTCGGGCATGAAAATGTCCAGGAACAAGCGTCAAAGTTTAGATTGGCATGCTCTAGGTCGTGTTGACAAAAGGGGTTCAAATCGGACTATTGGCATAATTCAAGCTGGTGTCTACGATAAAGACCAACTTGTTACGAGACCTGATAACCAACGAAGAACGAACGTTCTTTAAGCGTTTCATCCTCGCTGCATACGACCCACATAGGTGCAAACCCACCGATCACGCCTTGTTCTTGATGGTTTTTTTGGGGGGGATTCCCGAACCGGAGGACCTTGGCGCGATTTGTCCGATGAGTTCGGAAAATGGTCAAGCGGCAACCGCAGTTTCGGCGCTGAGAGTTGACGGGGCTCTGGGCGGAAATCATAAACGCACTGAACCAAAGCGAGGCCGTCTCGAGTACCTTGAAAATGAATGATAGCATCGTGATCCGCGCCCATCATCCGCTGTCCGGCAGAGCATTGCTGCAGCAATGCCCTTAGAGGGAGGCAGCGAGCGCTAAAAGGGGGGCACCACGACAGGGTTTTGGCCGCTCAAGAGGTGGCTTCACGACCAAAGTCCACCCCTTCGTCAATGTACATGGCTTGCCAATGAGGACGGGAATCACACCAGGCCAGACAACCGACTATCTGTCAGCGTTTCGCTGATCACACGTTTGCGATGTAATTCCAGTGCATTAGCCTGCTGATTTTGGATTGTTTATGGCCGTTTGCGATGGCGGTCAGTGTTTGGGTGAG
>NZ_JBQFUV010000026.1:0-19343 GCF_056539365.1 Ruegeria sp. BB7 | reverse complement strand
ACGTGATCACCAGGTCCGCACCCGCATTCCGCGAGAAGGTCACATCATCAGCGTTCTGGTCCGTGAAGACCAGCCGGTCGTTGACGTTCTGATAGCTGAAGTCGCTGATGCTGTATGACCCGTTGCCTGTCACGTGGTAATAGACATCGGCGTCGGCTGTACCAACTTGATCACCAAGAGGATCAGCATAAGGTTCAACAGACACTGTTACTGTTGCGGTGGCCACACCACCCTGACCATCGGAAAGCTCATATGTAAGCGTGTCCTGACCAACGAAGCCTATGTTTGGAGCATAGCGAATTTGCTCAGCTTCGATTGTCGCCGCGCCGTTGACCGCACCATTTACCGAAACGACGCTCAAAACGCCTCCGTCACTATCGGCATCGTTACTCAAGACATCGATCAAAACCGAACCACCAATCTTAACTGTCGATTGATCGTCAACTGCTGTCGGCGCGACATTTGGTGGCGCCATGTCGGCAATTGTTTTCTCTGCAATTCCTTGAGCATCAAGGGTTGTGCCATCTGAGAAAGAAATTTGCTCTACCGAGCGCTGGCTCGTTTCTTCAAAATGACCTTCAACGGTGATTGTTTCTCCTGAAGATAGAGTAATGATCAGATTTTTCTGTTCGTCTTCCAGAAACTCAGCGTCCTCAACTGAATAGCCGACAATATTCAGAACATCGGTTTCGTCGGTTGACCCAATGTCTCGGATGACATCTGACCCGTCGCCAGAGAGGTATTCGTACGTGTCAGCACCTACTCCGCCGACTAGTTCGTCGTTTCCGTGGCCTCCGACCAGAATATCTGCACCGGCCCCGCCTTCGACGACATCGTCACCATTTCCGCCTTGGAGGTGGTTATCTGCGGCGGTGCCAACCAGTATGTCGTTGCCTCCGCCAGAGACAATGTTTTCGATGTTTTGAACCTGCTCCGTGATGCCATTGGTGGCAATAGCGGTCGATTGCTCCAGGTTTATGTTTAAATCTTCGTTCGTATAGGAGAAATCGATTACGTCAGCGCCGGCTCCGCCATCGAAGAAGTCGACCCCTTCTCCGGCCAAGAGGATATCGTTCCCATCGCCGCCATAGATACTGTCGTCGCCACTTCCACCGTCGAGCGTATCGTCACCATCTTCGCCGAACAATGTATCAGAATCATCGCCGCCGCTTACTTGGTCGTTGCCAGCACCCGCTTTGATAACGTCCGCGCCGCCTTCGCCTGAAACTACATCATCGCCGTCTCCAGCTTCGATTTCATTCGCGGCATCACTACCGGTTAAAGTATCAGACCCAGCACCAGTGACGATGTTCTCGAAATTGAGGACTTGCTCCTCTTCACCGCTCGAAAAAGTCGCTGTTCCAAGGGTTAGATTAATCGCGACACCATCGGCAGTATAAGTAAAGTCAATGGTATCGATATCATCGCCGCCATCGAAGAAGTCAGCGCCGGCATTACCTAAGATATAGTCATTGCCAGAACCACCATAATGAGCGTCGTCACCTTCACCGCCATCAATCCGATCGTTTGCTTCCTCGCCATACAACGTGTCGTTGCCAGACCCGCCTGTTATTGCGTCGCTACCATCCCCGCCATGTATCTGATTGTCATCCTCGGAACCTATGAGGATGTTATCCCCAGCGCCGGCGATGACGTTCTCTATGGCCAGGACCTGCTCTTCTGTTCCTCCTGTCAAAACAGCCTGGGAAAGCGACAGATTGATGGCTACGTGATCAGCTGTGTACGTAAAGTCGAGTGTATCGTTTCCTTCTCCACCATCGAAGCTATCAATGCCCTCTCCAGCTACAAGAGTATCATTTCCTTCCTCGCCGTGGAGGGTGTCGTCTCCAGCACCACCTGAGATGTAGTCATTGCCTGTGCCGCCAATCAGATAATCATTGCCGCCCAGACCAAAGATAACATCGTCGCCTGGGTTACCGTACACCTCATTGGCGCTTTCGGTTCCAGTAAGCGCGTTGTTACCCGCACCACCCACGATGTTCTCAAAATTAAGGACTTGTTCGGTCGCACCATCATTAAAGGTGGCTGTTCCAGCGGACAGATCAAGCGTGAAATCGTCGTCTGTATAGGTGAAATCAATGGTGTCTATGTCCTCTCCACCATCGAAGAAATCCACGCCAGCATTGCCGAGAATGTAGTCATTACCGGCTCCACCGTAGTGAGAATCGTCGCCAGCACCGCCATCGATCCGGTCATTTTCCTGCTCACCGTAAAGCGTGTCATTTCCAGCGCCGCCCTGTAGGTCGTCGTCGCCACGACCGCCATGAATCTGATCGTCAGAATCCCAGCCGATGATTGTGTCATCACCGTCATTGCCCTGCAGGGCCTTGCCTCGGATATCCAACCAATCATATACGGTTCCGTCGCTGAAATGGATGAACTCAACCGCACTATAACCGCTGCTCTGGAAATGGTACTGCCATGTGATCACGTCGCCAGCGGATGTAGTAATAACCAAATGCTGATCAGAACCGTTGCTATTCGCAAAATCAACCTGATCTGGTGTGAGGTCAGTGAAACTCAAAGTGTCGCTATAATTGGAACGATAGTCATAATCGCGGATTGTATAAGATCCATCTCCCTGAGTATGGAAATAGTCTTCCTTATTCTCCGTTCCGACAACTGTACCCGTTAACTTCATGTCGGCGACCATGCGGTTGCGCAACTCATCCTGGCTCAACGTTGTGCCATCGGCAAACGTGAAGGTCTCGATGGAACTCCACTTGTTCTCGTTGAGTTGGTTCGCCAAAGTGATCTGCTCGCCGTTGGACAGGGTGAAGATCAGATCATTACCGCTCCGACTCAAGGTGAAGCCGTCAGTGTTGATGTCAGTAAAAGTCAGAGTATCTGTGTAAGTACTGTAGCTATCATAATCGGTGATCGAGTAGGACCCATCACCTAACGTATGCACGTAGTTTTCGCCATTTGAGGTTCCAACAACTGCGCCGCTGACTTTCATGTCATGCATCAAACGATCGCGAAGCTCGTTCTGATTCAAATTCGTTCCATCTGCGAATTCAAAGTGCTCAATCGATCGCCACTTGTTTTCATCCAGTTGTCTGAGGAGAGTGATGGTTTCTCCATTTGGCAGGCTGATGATGACGTCGTTTTGAATTCGAGAGAGAACAACATCATCTGCGTTGACGTCTGTGAATGTCAGGGTGTCGGTACGGTTGTTGTAGTCGTCATAGTCGGTGATCGAGTACGAGCCATCCCCCAGCGTATGCACATAGTTCTCGCTGTTTTCGGAACCGATCACGGTACCGCCGGCCTTCATGTCCGCGACCATGCGGTCACGCAGCTCGTCCTGGTTCAGTGTCGTGCCGTCCGCAAAGGTGACGAACTCGATGGAGCTATACTTGCTCTCATCAAGCTGGTGCACCAATGTGACCTGTTCGCCGTTGGACAATGTGATGATCAGATTGTTGCCGCTTCGGCTCACCGCCACTTCATCTTCGTTAACGTCGGTGAATGTCAGGGTATCGGTCCGTTCGGAGTAGTCGTCATAGTCGGTGATCGAGTACGAGCCGTCCCCCAGCGTATGCACATAGTTCTCGCTGTTTTCGGAACCGATCACGGTACCGCCGGCCTTCATGTCCGCGACCATGAGATCGCGAAGCTCGTCCTGGTTCAGTGTCGTACCGTCCGCAAAAGTGAAGAACTCAATGGAGCTAGACTGGCGTTCATCAAGCTGACGCACCAGTGTGATCTGCTCACCATTCGGCAGCGTGATCGTCAGATCGTTGCCAACCCTACCAACACGAATGTCGCCAATATTCACGTCCGTAAACGTCAACGTGTCACTGCCGCTTTGGCCATACCAGTCGTAGTCCGAGATCGAATAGGATCCATCGCCCAGTGCATGCACGTAGTTCTCTACATGCTCTGTGCCGATCACGATACCACCAGCCTTCGTATCTGCGGCCATGCGGTCGCGCAACTCGTCCTGGTTTAGCGTCGTGCCGTCGGCGAAGGTGAAGAACTCGATGGAGCTCCACTTGTTTTCATCAAGCTGACGCACCAGTGTGATCTGCTCACCATTCGGCAGCGTGATCGTCAGATCGTTGCCAACCCTACCAACACGAATGTCTTCAACATTCACGTCCGTAAACGTCAGCGTGTCAATGCCGTTAGTGCTGTATGCGTCGTAATCCGTGATTGAATAGGTTCCATCGCCCAGTGCATGCACGTAGTTCTCAGCATGTTCGGAACCGATCACAGCACCACCAACCTTCATGTCAGCGACCATGCGATCACGCAACTCACCCTGGTTTAGCGTCGTACCATCCGCAAAGGTGACTAGCTCAATAGAGCTCTGCAGGTTCTCATCAAGCTGCTTCACCAATGTGACTTTCTCGCCATTCGGCAGAGTAATCGTCAGATCGTTGCCGATCCGACCAACACGAACGTCACCGGCATTCACGTCCGTGAACGTCAGTGTGTCGCTACCACTATTGCTATATGCGTCGTAATCCGTGATCCTGTAGGAACCATCCCCAAGCGTATGCGTGTAAGCTTCACCAGACTCTGTTCCGAATTTGTCAGTTGTGATCTGCTGGGGGTCGACAACCAAAGCGGCTACATCTTCGACCGACCAGGTCACGCCATCGGCAAATTCGAAGCTTTCGACGTGATAATCACTGTTCGAGCTCAATTGCCCGCTTATCTCGACATACTCCCCGTTTGAAAGAACAACCCGGAGATCGTTTCCAGAACGAACAAGCACAACCTCTTCTGAACCCACATCTGTGAATACCAGCCGATCTGTGCGGTTGTTATCATCCCAATCACTGATCCGATACGAACCATCCCCGAGCGTATGCGAATAGGTCTCGGCAAAATCCGAGCCCCTCACCGTACCAGAACCAGCAACCTTCTGATCTGTTACCGACTTGTCGCGGATGGCCTGGGCCGTCAGTGTCGCACCGTCGGCAAACTCAATCTCTTCGATCGCATTGTCACCATCTTCGGCGAAATGATCGACAATCGTAATGTGTTCGCCATTTGCCAGCGTGATGACCAGATCTTCACCGCTGTTGGAGGCAAAATGCACTTCATCGGCATTCACATCCGAGAATACCAGCCGGTCGGTCCGGTGATCGTTGTCCCAGTCGCTAATGACATACGAGCCGTCGCCCAGCGTGTGCGTATAGGTCTCAGCAAAATCCGACCCTATCACCAAACCGGACCCGCCAGCCTTCTGATCCGCAACAGATTTGTTACGGATGGCTTCGGCGCCAAGCACCGTGCCATCTGCAAATTCAATCTGTTCAATTGCATTGTCGCCATCTTCGGCAAAATGGTCGACAATGCGAATCCCCTCACCATTCGACAGCGTGATCACCAGATCTTCACCGCTGTTGGACGCGAACCGGACATCATCCGCATTTACATCGGTGAATACCAGCCGGTCGGTCCGGTGATTGTTGTCCCAGTCGCTAATGACATACGAGCCGTCGCCCAGCGTGTGCGTATAGGTTTCGGCAAAGTCCGAACCCCTGACCGTGCCGGAACCACCGTTCTTCTGATCTTCAACAGATTTTGCGCGAATGGACTCGGTGTTCAGAACCGTGCCATCCGCAAATTCGATCTGTTCGACCGCATAAGCCTCAGTCTCTGCGAAATGATCCTGGATCGTGATCCGCGCACCGTCCGGCAGTGTGATCACCAGATCTTCTCCCGATGTGGACATGAACTGAACATCACCCGGGTTCACATCACTCAGAACAAGCCGGTCGGTCACACCCGCATCGTAATCCAGATCCAGAATATGATCATCACCATCCCCAAGCGCATAACGGTACGTGTCAGCACCCTCACCACCACGCAAATGATCATCACCAGTTAGGCCATGAAGAATATTATCGCCCGATGTTCCAATGACATATTCGCTATGTGTGGAGCCCCTGATGTAGGCACCTTCAACTGGCTGAAGAGAAGCAAGATCTGTAAAGACAATCCCATCTGAGAACTCTACAGATGCGATCCGACTGTCAGAGTTTGCGGAAAAATAATCTACCAGTATTACTTGTTCTCCGTTGGACAGAGTGATCAGGGCATTGTCACCGTCCCGAGTGATCAGAGCTTGATCAGCTGTCGCATCCGTGAAAACCAGCTTATCGTTCTGCCCGCTCAGGTTTTGTGGGCTCGTGATCGAATAGGAACCATCTCCTAAACTGTGCCTATGGGTTTCGGACCAATGGCTGCCTTCAACAGAACCAGATGCCTTCATATCCTGGACGATCGCGTCCAAAAGGGCTTGCTGATCCCAAATTGTCCCATCAGCAAACTCAAAACTTTCTATCGACGAACGCTGATTGGAGTTTAGTTGGCCTAAAACAGTAATAACTTCACCATTAGCCAAGTGGAAACTGACATCTAGTCCGTCGCGGCGCACTTGGATGTCTTCTCGGGTCTGATCACTGAACTCTAAACGGTCATTTCCAAGACTGTAATCATAGTCAGAAATAGTGTAAGTGCCATCTCCTTCAGCGTGAACATATCGGTCATCAAAAACCGTTCCAAAAACCGCCCCTGAAGCCTTCATGTCGTGCATCAAACGTTCGCGAAACTGGGCCTGCCCCCAGAGCGTTCCATCTGCGAATTCAAAGTGCTCAATCGATCGCCACTTGTTTTCATCCAGTTGTCTGAGGAGAGTGATGGTTTCTCCATTTGGCAGGCTGATGATGACGTCGTTTTGAATTCGAGAGAGAACAACATCATCTGCGTTGACGTCTGTGAATGTCAGGGTGTCGGTACGGTTGTTGTAGTCGTCATAGTCGGTGATCGAGTACGAGCCATCCCCCAGCGTATGCACATAGTTCTCGCTGTTTTCGGAACCGATCACGGTACCGCCGGCCTTCATGTCCGCGACCATGCGGTCACGCAGCTCGTCCTGGTTCAGTGTCGTGCCGTCCGCAAAGGTGACGAACTCGATGGAGCTATACTTGCTCTCATCAAGCTGGTGCACCAATGTGACCTGTTCGCCGTTGGACAATGTGATGATCAGATTGTTGCCGCTTCGGCTCACCGCCACTTCATCTTCGTTAACGTCGGTGAATGTCAGGGTATCGGTCCGTTCGGAGTAGTCGTCATAGTCGGTGATCGAGTACGAGCCGTCCCCCAGCGTATGCACATAGTTCTCGCTGTTTTCGGAACCGATCACGGTACCGCCGGCCTTCATGTCCGCGACCATGAGATCGCGAAGCTCGTCCTGGTTCAGTGTCGTACCGTCCGCAAAAGTGAAGAACTCAATGGAGCTAGACTGGCGTTCATCAAGCTGACGCACCAGTGTGATCTGCTCACCATTCGGCAGCGTGATCGTCAGATCGTTGCCAACCCTACCAACACGAATGTCGCCAATATTCACGTCCGTAAACGTCAACGTGTCACTGCCGCTTTGGCCATACCAGTCGTAGTCCGAGATCGAATAGGATCCATCGCCCAGTGCATGCACGTAGTTCTCTACATGCTCTGTGCCGATCACGATACCACCAGCCTTCGTATCTGCGGCCATGCGGTCGCGCAACTCGTCCTGGTTTAGCGTCGTGCCGTCGGCGAAGGTGAAGAACTCGATGGAGCTCCACTTGTTTTCATCAAGCTGACGCACCAGTGTGATCTGCTCACCATTCGGCAGCGTGATCGTCAGATCGTTGCCAACCCTACCAACACGAATGTCTTCAACATTCACGTCCGTAAACGTCAGCGTGTCAATGCCGTTAGTGCTGTATGCGTCGTAATCCGTGATTGAATAGGTTCCATCGCCCAGTGCATGCACGTAGTTCTCAGCATGTTCGGAACCGATCACAGCACCACCAACCTTCATGTCAGCGACCATGCGATCACGCAACTCACCCTGGTTTAGCGTCGTACCATCCGCAAAGGTGACTAGCTCAATAGAGCTCTGCAGGTTCTCATCAAGCTGCTTCACCAATGTGACTTTCTCGCCATTCGGCAGAGTAATCGTCAGATCGTTGCCGATCCGACCAACACGAACGTCACCGGCATTCACGTCCGTGAACGTCAGTGTGTCGCTACCACTATTGCTATATGCGTCGTAATCCGTGATCCTGTAGGAACCATCCCCAAGCGTATGCGTGTAAGCTTCACCAGACTCTGTTCCGAATTTGTCAGTTGTGATCTGCTGGGGGTCGACAACCAAAGCGGCTACATCTTCGACCGACCAGGTCACGCCATCGGCAAATTCGAAGCTTTCGACGTGATAATCACTGTTCGAGCTCAATTGCCCGCTTATCTCGACATACTCCCCGTTTGAAAGAACAACCCGGAGATCGTTTCCAGAACGAACAAGCACAACCTCTTCTGAACCCACATCTGTGAATACCAGCCGATCTGTGCGGTTGTTATCATCCCAATCACTGATCCGATACGAACCATCCCCGAGCGTATGCGAATAGGTCTCGGCAAAATCCGAGCCCCTCACCGTACCAGAACCAGCAACCTTCTGATCTGTTACCGACTTGTCGCGGATGGCCTGGGCCGTCAGTGTCGCACCGTCGGCAAACTCAATCTCTTCGATCGCATTGTCACCATCTTCGGCGAAATGATCGACAATCGTAATGTGTTCGCCATTTGCCAGCGTGATGACCAGATCTTCACCGCTGTTGGAGGCAAAATGCACTTCATCGGCATTCACATCCGAGAATACCAGCCGGTCGGTCCGGTGATCGTTGTCCCAGTCGCTAATGACATACGAGCCGTCGCCCAGCGTGTGCGTATAGGTCTCAGCAAAATCCGACCCTATCACCAAACCGGACCCGCCAGCCTTCTGATCCGCAACAGATTTGTTACGGATGGCTTCGGCGCCAAGCACCGTGCCATCTGCAAATTCAATCTGTTCAATTGCATTGTCGCCATCTTCGGCAAAATGGTCGACAATGCGAATCCCCTCACCATTCGACAGCGTGATCACCAGATCTTCACCGCTGTTGGACGCGAACCGGACATCATCCGCATTTACATCGGTGAATACCAGCCGGTCGGTCCGGTGATTGTTGTCCCAGTCGCTAATGACATACGAGCCGTCGCCCAGCGTGTGCGTATAGGTTTCGGCAAAGTCCGAACCCCTGACCGTGCCGGAACCACCGTTCTTCTGATCTTCAACAGATTTTGCGCGAATGGACTCGGTGTTCAGAACCGTGCCATCCGCAAATTCGATCTGTTCGACCGCATAAGCCTCAGTCTCTGCGAAATGATCCTGGATCGTGATCCGCGCACCGTCCGGCAGTGTGATCACCAGATCTTCTCCCGATGTGGACATGAACTGAACATCACCCGGGTTCACATCACTCAGAACAAGCCGGTCGGTCACACCCGCATCGTAATCCAGATCCAGAATATGATCATCACCATCCCCAAGCGCATAACGGTACGTGTCAGCACCCTCACCACCACGCAAATGATCATCACCAGTTAGGCCTTCGACGGTGTTTGCTCCATCGTCGCCATAGAGGAAGTCAGCATGAGCGGAACCAATGAGCCCTTCGATTTCGGTGAAGGTTTCAATGCCACCGCTGATCTTTGCCTCACCGGTTTCTAGTGACGCTATGACACCGAGCGTCGAGTGCCGGTAAGACGCGCGGTCATGCCCGGCCCCCCCAATAAATGTGTCGAACCCTCCGCCACCGTGAAGGACGTCATCGCCTTCGTCACCATAAAGAATGTCGTCACTCGCGATCGAAGTGTTCGTGCCGAGGTCACCATAAATCATGTCATCACCGGCGTCGCCGTGCAGAATATCGTCGCCTCCACGGCCATATATGATGTCGTTACCGTCAAGGCCTTCGATGAGGTTGACGTTATCGTCCCCAATTATGCCGTCACTAAACTGTGACCCGCGAATGTTCTCAATGTTGGTGTACTGATCGCCAACTGCGTCACCCAGAGACCCGGTGCCGGCGCTAAGATCCACAGAAACACTTGTACCACTGTCATCAAACGTGAGTGTGTCTATTCCGACACCACCATCAATAACGTCAGCCCCGGCACCGCCACTGATCAAGTCGTCACCGGCACCGCCCTGGATGTTATCGGCCCCACCATAGGTTCTGATCTCGTCTTCTCCGCCGCCTCCGGAAATCGTATCGTCGCCGTCAGAAGTCAAAATGAGGTTGTCGCTGGAATCACCGGAATAATTGTAGGTCTCATTCAGTCCGGCAGCTTCTGCGGCAATAATGGTGGCCAGCCAGCTTTTTGCCAATGCACTGTCAGGAGACGTTTCGATGAGCGTATTGATCGCCGCGGTGTTGTTTAAGTAGTATTGATAATCAGCGGCCATTTTCACGCGAGTGAACAACAAGGAATGCGCTTGCTTTTTCGAGAGCCCAGCGATTTCACCGCCTATGTCTTCGAGATCCAACGCCCTGAGAACTTTAAGATCTCCATCCGTAGCCGACATGTGACGCAATGCGTCCACAACGGTCGCGTAGATAACGTCCCCGCCACCCATGTCGTAGTTGTTTCCATCTCCGTTTCGCAAATGCTCTTCATGGTGGCCAATAGTGATTGAATAGCCATTTGCGTAGGAAATGTCCGTAGACTGCATCAAATCAGAAAATTGTTTAATCTGGTCAGAAACGGTCTGCCCAAGAGAACGGGCCAGGTCTTTGTTGCCTCCGTCGTCAGAATCGACGCTGGTGATTTCCCAAATACCATCGGATTCGTTATAAACTAGGTCAGCAAATGCCTCGGGGTCCTTGTCAAACAGCGCGTCAACAATTTTTGTAACCGCAAATGCGATCGCCTGAACTACAATCACCTGTGGGACAAAAGCAAAAGCCGCACTAAATCCAAGCGAAGCACCAATTCCAGAGCCGATACCAAGTGAATTACCAAAGAACTGCGCCAATGATCCCGCCAATGCGCCTTCCATTGTTTCCGCGGGCGGTATTATTTCGTCGAGGGCGATATTTAATGCCACACTTATTAAAGATTGAGGCGCTAGAAAATCAAATTGGTTCGGATTGTAGGCTTTACCAATCGCCGAAGTGGATCCAAATACGTTATCGATTAGCGTATCAACGCCGTATTCTAGAACATTATTGATGCCCTCAGTCACGAGGGTGGCCATAATCTGTTCTGGTACGCTATTGATGTCAGTTGACGAGAAAATTTCCCCCATGATCAACTGGCTGACCAACGACACCGTTGAGTCGATACCGCTCACCGCAAGGTCGATTCCAAAATCGGACCAAGCGTCGGTGATCATCGTCTGAACTGCTTCACCATTTGTTTCAGCATACAGGATGCTGTGATGAATCGCGTTGATCCCGCCTTCCGCAATGTTTTGGATAATTGCGTCAATAAGCGTGCCAGCCGCCAGGCGTTCCAAATGTGATTCTGCGCCAACAGCACTCAGAATAAATGGGGTCGCGATATCGGCGACACCTCCCCCGACTTCGTCACCGTAAAGCCAGTAGTTATCGTGGATATGAATGTCGACTAGTTCGTTTTCACCGGTCGCAGGATCGGTTTTATAAATATGCTCTTGCTTCAGATAGAATCTGGTTACTCGCTCCCCGTTCACTATTTCACCTAGCTCGTAAGTGATTTCAACAATGGTTGTCGGTTCGTTGGGTGGCGACCAAGAAACAGCTTTCCACTTTCCACCGTCTGGTGTTTCGGATTCCCAAACCAGACGCCCTTGCGCGTCTTCACCGAGGGCTGTCAGCGTACCGTGAGTGCCGGGTTCATAGAAGGACAGCGTTGATGTGTTGTGGACCCTATACCCACCGGCAATGTAAGTATGAGTGCCCTCAACTTCGAAATTGTAGACAGTGTGCCGACTAGGCTTTGGCTCCAGGTCTTCGGACAATATCGCAACAGACATCGCTTCTATTGAGCACCGGTCAAGCGCGAGCGCAGATCGAAAATTCCCGTCTAAGCAGAGAAATTCCACGGATTTGGGCTGCACTTCTCCCGCGCCGCGCGCGCGCTGCGTTTTAACTTGCATGATACTGTCCCTGTGACCGCCTTTATGCGGTTTTCAAAATTTCCGTAATAAACTGTTCTTTTATTTTCACTGCCGGCGCGAAAGGCGACACGCATTCGACGACAATCAGTTTTGGGCCTGACCGCCACTCTTCGAGTTTCAGCGCTGTCTTTTCCCCACTGTCCCAAGCTGCCTTTATTTCTTCGGACACAGAAGCCCATGAGATGAACGCAACAGGCATGCCTTCTTTTCGAATAAGCTTGAACTGTTTAAATAAAATCGCGGGCAATACACGCTCATCCAATGTTGAAAATGGAAGATCCTTGTGGTCCTTCGACATCGACATCAGCCAGCTTGCGATACCGAGAAAAACGCCAAATTCTTCAGGCTTGAGCGATCCAGAACCGCCAACACCCAATGGGCGTCCATCCAGTTTTTCGTTTTCCGACATGGTCAATGGTACCTTTCCGCAGTCTGCTTCAATCGCCCGGCAATCAACTCTGAGGGGCGGCCTTCCCATTCTCCGCTTGTCAGGATGTCTTCCAAGGTCTCGCGACTTCGTCGGAGGATGTAATCCTCTGGTCTTGGGAGCGGGCCGAACCAATTCAGAGGTGCTGCGCTGCTACCATCAGCCGAGACAAGGCCCGTTGCGGCGTCAAACTCCAATCCCTGAGACCGGATGCAATCCAACACAGAAACGGCAACACCATCTTTGTCGAACAACAATGTCCCAACCCGCATTTGACCGGACTTGAGTTTACCCGCATGCAAGTCTTCGGAAGTCTCCGCGTACGACACCTTGACCATTTGATCTTCCAGATCACCCGCTGGTTTATTGGTCGACATGCGAACCAACGCGCCACTTTCTCGAACCAGAGCACCGTCACTCAGAAGAATGTCGATGATCGGAACATGACGACCCGCAAAACGACCCTCACCGCAAAGCGTCACATGCCCAGGGGTCACCTTCAATCCATGCACGTCGAGAAGATGAGACACTTCGTTCTTAAAGGTACGAACAACACGACCAGGAACGAGGTTTCCATCTTCATCATACGACGTGACAACATCGCCCTCTGTGATCATCTCAATCGGCCTTTGATCGCCGGAAACGAGAGAAATCGAAGTGCCAGCCGCAAAACACTCTTTCTGACTCTGTACAACCTCAAGAATATCCTCTGCAGTAAGCGCTTCTCCACTTGACAGCTTTATTCGAAGATCATCCAAAATGGATTGCGCAAGAGCTTCACCTCCTACGCCGCCTGCAATCGCAGCCAGAATGGTAACAACACCAGCAGTCGTAGTGGTGGGCTCAGGAACAATTATGCCTAAAATTGCAAGGCCAAGAGCAGCACCTGCATAGCCACCCGCTGCACCGCCTGCCAACCCAGCTGCAAAGTCTTGTAAGACAATATTAGCTTCTTCCGATTGTCCGTTGTTATAAAGATGCACTGCATATTGAGCGGTCACCGCAAAACCAACTATGTCGCCAGCCACTCCCGCTTTTTCCAGAATAAACAGCGCCCTTGGTACACCACTGAAATCCTGAATCGACAAACCTTTTGAGTTGGCAAAATTTAGTGTTTCCACGGCAGAGTCGTAGAAATCGTTTCCGTTAGTTGAAATTCCTGCGGCATCAAAATAGTCATTCAGAACGGCAAGATTATTGCCAATTCGACCATTCACAAACGCGTCCGACAACAGAAAGCTTGTAGCGAAATCTGAGCTTTCTTGCACAGCACTGAAGACTCTCAGAGTTGCCCCGTCCCCATAGCGCAGTAAATCTGTACGGCTGATGCCGTTGATTGAAGTAACGTTTGGATTGTCGAGAAGTGCTTGCAATTCTATCTGCGAAAATATCCTAACTGGCGAACCATCCCTAACGATTGCATATACATCGCCCGAAACGCTTTTTGCATATTCCAATGAGATATTTCCCAGCAAGGATTTGGGATCTGCACCATCAAGTGCGTCAACAGCGCTAGAAAACCCATTTACGGTCAATCCGCTCTCATAGGTAGCCTCAAGCGCTTGCAGCACTGCCGTACTATCAAAAAACTTTCCCACATCGCTAGATTGAATAGTGGTGTAGTGGTTGCTGTCCAAAGATAAGTTGCCAACGGTTTGTGCTGAATTACCGCCACTACTAAAGAGACTAATCGTCCCACTAGGTATAGACTTAGATAGCCCTTGCGCGGCTAGGTTGTAAAAGTTCTCATCAAGCACATCACCTGAAATTAGAGAGTTGGTTACAGCATCCTGGACTTGGGAAAGACTGCTAAAATCTACTCCTGAGTAGTCATAAATCGGCATACTCGCCTCTTACAATTTTTTCAGTTAGAGCTTTTGAAAATTCCACGGCATGCCCCCCGGGGGTTTCACGCCCGAATGTGGCGTCCGCACCAAAAATATTACCGAAAGTCGAAAAGGACGCTTCGACGAGTTCGACCGCTTTAGAGAGGTCTGCGCGTGTGGCGAACTTGGAGGCATTCGTTAAACACTGTTGCCTCTCTTCTATTGGCCGATCTATTCCGTGTCTGCTATCTTCATACCCAGTATAAAAGTTCAGATCTGACCCGATTTCCTCGATCTCCCAGATCCATTTTCCATTTTTTTTCTTAGGCGGAACAGAAACCGGCGAGATCAACGTTTCGTTGTTCTTTCTTGAGAACTGAACTCTACGACCATTTATTGCGACAAAAACCCTTCTCTGGACCTCACCGAGGTCGGACGAAGCCACTGCCTGCAGGAAGAAGCCTTCTTCGCTTGTGCGAACTTGGTTGAAACGCCCGTCAAACCAGTATTCCACACTCTCGTTTAGCTGGTAACGCGTTGGGCTGTAGCCCTCCAAAATCTTCTTGCGCTTTTCGTCCTTGGCATTTTCTGGGTGCAATAGCCCTCGAGGCTGGTACCTGCGAGCATCGCTAAAATACTTATAGTTTTGAGTTACCATTGATATAATCTTATCCAGAAGTTTCGCAAACTCTAGTCGCCCTAAGGTAGAGCAGTCAATGCTTAATTCAGACGATCCGAGAACCTCTTGCCTTTGGTTGAAATCATCCTTCGCTGCTGATCACCACCCTCTGAAGTGGAATACAGGTACCGGCCGATCACTTCGACCCAGCCCTGACACGCAGTTGCATTTTGATGCTGATGCGCAATGAACTGGTCGCGCACAACCTGTCACTACACCATGACACTTTTTACCTGCATTTGAAAAGATCGCCGAGAACGAGGTACTCACATCTTGAACCGTTACGGATAACAGGAATGGCACCTGGGGACCCGGACCCATGAAGCGCGGAGACCGCAGGAGACGCCGCACGGTAGGGCGGATCAAATGCGGCGATGGGGAGGACGGCGAACCCGTCGCCGCCTATTATTCCGGGCAAAAATGCCTGGCAGGTTTCCTGAAAGTCTGCGCGTGTTTTCAGGCGCAAAGGCATGCGCAGACAACTTTTGGCTGAATTGTGTTCCTGCAACAAACTGCGAACGTCATCGAATGGGTGTTATGTGAAGCGATCTTCAGTTGAGTGCATCCCTTACCCGCGGATCAAACGAACCATTACTTCAATCGCCGGAGAGCAGTCATCGATCTTGCGCGCGGAGAACGACCGCAATGAGCCCATTTTACCGGATGCTACGGGATGCATGAATGGCCGCAATCGCCTCGGATGCTAAAAAACTTCCAATACTCCAACTGTTTTGCCATGGGTTTTTGGAACGCATAACAGCTTGATCACTCGTGCAAACATCGAGCGTGACAAAAGCCACCGTTTCAGCTACAGCCCTTATAAGGCAGGATGCGTCGAGCTAAAAGGAAGTCAAACCCTCTAGTGTTGATGATTATTCGGATAAATAAATCTATACGTGTAGTTTCTTGCGCAGTTTTGCTGCTATTGTGCGCCACTTATTATACGAAATACGCTCTTGCTGGAGACGATGTGTATTTCCATTCACTTATTTCCATAGAAACTATCTTCCCAGAATGTGATGGTATTAACGCCAGAGCATGCTCTTATCCGCTCCTCACGACAGTTCATGAGCCAAAAGAGCGATCAAGTTTCACCGTCACAGCCAATGAAGCACTTCGAACCCTTCCCCCGTCACTCTATAATTCCGCATTATCACGTTTCTCAAGCCCGGCTACCAGATCGACCTGCGACGTAGAAACACTGTCGGAAGAAATTATTGCATCCGAACGGGAAGCTTTCTCCATGCAAGAGGAGCGGATGTATGTTTCGTTAGTTCCCCAAAATAGCATTAATTGCTTCTATCGAAGCAGCCCTCATGTAGATGAAACCGCTAGGGTTTTTCTGATCTGGGAGGCCGGAGATATCGTTGGATGGCTAGAATGTCGATACCGTGGAGCTCAATTTAGAAGCTGTCTTCTGAGGCTTACCCCTCAAGGAAACGAATGCGGAAACGCACAGGGGGCACCCGTTGAAATATCAGTTGTTTCAGCCCTAAATGTTGAAACAACGCTCAGAAATCTTGGGGTGTTAGCCAACCAAATTTTCTCGCGGGCATCACAAGAAAACCAAATTTGCTTTCCAGCTGATCGATACCAAAAATCATTCCGCTATGGCCCCGGTGTTGAGGATGTAATAGCGCTAACCGATGGAGGCCGAAATGGCAGACATAATTAGAGTTGAATATCTAATCCGCGCTCAAGAGCTACATGACCAAGGACGTATCGCTGACGCATATGCTGTATTGGCAGATGCTGGGGACATATATGCTGCCAATGCTTACCAAATTACGAACAATGACAACACCGGCATTTTCGATTTTCTTGTTCCAAATATATGGGACTATGGCGCACCGGGAGCCAGAGAAGACATGTTTATGCAGGTCGCAGCGACGCATCAACAAAATTACCTGAATGCGATTCTGGATGGTCAATTCACAACCGCAGATGGCCATACTTTCTATGAGCTGCCTGATACTTACGAGATCGAGCTTTCTTACTACAACTCACTGATATCAAACGATCTTCCCCCTGAAGTTGCAATCGATTTGCTTATTAACACTGCATTTAACGGGTACGTTAGCTGGTCAGGGCTTTTACAAATAGAAGATTCCCGCCAATCAAGCCAATCCCTTTCACTGGAGGGGATAAGTGGTGGTGAAGCCTTTGAACGTCTTTTTGTCGCTCAGGTTGTTGGCCTTTTAGAAAGTGGTGAAATTGCTTATGATACCGTCGTAGATGCTCTACGAAATATCGGTCGGGATACTAATGCAGAACGCCTTCTCAACGAGGCAATTGGTAGCGCAAAAAACAACTGCTTCCTCGGCGATACAGCTATCAGCATGTGGCCGCTTGATCCAAATCTCGAACCCGGTCCAGATGGGATATATAACCAAGACGAGGTGCGGGCCAAGATTTGGACAAAGCCTATCCGTGATATCAGGGTAAAAGACATCATTGTTGCCCATGACAAAAACGGCAACTTGGTGCCGGACGTTGTCAGTCGCACGTTCCAAAACAAAGCAACGCATATCCTCGATTTTTGGGGAACAGGTGTTACACCCGGTCATGCCTATCTGTGCGGCGACGGTAAACACGAAGGCGAATACGCACCGTTGATCGACATATTGAGACAGGACGGCGCTATCGTTCTTGAAAACGGCACCAAAGTACGGGCGGCCATCAACTGGCCTGTCGGCTCTCTGCCAGATCAGTTTATCTGGGTGCTGGCGGGGCATGATGACGGCCAAAATATCCAAGTGACTAATAAGAAACAAATTCGCATCGGCACAAGGATGATTGCGCCAGACGGGAGCGACGATTGCATTCTGGATCGTCTGGTTCATACCTACGGGCCACTCAGCGAAGGTGGCTTTTTCGAGAACGGCACAGACGTGCGTAGCTTGGTTCTTCACTGGCCGTATGGGGACAAAATCCCCAATCCGGAGGATTACATTCTGCAACGTTCGGACCTGACGCTCGAAGAGATTTACACCGCTAATGAATGGGAACAGATCGGCACACGGATGCCGCCTCCATCAACTATGGTCGGGTTCAACCCTAGAGTAGCGAACAGCCATGCAGCTCTGATGCTGCAAGCATCCAAACCCGTGCCCAATATCCCGCCTGCATTTGCGGATCATCCTGACGTGCCAAGCGGAGCTACCAAGCTCAACCGCAAGCAGCGCAAGGCGATGGAAGCCCGCAAACGCAAAACCGCACGGGTGAAAATGCGCAAACTACACTAACGGCGGCCTACAACCATCGCGACTAATCAAATCTGGAAGCGGCCTTTGGTGCGTTTGCAGCGAAAGCTCGCTTTGTCCGCAAAACCGGAATTGTTAAGATAGAAATGAATGGCTTCTTGCCTCTGGTTCCGCCAGGTCGCGGCTGAGGCGCGCACGGTATTGTCGATTGAAGAGTTGGTTCTTGAGGTTTTAGCCAACACTACTTGCTGCGCTGAAGAAAAGACAAAACCCGCTACCAAACGGCGGCGGGCTTTCTAGCGACGATGAGGGAAAATGATGCCTACATCCGCGAACCTCAATGCCTTTCGTGACGAAAGCTATTGTGGAGACAGTCAGGTGTCAACGCGGATGTTCAAACTCAAGCTCAGTCTGACGGATGTTCAAACTTGCAAAACTGATCTCAGATCGTCGTGATCTAGTATCAACGAGCATTGGGCGCATCCAACGGAAGCAATGTACGGGAAAAGTGTTTGTGATTGACTTCGACATTTTCGCGCATTGCTCATGAACCGGACCTTTCGGGCTGATCAATGTTAAGCTACCCATCTGGTTGGCAAAGCCTATTGATCTTTAAGTATTACCGAAGATTCGTTTCAAGGCGCCCCGTCACTCTTCAGAATGGTTCTTATTCGAGCCCCTTAAATCAAAAATTCCCAGCTTCCTCATACGCCGAATTATTGCAATGTGATTTATGACCCGGTCGATCTTGGCCGCGTCTCCCGTGGCAAAAGCGGCTGAAATCATCTTCAGCTGCATATCAAAGCCCTCAGCGAGCTCTGCACTACTCATTTCCTGGCTGTTTCTGACCTCCCACAAGGCGATGGTTTCTTCACAGTCTTCTTCCCACATCTCACCGAGAAAGGCCTTCGCATCAAACTCAGGATCTTTTTCTCACCCAACTTTTCCACGGCCCCCCATATTGGTTTGAGACGCTCAAAAAGGCTTTTCTCACTATCAGCCATTACCTTGTGACCTCCCTTTCAACATTTCGATTTTCGGCCGAACGAATGCTGATGCGTCTTGCATACCTAAACTCAGCGTCCGCGATCATGCTTTTTTGAGCAACCGCAGTTCAAGAGCCTGTTCGGCAACCACTTCCTTCAGATCGCGTGCCTCGCGGCGCAGATCTTTGACCTCTGTCGATGTCGCGGCG
>NZ_JBQFUV010000025.1:0-20828 GCF_056539365.1 Ruegeria sp. BB7 | reverse complement strand
GTCATTCTCGGACAGATCGCTTGCAACCGTAGCTGACGTGGACACAATGTTCCAGGCGATCCGACCGTTGGTTATATGGTCGAGGGTCGAGAACCTGAGTACATTCGAAAATGGCTGCTCATAAGTCGTCGAAGATGTCACTGTAAAGTTCAGGTTCGTGGTGTGGCTGGCCATTGCCGGGGTCAGCAACAATTGGATCGTTCTTGGGCTGTTCTACCCCCTGCTCGCCCACGAAATTGGCCACGCCACCCTTTTTCGCAGCCATTCTGGCCGCGGTACGGTGTGCCTTCAGGTAGGTCGCATCAATCATCATGGCCTTTTCCGCGTTGTGTTCGGCAGCCAGGCTGATTATCATCTGGGCGAAGATGCCTTTCTCGCTCCAACGTTTCCACCGGCTGTAGAGCGTCTTGTGCGGCCCATAGGCCTCGGGCGAATCTCGCCATCGTAACCCATTGCGGTTGATGAAGATATTCCCGCTCACTACTCTTCTATCATCGACCTGTTGCCTGCCGTGCGGCTTCGAGCAGAAAGGGGAAGCTTGGCCATCTGCTCGTCGCTCAGCCAAAACGGGTCGCTCATGTCACTGCTCTGTTTTTCAAGCCGTGAATCATGCAGCGCAATAAAAATTAATGCATCCTGACCCTAAGTTAGCATATGACGACAGCAGCGAAGGTGGCGTTGAATGAGAACATTCGCTGCTGTATCGAGTTTATGTAAAATCCCACGCTGAGATCAAACCCACAAGACCAACGGAGTCTTGTGAGTTCTTGGGTTTTTATGCAGGGTTGCGCAGGCCTTCACCACAAGCATGTTGTTTCCTTCGTGATCTTTCACATCTATATCGATGAAATGCTTAGCCAGCGCCTTGTGCAGTTCGTCTGTATCGTGGTGACCCAGAATACGGATTTCCATAGTTTTGGCGCTTCCTTCTGACTTGCTACCCTCAAGAACAAGCTGAATGCCAGATGCGCTTGTCTGTTCCAGAACAAAATCTGAAATTGCGCCAAGGCTGAACAATGTGCCACCAAATTTGATCGCATCGTCAGAACGGCCTACAACGCGGAAAGCAAGCCCACGTCCGCAACTACAATCGGCGCGTTCGATGCGATCGCCCAGACGATAGCGTACCACTGGTACCGTCCAGTTTTCGCCAATGCGAGTCAGGAGAGCTCCCTCAGGTGCCAACTCAAGGAGTTGGTCTGACATTAGATGAAAAACGTCAGTTTCACAGCCGGGAAAGTTGTTGCCAATCTGGTAAGTCTCGATAGATCCATAGTTGCCCCAAAGTTCAACGCCCGGATACATGTCAAAAATCTCTGCCTTCATGCTGGCATTCCACGGCTCGCCTGCCCAGAGAATTTTAGAGATTTTCAGCCCTGAGCCACTTTGCTTCAGGCCTTGGCAAAATTCGTATGCCCCAGTTGGAGTAGCGCAGATCGCGTTGGCGCGGGCAGCCTCAAGCGCGTAAATATGTTCAACCACCTCATCTGCCGCCAATGATCCCATGGGGATCACTCCCGCTCCTTGCCGTTGTGCAATGGCTTGAAGTAAGTAGTGAGATCCCCACAATCGACCGGGATGAAACGAGTTGATCATTGTATCTCCGGGCACAAGTGCGGGCCATTCCTTGGATACACGAGTGATGCCCTGATCATGTGGGATAAAAGTTAGTTTGGGTTGGCCCGTTGTTCCACCGCTTGATACCAGCATCCTAGGCTCACGCTTGGCGCAGTTCTGTGTGGTGGTACGAATGACATCGTGCCCAATGATCTCCAAATCATCAAGTGATGTGACTGTGCCAGGCACTTCGGGGCCGCCATCGGCTTTGAGGCGTTGAGCAGAGGCGATGACTGCTTCTAGCGGTAGGGACCCTACGGTCTCGTAGCTGCTGGTGCATTGTTCATTGATATCAAACATAATTGACCTTTGCCTTAGGTTTCGGAGTTCCGGGCCAAGTAAACTCCGGTTGCGATGATTAGAGCTGCGCCGACCCACACGTGAAGCGCAGGCAGTTCTCCAAAGAAAAAGCTGCCAAAAAGGATTGCCCAGAAGAAGATTGAATAATCGAAGGGGGCTAAGAGCGAGATTTCAGCGTTTCGGAAAGCAGAAACGTAAAACACGTTGCTGATGCCGCCAGTGAAACCAAGTAAGAGAAGAATGAGCCAGTCTGTTGACTGTGGCATAACCCAGTTTTCGAACGGGGCAAAGCCTAAGCCAATTACAAATATGACGACCGTCGTCCAGAGGATGATCTGCAAAAAACCATCGGTTTGAGTTAAGTTCCGAGTTTGCGCCGCAGCCAATGCGTAAAACACCGCCGAGGCGAAAGCAGCCAATCCATAAAGTGACAGGTTTTCAGGCGTTGGTTGGATGATGATCAGCACACCGACAAAGCCAACTAGTACGCAAATCCAGCGCACCAGAGACGCCTTCTCACGCAGCAAAAACGCACCCAGAACCACCATCAGAATTGGCCCAGTCATAGATACAGCCGTAACCTCAGCCAATTGCATGCCGCGCAGCGCAAAGAAAAATGTCAGCGTGATCATTGCGACAAAGAACCCGCGCAGCACTTGCCCGACAGTATTGACAGGAAGCAGTTTTGGGTTCGGGTCCTGCCGCTTTTGCATCATGTAGACGACAACAACCGGTAGAAAACCAAACAAGCCGCGAAAAAAAAGCATCTGTCCGACGGGGAATCCTTCGGTGAGCCACTTTGCGCAGGCATCCATGATGGCGAGCAAAAATACCGCAAGGCAGTAGTACATAATGCCTTTGAGGCTGTTGTTAATATGGAGGCTAGTGGTGTCAGTCATTGTCTTCATCTTTGTTCAGGGGGCGAGCATTCTAAGCGGATTCAATAGGCGGATTTCTTCGCGCCTGGCTTCGCTTGTTCCAGCTTCATCAAAATGGCGGTTTGACCACGTAATCCATTCTTTAGGAACCATCTGGGAGGTCTGGCCTAGATCCGAACTGTAAATTAGGTTCGGAACTTCGTTCAAAACGCGGTAAAAGTCGTCGTTGTCCTGATATCCAAGCAAAACTGTTAAGCTGGTTTGCTCGACAAAAAGCCAATCGTGATGCCCTAAATCCAATAGCGCCTGTGCGTCCATACCAGTCATGGGGTTCGCAGGTTGGTTCAACATCAATCGAATGCTGTTTGGGCAAGCAGCTGCAAGATTTATTAGCATTTCGGTCTCTCGACGGCTGGAATGCCCGGTCGAAATCACAATTGGGTGATCTTGCGCGAAATCAAACAATGCGTGTACGTCACGTGACAAACGACCTGAGCTGTCGCAGATTGCTATCGGCTGAGTTGCCCACTTACCTACATATGCGTTTCGGTGTTCGCGACGAAGCACGCTTTTGTGGGCGTGAAGCACATGTGTCGGCAAATGCACCAACATGCGGCCCACTTCGTTATGATCTGACCCGTGATAGCAGAGTTGCTGCTTAACGGTCGAAAGGCGGATACCACCAGCAATTTCGTTGAGCACGACCGAACCGAAGACAGGAAGCCCCCTCTCTCGTGCAAGTGCTGCAACTTCGCCAACGCCACCTAGGTGGTTCTTAAGAACAACCGCGCCGCCAATTTCTCGGTAGAGTTCGCCTATTTCGACACTGTCATACCGGCGCAGATAAAGATCTGGATTGGCGTGGTAGTGGACATCGATGAACTGCAGGCGATCGCGCCAATGGGTTTCAAACGGCGTGGTCATCTTGCACTAACCAAGGCTTGTCATACCGGTACTGGCGGCGGGCCTCTTTCAAAGAGGCACCTGCTTCAATGGCACGAGCGATGCGCTCTTCCGTTAAGTTGATCTGTTCCGCACGGGTTAGAATTTCCGCTAGCTGATCCACGGGAAGATGCAGCAGTGCGTTATCGTCACCGAATAACCAATCTCCCGGATTTATGATTGTTCCGCCTATGTTCACCGAACGCCCGGTTGCCACCATGCGTGTTCGGTTTTTGCCGGACACTGCATTTACGGCTGCGCTGAAAAGCGGGTAGCCAAGTGTGCGAATGTCAGCGATATCACGGACAGCGCCATGGATGACACTGCCGCCTAAACCCTGTCGGATCGCTAGACGGGTTAAAAGATCCCCCCAGTTTGTACAATCATTACGACCCTGACTGTCAACAAGCACGACGTGACCTTCGGGTACGTCATCAATATACGTGCCCGCGTTCATGAACTGTCCCGTTTCGGGTACGTGACTTTCGTATGTAACGGTAAAGACGGGGCCGACCAGTTTGGCGCCGTTCGTTCGAGGGAAAAGGTTGGCCAGCGTGCGCGGAGCAGTCAACATCAACCCATCCATTGCATCTGAAACCGCAGAGCTGTCCAATGCAAGAAAACGGCGACGTATATCTGAGGTTTTGTTATCCATCAGGCATCTCCATCTTGGGCACCTTCGCTGACAACGCGCTCCAGCAGACAAATTCACGAACGATCATCTCAAGGTTTTGTCCACGCAATACCACCGAAGTCTCCTTTCGCTGCTCTCCATTGAAGGAGCAGCATAATTTGACGTCTCCGAGGTTCGGACCGTTCAAGACATCAGCAAAACTCCTGTCGGCGTGCAACTCTAAGGCAACCGTGCCGCCATTTGGATCGATCAATGGTGCCACCATTTCCGCAAGGACCGGGTCAGAACACGTAACTTCTGCGATCTTGCCGTCTCCTAATGCCTGCGAAGCGGTACGCCCTTTCCGGTCAACAACACCCGTCGATAGAAGGGCATCCAAAGCATCAATCGCGGGCGCGGGCACCGCATTCTCCAGCCCCGGTGCAATAGAAACCTCGAGATAAGGGAACCGCCAGAGATACCGCCCAGAAAGCCCGAATTCGGAAAGCACCTTGTCGACCTTGGGGGCAATGTCGGTTTCGATACGGTTGAACACCATCCAATGAGGTGCGGCGTGCTTTTCAGCAAAGTCTGCAAGAAACGCATCCAGCATAGGAAGCGCTTCTTTCGGTGGACCGGGCAAAACGACAATGGTTGAGCCACCTTCAACGATGGCAAAACCCATCGCTGCTCCGACCGGGTTTGCAAGGGGAACGGCGTTTTCAGGCAGCAGCGCTTGGCATCTGTCCAATTCGCCAACCGGCAATTGCAAGTCGGCGTAAAAACGCTCTAGATGCGCGATTGCCTCTGCATTTTCGACAAGTTTGCACCCACAGAATGTCGCAACGGATTGACGTGTAACATCGTCGCTGGTCGGTCCTATACCACCGCTGATCAAAATCAACTCGCGCGCGCCAACATATTTCTTGAGAGCGCCCGAGATATCAGGCATTCGGTCACCCACAACTTGTTGATCGCGAACGGTTATGCCTTTGGCAACGAGACGACGGCTGAAATCCAGCAGGTTAGTATTGGCAAACCGGCCTTCCAGAAGTTCGTCGCCGACCGTCAATATTGCGGCATGTGGTGCAGGCTGGGCTAACTTGGTCGCATCACGGATGGTTTGCGCCATCTGATCGGTACTCAATGTGCCGCCAAAGTCATATGTCAGGTTGGCCGATTTGCGTATCACAGTTTTGACGGCATCCGCCAAGCGATCAGCCGGGTCGTTGTATCCCATGTCCCGAAGCATCGTTGACAATGTGAGGATCATCGCTGCTGGATTAGCCCGGTCCTGCCCCTGTAAAGCCGGAGCGCTGCCGTGTACAGGCTCGTAATACGCTCCATGTGTGCCAATATTTGCACTGGCGGCGAGGCCAAGCCCTCCCATTACACCACCCGCAAGGTCTGAAAGGATGTCTCCGAACATGTTTTCGGCCACCACTACACCGAAGCGTTCTGGTCGTGTAACCATCCACATGGCAATCGCATCCACATTGTGGATCTCAGGCTCGATGTCGGGAAAACCCGCAGCGATGGATTGAAAAATACTACGCGCGAACGCGCTGCTATCGCGCATTACGTTCGGTTTATCCGCCAGGGTCACCTTGCTAAAACCCGACTTTCGTGCGTGCTCAAAGGCAAACTGATAGAGCCTCTCAAGGCCGAAACGTGTTTGCAATCGCAGGGTGATCGCAGTCTCTTTTGGTCCACAGCGTGCAATATTCTGGTGGTGAACGAAATCCTGCATCGCCTCGGGTATGCCAACGAAATCGAGCCCCGCATAAAGCCCTTCCGTATTTTCCCGAATGACATCAAAGCGGAACGGTTTCTGTGGTCCCGCCATATAGTAGGCAGAGCGCACATTGGCGAACAAATCCAGCTTATGTCGCAATTGCAGCACCGGTGATTTGTATTTCAGGTCACGGCCACGCAGATTTTCTACCAGTTCGGCTTCGGCTTCTTTCGGTGGTTTGCTGGTGATCGCACCCAAAAGAACCGCGTCGGCGTTTGCAATTTGATCCCATGTGCGTTCGGGGACTGGGTCGCCACCAGACTTCCAAAATTCCCAACCGATATCTCCGAATCGAATATCTAGTGGGAGATCAAAATCGTACAAAAGAGGGAGTGCGCTTTGACATACGTCCTGGCCAATGCCATCACCGGGCAGTACGAGGATTTTTTTCTTATCCGACATCGAGAAAAGCTCCGATTTCAGAGAGGGTCTCTTGTGGTGCATCGCTTAGTATGCGCATGCCTGCTTGTGGAATAATCGCTAGCTTGTCCTTGCTCCTGATTGAGAGGTGCTCCCTTCCAACAAGTTGCGAGTCTTCACCTAAGATGAAAAGTATTGAGGCACGCGCGCCCATGTCTTTCGGATGTTCAGTCTGAGCCATCAACATCCGAAAAGACCGCGCCATTCGCTCGCAAATTTCAGGGTAGTCGGAAATAGGGATGCCAGAGAACGCTTCCAAAGCATGAGGGGACTTGGTCGCATATTTTTCATGTATCTCTAGCGACTGCATAAGGTTGCCCCTGTCCAACGCCACGCACATTTCCCCTAGTGATGCGCACAGCAATTGTGAAGAAATCGTAGGGGCAGAAAGGGCAACCACCCGCAAGTTTTCAGACATGAGTTCAGTTGCACGTACAACAAGAGAGCCGCCGAAAGCATATCCGATCAGCACCTCAACGTCTGGAACTCGCTCTGCAATGTCGCGCCTTAATAGCTTCACAGCGTCATCAAGGGATGGCGCAGCAGAATAAGCCATACTGTCCAACGCTGTTATCTGATAGCCTTGCTCAATAAGCCAATCTATCAAAACCTGTGCAAATCGCCCATTGTCCCAAACAGGCATAACCGGTCCGACAATCACAGCATGCCGTTTTATATCGAGAGAGGTCATGCCGACAGCTTTTCGTAGTTTTGAGCATTGTCCACAATTGCGCTAATATCCGAAGAACCGCCAGTGAACTTGTTTCGCTCATCCATCGAAATGTCGAAGTTTGCGCAGACGATATCCAACACATCATTCTCTCCGACATTCGGTAGGACCAAATTCGGCAGCATGGTGGCTTGCTTTAGAAGTGGCGCCAAATCAAACGTAAATCCAAGCCGCTTTTCGATATATAGCAACCATGTCTCAAGTCTAAGATTTCCAGCCCCCTTGCCTACTCCAAACAGTGACCCATCAAAGTAAGTGGCGCCAGAATCCATCGCGGCGATGCTGTTCACCATAGCAAGGTTCAGATGGTCATGGGCGTGAAACCCAACCTCAATCTCCGCGTATTCCTTTACACTTTCAACTAAAGTTTTTAGACGTTTTGGCTGAAGGCTTCCATTTGAATCCGCTAGATACAATACCTGCGCTCCGGCGGTTGAAATTCTCTTGGAGATGGATAGGGCTCTATGAATATCTATTTCGGTTATTCTTGTTAAATTTCCACAAACCAACATGCCTTTCTCACATGCATACTGAATCAAAGAAGCCGCATCGTCCAAATTTTTTTCGGTACAGCATATGCGCAAAACCGATACACCCAGCTGCACCATATCATCAATGTCGCGCCTCGAGATATTATGTGGGTGGGCGATAACACAAATCTTTGCAGAGTTTTGGATATCCGCAATATGCTCCAAAAATTCATTTGGGCATTGCCCGGTCACGCCGATTCCGGGCCAACATTTTTGTGGTCCATTTCGGTAACCTACTTCAATTATCTTCACGCCAGCGGCAGAAACACTTTGGATATGAGAGTCAATATAACTTTCATCAAAGTTGAAATTATTTCTGTAACCTCCATCACGTAGCGTGACGTCAATTGAGTTAACTATATTCATTGAATCGTTTATTTAGGATATAAATCGAACCCGAAGATTCAACTTTTCCAGCTCCTTTGGTGAAGAATGTAATTGCGAACCTATTGGCAATTGAAGCCGCAAGAAGGCAATCAGCTGCAGGAAACCAAATGCGACGATCGTATCGCTGTGAAAAAGTCTTTTGCTTACTCTACAAGATGAAACTGAGATTCAAACGCCTCTTCTCTCACGGGCACCAAGCTTTGATATGCATCTGAATTATACCAGGCGATTGCTGCATCTTTGTCAGGAAACTCCAAGATAACCTTGCGTTCAAATTGAGCTTCACCGTGCAAGGGTGTTACAATGCCTTTGCCCACAGCCTTCCCGCCAAACGCTGAAAGAGTTTGAGGCGTTTGAGAGCCATACTCTTGTAAAGCTTCGGTATTCTTGATTGTCAGATCAACGACGATGTGGACGGTCATAGTGTCACTTTCCCTTTTGGGTTGTTTTCGATGCTGCTTATATCTCCTTTTAGGAGAAGTAAACCTGCTAAATCTCACAAATAGTTGAAAGCAGAGATGGCCTTGTTTTTTGGCAAAATGGTCGCTTTCTTCATGTTCAGTCATGATCATTGTATATGCCCGCGTCAGAATTGATTTTTATTGCGTTACATGATTCACGGCTTGGAAAACGGAGCGGTGACATGAGCGACCTTTTCTGGCTGGGCGACGAGCAGATGGCCAAGCTTTCCCCTTTCTTTCCGAAGTCGCAAGGCAGGCCACGGGTCGATGAAAGAAGGGCGCTGAGCGGGACTATCTTCATCAACCGCAATGGATTGCGATGGCGATTGGCGAGACGCGCCCGAGACCTAAAGGCCACACAATACGCTCTACAGCCGGTGGAGCGAGAAAGGCATCTTCGCCCAGATGATGGTCGGCCAAGCTGCCGAACACGGCGGGGAAAAGGCCGTGATGATTGATGCGAACTACCTGAAGGCACACCGTACCGCGGCCAGAATGGCCGCGAAAAAAGGGAGGCGTGGCCGCCTGATTGGTCAAACCAGGGCGGCATGAACACCAGGCTGCATGCTGCTTGTGACAGCCAAGAGCGGCCGCTCAGCCTTTTCGCCGCCGCTGGTCAAGTTAGTGATTACAGCGGCACGCAAGCGCTACTGAGCAGCGAGCCAAATGTGGGTCGGCTACTCGGGGAACGTGGCTATGATGCCAGCCGGATCCGAGATGCGTTGAAAGACAAAGGGATACGCGTCTGTATCCCTGGCCGAAGGCAGCGCAAGACCACCGTGAAATACGACAAACACCGATACAAACGGCGCAACCGGATTGAGATCATGTTCGGCAGACTCAAAAATAGGTGCCGCGTTGCGACACGCTGCGACAGATGCCCAAAGGTCTTTCTATCAGCAATCGCTCTCGATGTGATTGTCATCTATTGATTGGGAATCCTGAGCCCGGGGTTTCTTGCGGACATTATTGCCAGACATTGCTGAGCCTCTTCAGATAACCAGTTCCTTCGCAAGCTCGTAGCGCATTTGCCACGATGGGGATTGCATATATAACTGCCAGCCTTGGAAGCTAACATCCCGGTAGAAGCCAAGTCCATCATGCAATGACAATCAAGCCCGACAAGTCAGAAGAGACTGATCAGAAACCACCCTGACCCATGAAACTCGGTCCACCCAAATTTATTCATACCCGTCATGCAAAAATCGGCCTTGACATTTCAAAAAACGAATCATCTGGGGTCGATTAACTGTCTTTGAAGATCGCAAAAAATTGAGCTACTGCTTTCCTGCTTTCGATCGGAAGCGAAAATATATTTATTTGTTAATTTTCAGTTATTTGAAGATGTGAACAAATCATTTGCCTAGTAGTGCATCAATCTGAATATGATTCAGTTCAAATCGAGTTCAATTTTATATGATCGGATCGCCCGGTTGAAAAGAAAGGGGCAAATGAAGAACACGGGGATTTAGACGCACCATCGCCTTTGAAGGCGGTCGAAAATCTCCGGCCTATTGTGACCAGCCAACCCACTTCGACTGCCGCGGTAATTCAGGCCAAAGTCGACGCGAAACCTGTGGGAGCAAAGGCGATTGGCAGAATGTAACCGCCGCCCGAAAAAAGGTCACGGAAAAAAGGTCACGGAAAACAGAACTGACTGAATGCACAAAAAGGAACCAGCCTAAACAATAAATAATAAAGGCTAAAAATAACCTACAACGGGGACCACTCACAAAATGACAACTGCCGACGCACTCCACGACATCGAAATCTCTGATGAGCTACTTCAGCACTTAGAGGATAACCCAGAGATTGATCTAGCGGCTGAGAGTATCGTCTCGTCATTTGTGGATGCGTTACAGGCAGAAACGACGATGTCGGCAACCGATCTGCTGGAGCATGTCTTCAATAAACTGTCTGAGATCGACGGTTTGGCAGAGTCATATGCATTCTACGATACGTTGATGCAAGACGATGATTTTAGAAACCTGTTCATCAGCTTGCCTGATATCGAGAGGCTTAATGGGTATTCATCGGGAGACGCAACACAACAAACGATTGATGACGCGCTCATGAGCGCGGGCTTTCTGAGACGCGGCACATTCGACAGCCTGTGGCTGGCGGGCGCTTCTTATGACTATCATTTTAGAGGCATTGATGGAGCAACCGATCCGTTTACGAGCCCGATCAAGGTCAGTGCTTTCGACAAAGAAGCCTCTCTCCCAGGTGGGGCTCTGGCCGCGCATGCGTTTGGAGTAGCTGCAAGTGCGGTATCACTGGGTTTCAGCAGCCAAGCATTGCAGGAAGCCGTGGAGGCCGGAGACGATCTGGCCATTGCAAGCAGCTCATTGAGCATCTCCGGATCGCTACTGTCCGGTGTCCAACAAAGCGTGCGCTTGATACTGGGGACCGCATCGCTACTTACATCCGGCGCTACGAGTTCTGCGCTTTCAGCGACCAGCAGCGCTGTAGGGGGTATCAGCCTTGCCGGAAAAGCCGCAGAGCTTGGGAGCAGTGGCGCTTCTGTCGTTGGCGGCATCTTTGCGGCGACCGGTGTGGCCATCAGTGTGGCCTCATTCGCGGTCTCAACCGCTTTGACCTACAGGGAATTTGACGATCTGGCGCCGGTTGACAAAGGTTTTGCAATAGCAAACACAATTGTCGACAGTGTCCAGCTGGTTCTTGGTGTCGTTGCGACGGTCGCTTTTGCCGTTGGCGGTCCAGGGGGTATTCTTGTTGGTGCAGTTATTTCCGCAGTCAATCTACTGATTGATGCCACCCAAGAATTAGCCAAATATATCGAGTCCTTTATCCCTCGTGAGGTCCACGGAGACGATACGAGCGAAGTGCTGCATGGCCGTGACGGGGTCGACATTATCTATGGATACGGCGGGGATGACATCATTTATGCGGGCGGCGGTAATGATCAGGTTTTCGGGGGTGATGGCGACGATCTGATTATTCCAGGGACCGGCCGCGATGATCTGTACGGTGACAACGATACCGATACGGTGAGTTACCTTATGGACGATGCGACCGCCGATGGCGTGTCGCCCTCGGAACTGGTCGACGGCAGATACATCCATGGTGGTGGCAGTGGACGCGGTCTTTACATCGATCTTCATGGTGGCAAATCGTATGTTCGCGGAGGCGACACCCTTACAGGCGATGACCATAACCTGACAGTGTCTGTTGTTTACGAACACTCGGTTGGCGATCTGTCCTCGACAACCAACTATTCGCTCACTCCTGAAGCTTTTGCGTTCGGCGTCGGCGTAAAGGATACTTTTCACAGCATCGAAAACGCGTTTGGGACCAACAAAGACGATGTCATGCGCGGCAGCCTTGGTGACAACTACCTTGCCGGCGGAGAAGGTGACGACTACCTTTACGGCTATGACGGCAACGATATCTTGTCGCCTGGGTACGGCGCAGATTTCGTGTCTGGTGGCAACGGTTTTGATGTCGTCAGCTTTTCCATTCATGAGACAACAGCCGACTGGCGCGATAAGTATACGATTCATCTGAATGGGGACGGTTCGGGTACCGCTGTACGTCAAATCTACAGCTCTACCACGGAAACGACTCTGTTTTATGACATTGAGCTCGTTGTTGGATCAAGTGGCAGCGATACCATTCACGGCAGTTCCGGCGATGATATCATAAACGGTGGACTTGGTGCCGATACAATTTATGGGTACGATGGCGACGATGTACTGGCAGCCGGCGGTAGGGGTGTAAGCTATTCCAGCCATTATGACACTCTGGATGGGGGCGAAGGTAACGACACAGTCTCACTGCAAATTGAGCAGGTGACACCATATCGAATCGGAATACATGAAGGCTCGACCCTTGGCTTTCATATCGATCTAGAGAATAGAACCTCTAAACAGATTTTGTATTACGACGAAAATGGCGCCAATTATGATGTCGAAGCAACGCTTATATCCATCGAAAATGCGATTGGATCGGACTATGACGATCAGATTTTCGGCGACGATCAGAATAATTTCCTGTCTGGCGAGGATGGCGCTGACGAAATCTCTGGTGGTGATGGCAGCGATTTTCTCGTCGGCGGCAGAGGATACAATAAGCTCGACGGTGGCGCTGGCATGGATGCCGTCGGGTATAGCGGCCTTACCAATACTGAAGGGGTAGATATCCACCTGGACGAAGGAGCTGCCTATGAGCGAGTCCAAGAAATAAGATTGGATTCCAACGGTCTGGTGCTTTCTGCTGGCGATGTGGTGACCTTGACGATCGCCGGGTATTCGGTTTCGCTTACGGTGGACGCCTACAACGCCGAAGCACACCGTTGGCCTGGTAGGTTGCTTGAGCAGATCAACGAACATTCGTCTCTTAGCAGCTTGGTCTCTGTCACAGATTATACAGGGTCAGGCTGGAACAATTTCATCTTCGCGGAAGGCGCGCTCGAAATTGGCAAAGTGTCTCTGACTGTCAATGGAGTTGATCAAAGTGAGGGGCGCGTCTTAGGGATCCTCGATTCTGGTGGCGTCAGGGCTGTGGATGAACTGACCGGGATTGAAAACGTCTTTGGCAGTCAGGGCGCGGACAACATCTACGGGACTGATGAAGGTAACGTCCTCGTCGGTTTGGAAGGCGCCGATGTAATCTATGGCTTGGGCGGTGATGATGTACTGTCCGGCGGATACAAGACAGATACACTTTATGGTGGGGATGGGCGCGATACAATCGCCTACAATATTGGTGATGAGCGCGTAACCGGTGTTGAAGTCGATCTTCTGGAGAACCAGTCTTACAATATCTACAACGATTATTCTCGTGGAAGTATCCAAGATTACTTTTACGAATTCGAAAACGTAACAGGTGGAGCTGGTAGCGATCTGATCAAGGGTGATGATCAGGCCAACGTTCTTGCTGGCGCGGGTGGTCACGATGTGATCCATGGCCGTGGCGGCGATGATATATTGGTTGGCGGCGCTGGCAATGAAATTCTGGATGGGGGCGATGGGACGGATATCGCTTCCTACTCCGATGTGATGGATGTTGGTATTATCGCCAATCTAGAGGACGGGGTCGTTGTTGAGAGACTACAAGACGCCGAAGATTTCGTCAGTCGCGTTCAGATTAATTCGAACGGCTTGACGCTCGATGCAGGCGACACGCTGAAATTCACATTCGCGGGTCGTTCGGTATCGGTCACAGTAGATGGATATACCGCGGAAAGTTGGCGGTGGCCTGGATTATTGGTTGATGCAGTGGCCAACGATCCGGTGCTTGGCGAATTATTTGACACCACGGCAAATACCGGATCGGGCTGGAACAACTTCATCACAGCAAAGTACCCAATCTTAGGCTCAGATTTTGCGGGCGTGAATTTTAGACCGAATTTGTACCTGGAACACGGCGACAACACGGGAACTGCCTTTTTAAACTCAAATCTGGACTGGACCTATAGTTCTACGATCGAGGGACAGAACGATGTTCTTGAGTCGATTGAAGGGTTGTTTGGAACCGAGCAGGATGATGTAATATTTGGCTCAACCGGGGACGATGTTCTGGTAGGCGGAGGCGGTGACGACGTTATCTACGGCAACGGCGGCAATGACGCTTTGTCGGGTGGTGCGGGCAATGACACCATTTACCTGGAAGCACAGAGCGCGCCTGTTGTTTCCTTTACCATCAATGATGGCGACCACGATCTACTGATCCTGAGCAATGATGAAGCACCAGCAATCATTCTTGAAGAAAATGGCAGCCTTATATCATCTTTTGGACTCTCCAATCAGTCTGCATCCAGCGAAACCGGTGGAGTCGCTAAAACAACAATTTCGACGAACTCGTACGACTCTGATCCCAACAACGACTATACAATTGAAATTCATTACACGGGCGAACATCCTGATATTGTGCTCGCGGAGGATATCACCTACAGGGGTACTGGTTCGGACGAAGACGAATTCTTCTACCAAGTATTTGGTGTGGTGATCGTAAACGCGGAAGGCGGGAATGATACGATCTTCGGAACAGAAGGGGACGATCGTCTGGACGGCGGTTCCGGCAATGACCAACTTACCGGGCTTGACGGGAATGACTTCCTTAATGGCGGCGAAGGCGACGATACGCTTTCCGGTGGGATTGGCGACGACACTCTTATCGGCGGACTTGGTGTTGACAGGCTGGATGGTGGGGAAGGCACTGACACCGTAGACTATAGCCTGGATACCCAAGAACTTTTTGATCAGCTTGGCCTTGGTTTCGACATCAATTTGACCACCGGACAAGCTGCCCGTTTTGCCCATGCTGATGGCTATGAAGATACATTGATCAACATTGAGAACGTCTACGGCACACATGGATCGGACCGCATCATCGGTAACACCCAAGACAATGTGCTCGACGGTCGTGGTGGCAATGACACTATCGAAAGCAAGGGCGGGCGCACCACAATTATCGATGGGGAAGGAAGCGATATCGTTACGGGCTTTGGGACCGGTGACGACTCTTACATCTTTACCGCCAATGCAGGGGACTCTGATATCCTGAACAACCATGGAGGTTCAGCTTCCATAACCGTTCGTGCAGATTTGTCAGGATATTCAAGTACGGCATATAGCTTCACTGAAAATCAGACAGGGCAATATATCCTGACTTTGCCACAAGATTACAGTCTCGAGATCAATACATCCGATACGCTCAGCCTTACGGACGTGTCGCTTGAACTTTCAGGAACCAACGACGCAGACAATATCACCAGTGTTTTTGGCGATAGTGTAATCTTGGGCCTTGGTGGAGACGATTTAATCTACGGAAATGCCGGCGCCGATAAACTGTTTGGCGGCGACGGAAAGGACTTTATGTTCGGTAATGAGGGCAATGACATTCTGGTCGGCGAGGCAGGTGCAGACCAGTTGTTTGGCGGTCAGGGCGACGATGTATTCTCCGGCGGCGGCGGGAAGGACATTTTTTTCGGCGGTGACGGGTATGATTACGTCGATTATACCTTGGATGAAACGGATGCGCAGGCGGGTATCCGCGTCGATGTGACACTCAATGCTGAAGCCTACCGGTGGAACGGTAATGTTTCGGGATACTGGGAGCTCGAGGACACCTTTGCAGATATAGAAGGCATCATTGGAACATCCCACGATGATACGTACTCGACCAAATTTTATGACGACGGACGCGCTATCTCGTTCAATGGAGGCTTTGGAACCGATACCTTGGAAATTGGTACTGTGGCAGGAAGTACGGCTTATGTTTCAGTCAATCTGGCGGGTGGAGCAGCTGCGAGAATCGACCAGAATGGCGAAACTTATGGCCTGACTGTCCTACAGAGCATCGAAAACGTGGTTGGGTCGCAAAAAGCCGAATTTATTTCCGACACCCTCGCCGACAACTACTATCGAGGAAATGGCGGCGATGACATTTTCTATCTCATTGGTGGTGCTGACACGGTCAATGGCGGTGACGATAACGACACAGTATCCTTTGCAAGCCTTCAGCACGGCGTAACAGTGTCTTTGTGGGATGGATATGGAAACCTGTACGTACAAGGCTCGTACTCCTACACGGAGAATAGCGGGAGTGTCACAACCGGATCGCTGAGTTCCGTCGAGTACGTGATCGGGTCGATATTCGACGATACCATCAACGATAGTCGCTACAGTAATAAGATAAATGGTGGTCTGGGAGACGACATTATCAATCTATCAACTGAAGATAGCGGTAATACTCAGCCTGAGCCTGGCGAAGTGGATACGATCGTCTTCAATGACAACTTCGGAAATGACGTGATCACAGGCTTTAAGAACGGCACAGATCAGCTTGTGTTCGACCTGAGCGACACGGCCAACCCAACGATTACATCTTCGCAATCCGGGGCGGATACGCTTGTTATTGTTGGTACTGAAGGAACGATCCTGCTCAAAGATTTCCAGGCGGATGACTTTGATAGCTCAGACTACTCGTTTGTAGCGTGAGTAGGGCTGTCATGCTCTATCAAGCGGCAAGCTACAGTGAAGTTTTTTGCTCAGTTGTAGCTTGCCGCATGAATGACAAACGGGGCGCGATAGGTCGACAAGACTGCAGTCTCGTCCGTGCTCATTCGTAAATTCGGGGAAAACCAAACAGTGAATGCTACTACAACCTCACCACAGGAAGCACGGCGCGAAGTACAGAGCGCCCGCAATGCTGGCCTGTGGTATCTTCTGGCAGCGTTCCTGTTCAGTATCTTCGTAAATCTACTGATGCTGACCGGCCCGCTTTTCATGCTTCAGGTTTATGATCGGGTTTTAGCTTCCCGATCAGAAGAGACCCTGGCCGCGCTCTTTCTGTTGGTGGCGCTTCTCTATTCTCTGATGGCCTTTCTCGATTATGCCCGCGGACGGATCGTGGCGCGATTTGGGGCACGGTTCCAATTGCGCCTGGACGAACGGGTCTATGACGCCATCATGCGCCAGGCGATCTTGCCGCAAGCGCGCTCTGCACCTGCAACAGCTTCACGGGACATGGATGCGATTCAAACGCTTTGCGCCTCACCAGTTCTGTTGGCATTGATGGATGTTCCGTGGACGCCTCTCTTTATCGCGGCCATCTTTATCCTGCACCCGATGCTGGGGTGGTTGGCTGTAGCTGGCGGTGGCACGTTGATTGTCTTGGCGCTGCTGAACCAGTTCCTCACACATCGCAAAGTGCTAAATGCCCAAATTGCCTCATCGCAGGCACATGGGTTTTCAGAACAAACCAGGCGAGAGGCTGAAGTGGTACGCTCGCAAGGTATGCACGCGGATACTTCAAAGCGATGGATGAAAATGCGGATGGATGCATTGAAACAGACCATCGCAGCCAGTGACTGGACGGGGAGCTTTACCGCCATTACAAAAGCCCTTCGGCTTTTTTTGCAATCCGCAATGTTGGCGGTTGGGGCCTATTACGTGCTGCACGGTGAGTTAACCGCCGGGGCCATGATTGCGGGGTCCATTCTCTTGGGTCGCGCCTTGGCACCGATCGAGCAATCCATCGGGCAGTGGCCTATGATACAGCGGGCGCGCCACAGCTGGAAATCCCTGAGCCAGTTTCTGGATGCAATGCCACCGGAAAAAGATCGGATCGCGCTGCCGAAACCCAATTCACGCCTCTCTGTACAGGCTATTTCAGTTGCCCCACCAGGAACCCGCGCAGCTTTTTTGCGCAATGTCAGCTTTGATTTGGAGCCTGGCGAGGCCATCGGCGTGATCGGCAAAAGCGGATCGGGCAAGACGTCGCTTGCAAAGGCGCTGCTGGGTTTATGGCAACCATTGGCTGGCGAAGTACGCCTGGGCGGAGCCGCATTGGCGCAATATGATCCCATCGCATTGGGCAAACACATTGGATATCTGCCACAGCAAGTATCGCTGTTTACCGGGACTGTGGCCGAGAATATCTCGCGCATGACGTTGCAGTCAGACCCGGATGCGGTGATTGAAGCGGCCAAGAAAGCCAACGCCCATGAGATGATCCTGGATATGCCGGACGGTTACGACACAATGCTCGACGGCAATGACGGCCAACTCTCGGGCGGTCAGAAACAACGTATCGGCCTGGCGCGTGCGCTTTACGGCGACCCGGTTGTTCTGGTTCTCGACGAACCGAATTCGGCACTTGATAATGACGGGACAGAAGCACTCAATACAGCTGTGCGTGACTTCAAAGCACAGGGTAAATCGGTTCTCATTATGACGCATCGACCAATGGCCCTGTCGGAATGCGACCGACTGCTCGTTTTGGAACGTGGTTTGGTCGCGAAATTTGGAAGCCGAGAAGAGGTGCTGACAAGTATGGTCCAAAATGCACAAGCTATCCAACGCAGCTTCGGGCAGGCGAGTTGATTCATGACAGAAACGAAAGAAACAACACCTGATCTGGCCAAGTCCTGGAAGATGCATTTGCCGTTCCTGATTGGATTTCTTTCTCTGGTGGTATTGATTGGCGGCGTCGGGTACTGGAGCGTGCAAACCAAGATGGCCGGGGCGGTGGTTTCTTCCGGTGTTGTTGAAGTGCAATCCCATCGTCAGGTTGTGCAGCACCCCGATGGAGGCGTTGTAGGCGACATTCTGGTGCGCGATGGGGATGTGGTTAGCGCCGGCGAATTGCTGTTGCGCCTCGATGGTACCTTTCTGACGTCGGAGCTTACTGTTGTTGAACGCCAGCTGTACGAGCTTTGGGCCGGAAAAGCGCGGTTGGAAGCAGAGCGAGACGGGCTAGATGAGTTCGTAGTGTCAGACAAGCTCGCGGCATTGGCCTCCGAGAATGAAGATGTTCAGGACGTACTGCAGAGCCAAAAACGGCTGTTTCTCACGCGTATTCTAGGAACCATTCGAGAGACAACGCAGCTACGTGAGCGTATTGAACAGATCAAAAACCAGATTGCAGGTACCGAAGCACAGCTTGTGGCGCTGAACCGTCAACTTTCTCTCATTGCCCGCGAACTGGAAGATATGGAACACCTTTTGGAACAGGGTTTGACACCCGTCAGCCGTGTCCTGGCCCTGCAGCGAGAAGAAGCAAATTTACAAGGTCAGATTGGACGGCTGAATTCCGAGATCGCGCGCTTGAAAGGTCAAATTGCCACGATCGAGATCGAAATCCTCCGCCTTCGAACAAGTCGCCAGGAAGAGGCAATGACAACACTGCGGGAATTGGGGGTCCGTGAGATTGAACTGGTGGAACGCCGTCTGGTGTTGTTGGAACGACTGTCAAGGCTGGACATTCGTGCTCCTGTGACCGGAACGGTCTATGGTAGTAAGGTCTTCGCTGTAAATGCAGTGATGCAGCCGGCAGAGCCGATGATGTATGTCGTTCCGCAGGGTAGGCCGCTGGTCGTTTCCGCAAAAGTAGACTCCATCCATATTGATCAACTTTACACTGGCCAGCCCGCTACCTTGCGTTTTTCCGCCTTTAATGACCGCCAGACACCCGAGATTGAAGGTAAGGTGGTGACGGTCTCAGCGGATATTTTTGTCGACGAAGTAACGGGTCAGAATTATTACCGCGCCGAGATCATTCCCACTGAAGGACAGATTGAAAGGCTAGGAAATCGGACGCTGCTGCCTGGCATGCCAGTTGAGGCGATGATCAAAACCGACGAGCGCACACCGATATCCTACATCGCCAAACCGCTCACCGACTATTTCACCCGGGCGTTCCGGGGCTAGTTTTGAAACTTCAATACTGTTCCCTATTGCATATAATGGCACTTGATAAGAAATGTGCTGATCTCACCTTTTGGCCATCAGACTTCTAGACCAAAACGATGAGGTGAGTCAGTCTGCCGCAATGGGCAGAAGCACAACAAGTTCAGTCAATTGAGACCGGCAAACATCGCCTCATATAGATGTCGCGGTATCTTTAATTGGAAAGCTGTGCATAGGCCCCACCTTCTGTTTTGGTTTGTGATTTGAGATTCCGGCCTGAGAGATAGTTTTCAGGGAGTTTCTCAACGGAGCAGTTAACGTCGTTTCTCAATGACATTGATATGGCTGTCGGTCCTCGTGGTCATCGTCACTAGCCTTGCGATCTGAAGGCACGGATTGTTGCAAAAACGCTTGTTGATGGCCCGGCAGTGAGCGAAGTAGCGCGACGGTATGATAAGCGGCCAAATCATCTGTGGGCCTGGGGGCGTGAAGCGAAGGACGGTCGGTTGGTTCCACCTGCTGCGGAGGAGCCCGACTTTGCACCTTTGGTTGTGGCAACTGATCCTGTTCCTAGAATCTTGTCGGGGGTCGCGACGATGGATCTGCTGCATGGTGATGTTTTGGTTCGACTGGATGCGCCCACGCCGCCGGATCGCAGAGATTGTCCGCGCTCTGAGTTGGGTCTCATGATCTTTCCGTCGCCCCGGTCCTTGATCCCGATCGCAAGAAGACCAAAGCTGGCTAAAGAAGACCAAAGCTGGCTACTTTTGAACGCTGGCTCGAGATGATCGGCCTTGGGACGGGGACGATCTGCCCGGCGTAGCTGACGATATACGCGATGAGCCCGAAAAAGAGATCAACGGGGAGCGCGATGACCTTGAAGACGAGGCCGAGAAATTATGCGAAGAGCTAGAGGACGAGGCTGATGAAGCTCGTGACGAATTAAGGAAAGAAATCGATTGATCCTCGAAGTTCTTCGGTGTCCGCTATTGAGGCAAA
>NZ_JBQFUV010000024.1:0-22031 GCF_056539365.1 Ruegeria sp. BB7 | reverse complement strand
GAAAACGCTTCCCCATCAAACGACCCTGCATGTCAACAAAACACACCAATACAGTGTCAACATCACCCGCAGATACCTGCCCCTTCAAACCTTCAAAGTTGAGCATTATTTCCTCTGAGATATGCAAGAATTTTCGGTGAAAATTCTTTGGCCAAATGGGAACCGGCGCACCCAGAAGCGCGCCGGTTCATTGTGTTAACCGTAGCGATATGGCCGTCCGGCCTTTAGCATATCGGCGTTGTACTGTTTGAAAATCTCGACGACTTTCGCCTTGGTTTCGGATTCTGCGGCGATCTCGTCCCAGAACTTGACTGCAGCCTCTTCAACCTGCGCCCATTCTTCATCCGGGATCGAGGTCAGCTGCATCTTGTCCCCGTTGACGCGCAGGCTGGCTTCGCCACCCCAATACCACCACTGGCGGTAGTAATGCGACTGATCACAGCAAACACGGAACAGCGTCTGCAGGTCTTCCGGCAGTTCGTTCCAGCGGTCCATGTTGGCAAAGAATGATCCGGCCCAAGCGCCCGAGATATTGTTGGTCAGGAAGTAGTTGGTCACGTCAGCCCAGCCAACTGTGTAATCTTCGGTAATGCCCGACCATGCTATGCCGTCCAGCTCACCGGTTTGGACCGCGACCTCGATGTCTTCCCATGGCAAGGTTACAGGCACCACACCGAACTGCGAGAGGAACCGCCCCGCTGTCGGGAAGGTAAAGACTCGCTTGCCCTTGAGATCTTCGAGGCTGTTGATCGGGTCTTTGGTGGCAAAATGGCATGGGTCCCACGCACCCGCGCTGATGTGCTTGACGCCAACTTTTGAGTATTCTTCGTCCCAGATCTCGTTCAGGCCGTACTGATTGAACAGTACCGGCACATCCAGCGAATAACGTGAAGCAAAGGGAAAGTATCCGCCGAACACAGTCACATCGGTCGGCGACGCCATCGAGTCGTCATCCGACTGAACCGCATCGATGGTCCCTTTCTGCATAGCGCGGAACAGCTCACCGGTCGGGACCAGCTGATCGGCGTAGAACAGTTCGATCTGCATGCGGTCGCCCGCGATTTTGTTGAACATCTCGATGGCTGGATCGATCACATGTGCCGCCAACGCAGGACCGGCATAAGTCTGCATCCGCCACGTGATCGTGCTCTGGGCCAGAGCAGGTGCAGCCAATGGTGCGGCAGCAACGCCCACGCCTGCGGTTTTCAAAAACTTACGTCTTGTCGTCATGTCAATTTCCTCTCCGTTTAAGTTTGGGTGCCCGTTTGCCGAGCCTTCTGGTTAATTTCCGTAAACATATCCGGGCAGCCAAAGGGCGATTTCCGGGAAGGCCATAATGATAATCAGGGCCAGCACCATCACCCCGACAAAGGGAATGATTGAGCGGTAAATGTCCTTTAGGCCAATCTCGGGCGGAGCCATCGCCCGCATCAGGAACAGGTTATAGCCGAAGGGCGGCGTCATATACGCAATTTGGGTGGTGATCGTGTACAGAACCCCATACCAGATCAGATCAAAGCCCAGAGCTCCGACCAGCGGCACGTAAAGTGGCGCAACGATAACCAGCATCGCCGTGTCGTCCAAAAACGTGCCCATGACGATAAAGCTGAGCTGCATCAAGATCAGGATCAGCCATGGCGACAGTCCCAGCTGTTCGGTGAACAGGTTCTCGATGGCTTTGACCGCACCAAGGCCGTCGAACACCGCCCCAAAGCCCAGCGCCGCAAGGATGATCCACATGAACATGCAGGAAATCGCCAGCGTCTGTTTGGTGCAATCTTCGAAAATCTTCCACGTCATCCGCCGCTTGACGACCGATACAACCAGCGCCGTCAGCGCCCCGATAGCCGAACTTTCCACCAATGATGTCCAGCCATTCACGAACGGCACCATCATGGCAGCGAAGATGATCAGCGGCAGCGCCCCTGCCCCCAGCAGGCGGATTTTTTCGGACCACGGGACCTCATGCGCGTCTTCCATTGCAGGGCCGAGGTGAGGCTGCATGCGGCAGCGAATCCAGATGTAAAGGATAAACAGCCCGGCCATCAGCAGACCCGGCAGGATGCCCGCCAACCACAGCTGTCCAACCGGCTGCCGCGCGATCATTGCATAGAGCACAAGAACCACCGATGGGGGCACAAGGATTCCCAGACTAGATCCTGCCTGAATGACACCCGTGACCATGGTCTTGTCATAGCCCCGCCGCAGCAATTCGGGCAGCGCGATAGTCGCCCCAATCGCCATGCCAGCGACGCTGAGCCCGTTCATCGCTGATACCAGCACCATCAGACCAATCGTCCCAATCGCCAACCCGCCATTCACTGGACCCATCCACACATGGAACATCCGGTACAGGTCATCGGCCAAACGGCTTTCAGACAGCACATACCCCATGAATATGAACATCGGCAGCGTCAGAAGCGGGTACCATTTCATCAGCTTCATCGCAGCCGAGAACGGGATGTCCTGCCCTCCGGTCCCCCACAGCGCCAGCGCTGCGATGGTTGCGACCGCTCCGATCGCACCAAACACGCGCTGACCGGTGAACAGCATCAGCATCATCAGCGCGAACATGAAGATGGCAATAAATTCCTGGCTCATGCCCGCCGTACCCCGATCTCCTGCCCGTTGATCCGGGCTATATCTTTGAAAAATTCCGATATGGCCTGCAGCAGCATCAGGAAGAAGCCAAATACCATGATAGCTTTGACTGGCCAGATATAGGGCCGCCAAGCGGTGGATGAACGCTCCAACCGTCCGACCTCTTCACTGCCCGTGATCAGGCCGGTGAAATAGGACAGAGGCTCATCCCCCCAATATCCAAGGCTATAGGCAGTTGACCCAAGCCCACCATAAAGCAGCACGCTCAAATAGAGGATCAGCAGGATGACGGTGAACGCGTCGAACCAAGCCTTCTTGCGCGGACTCCAGTTATGATAGAACAAGTCCATCCGCACGTTTGACCCCAGCTGGATCGAGTACGGCCCGCCCACGATATAATAGGTCACCATGGCAAACTGCGCCATTTCCAGCGTCCAGAGCGACGGCAGGAAAAACGTCTTCGAGATCGAGGACCATAACAGTATCCCCATCATTACGAACAGACCCCACATCATCACCCGACCGATCCGGTAGTTGACCGCATCGACCACGCGCACATATACCGCCATCGCCCGGATCATGCCGCGCCCCTGTTTTGAAACCCGGCCAAAGTCCGGTCAATCCATGCAACCAAATACTCAGCCATCGCACGCTGCTGATCTGACGTGCGGATCAGGTCGTTGCACACTTCGATCATGACATTCGGCAAAGCATTCGCATAGGCTTGCACGTCCAAGGTATGAGCCACGCCATCAGTAGCCGAATAAGGCTCGTTCAGGCGCGTCACAAACGGCGAATCTGCAGGCGCTGCGTCCAACATTGCCAATGCGAAACGATCATCGCGGCCATGCAGGATGCCCAACTCAACCTCTCTTTGCTGATTGTGGTAGATCCGGGTGAAACTGTGCATCGTCACCATCAGCTCCAGCGAGGAGCGATGTTGCGCAATCTGACCCGACACTGCGTCCGAAAACGGGCCATAGACATGCTTAATCCGGGCCTCCCGCTCTTCGGGTGACATCGAGATATTGGCCGGGATGTCATACGCCTCGCTTTTGACAGGCATGGCATCCGGCGCCTCGGGCGGACGATTGCAATCGTAGACCAGGCGCGACACACCGCCATGAACCAACGGCGCAGACATAAGGGCCGCCATGTGCTGAGCCACACCCAACGCACCCGGGTCCCAGGCGATGTGGCTTTCCCGCACCTCGGCCGTAAGCCCCATATCACCCAGAAAATCGGGAATACGTTTCGACGCATGCTCACACACCAGCAACACCGAAGGTGCGCCGTCTGCGGTTTCCGTATGAACAACAGTTCCGAAGTCCAATGTGTCGCCCTGCGATTCCGTGAAAGATGTCTGTGGAAAAATTTCCACATTACGCATTCACCTGTCAATATTTTTCCTGTACAAAATTATCCACACCAGGATGCGCTGAAAAATTATTCACACCAGCGCGTAGTTCCTATGCAGGAGGACCCTTCAGTGCGGGTGACGGACAGGCTGCTGGCTCATCGGGATGAAATGACCCCGTCTGAGAGGCAATTGATAAGTGTCCTGCTGGACGACTACCCAATGGCAGGCTTGGGAACCATCACCGAACTGGCCAACGCTGCTTCGGTTTCAACCACCACCGTCGCGAGAATGCTGCAGAAAACCGGGTTCGACGGCTACCCCCAGTTTCAGTCCGCACTGCGTGGCGAGGTGAAAGAGATGATCTCGGGGCCCATTGCCAAGCGGGACGTCTGGCAGAACAACCTGCCCGAGGAGCACATCCTAAACCGCTATTCCCAACAAGCGCTAGCCAATCAGAAACGTACAATCGATGAGGTCGACCCCGCAGAATTTGACAGCTTTTGCAATTTGCTCAGCGACCCAGACCGACGTATTTTCATTACTGGCGGGCGTATTACAGGCACATTGGCACAATACCTGTACCTGCATCTGCAGATGATCCGCCCAGACGTAAGGATGCTTCCTTTTGCGGCTTCGTGGACCCATGACCTTTTGGATGTGCGCAAGGGTGACCTGCTGATCGCGCTGGATGTGCGGCGATACGAGAACTCGACCATGTTGATTTCGCAACTCTGTCAGGAGCGCGAGGCCGAGATCGTGCTGTTCACCGACCAATGGCGTTCGCCCATTCACAGACTGGCCAAGCATACATTTGCCGCTCGGATCGCGGCCCCCTCGGCGTGGGATTCCATGTCCGCTATCCTTATGCTGATGGAATGTGCGATCGCCGAGGTTCAGGAACGCCTGTGGGATTCGGTAAAAGAGCGCACCGATGAACTGGAACAGGCCTTTGACCGCACCAGGCTGTTCCGGAAATTTGGCCAAAGCTCAGGCTCTTAGGTCGAAACCTCTACAACTGACCGTGAGGAGTGTTGCCAGCGCGCAGGTGCGCGGTCACTTTGGTGTCATGACGTTTGTAACCGAAAACCAACTGCCGCTGCTGATCCTGTTCTTTGTGATCGGGTCGGTTGGTACGTCATTCTTGTTTCGCAAACCGGCCGGGCACCGGGCGTGGAAACTGGCAGATCTTGTCTGGGTCGTTCTGGGTGGCATCGGTGCGCTGGTGGCGGTTCTGGCCGGGCTTTACACCTCGGACAGTTCGCGGCTCGACCGACAGATCGACGTAGCATATGCCGCGACGCTGGCGTTTGATCGTGACGCAGCGCGGTTCCGGCTGCGATTCTGCGATCCGGCTTATGACCCAGACACCGCTGTTTTGTGCGACAAGGTCGAGTTCCTGTCGGCCTCAACCGCCAGCAATGCCGACCTGCCCTTGTTCATCGCTGTGACCAATGAGGTCGCACCGTTGCGAGGTTTGCATTTCCTGATCGGCGGGCAAGCGAAAGAGGAACAGGATGAAATGCGCGCTATGGCCGCAAAGGCCGATGCGTTCAACATTGATCAGTTTCTTGTCTTCACCACGCTTGACGACGAAACCCAGGCAGCCATCGACAATATGCGCCGCAAGGTTCCAGCAATCGCCGGAGATTACCTGATCCTTGCGCAAAGTTATGATGATTTGGTCGAGCAGGTTGGAAAGCTGAAGGACGAATGGGAATATTTACAGGCCAACGCGCATATTCTGGTGCTGCAGATTGTGGCTTTGTGTCTCGTCAGTTTTGCTGCGCCCTTCCGGCTGGGCAAATCCATTGTTGAACTGCGCGCAACCCTCAGCGCCGATACGCCTGCGCCAACCGTTCCGGATCGGCCCCAAGAAAATACCGTGTCAGAGTCCACAGATTCCGTGCACCCCGACGCACCCAACCGTCCCGCACATAGCGAGCCGCACTCGTAACCACGCGGGTATTCAGCAGCGCAACACGTGGCAAGGCACGCACCAGTGCGACATCCTCCATCAACGGTTGGTCTGGGTAACCTCCGGCTTGCTCATAAATGCGGCGTGGCACCAGCAGCCCCTGATCTCCGTATGGCAGGCCAAATATCCGGCTGCGCAGATTGGCCCAACCCGCAACCCATGAGGGACCAAATCCTTTCGCTTGAAAAGCCAATCGAAAGGCGGCGGGCTGACCGCTAGGCAGGTGCTCGGCCACGTCTTTGGTCCACCCGTCAGGCAACACAGTGTCGGAATGCAGGACCAATAGCCACTCACCCTTGGCCACCGCACATCCCCGCCGCAATTGTCCCCCGCGCGAAGGCGCGCCGGTGACGATTCGTGCCCCCACCTCATCGGCGATTTCAAGGGTTCTATCCGTCGACCCGCCGTCGGTGACGATCAGCTCGCGGATCAGCCCCGCATGTAGCCCCTCAACCAGCGCAGGCAGCGACTCAGAAAGAGCCTCACCCGCGTTTAATGTCGGAATGACGATACTGATCGGTGCTGGCAACGTGGTTACCCTCTGGTCATGGCAGCGCGAACTCCTATATCACGGGGCCGAGGGAAAAGACGAGGACCACCCCATGCCCAATCGCCGTATTCTGCGCCTAAGCGGTTCGGACACCGACAGCTTCTTGCAAGGGCTGGTCACCAATAATGTGGATGGCCTGAGGGATGGGCTGATTTATGCAGCGTTATTGACCCCTCAGGGCAAGTACCTTGCTGATTTCTTTCTCAAGCGTGACGACGACGCGGTTCTGTTGGACGTGGCCGAGGGTATCGCTGACGGCTTCGTCAAACGGCTGAGCATGTACAAGCTGCGCGCCGATGTCAGTATCGAGGACAGCGGGCTGAACCTGCACCGCGGCACCGGCCCTGCACCCGACGGAGCCCTGCCGGACCCGCGCCACCCTGAAATGGGTTGGCGAACATATACCCCCGGGGCCGAAGGCGATGACGGCACCGATTGGGATGCCATTCGCGTGCGGCATTGCATCCCCGAAGCCGGTATCGAACTCACGCCCGATAGCTATATCCTCGAATCCGGGTTCGAGGCGCTGAACGGCGTCGACTTTAAAAAGGGCTGCTATGTAGGGCAGGAAGTCACCGCGCGGATGAAACACAAAACCGAGCTGCGCAAAGGCTTGCGGAGTGTCCGCGTTGATGGCTCTGCCCCGGTCGGGACCGAGATCACTGTAGGCGGCAAACCAGCGGGCACATTGTTCACTCAGTCGAAAGGTCGCGGGATTGCCTATTTGCGCTTTGACCGTGCGACCGGAGAGATGCAGGCTGGCGACGCGACCGTCACGCTCGACGCGTAACTTGTTGCTATTGCGGCACGGCCTAGCCGCAGGTTGCCCTACCCCGGTTTGAACGAGCGCTGCGACCCTGCCACACTGCGTTCAGTTCACCGAACGGATGCGTAAATGTTCAAATTATACAGTGCGATCTGGCGCGCCAGCGCCGGGCGGCAGATCATCCTTATCATCTTATCCATCGCTATCGCGGGCCTTGCCGCTGTACCGCTGGAATTCCAGCGCGATATCATCAACCACCTGACCGCGGACGATGTCAGCACAGATCGGTTGATCTACCTAGGTACCGGGATGTTGTCTGTGATCCTTCTCAGCCTCGCATTGAAATGGTTGCTGGGCTATCGCGCAGGCACGCTGGGCGAAGATATTATCCGCCTTATCCGCCAGCGGCTCTTACTGCGATCGGCCGACTTGCATGACGCCGGTGAGACAGTTCGCAAGGGCACAATGACCACCGCAATCTCAGCCGAGGCCGAAGAATTGGGCAAATTCGCCGGCGGTGCGTTTTCTGACCCGGTCGTGCAAATTGGCACGTTGATCAGTGTGATCGGCTATATCTCAGCAACGCAACCGGGGTTGGGCATGATCGCCCTTTCCATGATCGTGCCGCAAATTATCATAGTGCTGATATCCCAGCGCAAAGTGAACGTCTTCGTGGCCGAGCGGGTCCGCATTCTGCGCTCCTCGACCGACAGTCTCACGACCGAGGACATTGACGCGGTGGCGCGCGATGTCGAGGCGATGTTTGACGACATCTATAACACGCGACGCAAGATGTTTCTCTGGAAGCTGTCGGCGAAATTCCTGCTAAGTGTCATCAACGGCGCAGGTACAGTCGGCGTCCTGATGCTGGGCGGTTATTTGGTTTTAAACGGCAAAACAGATGTCGGTACGGTCGTGGCCGCGACAAGCGGACTGGGTCGCATTCAGGGGCCTACGGCGTTCCTGATCGCCTTCTACCGGCAGGTCAGCGCCAACCGCATCAAATACGAATTGATGCTGGAATTGTTCGGCCCCAACCCTGAACGCTATCGCTACTTGAAGGGCCGAAACTAAAAAAGACCACGCGGCTCCTGCCGTCGCGGTCTTTTCACGCGTCTTATATGCTCAGGCTCAGGCCCGTTCGGAATACTCCATGGTTTCGGTGTTCACGACGATCATCTCATCCTGACCGATAAAGGGCGGCACCATGACCTTTACACCATTGTCCAGAATAGCCGGCTTGAACGAGTTCGCGGCAGTCTGACCTTTGACTACCGGCTCGGTCTCAACGATCTTGCAGGTCACTTTCTGGGGCAACGTGGCGTTCAGCGCTTCGCTTTCGTAAAATTCTACGACAATTGTCATGCCGTCCTGCAGAAACGGGCGGCGCTCACCCAGCAATTCGGCGGGCAGTTCGATCTGCTCATAGGTCTCGGCATCCATGAACACCAGCATGCCATCGGATTCGTACAGGAATTGCTGGTCTTTTTGTTCCAGACGGACGCGCTCGACCTTGTCTGCCGAACGAAAACGTTCGTTCAGTTTGGATCCGTTGCGCAGGTTGCGCAGTTCGACCTGTGCAAAAGCACCGCCTTTACCGGGCTTTACGTGATCCACCTTAACAGCAGCCCACAGCCCGTCGTTATGCTCAAGCACATTGCCGGGGCGAATTTCGTTCCCATTTATCTTGGGCATGACATAAATCCTTCAGAAACGGTTGATGCGTCAGTTCCCGTCCCTATATCTGGCGGGACCACACCTGACAAGACAACGACACCTAGTGCTGCACCTGCAGCAAGCCATGCAATTGACGCAACGCAGATATGCAATTTAGCTGTATCCGAATCACACCTAATAGGTCATAAGGACCCTCACGCCGAAAATGCAAGAGCAAGAACAACAAGGAAGACGAGATGAGAGATTTCGTTGACGGCACTGCCTTTAACAATGAGCAAGGCAATCGTGCACGCAAACTTTTCGCGGCTGTTGTGTTGGCCGCTCTGGATGATGCTATCGCCGATGACAAGAAATACGGCAATGGCCCCGAACAGATTGCCCGCTGGGCGCGCTCGCGCGATGGCCGCGAAGTGCTGTCCTGTGCCGGCATTGACCCGAATGAACGGGTTGTCAGCGGACTGATGGAGTTCGTTGGTCGTGGCGTGCGCACCTCGGTCGCGCTGTCGCGAGAAGAAAGCGAGCGTCGCAATGCCGCTCAGCAAGCTGAAGCCGCCTGATCCAAGGCGATTTCTGAATGAAAAAGCGCGCTCCCGCAAACCGGGGCGCGCTTTTCTTTTGGACCAATCAAAAGAACAAAATCCATTGGCGGGCGACCCACAATTCTGCGCCCAGAAGAAAGCCAAAGAACAGCTTGGCGGTCACTGACAGCCCTCTGTTCCACAGCATCACGTAAGCCCCGGCACAGATCGCCACTGATACAGGCATCACCAAAAGCGCGTGATGCGTGCTGTTCCAATAGCTAACCGGGCTATGAAAGACCCAATCGCTCAGCGGCCAGAATTGTGGGCGACCGTCGTCCGCATGCACCGCGAAATCCATCGCCAGATGCAATAGGCCAGCGGACGCGGCCACCGTCAGAAACCGCCATCCGCGCCAAAGCCCAAGCGCCAGTGCCAGCCCCCAGAGTATGAACGAATTGTCGATTGCAAACACCGTCTGCCAGGCGGGGGAAAAATAGAGTTCGTCAAAAACTACCTGCGGCGGGATGCGCAGGATGAACAGGGAAACCCCGACCATGACAAACAGCGACAGGTCAGGCAGCAACGATCCTAACATCGCAGCCCAAAGAATTGCTCCCCGTGCAGGCCGTGCAAATGCGGCAGCGCCTATCAAAAGATGCGAGGGCGTGTTCATCCGGGGCTTTTCCTTTGGCCTCAAATCAGGTCATGTGCGTCAACGTATAGGAGACGGTCATGGTTCGCGCCATTATGATTCAGGGCACCGGCAGCAATGTTGGCAAATCGGTTTTGGTGGCCGGGTTGGCGCGCGCCTATACGCGGCGTGGGCTGAGGGTTGCGCCGTTCAAGCCACAGAACATGTCGAACAACGCAGCCGTCACCGAAAATGGCGGAGAAATTGGTCGCGCTCAAGCTCTGCAAGCGCGCGCGGCCAAACGTCCGACACATACCGACATGAACCCGATCCTGCTGAAGCCGGAAACGGATACTGGCGCTCAGATCATTGTACAGGGTCAGCGCGCGGGCACCATGAATGCGGGTGATTACCGCAAGGATAAGTCCAAACTGCTGGGGGCGGCGCTAGAAAGCTTTGACCGCCTGTGCAGCGATGCCGATCTGGTGCTGATCGAAGGTGCGGGCAGCCCGGCTGAAACCAATCTGCGTAAGGGCGATATTGCCAATATGGGCTTTGCCTGCGCGGCGGGTGTGCCCGTTATTCTGGTCGGTGACATCCACCGCGGTGGCGTGATTGCTCAGATTGTGGGGACTCAGGCGGTGCTGGATGCAGGCGATCTTGAGATGATCAAAGGTTTTGCCGTCAACCGCTTCAAAGGCGACGTGTCTCTCTTCAACGAGGGGCGCGATGACATCGCCTCACGTACCGGGTGGCCTTGCCTTGGCGTTGTACCGTGGTTCCATGACGCCTGGAAACTGCCGGCCGAGGACATGATGGATATCCGCTCGCACAGTGGTGGGGCTTGCAAGGTCGTCGTGCCACAGCTTGAACGGATGGCCAATTTCGATGACCTTGATCCTTTGTCAGCAGAAGCCGGAGTCACGGTTGAAATCATCCCGGCCGGACGCCCCCTGCCCGGTGATGCCGATCTTGTGCTGCTGCCGGGCAGCAAATCTACTATCGGTGATCTGACCTATTTCAGAGCTCAAGGCTGGGATATCGACCTCTACGCCCATGTCCGTCGGGGTGGTCACGTGTTGGGTCTGTGCGGTGGCTATCAGATGCTCGGCAAGACTATCGCCGACCCCGATGGTGTCGATGGCCGCCCCGGAACGGTTGAGGGGTTAGGTCTGCTGGAAGTGACCACCACCATGGCAGGGAATAAACAGGTTACACTGCGCACCGCGCGCTCTGTTTTGGGCGACGACCCCGTAACGGGCTATGAAATTCACATGGGCCGGACCGAAGGGCCGGATTGCTATCGCGCCTGGCTTAAGATCGAAGACAGGCCGGAAGGCGCCTCCGACAAAACTGGCCGTATCCGCGGCAGCTATTTGCACGGAATCTTCGCTTCAGACGCCTTCCGCGCCCGTTATCTGCAGCAACTTGGCGCAGCATCTGACCTGTCATACGAGGATGGGGTAGAAGAGGTACTGGACGCTCTGGCTGACCATCTTGAACAGCATATGAATCTGGATCACCTGCTGGAAATGGCCGCACCACTAAAGAAAACCTGAGGGTTAATCCAGTTTCTGCTCGGCCAGCGCGCGGTAAATTTCGCGCCGCACCATCTTGCGAACATTGCGGGTAATACGCTGACCCAGAACGCCCTGCAGCTCTTCCCGAACGACCTGAGCGATCAGACCGCGCAACATATCCTCATCCAACGTCAACGAGGCCGTCTTTAGCTTACCTTCGGCTGGTTTGGAAACGTCGGTAGGTTTTGATTCCTCGTCAGAAGATGGGCGAGGGCTTCTGACAAATGTCGCGACAGAGGCATGCTCAGGCTCTTCCACCGGCGGTTGTTCGCGCACCTGCGTAGTTTCACCTGATTTTTGAGAATCGATTAGTGCAAATTCTTCCTCGGCCCGCCAAACCAACGTCGCATTTGGCGTCCCGGCATATTCGTCGTCACTGTCTCCATCCGGCTCCCACTGATCTTCGGTTTTGGCGATTGCAGTTTCCAAAGCTTCGATCTTTGCGCTCAGGCTTTCGACAGGGTCACTTTTAGGAGCGGCATGTGGTTGCTGAGCATCGGCCGGCTCTGAATGCTGCACAATGTCGGAAGACCTTAGAATCATGGGCTTAATTGAATCGTCCACCCGATATAGAACGTCGTCCTCGGGGGAAGGCACCGGGTCTTCGACAGACACCTTATCGCCAACCCTCAACGCGTCGGTTAAAACCAACCTGCCGGGCTTTCGCGCAATGGAGTCCGACTGCCCGGCCTTAGCTTTTCGGTCTTCTTCGTTAACCAAGCGCTTGATCGAGGATAAAACGTCCTCGATACCGGCGTGTACGACTTTATCCGTCATTGTTCTCTACCGCTCTATCCTCAAGAGCGAGTTTAGCCAAACAAATCGGACCTCACAACAGGTAGAGTTGCGCCTTAATCGCGGCGCAACGCTTTGAGGACGCGATCCAGATCCCGGCTTTGTTTGCTGATCTGTGCCGGGGCCTTCTTTACCAGATTATAATAAAGGGTCGGATCATAAATCTGCACCGCCAGCCCTAGGCGTTCTGCGGTCAACAAACCTTGGGCCTGTAGCAGCTCATACGCGGCCCGAGACCGCTCTGTGCGCGACGCAACTTCGGCCAATTGGGCGTCCAACAGGTCCTGCTGAGCGTTCAAAACATCCAGAGTTGTCCGCGCGCCCAAGGTTGCCTCTTCCCGGATGCCGTCAAACGCGACCTGCGAGGCGCGCACCCGCTCTTCCGATGCGCGCAGGCTGGCTGTCGCTGCCTGGAATGCTGCATAAGCATCCGCAACACCCTGAGTGATGTCCTTTTGTACGTTCAGCAGATTGGCGCGCGAAGCATCCCGTGTCGCCATCGCACGGCGAACGCTGGCAGCCAACCGGCCACCGGCGTAAATCGGCTGATTGAAACGCAGCGCGATGGTGGCATCCTCAAGGCTGTCGTCGTTGTCATAGCTTTCACGAATGCCCGCATCGGCGTTCAGGCTGACATTGGGGCCTAGGTTGGCCCGCTCTTGCTGTACGACCAGATCCAGCGCACGCACCTGATGCTGCGCCGACTGGATGGCCGGGTGATTACGCTGTGCCAGGCTAACAGCCGCAGCTTCGGACCCGGGCAAGTTCGGCAGGCTCGGCTGTCCGGCTGTGCGCCCAGGCTGCTTTCCCACGGCGTTAACATATTCAGCTTGCGCAATGCTCAGGTTACCACGCGCAACCGCCAAATCCGCTTGCGAGCTGGCCAACTGCGCCTCGGACAGCGCGACGTCGGTACGCGTCACCTCACCCACCTCAAACCGGTCCTGAGAGGCACGCAGTTCTTCGGCCGACACATCGACGTTGTTCAGGCGAATCTGAACCGTCTCTTCCTGCAACAGCACTCCAAGATAAGCATTCAAACCACGGAACAGAACCTGCTGCTCGATATCCAAAAGGGATTGCCGCGTCGCAAGGACCGTTTCCTGTGCCGACTGCTTGCCCAGAACCGAGAACCCGCCATCGTAAATCAGCTGGCTCAGCGTGAGGCCGGTGAAAAAAGTGGTCGGCTCATCCCGGCTCACACCCAGATCTGTTGAGGACCGGCTGTAGTCCTGACTGACTTCGACCGCCCAGTTGATGATCGGGCGGAGCGCCGATAGGGCGATAGCCACATCTTCGTCCGCCGCGCGTAACAGAGCCCGGTTCTGTTCCAGCAAGCCGCTGGTGTTATAGGCTCCAATAAAGGCATCCGTCAGATTGTCCGCCCAAGCTACACGCCCAGGAAGGACACTCAGCGCTATTCCCGCCGTCAGTGCCAAAGCCTTCGCAAATTTCGCCCCCGTCTTTGCACGCATAACGAAATCCCTCTCAAATCAAAATTACGCAACCCTAACCGCAGTTTGCGTCTATGCGTTCAACTAATCAAGACAGCATTGGAATATGTCTAAGAACTATAGTGAAAATGCACACTTTCTGGAAAACGCCTGCAAAATCGGAGCATTGGCGTTGAATGCGCGACGCCAAGTTACCTTGCCGCCGGATTTATGGCCGACCCGAACGACACCCAGCTCACCTTCCACAAAAAGGCAGGCAATGCGGCCGTGATCCTTTAATTGAGCGATCAGTGCATCAGGCACCTGCTCAACCCCACCCTGAATCATGATGACGTCATAAGGGCCGTGCTCGGCTGCACCCTCCTCAAGACGCCCGACATGAACAATCGCGTTGTCGGCGTCAGCCTCCATCAGAATCGTCTGCGCTTCGGCAGCAAGGGCTTCGTCTTCTTCAACAGCAACCACCAATTGCGCCATGCGCGCTGCGACTGCTGTGGAATACCCCAGCCCCGGCGCGATATCCAAAACTGCTTCGTCATTCGAGATATTCAGAACGTCCAGAATCTTTGCCAGCGTCCGGGGCTCCAGCAAGCAGCGCCCGTTCCCAAGATCGACCACACCTTCGGCATAGGCAGCCTCACGTTGGGCGTCGGGCACGAAATTCTCGCGCTGGACAGTCAGCATTGCATCAATGATGGGAAATTTCGTGACATCCGAGGGTCGAACCTGCGTGTCAACCATCGTGCGGCGTCGGGTTGCGAAATCTGTCATTGGATCGCTCACTGTAAGTCCCAAGTATACCCGGCTTGTGCCACATCCAACCGAAACCGGCAACGGCTGTGACGTGGAAAATTCGACCCAATAGCAGGAACTTGGGATGGCATTGCGCCGCAGGTCATAAACTGGCTTTGGATTTTTGCACCCAACCCACTGGACGCCCCTGACGAAAGGTGTTAAAACGCCAGCCACACCACGGCAAGTATTTGATATTACTTGAAAAGGCGAGTTGGCGGAGTGGTGACGCAGCGGATTGCAAATCCGTGTACACCGGTTCGATTCCGGTACTCGCCTCCACAACATCCTTATTGTGTTTTTTCTCAACATATTAGACACTTGGAGTATCTCTAGGAGGATACTTTGGAGGATACAGGTGCTTAACTACCCCGCGACGACCTTAGCGAAGAACAAAGGCAAGTATTACGTTCTCCTGACGATCCCCACCGAGCTTCGCCAACATTTCAACGGCAGGAAGCAACTCAAGAAGTCCACGGGTACAAGTGATTTGGCTGATGCCAAGCGCAGGCAACACAACATATCTGCTGATCTTTATGCCCAACTGGACAACTGCAAGCCTGATCCGCGCGACGTGATCAGCGATCTACTCGGCTGGATCGGTGACGCCGACGAGGTTCAACGCATGGAGGACATTGGGGAACTTGAAGTCATGATCCACCACGGCAGGAACCTTGAGTTCTCTGAGGGCGAAGATGACGACGTTGCAGTTGAAACGGTGAACGAGAATGCCGAGGAGGCCCTCAGGGTATATCGTGAGTGGAAGGCAGGAAGTTTTGAGCGAGCCGCTGCACCGGGAACAGTTTACCTCGCCAGCGCCTCTAAGGAGTACCTTGAGACCAATCCGTACAGCACGATCAAGACTCAGCGCGAAGCAGAACACGCCCTTGAGCAATTCAAAGACTTCGCAGGAGACATTGCCCTGTCTGACGTCACTGCGGTGATGGTTCACGAGTTCGCGGAGGATGTGGGCGCATCAAAAAGCCGAAAGACCATCGACAAGAAGATCGGCTACGTCCGGCGTATGTTTGACCACGCAGTACGCAAAGGTTGGGTTCCTCACAACGTGTTTGCTGGGATCAAGCTGGACAAGAACCTCGGAACCAAAAAGCAAAGCTACACGCCGTTCACCAAGAGAGAACTCGAGGCTCTCTTTGCGCAGCCTATGGAACCTCACCTACGATCCCTGCTGTCGATCCTGACCACCACCGGCATGAGGCTCGACGAAGCCGCTCTGCTGACGTGGGAAGACGTCCAAGAGGACGAGGAGCAAGGTGTTCTGTACTTCGACCTAACGGGGTCCATTGTGAAGAACTCGGGGTCTAAGCGACGGGTGCCTGTCCACCCTGCCCTCACGTGGATCGAGACAGGTAAATCCGGCCAGATGTTCCCAGAGTTCCCCCGAGACCGCGACGGAAAGACACAGGGGCCAGCCTCCAAGGCGTTGATGCCATGGGTGCGTAGGATCACTGAGGACCCGACAAAGGTCGTTCACTCACTTCGAGGGAACTTCAAGGACATGCTGAGGGATGCCGGGGTGTCGAAGGAGATAAACGACTTCATCACTGGACACGGTTCCGGCGATGTAGCCGGTTCATATGGTGATGGACCGAGCTTGAAAGTTCGGAAAAAAGCAATCGAGCGGTTGAACTTCGACTACATCACTAAGGCAGGCGAATGAGCAAATATCCAAACGAACGAGATCACGTAATCTACACCATCAGGCATCCAAGAGAAACACTACCGTTCTACGTCGGAATGACCGTGAACTTCCCTCGCCGTGTCTTCCGGCACTTGCAGGGGGATCGTTTCTCCGAGGAGCGAATAGCACCGATGATGGCAATAAACGTCGTACCTATATTCGAGATTGTGGCCGATACAACGACACGGTCAGAAGCTGAGATCGAAGAAGCTAGGCAGTACAAGTTGTTAAAGGATATGGGAGCCGATCTGATAAACGGTGACATTTCGTGGAGACTCACCGAGGACCGCTAAACAAAAAAGGAAGGAGCCAATGCGGCTCCCTCCAAGTTCACTCTGAGTCAACTTCAAATCCAACCCATGCTGCAGCCTCTTTCCAAGCAGCTATGATTGCCGCATCAGACAGGTCCACACTCGGGGTCAACTGCGCGGCCAATGGGCGATACTTGGAAACCACCGCCAAGGTCCGCTCAAACTTGTACAACGGACGTAAACGCTCCGCCCTCAGAGCGGCTAGCTGATACTTATGGCCCTCGGTTTCGGCTACGGCTATCAGCGCGTCCCATGTCTTTTCGAAACCAGTGACCGCGATCAGGTACTGAAACTCTTCGCGGTTCAGGTCTCGAAGCTTTGGCGGTGGCGACGAGGGATTGAAGATTTGATCAATATCGGCCCGGTTCACTTCCGTCCAGTCCGGTTTGACCTGTTCATCACCCTCGTCGTTCTCCAACGTGTGAAGCTTGCCGTTGGTATCGACGTAGTATTTGGTCATTTTCTCTTACTTTCTTTATTGGTTGAGCAGGTCTTCGAAAGTCCTGCGTTTGAGGCGAACAGTTCCACCGCCAGCCTTCACCGGGAACAACTCGCGGTTCCGCCTGACCTGAGCCTTCAAGAGTTCACCCTGACCTTGCTTCTCAGCCCTGACGATCTCCTGTAGTTGCTTGAACTCGCCCTGAGCAGCCTTGCGGTAGGACACGATCACCTTCCTGATGAGCGCACCCTTGGTGCCTGAGATGGCCCCAAGTTCACCCTCGGGGGCGATCTTGTAGCGGCGGCTGTTGAACAGCTTCTCTAGCTCCTGACGGAGTGTCCTGCCGTTGATCCTCACCGTGCCGGTCAGTTCCAACCACCGGTCGTACACGGACTGTGTGTCACTGTACGGGACCTGAGACAGATCGATCCGGTTGGGACCGGGTACGCGGCGGGATGGTTCACCAGCTACCGATTGGTTGGCGATAGCCATCCGGGTGATCTCCTCGAGAACAGTGTCGATCTCGCGGCGATCTGCTTGGGTGAGACCCAGAGGGTCATACTTGGGCAGTCTACGAGTGATCACTTCACCGAGGATGTTCCGCTTTGGGTCAACACCGTTGTAGAGGCCGGTACGTGCCAATATGGCATCCGAGTAGCTCCGAACTTCACGCAGGGCTTCGTCGCCGTTGGTCTGGTTGAGGACGTTCGGGACGAACGAGGCAACGAAGTTCTTTGCCGCCCGTTCCTGCTCATGAGGTCGTCCGACGAACAACTGCATGGCGTCATAGATACCCTGGGTGAATGTCTTGTTGACGGTGTTCTCCATCACGGCGACACGCAAGGCATTGATCATCGAGGTATCTTCGCGCTCGTTGTACTCGTCGTTCATGATCTCGACTGCGTCAGCAGCGATGGAGAACACGTTCGACAGAGGCTCTAGGCGAGCGAACGAGATGAACTCGACCGTGCCATCCTCATTCACAAAGCGGAACGAGTACGGCTGGTTGTTTTTCATCCAGACCTTGCGGATACGCGGGTCTTTGGGGCCAGAGCCGACGATCATACCATTAGCGGCCATGTAACCAGCTATCCCTACCAGTGCAGAGCCTAGGATCTGACGGCCTTTGGCTTGGGCAGCCCGAGCGCCACCCGCAGCGATATCCGCGCGGAACCGCTTTGACACCGTACCCACAACCGGCATGTGTTGGAACGTCTGACTGAGCAGGTTGACCGGTGTCCGAACAAACGGGATGAAGAACCGGATCACGGGTTGATCGATTGCTGCCTTCTGGATGATCGAAGCAACTCCGGGTTCCAACGTCTCGGTGAACGTGGCCCGTCGCGATTGCAACAGAGCATCACCACGGACGGCTGCACCAGTGTCGGTATAGCTTTCCTTGAGGTACTGCTTGATGAACCGGGTTTTCTCTTCACCCCTGAGGTTCATCCGAGCGGCCTCTGCATGTGCGTCCGCAAAGACAACACCTCGATACTGAGACTGCTTGAACAGTTCGTCCATAGACATCAGCGCACGGGATGGCAGACGAACGGTCTTACCAATCAACGAGGTAGCTTGAGAGAAGTCCACCTCCTCCAACTTGGTGTTCCCTGCATCCAGCCGAGGGTTGTTGTCCCATAGGGTTTTCAGAGCGGTTTGCACCGAGTCCAGCGAGCCAAGGAATTGACCTTGGAACTGTCTCAGAGCATGGATCATGATCTGGCGATCTGCCGAAGCAAACCCGCCAAGCATCTGCTCAGTTGGGATCACGATGCTGTTCACCACGTTGGAGATAAAGTTCACCTCCTGCGTACCGGGACCAGACAACAGGGCGTTGATCCGGTAGGTGTTCACACCGTCCACGAAGCCACGGAGACCCTTGAGTGTCTCATCGATCACCCTGATGGCAGGCTTACCGTTGTTCACAGGATCGACCACGGCGCGGGCCGCAGCGTCCACATCACGGAATGCCTCGGGGTCTTTGAGGATATCTCGCAGACGGTCGTCGCCTTCCTTGGCGATCTTCATTGCGTTCATGGCTCTGGCGATGTTTGACCGGGAGGCGTCCAAGCCTGACAGCAGGTTGGTAGCGACTTCACGGCGTTGGTTGAACGCCAGTTTCAGGTGGTCGATATCGTTGATGCCGGGGAACTTGCTGAGGTCTGCACCTTTGCCCGAGTTGTGATCGACAATGGCCTTTGCCATCTTCTGCAACTCTTGTTCGATGGTTAGGACATACCGAGACTGCGCATGGATTTCAGCGGCAAGTTTGGCCATGTCACCATCATTGGCCGAGCGGAACCGAGCAATCAGGGCTTCGGGTTGCTCGCCGGTCATCTCGGCCATCTGGCGCAACTTGGCAGCGGACTGAGCTTTGACCGTGGCCCATCGCTGGACGTCACCGCCTTTCACCTTGGCGAACTCGTCAGCGAAGACCGCAACATTCGCAGCGATGTCGTCGGCAACCTCATCATAGCTGGACACGGTGGTCAGGGATTTGAAAGAGGTCGAGGACATCTTGGCGGATGTTTCCACGCCTTGTGCCAGAGACGCTTGCAGACGGAGGTTCTCGGCTTTCTCCGGGGTGATGAACAACCGGTTGGGAACTGGTTGTGCGTCAGGTTTCACGCTGGGCAACGGTGTGTCGCCCAAGTCCAGTGGCATCTGCCCACCGGCGTCAGTCTTTGCAGAAACGAAGGCTTTCTCGTCGAACAGGGTCTTGGACATGTCTAGGCTTTGCTGAGCATCCTTGGCAACTTCTGCGCCTGCCTCATGGACGGCCTCGTCGAGTTCCTTGAGTGCAGCCTGTTGAGCTTCTGTGGCTTTCTTCGCGGCCTCAGTGTCACCGGCAGCAAGTGCCTTCTTTGCACGAATGCCCCAACCGATGGCTTCAACGATGCCACCTACGGCGACACCTTCTGCGGCGTTCCGAGCGCGGTTCATCCATTCAGGATCATCCGGGTCGGTCGCAAGCAGATCGGTCACGATGTCCATGTCATAACCGTAGTGTTCCAGCATCCCGGTCACGTTCTTGTTGTCGGGGTCCATGACTACTGCGTCCGCGATGGCACCGTTCACGAAGGCACCCTTTAGGCCAGACAACCGGGTCAAGTTACCAGCGGTGACATAACCGGCAGCGAACTGAACCACACCGCGTCCGATGTTACCGACAACGGTTTTGTTCTTTTCGACCTTCGGCAGATCGACCACACCGTCATCGCCAAGTAATGCCTGCCCGGAAATCTCCGACATGAACAAGCCCTTCTCAGCGGCCTCGGCGCGGCTCATCACCTTGAAACCGCCGTCTTCCCAGAAGAGGTCATTACCTTCACCATAGATCGCATCGGTGATGCTGGTTGCGACGTATTTGGTGAAGTTGCCCGTCTCCTGAGCCGCGTCTCGCAAACCACCAGCGACCACCCGAAAGGCTTCTCCTGAGACGGACCAATCGTCGTCTTTCTGGTCCACGGTCACGGGTTCAGGTTTGGGTGCCTGTGCCGCAAGCACTTCCTCAGCGCGACCCGCGCCGAACACAGAGTTGAACGCGGGGGCTACTGTTGGATTGGCGACCAGCTTATCGATGGCCGCTTGGGGGATTACTTCAAATTCAGCCATAGTTACCATTCCGATCTTTCTCGAGGGCGTCTTCTAGTTCCCTCAGGTTTGCTTCGTAGATTTGGACCATCGTTTCTCGCGCTCGTTCAAAGGACACCACCGAACCACCAAGGATCGGCGCGGCCTCAGGAAGGAACGTGCGGGCTTGTGATAGGTCATAAGTCCATGCACCGGGGCGGTCGGTGTAGACGGCACCAGATGGTTGTTGGAGGACGTGAGTGACACCGGGTGCGGCCTTAACTTGCTTGGCGGCATACCGTGCAGCCCAGAGTTTATCTCTGAGCCACACGAGGTCACCTGATGTGTGTCCGGTTGTTGTGACGATCATCACCGAAGCTCATCCGGCATAGTAAGCCCGCAGCTACGGGCAATCCGTCGAATGTCATTGACCATTGATGCGTAACCCTCATCCAGAACAGACACGATGTCGGCACGTTGACCGTGGCCGGGTTTGATCATCTGGTTGGGATATGCGGCTGTGATCTGGTCGGCTTCCTCGCGCATCTCTCGGCGTACCTGACGGATACCCGCGAGGATCGAAAGGGTTCGCTGCCAGCTTTCGCTGTCGTCGGTCAGTGGCCCCGGTGGGGTGTGGGTTTTGGATGTCATGTTGGGTCCTTTGGTTTGGGTGATTGATGCAGGAGGCAGAGGTTGGGTTGCGAGGTTCGACATCATCGAACGCCAATTAGCCGAGCGATCTGATCTACCCGGTGAACCGTGAGGTCACCTCGGATATTCTCCGCGATAGCCTTCTCGTATAACCGGCGGCCTGTTTCCGATGCTGTGTCTTCGTCGTAGCCGATGGCGGCAGCAACTTTGTCCTCAGCCATGTTTTGTGAAGGATGAACGTCAGGTTTCCGGGCGGTGATCTCGGGTTTGACGTAGGGGTCTAAGCCCAGAGCCGACCGAGCAGCATCACGGCTTTGATCAATCTCATCTTGGCAGCGGCCATTGAAGGCACGACCAGCGATCTTGAGGATGTGCTTGGCCTGATCGAGCGTCAGGTCTTGGCGGTAGGCGCGGAGCTTTGCCTTCTTGATCATCGGCAGGATCGTGGGGTCAGGTAGGCCGGACTTGGCAACCTGTTCAAGAAACAACCTTTGAAACTCTTTGGAGGTCAGAGATGCGGGTTTGGGCTTGCCGAAGGTGTTCAGCAACTTGTCCGTCGTCAGGGATTTTGGGACAGATGGCCGCCTGAGCTAAGAGAGGATCTGGCTCATCTGGTTTTTGTGATTATGCGGCGGATTTGCGGTGAAGCAAGC
>NZ_JBQFUV010000023.1:0-26468 GCF_056539365.1 Ruegeria sp. BB7 | reverse complement strand
CCGAGCTTCAAATCACCACCACAATTGTGGTGAATCGGCCCGATGACCGCATCTCTCTTATCAAAGCGACCTAAACTGTCCCATTGGGGCTGACGTCAGACACTTTCAACCCAGCCGAAAGAAAATTATTCAATAACCAAATTACTCTTTTATATCAGATACTCACCCATCTAGACGGCTAGCAATTGCGGTGTTACGCAAACAGCGTTGCGCAAGGAGTTAAAGCTAGTGCAGACACCATTGGACGGAGAACTGGCGTTACTCATGCGCCCAATCTGGTGTTGAACGACCGGAATGTGCGGTTTGCGTCGTGCCGCGCATGCGAAAGACGGAAGCACAGCCGACGGCGGCAATGGGCTCGCTGCCGCCAAAGTGCGGCGCGCTTGGACTAGCGGTAAGAGCCCTTAGTGCTCAAGACTTAGTTCCCTAAGCATCGGTTTTGCGATGAACCAAGAGTGTTCACCAACACCGAAAATCGGGACTTACATCGCGTGCGTAAGTCGTGGCCGAAACGAGATAGTCTGTAGCATTATCCATGTTGGGCGTAATGCTGAATTCCGTGAACAAATCAGATAATTTAGCACCCCAGCGTGCAGGGTTATCATTCTGTCCCAAATAGGGCTCCTCGTCGGACATCGTTTCAATCAAGTCCATGTACGAGGAGTGTAGAGCATCAACCTTTCCAAGATACTTAACTACAGCAATGGCTTGATAATCGCATCAATCACTGTTGCCCGAGTTATAGACACGGCTGGACAAAGATATGACTTTCGCACCATCTGGCAAAGAAGCATTGCCGAGCTCGGCTTTTAGCTGGAAAGCAATCGCTTCATTTCCAAGTACGAAGAACCAAACAGGTGACGTCAAAATGATCAGAAAGACTAGGCCCAGAATGAAGCGCTTTCGCATGTTTAGTCAGCCTTGAGACAATATCCAACTCGCCTGTTAACACACGTGGCACCTTCTCGCCAATGACACGTTGGATAGTAGCTTTGTCCGCTCAACTGCCACCTGACACCGGATTTGGAACGTCCGGAAAGCTCCGCAAGGTTTGCCTTCGTACGTAAAGCTGTCGCTGATGTTGATAAGAGCCGCACTCGCAGCGAAAGGGTGCTCGGTCCCCCTAGGGCAACCCTTTTAGACAGGGCCGTGTCCTCAGCTGTGCCTGCGGACCGCACCACCCCTGTCGAATAGCGTTGCCTCGCCCCCCTCCCGCGTTCGCCACGTGGCAGATTAGCAGGAACAGCCAGCTTCGCTGTCTGACCTACAAATCAGCTCTGATTTTACGAAAGGGAAGTCAGATCAAACCAAACTGTCTGCAGGAGTATGAAATGGGGGCGGCGTGTTAGTTGATGACGCAAAGATCAAATTCAACTGATGTCCAGCGTTGGGTGCGCCTTCTGATGTCGAACGTTCACCGCTTTTTTGGTCCAACTGTGACGGTTGGGTCAGGTTCGTGTGACGTTCAACAAGCACTTTGGAACGTCACTGATTCCTGGCTCAATCAACTTCCAAAACCTCAACAAATGGATAAATCACGTCATTCAATTCTGACCCAAACGTCAAGCATTTCTGACCCAAAAAACTTACAACCTTTCTTCGACGCCGGTTATGTTTCAGTTGACGAGGTCATTTCTTCTTCGACGCGATGTTCGCCCATGTTATTGAACCTGAGCATTGCGGCACTTGCCGTTCTGTTTCACAGACATAGGCAAGAGCCTTATACTCAGACGTATCCCAAATTCTAAACTACGTTAAGTTGCGACGTGCGAAACATCCCTGTCTGGTGAATAGATGTCGAGGATGTTCCAATGCCCGGTAGTTGGCGTCGGATTGTTGATCATCGGGACATCAAGGACAGTTGGTTTGCCGCTGGCAATTGCAGCTTCTAATGCGGGCAACAACTCGTCAGCAGCGCTGAGCCTGTGCCCTTCCGCGCCATAAGCTCTTGCAATGTCTGCATAACCCGGCCCGTTTGCGGGAGCTGCGGCTGATCCGGGGAACGTTGTTCCATAGGTCAGACCGTAATGCGCCTTTTGCAGACCTGCTATGGTTCCGAAGGCGTTATTGTTCATGACCAGCCAGATAATGCCCAGATCGAGTTCGACGGCCGTTGCGAGCATCGACGGGTTTTGACCGAAGCCACCATCACCGACCAGACTGAGGACAACGCGATCAGGTGCCGCCAGTTTCGCGCCGATCGCGCCCGGAGGACCGAAACCCATCGTCGCGAACCCGCCGGGGGTCAGGATTGAACCCGGCGTCAAAATGTCGAACTGTTGCCCGACACCGTTCTTGTTCCACCCAACGTCCGTGGTGATGATGGCATCCTCGGGCAGTGCCTTGCGGGTATCTGCCAGAATACGCTCGGGCATCATTGGAAAGGCCGATGAGGTCGCCATTTCCTCGTTGCGCGCTTTGAAGTCCGTCCGGAAGTCAGCGATCTTCTGCTCCAGCGTGGGGCGCTTGAAGCCGTCCGGATACATCTCGCGGGCGACCCGATTGAGGACGCGCAATGAGGCCTTGGCGTCAGCAACGACTCCGATCTCGGTGGGATAGTTCCGACCGATCTCTTGCGGCTCAATGTCGATGTGAATGACCTTGGAACCGGGGATGTTGAACGTATAGCCGGGGTACCAACTGGAGCAATCGGCCTCTTTGAACCGTGTTCCCACGGCAAAGATGTAGTCAGCATTCAAGCAGGACTGGTTGACTAATTCAGTGCCCCAAAACCCGGTCATGCCCAACACAAGCGGATGGTCGTCTCGCAACGCGCCTTTACCCATAAGGGAATGCGCGACTGGCAGCCCCATATGGTCAACAAATTCTCGCAACTCCTCGCTGGCCTGTGCCAGAAGAATACCACCTCCGACATAAGCGACTGGGTTTTCTGCTTTAGCCAACGCTTCGACAATCTCTCGCGCTGTCTCGTCGTCAATAGACGGTTTCTTGAGCGCGCGCGTGTTGTCGCGGATACGGTCGAAGCTGTCCGAGGGGATCACCTCGGAGAAGATATCCATGGGGACGTTGACCAGCACAGGCCCGGGCTGGCCGCTTTCGGCAAGATGAAATGCCTTCTCCAGGATTTCAGCCATCAGGTCTGCGCGATCCACCCGCCAGGCGCGCTTCACGAAGGGTCGGTAAATCTCCCATTGGGCTGCGTCTGCATGCAGGTTCACTTCCTGATGCGGATGTTTACCGTAGTAATGCGTGGGAATGTCACCCGCGATTACGACCATCGGGATACAGTCCAGTGCGGCGTTGGCGACCCCGGTGGCGCAATTGGTCAGCCCCGGGGAGAGATGGGACAGCACCACCGAGGCCTTGCCCGTCACGCGGGCATATGCATCCGCCGCGTGGCTGGCGATTTGTTCGTGTCGTACTGTGACGAAATCGATGGGACTTTCCGCCAGCGCAGCCAGAACCGCAATGTTCGTGTGCCCGCACAGGCCGAAAACGTGCTTGACCTCACGGCGTTCGAGAAAGTCAACGATATGTTCGGCAACGGTTTTGCCGTCCAGTTTCGCTCCGTCCATCACGCGACCTCCTGTCCGTAGAACTCGCCGAACAGGTCCGGCTCCGAGGGGCGATCCTCGGGGATGGGACGACTGACCCAAGTGTAGTTCATCATGTGTTTCATGGTGACGTTTTCGTTGGTGATGTTGCCGCCCCAGATGCCACAGCCCAGGCTGCTGGTCATAGGCATGCCATTGGTCCAGGCACCCGCATTGGCCTTCGACTGAGGCTGTCGAACCATCATGCGGCTGACCGGAGCCAGACGTGCGAGCCGGTCGATGTGATCGTCATTGTGGCTGTAGATGCCGCAGGAATGGCCCTTGCCCCCGGTGTTGTAGATCTGCCTGACCGTTTCCAGCGCATCATCGAATGTGTCGAAGTGATACAGCGCCATCAGTGTGGTCAGTTTTTCCTTGGAGAATTTGTGCTGCGGCCCGATTTGCCCCTGATTTTCAACCATCAGAAACTTGCGATCTTCGGGGATGCTAAAACCGGCGACCTTGGCCGTTTGCTGCGGCGGACAGGCGATGGTCGGAAACGTACGGTTTCCCTTTTCATCCCACATGGCCGCTTCGAGCATGGCCTTCTCTTCATCCGAACACAGGTAGCCGCCCTCGGCTTCAAGCGCCTTGACCATATCGTCGTAAACTGAGCGCTGGATGATGATGTTGCCGTCGGCCGAGCAGCCCGACCCGAAGTCGGAGGTCTTTGAAATGCGAGTGTTCTGCGCGGCGATGTCCAGATCGGCGGTTTCATCGATGACGATGGACGAATTGCCCGCGCCGACACCATAGGCCGGGCGCCCGGAGCTATAGGCCGCTTTGACCATTGGTTTACCGCCCGTCGCCAAAGTCAGGTCGCAGATTTCCATTAGGTGCTGGGTCAATGGGATCGACGGTTTGCGAATGGATTGAAACAAATCCTCGGGAGCCCCGGCAGCACGACAAGCTGCACGCATGACCTCGACCATTTCAAAGGTGGTATGGGCGGTTCGTGGGTGCGGGCTAAAGATGACGGCATTCCGGGCGTTCGCGGCGGACACGCCGGTTACCGGAGGAGTCATCGCTGGATTGGTCATCGGGATCAGAGACGCGATCACACCGGCAGGTTTGGCATATTTAACCAGGCCCTTTTCTTCGTCGACTTCGACGATACCGGTCGATGGCGTGCGCAGGACATCGCGCAGCACCATGTGAATCTTGAACCGCTTTGCTGGACGTCCCGCACGATCTCCGATACCGCTCTCGTCCACGCCTTGCTGGGCCAGACGCGTGAAAGTTTTCTCATTCCCAGCATACCACGCAATGGCCTGAGACAGGCGGTCCAGCCTGTCCTGATCCCAATCCTCGATCTCGGCCATGGCAGCGCGGGCGCGTGCCAGCATATCAGCCGCCATATTGCGGTCGTTTTCAGTGAGCTCTTTGCCCATGATGATCCTCTTGGTGTTTTAGAATTGCAGCATCGGGCACACGACGCTGTGACCGCGCCTCGCCGAATGTTCGCTTGGCGTGGCTGAGACAGCGACGCGCGTGTTCTTCATATCCCAACTCGGCAACGCGGCTTTGGTTGGGCAATTCAATGGAGTAGTCGACGGGCGGCATCCGTTCGATGATGCCGGTGAAATCGATCCAGCCCTCGCCGGGATAGAGCCGCGCATCGCGGGCCAGTTGGATCATGCCCTCTCGCGTATCGGCGATCCCGGGTAGGCAATCGGAGATATGCAGGAAGTGAAACAACTCCGAGGGGACGTGCAGAAGCTCTCCCAAATCCACGCGGCTGAGATGCAGATAAAGCGTATCGACCAGAATACCGCCGTTGGGTTGATCCGAAGCGCGGACAATATCCAGCGCCTCATCCAGAGTGCGCAGGCGGGAAAAGCTCGGGAACTCCAGGTCCACCGTTAACCCGTAGGGCGCCGCCAGTTCGCAGGTCTCGGAATAGACGTCGATCAGAAAGTCACGATCATCGCGGGTGTTGGTCCATGCACTCATGATCATGCGCTTAGCGCCGAGCTCCCCGCCGATCTCCAGAGAAGGCTCAAAACTGCGCGGATCGACATCTTCGGTGATGCGCGCAAGCTCGACATCAAGAACTTTCAAGCCGGTGGTAGTGAGAGCAGTTTTGGTGGCCTGCACCTGTGCCTTATCGATTGGGGATTGAGTGAATTCACCGGGCACATGCATCGGAATGAAGCGGGGGCTGACGGCATCGTACCCGGCCCGCGCGGCGATATAGACCAACTCGGGCGGCGTACAGCCAATCAGCGTCAGATGCGCCAAGGAATAAAGAGAGGGGCTTGCGCCAGCCTCTTCGGGTTTCACCATGAACGACAGCTCCACGTGTCTGCGAATCTAAAATTCATCATATGTAGTAAAAATTATCTGATATTTTTTAAAATATCAACTTTTAATACTGAGCAGGAAATGAAAATGCCCGGACAATAGCCCGGGCGTGCTTAACCTTCGTATTGGCAAACCTTTAGATAGTGACCCAGTCGCCTCCGGACTGGTGAGAGCGCACAGAGGCATCAATGAATCGAACACCGTCTGCGCCTTGCTCGACATTGGGATAAGAGAGCCAATCGGCCGGAACGGTAACGCCATCCCGACGCGCGGCTACGGCCATGGCAAATTCCGAATAGAGGTTGGCCCAGGCTTCGATAATCCCTTCGGGGAAGCCGCGCGCGGTACGGACCAGACGTTCCGTGCCGGGGCTGATACCGTGCCCGTGACCTCGGCTGATGATACGATCCGGCTCACCGAACCGATTGAACTTCAGCTGTTCCGAATTCTCCAGATCCCACTCGAGACCTCCTTCATTCCCGAATATGCGCAGGCGCAACCCACCCCGGTTTCCGGGAGCAAGGCGTGTTGCCGTCAAGGTTCCGGGGACTTCATTTTGGTAACGGGTGAACATGAACACCGTGTCTTCCAAAGGCTTTGGCGCGCCGCAGACATGAAACTCGGCCCGTAGGTCGGTCAAGGGCAGGTCCGAGACAAAACTGGCCAGATGCGCGGCATGGGTGCCGATATCGCCGACACAACTGGTCGGGCCAGAAATCTTTGGGTCCAGCCGCCACTTTACATGAGGCGCATCGGCCACATCTTCGGGCGTCATCCAGTCTTGCATAAACTCAACATGTATTTGGTTGATTTTTCCGATAGCTCCGTCGGCCACGATTTGCTTGGCTTGCCGGATCACTGGAAAGCACGACATCGCATATCCGACGGCAAAGACCTGTCCCGTGCGCGCGGCGATCTCCTCAAGCCCCTCGGCCTCGGCAACTTCGTTGGTCAGGGGCTTGTCGCACAGTACGTCAATGCCCGCCTCAAGAAACGCTTTGGCCGCTTCAAAATGAACGTGGTTCGGGGTAGTGATCATCACGGCATCCACACCATCCAGGCGCGCCGCCTCGGTCTTTGCCATCTCCTCGAACGACGCATAGCACCGGTCGGCCGGCAGGAACCACTCGGCCCCGCGCGCCTTGCTTCGCGCGGCGTCAGAACTGAGCGCTCCTGCGGTGACCTCCCACCGGTCGGTCATCCGCGCGGCCGTTGCCTGCGTGACAGAGATACGTCCGCCGCCAACAACGCCCAGCCGCAAACGGCGAGACAACCGGGGGAAAGGTCCGTCAAAGTTCAGGTCTTCGGGTAAAAGTCTCTCAGCCATTCTGAACCTCCATTTCCGGGACCCGTACGCCTTCCGGCAGCATTTCCACCGCCATGAAAATGCTGGGGGTAATCGTCTCGTACTGATGCCAGGGATAGTTGCCTTCAGCGTCATACATCGGTTTGTGCGTCGTGCCGGGGGCCATGAATTCTTCGAGGTAAAGGGTTTCAACATCCCGCTCACGGCATTGCTGCATTTTGCCAAAGCCTACGATTTGCGTATGCACTTCGCGAAACCCCGGTACCGGGCAGAACGGATGATCCTTGTGCAATCCGACATTCAGCGGAACCGAGCCGGAATGGTACATGGTCAGTCCAACGTTACCCACGAAGACCTTTGGCGACATGTAGTGGCTGACACCGCGCAGACGCTCCTCTTGGCGAACATCAAAGGCAGAAGGCCACGTATCTTTCACCCATGCGAACAGCGCATTGTCATCGGCGTGGGAGTCGAAACCATGAACAATGACCGCACATTCCACGTTTTGGACGGTGCTGTTCTGCACGATCACCGACGAAAGCGGCGCAACCGTCTGATCCTCGACCGCGAGGTCCCTCCCCCCAAGGTTCAGAACAATGGCACGACCCTCGACAGATACTCTGTCTTCATCGGTGATGTGCTGGACGCGAAAGAATGGCTGAGCAAAGTCGAGTGTCTCAATCGGCATGAACCAATTCCTTCCTCTCATCGTTAAGGAAATCGACCGGCAAAGGCTCCGGAGCCGCGCAACGGCTTTCTATCGTCTGATAGGCGCCAAATTTTGGTGCCCGTTCGATCGCGTCCATGACCTCGAAAACGTGGTAGGCGAGCGCTCCACTTGCACGGGGTTGGCGTCCTTCTTGCGCCGCCAGGGCCAGATCCAAAAGGCCGAGACCACGGCTGTCCTCATTGAACCCGTGTTTGTTGACGACCACCTGCCAGCCTTCGCGACCGGATGGGCGCGGCTGATGAGACCAGCGCGAGGTCTCCCGCGTTTTCAGCCAGACATCCCCCTGAAAGATGTTGGCACCATGTACCGGGTCAGGGTCTGGGATACTGATGGTGCCTTTTTCACCGTAGATCTCGAACCGCGGCGTTTCGCTATCCCAGACGTCAAAGCTCATGGTCATCGACCCTATAGCCCCGGAAGAGAACTGCAGCAGGCTTAGGGAGTGCGTGTCGACCTCGACATCCATCCATTCACCGTTGCGAGGGCCGTTTTCGATCATCCTTTTGTCGAACGTGCGCCGAGCCATTCCGGCGACCCGGTCAACCGGACCAAGGCAGCAAACCATGGCGGTCAGGTAATATGGCCCAAGGTCCAGCAAGGGCCCGCCACCGGCCTGGTAGTAGAAATCCGGGTTGGGATGGTGGCGTTCCGTCCCGTGGGTACCGACATGGGCAAAAACCCCTGTCGGTTTGCCAATGGCACCCTCATCGATCAAGCGCCGAACGGTTTGCCAACGACCGCCCAGAAATGTGTCGGGTGCGCAACCGACCAGTAGCCCCTTTTCAGAGGCCATGTGCAGAATCGTCTTACCATCCGTTCGATCCATAACCAGCGGCTTCTCGGAATAGACGTGCTTGCCCGCCTCCAACGCACGCAGGCTGATTTCGGCATGCGCCGCCGGAATTGTCAGATTCAGAACGCAGTCAATCGTCGGATCGTCAAACACCCCATCTGGCGCACAGGCCTTGGCGATACCGTATTGATCTGCCTTGGTGCGGCTTTCCGAAGGGTCAAGGCTTGCGCAAGCCACGACCTCAACGTTTGAGAATTTGGATAGTGTTTTTAGATAGATATCGCTGATACGACCACAGCCGATAAGGCCGACCCGGAAGGATTTCGATGTCTCACGTGTCATCATTCCTGTCTTCGTAGAGGGGTAAGTAATTCGGGGGCATGGGCCCTTTGTTGCGGCCGCCCTGGTTCATCTGCTCCCAAGCGTGGGCGAGTATTCCAACCGAGCGGGACAGGCAGAACAGCCCTCGCGACAAGGGCGCAGGAAAGCCAAGTTCGCAGAAGATCACTGCTGTCGCGCCGTCGATATTCATGGCAATTGGCCGACCGCCGCGTTGACGGCCGAGTTCGGCCTGAACCTCTTCTCCGATTTCAGCAAACCGGCCGGAAACCGTGGCCTCGTTGGCCGCATCACGGACGAGCTGCATCAGCCGGGGCGCACGCGGATCGACGGGTTTGTGGAACCTGTGACCAAAGCCCGAGACGATCTTGCCGTAGGTCTCGCGCCAGCTGTCCAAGCCATCCCGAACAGCGTCATTCAGCGAAGCTCCCGCATCCATGCGGACTGCTATATCATAGTACAGCTCTGCACACTGCTCGCCTGCCCCGCCGTGCACGTCGCCCAGCATGTTCACCGCAGTCGCCATCGCATTATTGAGACCTACCCCGCAGGTGGCCGCCATACGCGCAGCCGCGATCGAGGGGGCCTGCGGACCATGATCCACGCCTGCGACCAAAGCTGCCTCGAACAGGCGCGCTTGAGCGTCGCTGGGCAGATCGCCCCGCACCATCAGCCAGATCATCTGCGGGAAAGATACGTTCCCGATCAGGTCCTCTATTGCGTTGCCGCGAAAAGCGATCTGTCCGGGTTTCATGTCGATGATGGAGGTGCGCCACCATTGGCGAACGGCGCGTTCATCCTTTGTCATGTTTTCATCCAGCACGGTCATTGAGTCTGCACCTCTTTCACCGTCTGGGTTTTGCTTTGCGCGGCGAGGCGAATGGGCGCGTTTCGCGCGCCATAACCGGCATAACCCATGCGGCGTTCAACAATTTCGAAGAAGAAGCCATTGAAGATGGGGCGGCTATAAATCTGAAAATACTCGGCACCCGCTGCTCGGTCATAAAGGATGTTGCCTTCGCGTAGTTGGGCGATCAAATCGTCATCCAATCCGAAAGTCGCTTGCAGATCAGCGTAGTAGTTTTCAGGGATGGACAGGCTGGGAAAGCCGGACTTGAGCAACTGGGCTGAGGTTTCAAAAATATCATCCGACTGGAAGGCAATGTGCTGAACACCGGCCCCAAATCCATCTTCAAGGAATGACGCCGCCAGTGTTCGGCGCCCAACGGCCCCATTCAGGTTCAGGCGCACTTCGCCCTCGGGGCTTTCAATGGCTTGGCTTTGCACGACGCCGGACGGGTCGGCGACGTTCACGATAGGAGACTTTGCCATCTCGAAAGTCGAAATGTAGTAGAGCAGCCAGCTTTGCATCTCATCATGACGCATCGTCTGGGCCAGATGGTCGATACGGCGCAGTCCGGCAGGCTGGGTCGCTTTGGTTTTCGCGACAGGCTCGAACTCGATGTCCCACACCCGATGCAGATCGGATTTCTCATCGATAAAATGAACGACGTTACCACCGACACCCCGAATAGCCGGAATGTCCAGTTCCCCAGTCCCTACCGGCTGTGAGAAATTCGGCGCGCCCAACGCGGTCGCCCGCTGAACCGTCTGATCCGCATCCTTGACGCGCAACCCCATGTCACAGACCGAGGGACCGTGACCCATGAACGCCGAATGGGCAAATCCTTCTTTTTCGGTATTCACAACTATGTTGATAGCACCCTGCCTCCACAACTCGACGGACTTGGTGACGTGCTTTCGCTCCATTCGAAAACACATTGCTGACAGCATATCTGCCAGCTGCGCGCCGCTTGTCTCGTCGGCTGTAAATTCGACGAATTCAAAACCCGACGCATAGACGCGTTCCGGCAGGTTAGGGATGCCGAAATCTGTTCTTGGCTCGGTCCGCGACACCTCATCCAGAAGGTTCACCAGCGACCTGTAGCTGTCTCGGGCCAGTGTTCGGCCACCGGGTTGTGGAGCAGCTTCGTTGACGCGCGCAATGGACCAAGGCCCCTTGTATCCGGCGCGGGACAACACCCGCACAAAGCCCGCAAGGTTCAGCGACCCAAGCCCTGGAAGAAGCCCAAAGTGCCGTTTGAGCCTGCGGATATCCATCTCAAGTCGGGGTGCATCGGACAGTTGCACATGGAACAGCCGTTCTCCGGGAATGTCCCGAAGGCGGGCTGGTTTGGACCCGTCGGCAAGCGAGAAGAATGAGTTTAAAGCCAACCCCAAATGAGGGCTGTCGATAGCTTCAACGACGCCTAACGCCTGTTCATCCGAGTGAATAAGATCCGACCATGGCAAGCCCATATAGGCCAGACGCAACCCCATCTCTTTCGCGATCTTGGTCGCCTCGCCAAGATCTGCGATTACCTGTTCTTCGGTTGCAGCGGTATCGACCTCGAAGGCAGATCCTATAAGCAGCAGATCCGTACCCAGTTCGTTGATTAGAGCCAGTTTGCGCTTCAGCCGATCAAAGGAGCGCTCCCGTCCACCGTCCGACTGGCCTTCCAGGTTATGGAAGGGTTGTAGCAGACAAATCTTCAGGCCGAGGTCCGATGCAATGTTCCGAATTTGCGATGGCGGACCGTCAAATGCGGTCAAATCCGGTTCGTGTAATTCGACACCTCCGAACCCTGCGTCGGCGATGGCACTCAGTTTTTCAGCCAGATCACCGGGGATCGACGTTGTCGAAACCGAGAGGCACATTATCCCTGATATCCAAACATACGCGGCAACCACAGGACCAGATCCGGCATCAGCATCATGATCACCAAGGCGAAGATGAGAACCGCCAGGAAGGCCCAGATTTCCGAGATGATTTCACGCAGCGGAATGTCCGTCACGGCATTGATCACAAAGAGTAGAATGCCATAAGGCGGCGTGATCAGACCGATCATCGAGTTCACGACGACCAGCACTCCGAAATGCACCAGATCAATCCCAAGCGCTTCGCAGGTTGGAATGAACAGAGGCACGATCACCAGAATGATCGTTGTTGCGTCTAACACGCATCCCAGCGCAAGGATCAGCAGGTTTACGAGGATCAGGAACACAATCGGGCTGACATCAGAACCCTCCAGCAGCGCCGAGATAGACTGCGGTATTTGCTCCTGAATAACGATGAAGTTCAGAATGAACGCGCCGCCAATGACAACCCCTACGGCTGCGGAGGAGCGCGCGCTGTCGACGAACACTTGATAAAGGCCACGGAAGGTCAGTGCGCGGTAGAACAACGCTGCCAGTAGCAAAGCGTAGAATGCAGCAACTGCGGCGGCTTCGGTCGGAGTGGTAACGCCGCCATATATGCCGTACAGCAGGATTGCGGGCATCAGCAGTGCCGGGAATGCGTTGGCGGTTTTTGCGGGCAACTCGCGCAGCGGAACAGGTTCTTCCAATGCAAAGTTCCGCTTTCCGGCCAGATAATAGTTCATCGCCATAAGAACGACGCCCATGATCAGGCCAGGCAGAATGCCAGCCAGGAACAAGGACCCAATAGAGGCTTTCGACACCAGCGCGTAAAGGACCATTGGAATCGAGGGCGGAATGATCGGGCCGATCGTTGCCGAAGCCGCCGTGATCGCAGCAGCATAGCCCCGGCTGTAGCGGCCATCCTTGGTCATCATCTCAATGATAATCTTGCCAATCCCCGCAGCGTCCGCGACGGCCGAGCCGGACATGCCGGAGAAAATCAACGACGCAACCACGTTGACGTGCCCGAGGCCGCCCTTGAACCGCCCGACGGCAGCAACGCAGAAATTCAGCAGGCGATCGGTGATTGAGCCCGCATTCATGATATTTGCGGCGACGATGAACAAAGGCACAGCCAGCAGGATCGTGCTCCTGTAGAAGCCTTGAAGGATTTTCTCGCCCGCCAGTGCGACGTCCAATCCTGCAACGCCCAGATACATCAGTGACGCCAACAGGATGGAATAACCAATAGGAGTGCCGATGCCTGCCAGAACAAAGAGCGTGAGCAGGCAGGAAAGAAGTTCAAAACTCATTTGTCTGCTTCCTCGTCTTCACCGTCGACGCGGGGGTGATCGTCGACCACGTTAAATCCCACGACCATTTCAAGTTCGGTTTTAGGCGGGCCGTTGCGCATGATGTCAAAGAATAGCCAGCCATAACGTGCTGCCACGACCAGCATGAACACGGCATAGATCGAGAACACGGTGCGCAACGGTATCTTCTCACCCGAGAACGGGTTTCGCACGGTCGAGGTTTTACGGATTTTCATCCAGTCGATGTAGTCCCACGTCGGCAGGAAGCTGTAGAGCATCCCGACCACGATTGCCGCAGCCGCAAGCATCGCAAAGACCTGACGCACGCGCATCGGCACCGAAAGATAGATGATGTCGAATTTCACATGATCCCGCTCGCGCACAATGAAAGCGCAGCTGAAGAAGATCACCCAGACCCAGAGAATGCCGATCAGTTCCAGCGTCCATCCGGCGGGGGTGAAGAAATACCGCAGCAGAATTTGGAGAAGGAAGATTAGGAAGATTGCCGCCAGCATGCCGCCGGCAATCGCTTCGGTCAGTCGGGAGAACCCCTTTATGAAGCCTTTCATTTCGGTTCTCCCTCCCTTGTGTAGATGAGCTTAGTTGCCCAGAGCGTTGATCTGCTCCAGAACACCGTCCGGCCATGACCCGGCGAACTCGCTCTCCAGATACATGGACTGTACCTGATCGCGGAACGCTGCGAGATCGGGTTCGTAGACCTCCATCCCCTGCTCTTTCAGGAAACTGACCAAGTCCTCTTCCTTTTGCAGCTGCTTCTGGCGACCCGATTCAGCCGCTGCATCCGCAGCTTCCTGAACCTTGGCTTGCTGTTCCGGCGTCAAACCATCCCAAACCTCTTTGCCGATGGCGATGTAGTTCAGGTCAACCAGGTGAGATGTCAGGACAATTTGATTGGTCACTTCATAGAATTTGGCATCCACGACAGTTGGTAGTGGGTTGTCCTGACCGTCAACGGCACCGGTCGACAGAGCTGTGTAAACCTCTGAGAACGCCATTGGTGTCGGGGCGGCACCCAGCGCTTTGCCAAGGAACTGCCACGCATCTGTGCCCGGCATCCGCAGGTTCACACCCTCCAGATCAGCCGGAGTGCTGACGGTCAGTTCTTCCTTGGGCTGGCGCAGATTTACCTGACGACGGCCCAGATACATGACCGACAGGAGTTTAACGCCCAGTTCTTCTTCGGCCTTTTGCTTGAAGGCATCCATCAAGGGATCGTTGAAGACAGCCACCTGATGCGCGGCGTCCTGATGGACATAGCCTGCGGTAAAGATCGAAAACTCAGGGAAGAACTGTGCCAGTTCCTGCGCCGAAGTGATCGACATTTCCAGGTTACCCCGGCTGATGGCATCAAGCTCCGTGCCTTGGGCGAAGATGGTGCCATTATAGCTGGGCTCGTAGCTTGCGAAATCAGCGACCATAGGCGCGAAGACCTCGGCCATGGCGACCGAACGCTGGTCAGTGTCCGATCCAGACGTTGCGAGGCGAAGTTGCACTTTGTCTTCCGCCAACGCACCGCTTGTTGCGCTAAACAGAACACCGGTTGCAACCAGGGCTGATACAGCAGCCCGGCGGGTAAGTTTGGTAATCACTTTGCTCCTCCCTGAGACATCATGATGCATTTTTCCGATTCTGAGTTTTGACCTATTTTGGACATTTTGCAAGATTTTTTACAAAATATCAGATATTTTACATTGCCGCTATTTTGGATTTTTGCATTTCCTGAAGACTTTTTATCTTGACAGTTTCACCAGTCCGACAGGAATTTTGAATAGCCTCAATGACCTGAAGTGTCCTCAAGCCTTCCCATCCTGACATAATCGGTTCCGCTTCGTGTCGGGCCACATCAACAAAATGCTTCAGTTGATTGACCAGAGGATCAGAAGCACCCTTCTTCAGCGCCGTGGTAGAGATTGGAGTCCACCAGTCCCTCTGCTCACCATGATAACTCCAGAGTCGTAGATCGGGCACGGACAATGACCCATGAGAGCCCCCGATCATATAGCTGCTTTCGGAGGTAGAGGGATAAATCGGATACTCCTGAGACGTCATCTCCCAGCTCCATGGCGCGACGATGCTGTCGGATACGCTTATGGTTCCAATTGCTCCGTTTTCGAACGTCAACAGCGCACCGGCGACATCTTCGTTGTCGTAGCCGCGTTTCGATGCAGTCGACTGCGCTTGTACGGTCACGACTTCTCCGGCCAAATACCGCAGAAGATCTACATCATGGACAAGATTGACCGAGATGGGACCTGCACCAGGTTTCTTTCGCCAGGGCGCAGCATCAAAATATTCGTCTGGCTTATAGAACCAGCAATTCGCATGGACAGCGCGCACATCTCCAATCTTGCCATCTACAATGGCTTCTTTGGCTGACTTGATCAGAGGATTGTACCGACGATGATGCCCGACCATCAGCGGCACATTGGCCTTCTCTGCTTCCTGAACAAGCTCCAATGCTGCGACGGCTTCCACGGCGATCGGTTTTTCAACGAGAACGGGACAACCGTTTCGAACACACGTGAGGCCCTGTTCGACATGAAGCGTCGTCGGTGTCGCAAGCACAGCTCCGTCCGGCGTCTGATTTGCAAACATTTCTTCGAGGGTCTCGTAACATGCGACCCCGTGTTCAACGGCGTACGCACGGCCTTCGTCGCTGGGATCGACTACCGCGACAAGATCAACCTGACGCAACGCTCGAACAGCGTCTGCGTGGCGGCGTCCAACAAGGCCAATGCCGACAATGGCAATGCGAAAGTTCAAAGACACTTTGCTTCCTTCCGGGGGGTCCGGAAAATCCCGGATCCGATGTTTGCGACCGGGCTGCATTGCCCAATTTGAACATGACCGTATTGGGGTTTTCGCGATTCCGCAATAATGTATGATATTTTTATTTTTACCATACATCGGTTTGGATTGCTGATGTCTCCGAAAAATGCTAATTGAACGAAGAAACTGAGAATATCGGGTGAAACGCATGGCGAAACAGCCGTCTACGATAGGTGCAAGCACTTATCAGCGCATCAAGAGGGACATCATCTTCGGGGAGTTGCAGCCCGGCTCCAAACTGAAGCTGGACGCCTTGAAGGAACGCTACTCGGCAAGCCTTTCGACACTTCGTGAAACGCTGAACAGGCTCGCCAGCGACGGATTTGTCGAAGCTCCCGAGCAACGGGGTTTCCTAGTCACGCCAGTTTCACGAGAAGACCTGACCGAGATTTCAGAGCTGCGCGTTCTGTTGGAATGCCACGCGTTGGAGTTGTCCATTGCGAATGGCGACACGGACTGGGAAGGCAACCTCGTTGCCGCACACCACAAGCTGCACCTGATGGAACAGCAGCTTCTCAAGGGCGACGAGTCCGAGAAAGAAACCTGGAAACGATATGATTGGGAGTTTCACCAAGCGATGATCGCGGCCTGCAACTCCAAGAACCTTCTGTCTCTGCACTCGATCATCTATGATAAATATCTGCGGTATCAGATGCTCGTGCTGACCTATCGCGGCGAAGAGGCCGTCAAGGAGCATAAAGGCATGTTCGATGCCGCGCTGGCCAGAGACGCCGACACGGCCAAGAAACTGTTGGAAGATCACATCCGAAACGGCCTCACCCACACGTTGGAGGCTATGTAAGGCGGCATGCTGATTGCGTGTTTCGACGTCTTCAGGTCGATTTGGCAGGGAATATCTCAAAATTCTACATCTAAATCGAGAAGTTTGTGAACGGCCCATAGCCGACCTTGGCAACCAGGTCTGGATGCCGCGGTCGTTTTCCGCATTGCGGACATTCGCGACACCTACTCGATTACGGTACAGGTGGGTGTTCAGGCAGCGAGCTAAGCTGTCGATAGAATCTTACAGTATTGCCAACAATTGTACCACAGTAAGTAATACGAGCGAGCATCGGAGTTCTCTAGCCATGGTACTTGAATTCTGGTGTGCTCAGAATTTTTAGAGAACACCTTGACGCTATGGGGTAAGCATTCCCTTTACCAAACAGACCGAATACCCCGACGCCTCAGCATGGTTGAAGGCCCACGACCTATTCATTTACCTGATTGACACAGGGGTTCGCCTTCGAGAGGCGACACTGGTCGATTGGGGGGGCCATCGACATGCGGGAGCGCTATATCGACAACTACAAATTCAAAACCAAAAAGGAGGCCTTTGTTCCTATTTCTGACCGCCTTTTTGAGGTGTTGTCCTCGCGGCAAATCCAACTTCAGCCTTTCGTCCGTATGGATAGGGCCCTCAAGAACCTAAGGCGAGCCATCACTGAATGCTGTCCTTCAAGCCCCCGTGTTTTGGCCACCCAAGGCAACGCAACGATCCACTCCCGCCGGGACACTTATGCTACGCGGATGCTGAACAACGGCATGAGGCTGGAAGAAGTATCTCACCTTCTGGGTCATGCAACCATTGTCCAGACTCAGAAGTACGCCAAGTTCGCCAAGTTCGCCAAGAAGGAGGTAGCTGATAAAGCACGGCAAATGCTCAACGCACGTAAAGTCGCCTGATCAAAAAAGACATGGCACACTATCAGGAACAGTATGGAGTTACTATACAACCAATGGCACTCAAAGCACCACATAAGTTACTGATTTTGTTGGATATGTGGAACGTCACTGATATTCGACTCAACCGACAGCCAAAACCTCAATAAATCAGTGAAACACGTCATTCAATTCTGACCCAGACGTCAAGCATTTCTGACCCAATACGAATAGCGACCATTCATTGGAGCTGCGACCAACGCCACAAAGGCACCTGAATGGCGCCGTATCTTACTCACTCTGCTCTCAAACACTACACGGCGCTCATGATATGACACCGATAGAGTGCCTGATGTGATTGTGTCTCGGTCGGGTTAAGTGCTTATGCGAAACGCAGTGACTGGGGCTGCTTTCGGCTAAATCTATGCAGGGAGGAGTTCAACCAAAGACGGGACAGGTCTCTGGAGATTCCAGCTCTTTTTGCCACTCGAGCGCAGTCTTCAGACGAGTATGGCCAAAGCCCCACCGAAATCCGGTTGCGGCCGGTTCCTTCTGACCCCAGGACAATTGGAGAGGACCCTATCAAGCGATAGATTCGAACCATACGTTCATCGAACACGCCAGCGATGTGCGAAAGGTTGAATTTTTCCATCAACTCACCGCCACTCAACATGATAGCTCCAGCTGTGTATGGGCCGGCTTCTCTGGAAAGGCAAAACCGGGTTACCTCCCAAATACGCGGATCTTTTATTGGCTTGCCCCCCATCAGGTGCCCGAACACCTCATTAACCATGACGCGACCAGTTGTCGGAAGAACTCGCATTGACCCTCCATGGCTTCCGTCTGGTTCCTCCCAGATAACGTATAGCGGATTCAAGCCATCATATTGGTCCCGCTCCTCACCACTTTCGGTCACACATACATCCCAACCCAGTCTTGTTTTAAATTGATCAGCGCGATCCCTGAACATTCCTTTAGCCAAGACCGGGTACTTATGTAGGTCATCTGCGAAAATGTATCGAAGCATCGGCTTCACCTCCTGATTCCTGAACGGAGTCAAGTGGTGCCGAAATATGGTTAACCAATCGTCAGTGATTAAGCATCCAGGTAAGCATTTGTTAAAAAATATAAAAGATCAGTTAAAACAGACAGAAAGCCTAGTCCCAACCTAGCTGAAACTGATCACTTCGGAAGGTCGGACTGGTGGCCTGTAACGATGTCGCAGTGGAAACAAAAACGGTAGGACAGCTGCTTCTCACAAGTGTTTTCTTTGATCACGCCCAGATCTGTCGCCAAGCACATGGGGCAATACAGTGTGGACAACAAGTTACCTTTCATTAACGGAAAGGATGCAACTTTCAAACAACACGCGAATGAGGATTCCCTTCCATGGATGTTGGCTTTCTACAACGAGCTAATGAAATTGAGTTCAAACTTGAAGCAAAAGGTCTGTTTCTGGCTGCAGAAGCGATGCGAGAACTAATACAACTTTATTTTTGTGAACATTCCAATGGACTCGACCAGAGCCAAAATCTAGAAAAGCCCGATGCCAGGGTTAAATTGGTTCGTCGTTAAGCGAACCTCACAAAACTTCCCGTACTTCCAAATGACTTTGAGTAAGCGCTCCGCAGTTTTTGCATTTTCCGCGAAAAAACTCATGCTTAGTGCACTTTTATCCATTTGAACTTATTAAATAATCATATCATCCAGATGTAGCGGAAAGTTAATCAACAGATGAGCACTTGTCTTTCCCCATAGTCGCTCCTATCGAGATAAACCCCAAACACGACCGAGCTAAACCAATGCTCTTGTTGCCCGTCTCGCCATAGAACTTTTGTACCAGTGCGGCAATCAAAGAGAACGGGGCCTTCAAGTCATGAGTGCAAACGTTGCGGAAGAGAGAGCTCTGAAGTCGTTTTGATTCTGTCGACTCGTCGACACTGAACGCTGTCGCGCGCGATCAACTCGCGAATGGCCCGAGTTTGTTCTTCGTCAAAATTGGATTCCACACAGAATACTTCAATAACCGTGCTTAAACCAACTAGGACGTTGGCGGTAAGGGCCCCGTCTGCCTCATTGACCAGTTCTGCCAAAGCGTCAATAAACCAATGATCCATGCTGATGAAGCCCCTTATGTATTGTGTTTCTTGAATTGTCGGGGCCAAGTGGTTAATGACGGGTTAACCATGAGTGTGTTTTTAAGACATTAGGGGCTTTTTGAAGAAGAAGTTCGTCTGAATGATCTTTAATATAAGAGTGTATAATCTGATCCAGTGCTTCTGCCGTTGAGTGCAAACCCTCCGCTTCAAGGCGCAGTTTTGTTTCTTTAGCTTTCATCAAGAAGCCAATATGCGTCTTCATGACGGTATCTCTCTCATCCGTTAATTTTGTCCAAATTGCGTTGAAATTCTTAATGATTGGTAAACTGTGCATCCCTTGACGATAACACGTATGTCAACAGTGACTTGTCGGCGCAATATGTAGCCTTTTGAACTCTTTTTCTCAAAAATTCACTGGCGGTCGTTTCCAATTTGAGGTCAGCGCCGATCTGCAACACAGGGCATGAACTAGCAGACGCTCCAAGGCAAGTCGGACCACCGTCTTGGCATCGACTTGGATTCGTTTCTATACCAACCGCAACAATAAGGGTATGTCGCAATAACCAAATACGAGGTTTTGCAGGTTTGGCACCCAATTCACCAGTTGAAGGGTGTGGCCATCTGTATGCTCTGCTACCCCGCTCAGATGAACCACTGACCGCTCGCTTGAGCCGCATGGTAGCTGAAGCCGACTAGGGCACTGTTCATTAAACTATCTTAAAGGTTATTTCTGGAAAGTGATTCTACTTTAGGGAGATTTAGGTCAATGATTTGCACAACGACTACACCATTTCAAAAGAAGGATGTCGCGCTGATACTCGGCCACTCACCTGCATGTGTGAGCATTGCGTGGGCAATTTTAAAACCCCATTTTGGAACACAACTAACGTTCGGTTGTGGCCGAGTCGAAGCTTCAGCAAATTTCTTTGATGTAGTTGCGATGAGCACGCTGATTACCCTGCTGACCTCTCCAATTGAAGTCGAGTTGATTTCGGGTTTATCCATGGAAGTCGCTGATGAAGTCGCTCTTATTTTGGACAGACTCGATTGTTTCGAGCCATTCAGTGATCAACAACTTGCTATTCTTCTCAGAGACTTACGTTGCTTTCTAAAGCAATATTCCTTTGGGAAGAGTTCTATTGAAGGGCATTGCTGGAAACTGAAAGTTGAAAATAGCGTTCTGCGTGCCATCAAGTCGATTAGAGTAGAGCTGAAGAAACTTTCTCTAGGTGGAGGCACATGGCCTAGTGGTTACGTTACCGGCGGCATTCGAGCTGACATGGAGAACTCGTCTATTGCAACTACTAGAGCAGGAGTTGTGGTGAATTAAACCTGCTCAATATTCCCCAAGAGGATTGAAGTCATTTCAACTGAAAAACTCCCATCCAATGTTGTTAAAGACATGCCTGTATCATAGCGCGTGTTGTTAGGTGTAGTTTCGGAAAGATCAGTGTTCGCATCTAGAAAGACCCACTCAGCATCAGAGTTGCCCGATATTCCAACCGCGACCTTTAAAATATCGAGAGCATCCTTTGCGCTAACTATCCCATCCCTATTTATATCTGCAGCGATGAAATTCTCCGCCTGCGCGGGCCCCCAAGTCGGCTGTAGCCCCACTGACATACGCAACGTTTCCAATGCGTCTTGCGCTGTAATCTCCTGACTCGCCGTTGAATAGGATTTAATGATTTCGATATGACCTTGCACAGTCTCAGAGGGTAGGTGCAAGTCAAATTGCCCTTGATCATCAGCTTGCGCTACAACGGGTGCACTTCCTTCTGCATTGAAGTGTATTTCCGCGTCGCGAATACCTGTATTGGCCTCAGTTGAGTTGATACTTATCGTTCCAGCTGTGCCTCGTGAGGTTTGCACTTCAACAGAGGCATCCCTTGGTCCATTCGACAATCTGCTCGGCCCTTCGAAAGTTGCTCCAAAAACATCAGCTTTTGAAAGCGCCTCACCGGACAAAGAATGCAGATTGATCGTATCACCGAGGAAATTGATCTCCGCTCCGGCGTCAGTAGAAACAAAGGTCAACTGGCTCGGGAAACGCAATTGTCCGTAGTCAGATAGATCAAGTCGGTCGTTTCCCGCTTCAAAGTCAGTGACCGTCGTCGCTCTGCTCCCGCTGCGCATTACGAAAACGTCAGCACCATCGCCACCGGTCATGATCGTAGTCCCACCTCCGGCGATCAAGATATCGTCCCCTCCACCCGCAAGCAGAGTGGATCCTCCGACACCTCTCAGGATGTCATGGCCATCAGTGCCGGGTTGAATACTGTCACCTTTCACGACATCGCCCAAATTGTTCAACGATACCGATAGATGCGTGATACCGCCCTCTTGCTGTGAAGCCCCAAATATCTGCAATTCACTGCCAACCTGAGCGATTGATAGAGTATCGACACTTCCTAACCGACTCTCGGTTGTATCCTCGAATGTGTCTAGGTGAACGAGTTTGCCACCTGGCGCCAGTGCGAAAAGACTGATCCCGTTGTCATCCCCACCAACCAATAAAAAAACGTGGTCGTTAACTACCTTTATCGCGATGTCACGAATCGAATTGAATTTCGTACTATTTGTGTCCAGCACATGATCTACTGGTGCCAGGCTGCCATCAGCGCCAAGTTTCAGGACGGAAATCGAGTTGCTACCCGCCCCAGCAAGCACGACCCAAGAACTCCCATGAGCACGCACCACCTCCATGGCGCTTGGCGAGTTCACGGCCAAGTTAGATATGGCCTCGGAGTTGTCAACTTTCGTCAATGCTTCTGACTCTGAATCGATATGGTACGTGACAACTGAGTGCGATGATGCGTCTGCAGACAAGAGTAGCCTATTTGATCCAATTTCAACAACTTGCAGATCCGAAGGGCGTCCAGTGGTAGTGGCAACTTGATTAAAAGTGCCAGTAGGTCCGGCACTAAAAGTCGAAATTTGACCTCCATCGCCCGTCTCAACCGTGAACAATTGGGTACCGTTGGACGAGTAGCTGGCAACCGGTGTGCCTTCGAGGGTTGTCGACGGCAATTGAAACTCTCTCAGGCTACCGATTGCCCCGTTCGCATCTAGGGTATACCCATACATAGCTCCGGCTGGGCCTACACCTAGGACAAGAGTATCTTCACCAGCAATTTCGAGGAACTTCAATGTGTCGTCCCCGTGGACTGGAAGCGTCGCATCAAGAATATGAGTGTCGTGCAGAACAGGTGCTTCGCCGCTTTCAAGACGCCAAACTGCCAAACCGCCACCAGTGCTCGAGAGGCTATACAGGAAACCTCCCGACCCAACACTCATCGAGACCAAGCCATTTGTACCAACATCGAAACCCGCGGAATTGAACGACAAGACCGTCTCAAATTGTATCATCGCATATTTCCTCCTTATGGTGACCGACGCCATGAAGACGCTAACTTGAAATTGATTAAGTATTTGAAAATGAATTACGAGTGAGGCAAACAACTACATAGCAATTGATAGACTCGTTATTATTGCGTGAGGGATAAAACCACTTATCGCTCGCCAATTTTGGATTTAACGAAGTGAGAAACAGACGAAGCAAGAAAAAGTGATCGTCCCTAGCACCGTTTAACTAGATGAACAGAAAATCATCAACACCCAGAGCAACTGTCGTCATTTCCAATAGTGCCACAGAGCCATTGTGCAACTCTACGATAGTGCGATCACCATCTACTCTAAACTCGAGATCGCCGAAACCGACCCCTTCTTCGTCAATCCAAATGCGGTCTATGCCATGCTGGAAATCGAGTACGGTATCAATATTTTCTCCCGCGCGAAAGACAAAGATATCCGCTCCCATGCCGCCAAAAAGCAAATCAAAACCTACCCCCCCGTCGAGAACGTCGTCGCCTTCACCTCCTTCCAAAATATCATTTCCTTCATCACCTTGCAGGTCATCGTCACCAATCCCACCAATCAAACTGTCGTCGTCAGCTCCTCCAATGATATGATCGTTGCCTTGATCACCCATAATTATGTCTTGGCCGTCACCGCCATTTAGCTTGTCGGCACCAAAGCCTCCGCTCAGATAGTCGCTGCTTCCTTCTCCAAAGACCTCGTCGTCACCATTACCTCCAAAAAGCCGATCTGCACCTTCACCTCCGAAGATCTTATCGTCTCCGTTGCCCCCATCGGCTGTATCATTGCCGTGTCCACCATAGATCTGGTCTCCGTGGACGTCTTTCAGACCACCCACTAAAACGTCGTTTCCAGCCCCCCCGAAGAGGTAGTCAAATCCTCCACCACTATCGATGTAATCATTTCCGAAATCCCCATGAATTTCTTCGTGGTTATCCGTTCCTGTAATTGAGTCATCATCGCCGGTGCCAGCCATCTGGGCGTAAGGTACCAAAGTGATTTCAGCGACCTCATACGGATCCAGCTCTAAATCTATTTCTTCCACACTTTCAAACGTGAATTCTTGCACCTCGACAGTCACATCGACTTCACCGGCAAAGTAGTAGTGCTCCAGTTTTGTTGCGGTTTCAGGAGTGTACCCTGGCTCTAGGAGAATTGTAGACGGAGGCGGAAGATAAGTTCGGTAGGTTCCTTCGTCGTAAGGCGAAATTTGCTTAGTGCTAATGACACCCAATTCAAAAAGGTTATGTAGCTTTCCTTCAAGCTCCTGCTTTTCCGCTTCGTCTATCACGCGCAATTTGTTGCGGGAGTTAGGTACAAGTTCACCATTGTCGTAATAAGCAGCTCGATCACTCAAACCGTCAGAACTACCTTCAAGAATTCCAAGTTTTCGGACTGAAATATAATGCCTGTCGTGGGCCAGGGCGCTCAAGTCCAAGTCTACGTTCACGCCAAACTCATTCGTTCTGTTGGAAACATAGAGAACCGTTTTTTCCGTGCCGGTGAACGCGTTGATTTCAATGGGGCGGTGATTGTCGGGCAGCCCACCTAAATCCATAAGAGAAAGCCCGGTACCGTCATCGTTCACGAGGCTTTCCCGCATCCAGGCAAAGACTTGTCCAGCGGGCGAAAGGTGAATCGGGTTTTCTTCCGTTATTCCGCCTGCGAAGGAATTGTAGTTTCGATTTCGCACCGACCAGATCTCTGCGGCGTCCACACCGGCCTGCAACATATTCTCAAACATCTCGAGAATAACTGATGCAGCTTTCAATCCCTGTTGCCCGATATTGGAGTTTTGGACATTCCACTCGGTAACATGGTAGTCTAGTTCCTTGTTGAAGTATTTGTACCACATATCCGGGCGGGACCCGATTTCACGATTTTCATAGTAACCATCTGAAAATGTATTGTCCTCGTCATACGTCTCGTAAAAATAGTAGTGTGAAACTATTCCATCCACCGCCTCGCTGGCGACCGTTGGCTGAAATCCATCTGACAAGTCTTGGTTGGCATCAAAGAATTGGATAATATCCATGTTCTTTTGATCCATCGTGCTGTTCGGCCCAACATGCCATGGAGGAGCCGTTTGCACCAAAATTTGAGGGTCGTAATCAGCGCCCGGAGCTTCCGCATGATATGTCGAGTATGCGTTGGCGAGATACTCTGTCGCTAAGGCGGCGTCTCTGCCGTACTCCCATGCTTCCTGGAAGCCCCAATATTCGTTGCTTACCTCAATTGTCTTCAGTAGATGTCCATCTGGACCCAGCTTTGCGTAAACTGCTCTGACAAAGTCAGTCATTTCAGATTGGGTTGCCAGTTTGTCCCCTACTGGGATGCTCAAGGTAAAAGTTGTTCCTCTTTCAGCGGTCCACTCCAGAAACTCAGTTAGCTTTTGATTCAATTGCCCATCAATGAGATTTGTAATGTCTTCCTCTTGGGCACTGCCAGATGGGTAACGTAGATGCGTGACACTCAATAGGTCGAAAGCATCACCTATATTGGGAAACATGTTTCGAAAGTTGGCGCCAAAATGGTCAAAGTTGACGGTCTCGGACACGGCACCAGCAGTCAAATTATAGCTGTAATAAGTCATTTCGAGCTCACACCCGCTGCGCAACCAAAGAAAGTCTCAGAATTATATTGCTAAAGGAACCAATGAACGTCCAACATTTAGAACCAAAGAATTTCCGCTAAGAAGCTGAAAAAACAAATAAAAACTTCCGAAAAATCGAGAATAACTCAGTTCAGTTGGGTATGACGTAAAAAGTATTGGGCCCCCACTTCAGTTAAGAGGGAGGTTTCCCGAAAGTCTGCATGTGCTTCGTAGTTCAGACGCGCGAAGACAACTCTGAGCTAAAACGCTTTGCCATAGCGAACCGGGAACATCGTTGAAGGGGATGTTATGTGCAGCGATCTCTGATTGAATGCGTTACCATTGCAGCTCGTCGTGAGACCTCTCTCAAGATCGCTTCCCCAAACAAAACCGCCGGGACTAACTGTTCACATAGGGCAAGTATCAGTTAGGTTTTTGAGGAGCCTTCGCATCTGTCTTGGACCAGTCAGATAAGACTGCTCATTCCTACACAGGGATGACCGGATTTGAGCAGTTTTCGCACCTCGTAGGATAGATTTGTCCATCAAATAAGTTTGCGACACATCCTGACGCACGATCCGCCATTCAGTCAGAGCCGTCTCACTCTCGGAACGCCTTCGTAAAGTAATCTGTCAGCGGCTTTACAAGGTAAGACAGCGGCGTGCGCTCGTCGGTTTTGATCAAGGCTTCGACAGGCATACCCGGCAACAATACCTGACCGTTCAGCCGGTCGTACTGATCCGGGTGTCCGTCGTCAGGGATTTTGGGACAGATGGCCGCCTGAGCTAAGAGAGGATCTGGCTCATCTGGTTTTTGTGATTATGCGGCGGATTTGCGGTGAAGCAAG
>NZ_JBQFUV010000022.1:0-30625 GCF_056539365.1 Ruegeria sp. BB7 | reverse complement strand
CACTTCCTGATCATTGAGGAACAAGGCCCAGTGCCAACAGTTTGAGACCGATCACCGACAAGTATCCCTAAAGCCTCAGGGAAACGGCAGCGCATCACTGCGCCATGCCTGCCGCATGATTGAGGTTTGTCGCACCGGCTATAGTCACAACCAACCTCGCTGGCCTGACACCACATTAATATTCCAACCATTTAAAGGAAGGCCAAAACCTGAACAGAGATAAACTATGAACACAGTCTCCAATGGGAACATATCCAAGCGCTTATCGACTTGGATATGGATTTCCCCATGTCGAAAGAAGATCTCTGTAAATTGCTGGCTTCGGAAAATGAACTGGGCGTTGTTCTAGTCGCTGTGAGGTCAAATTGAGATTTTGATAACCCGCCCGGGTTTCCTCTGGTTGTCCCGATTAAAAATTTCTTGCAACCGGTTGCAAAGATACTCATGGTATCCCCGAGCTAAAGAATCGGGAGGCCTTAATGCTCAGAATCGGATTGCTTGGCGCCGGACGCATTGGGCGCGTGCATGCACAGGCCATTTCTGCGCATCCTCGCAGCCAGCTATGTGCAGTGTCCGACGCGATTTCCGATGCGGCTGAAAGCCTTGCTTCGGAGCACGGCGCGACTGCTCGCGACTCCAAGGAGATCATAGAGGACCCATCGATTGATGCGGTTCTGGTGGCGACGCCGACGGACACTCATTCTGACCTGATCGAAGCTGCAACACAGGCTGGTAAGGCGGTTCTTTGTGAAAAACCCGTTGATCTCAGTCTTGAACGGGCGCTTGCGTGTCAGGCTGTTGCGGCGGAAACCGGCCAGTCGGTCATGCTAGGGTTCAATCGGCGGTTTGATCCCAGCTTTTCAACGCTGAAAAATTCTGTTGATCAGGGTGAGATTGGCACGCCTGAGTTGCTGTCGATCACCTCGTTCGACCCAGCCCCGCCTCCGATCGGCTATGTCAAGGTTTCGGGCGGTTTGTTTCGGGACATGATGATCCATGATTTCGACATGGCGAACTATCTGTTGGGTCAGTTGCCGGTGCAGATTTCGGCAGTTGGAACTTCGATCGTCGATCCTGAAATCGGGCGTGCTGGGGATGTAGATACTGCTGTTGTAACAATGACTTATGCAGACGGTCAGATTGCAGTTATCAAGAATTCGCGCCGGGCTGTGTATGGGTATGACCAGCGGATTGAGATGTTGGGTTCGGGTGGCCTGTTGCAGGCGCAGAACATTCTGGAAAATGCCGTGGTCAAGTCGACAGCCGCCGGCGTCACGGGGGCAAAACCCACATATTTTTTCTTGGAACGATACATGCCCGCCTACCGCGCAGAATGGGATGCGTTCGTGCAGGCAGTGCAATCCGGTTCCGTAATGCCGGTGACTCTTGAAGACGGCGTCGCAGCCCTTGCCATGGCCGAGGCCGCGACCCGGTCGGCGCAGTCCGGTCAGCCGGTTGCCATGGCTGAAGTTTTGAAACCGGTTGCAAAATGATGGGATATACGGAAACTGGGGATAGCTGCGCCAATTTCCGGAGCGGTGGGGATTCGGTTCATCCGAATGAATGGGGCTGAGATCCCGGCAATAACACAGACTGTTTAATAGGGAGGAAACCAAATGAATAAGTTTGTAAAAGGCGCATTGGCTGCCGGTGCATTGGCTCTGGCCACGCCTGCGTTCGCGCAAGAGATCGTGGTCGTATCGCACGGTCAAGCGAATGATGCGTTCTGGAATGTCGTCAAGAACGGCGTCGAGCAGGCGGGCAAGGATGTTGGCATCAACGTGGAGTACCGCGCGCCCGAGACCTTTGACATGGTGGCCATGTCGCAGTTGATCGACGCTGCCGTGAACCAGGAGCCCGACGGGCTGATCGTTTCGATCCCTGATGCGGACGCGCTTGGGCCGTCAATCGAACGCGCGGTGGCGGCCGGTATTCCCGTGATCTCAATCAACTCGGGCGCGGAAGTCGCCAAAGAATTAGGTGCTCTGCTGCATGTTGGTCAGGACGAATTCGACGCAGGCAAGGCCGCAGGCGAGCAACTGGCTTCGATGGGCGGTTCCAACGCGGTTTGTGTGAACCACGAGGTTGGCAACGTGTCGCTGGACTTGCGCTGTGAAGGCTTTACCGAAGGGTTTGGCGGCAATGTGACCGTTCTGCCGACTTCGAACGATCCGTCCGAGATCGAATCCAAGGTTGCCGCCGCGCTGGCAGCTGATGAAAGCGTCGATACGGTCATGGCTCTGGGCGCAAGCTCGGCTGGTGAGCCTGCGGTTGCGGCTGCCAAAGCCTCGGGGCGTGATGTGAACGTTGCCTCGTTCGACCTGTCTGCCAACTTCCTGCAGTCAATCGTTGACGGTGATGCGGCCTTTGCCATCGACCAGCAACAGTACTTGCAAGGCTACCTGTCGGTGAACTTCATGGGCCTGCATGCCAAATACGGCCTGATGCCGGGTGGCAACGTGCCTTCGGGCCCGAACCTGATCACTCAGGAAAAGGCCGCTCAGGTGATTGAGCTGTCCTCGCAGGGCATCCGCTAAGTCCGGATCATACCGACAAACAAAAGGATCGGCGCCAGCGCGCCGATCCCACCGAATGGGAGGAAACCATGAGTGAATCAACGACCGTCGTATCGGACGAAAGGGTCAAGAAAGAACCGTTCCTAACCAAACTCATGAAGCGGCCCGAGTTGGGTGCCATGGCAGGCGCCGTTCTGGTTTTCGTTTTCTTTGCGATCACTGCGGACGAGTCGATGTTCACTCTTGCTGGTGTCATGAACTTCATGACCCCTGCCGCACAATTGGGTATTCTGGCCATCGGGGCGGCGCTGCTGATGATCGGCGGAGAGTTCGATCTGTCAATCGGGTCGATGGTCGCGTTCTCGGGGCTGTTTTTCGGCGTCTGCGCCGTGACCTGGCAATTGCCGCTGATCTTCGCCATTCCCATGACCTTCGTATTCGCGGCCTGTGTCGGCGCGGTTAACGGCAATATCGTGATCCGCTCGGGCCTGCCATCGTTCATCGTGACGCTGGCGTTTCTGTTTATCTTGCGCGGGCTCTCTCTGGTTGGCCTGAAGATGGCCACGGGCGGTTCCACGCAGTTGCGCGGTGTGCGCGACGCGGTCGAAAACGACTGGCTCGCCCCCTTCTTCTCGGGTGAGGCTTTCGGCAGCCTGTTTGCCTGGCTGGCAGAGAAGGGCATGATCGACACCTTCAAAAGTGGCGCGCCCAAGGTGCCGGGTATCCCGGTCGAAATTCTGTGGTTCATTGTCATCACGCTGGCGGCAACCTATGTGCTGCTGCGCACTCCGGTCGGGAACTGGATTTTCGCCTCGGGCGGTGACAGCACAGCGGCCTCCAACTCGGGTGTTCCGGTGAACCGTGTGAAGGTATCGCTGTTCATGTTGACTGCCTGCTGTGCCGCGTTGGTGGCGATCATCACCGTGATGGATGCCGGATCGACCGATGCACGTCGCGGCTTCCAGAAGGAGTTCGAAGCAATCATCGCGGCTGTGATCGGGGGCTGTCTGCTGACTGGCGGCTATGGCTCGGCCATTGGGGCGTTCTTCGGCTCGATCATCTTTGGCATGGTCGTCATCGGCCTGACTTATACCGACTTTGATCAGGACTGGTTCCAGGTCTTCCTGGGCGCCATGCTGCTGATCGCTGTTCTGTTCAACAACGCGATCCGTAAACGCGTAACCGGGGAGCGCTGATATGACTGAAGACACCAAGTTCCACCATGGAGATTCCTCCGTCGACGCTGCTCCGATCGTTGAGATGAAGGATATCGAAAAGCACTTTGGCAACATCATCGCCTTGGCCGGTGTCAGCTTTGACGTCAAGCCGGGTGAGTGCCACTGCCTGTTAGGTGACAACGGGGCGGGCAAATCGACCTTCATCAAGACCATGTCTGGGGTGCATAAACCCACTAAGGGTGAAATCTATTTCGAAGGCAAACCGCTGCATTTCGACACTCCGCGCGATGCGATGGAGGCGGGTATTGCAACTGTTTTCCAGGACCTTGCGATGATCCCGCTGATGAGCGTCACGCGCAACTTTTTCATGGGGCGCGAACCGACCAAGGGGAAGGGTTTACTGAAGCGGTTCGATGTGGATCAGGCCAACGACGTCTGTATGGAAGAGATGCGCAAAATGGGCATCAATCTACGCGGACCAGATCAGGCCGTTGGCACTCTGTCCGGCGGCGAGCGACAGACCGTTGCGATTGCGCGCGCGGTTTACTTTGGTGCGAAGATTCTCATTCTCGATGAGCCGACTTCGGCCCTTGGGGTGCGTCAGACATCGAACGTGCTGGCCACAATCGACAGAGTGCGCAGTCAGGGTGTTGGTGTGGTCTTTATCAGCCACAACGTACGCCACGCGCTGGCAGTGGGTGATCGCTTTACCGTGCTGAATCGAGGTAAAACTCTGGGCACTGCGAAACGCGGTGAGATCACGCCCGAGCAGTTGCAGGACCTGATGGCAGGCGGTCAGGAAATGGCAGAACTGGAAGGTTCTCTGGGCGGAACGGTTTAACACCGTTCCCCTTTAGGGGCCGCTTGGCCCGACATTCAACGAAATTGCAGGAATGGCCATAATGGCCTTGTGTTGAAGGGGATCACAATGGGCAAAACAGTCCGACTGACCGCTGCGCAAGCTTTGGTGCGCTATCTGGGCGCGCAGATGAACGAGGCCGGAGAGCCTTTCATTGCTGGTGTCTGGGCCATCTTTGGCCATGGCAACGTGGCAGGGCTGGGTGAGGCGTTGCACGGGGTTAAAGACAGCCTGCCGACTTATCGCGGTCATAACGAGCAGACCATGGCGCATTGTGCGATCGCCTATGCCAAGCAGATGCGCCGCACGCGGGCGATGGCGGTGACGTCCTCGATCGGGCCGGGTGCGACCAATATGGTCACCGCAGCGGCGCTGGCACATGTAAACCGCTTGCCGGTTCTGTTCCTACCGGGTGACGTGTTCGCCACCCGCGGTCCCGATCCGGTGCTTCAACAGATTGAGAATTTCGGCGATGGGACCGTTAGCGCCAATGACTGCTTCAAACCGGTCAGCCGCTACTTCGACCGCATTTCCCGGCCCGAGCACCTGTTGACCGCTTTGCCGCGCGCCTTCCGTACGATGACGGACCCGGCCGATTGCGGACCGGTGACTCTGGCATTCTGTCAGGACGTACAGGCCGAGGCTTATGATTATCCCGAAAGCTTTTTTGAGCCGCGTGTCTGGTATCAGCGCCGCATTCGCCCGGATGAGGGCGAACTGGCCCGCGCGATGGCTGCGATCAAGGCGACCAAACGCCCGGTCATCGTTGCCGGGGGCGGGGTGCATTACTCGGGTGCGACGGACGCGCTGCAGAGCTTTGTGGAAACCCACAACATTCCGATCACTGAGACGCAGGCGGGCAAATCGGCACTGGCCTGGGATCACCCGCTGAACCTCGGGCCGATTGGCGTGACAGGTGGTGAGCCCGCCAATGACGTCTGTGCTGAGGCCGATCTGGTGCTTGCCGTGGGGACACGGTTGCAGGATTTCACTACTGGCTCCTGGGGCCTGTTCTCGAACCCGGAACGTGAGATGGTGTGTCTGAACACTGCCGCATATGACGCCGAAAAGCACGGGGCGATGCCGCTGCAATCTGATGCGCGTGTTGGATTGGAGGAGTTGGGCACCGCCTTGCAGGGATACCGCGCCGATCCGGTAAGCGACACGCTCAAGGCCGAGTGGTTCGGGAAGGTCGACAAGCTGACCGACGCACCGGGTGATGGCAACGCGCTGCCCACCGATATGCAGGTGGTGGGCGCGGTTCAGCGCGCGTCAAATGATGACACGGTTGTCATGTGTGCGGCCGGGACCATGCCCGGAGAGCTGCACAAACTGTGGAAGGCGCCGCGTCCCGGGGCCTATCACATGGAATACGGCTTTAGCTGTATGGGTTATGAGATTGCAGGCGCGATGGGCATCAAGATGGCCCAGCCCGAGCGTGACGTGATCTGCTTTACTGGCGACGGCACCTATATGATGGCGAACTCGGAAATGGCGACCGCAGCGATGATGGGCGTGTCCTTCACCGTCGTGATCACCGACAACCGGGGCTTTGGCTGCATTAACCGGCTGCAGATGGGCACTGGCGGAGCCGAGTTTAACAACCTGCTGGATCACGCGGTCCACGAAACGCCATCTGCCATCGACTTTGCCGCCCATGCGGCGGCGATGGGGGCGATTTCGGTCAAGGTCAGCTCGATTGCCGAGCTTGAGGATGCGCTGGCCAAACGCGTGGAGATCAAGGGGCCGTACGTGGTGGTCATCGACACCGATCCCTATCCGTCGACCAAATATGGCGGCACGTGGTGGGAGGTGGCCGTTCCCGAAGTTAGCATCCGCCCCGAAGTGAATGAAAAACGTGCGGCCTACGAGGTTGCCATCAAGGAAAGAAACACGAAATGAGCGTGAAAATCGGGATTTCTCCGATCGCGTGGCAGAATGATGATCTGCCGGACCTGACCGCCGCCTACACCATGGAGCAAGCGCTGAAAGAGGCGCGCGAGATCGGCTATACGGGCGTCGAACGCGGCCAACGGATGCCGGGCGATACTGAAGGCCTGCGCGCTTATCTCGAAGGCAACGACATCGCGCTTTGCGGCGGGTGGTGTTCCGGCGCGTCGCTGGTCAATGACTTCGCGACCGAACGCGAAGCCGTGCGGGAGCAGGTCGAGCAATTCGTGGCGTTGAACAGTCCGTGCATTGTCTATGCCGAATGCTCGAACACCGTGCAGGGCCAGATCGGGACAGCAGTGAACGACCGTCCGAAACTGTCGAAGAACGAAGTTCTGTCCTATGCCGCCAAGATCACTGAGCTGGCGAAATGGATGGCCGATCAGGGCATGCCGATGGCCTACCACCACCATATGGGCACGATCATCGAAAGCGAGGATGACGTGAACTGGCTGATGGAGGGTTCGGGCCCCGAGGTGAAGCTGTGCTTTGACACTGGCCATCTGCTGTTCGGCGGAGGCGATGTTATGGCGACCCTGAACCGCTGGGGCGATCGGGTGCATCATGTGCATTTCAAGGATATCCGCCCGGCAGTGGTGCAGGACACCCGAGAAAAAAGCCGTAGCTTTCTGGATGCGGTGATCGCCGGTGCTTTCACCGTGCCCAGCGATGGATGCATTGATTTTCAGGCGGTCGCGAATGCTCTTAAAGCGATGGACTACGACGGTTGGATCGTAGTTGAGGCCGAACAGGATCCGGCCAAAGCACCGCCCTATGAATACTCCAAGATGGGATATGGCCATATTGTCGAGGTCTGCAAGCAAGCAGGATTGGAGATCACCGAGTAACACACCGCCCCAAGGGGCAACACCTTAGCCATGAGAAAGGAGAACGTCATGGTAAATCAGGAACTAGGTTTCGTCGGCTATTTCGACCGGGAATCCTGTGATCTGGATGAATTCAAGGTGTTGACCTCTCAGAACCTGTCGGCCGAAGCGGTGCCGCATGCTGTGTCGGTGGAAAAGAATGTACCGATCTATGACATGCAGGCGTTGCGTCCTGTGCTGGAACAGCCAGACAAACGTCGGGCTCTGCTGGCGGAGTGGGGCTGGGTTCTGAATAAATCGGCGGGCGTGATCGCCTTAAAAGCGGCATACCCAGACACCTCAGTCATCGACCGGGCCACCGAAGTGTTCCGCCAGATCATCGACGAAGAGCGCCAAGGCAACGCCGGTGAGGGCGACCACTTTGCCGCCTCTGGTGCCAACGATAGGGTTTGGAACGCGCTGCAAAAGCAGTGCTTGCGCGATCCTGAAGGCTTTGCTCTTTATTTCGGCAATACCGCGATTGCGGCGGCGTGTGAGGCTTGGTTGGGGCCAAACTATCAGATCACCGCGCAGGTCAATCAGGTGCGCCCCGGCGGCAAGGCGCAACAGGCGCATCGGGACTACCATCTGGGTTTCCAAAGCGCCGACAATGCGGCGCAGTACCCGGCGCATGCCCATCTCGTGACCGCCTCGCTGACGCTGCAGGGCGCGGTGGCGCATTGCGATATGCCGGTGGAAAGTGGCCCGACCAAACTGCTGCCGTTTTCGCAACTCTACCCGTCAGGCTATCTGGCGTTTCATGATGAAGGGCATCGGGATCATTTCGAAGACAGTTATATCCAACTGCCGCTTGAAAAGGGTGATGCGGTGTTCTTCAACCCCGCCTTGTTCCATGCCGCTGGCGAAAACAGCAGCGCCGACATCCAGCGTATGGCAAACCTGTTGCAGGTTTCCTCGGCTTTCGGGCGCGCGATGGAGGCTGTGGATCGCCGCGAAATGTCGCAAGCGGTCTTCCCACATTTGGTTGCTCTGAAGCAGCGTGGCGATCTGAGAGGGGCCGAACTGGATGCAGCCGTCGCTGCCACAGCCGAAGGGTATCCCTTCCCAACCAATCTGGACACGGATCCACCAATCGGTGGCAACGCCCCGGCAAGCCAGGCGGACATATTGCGCCAAGCCGTTTCAGAAGGTTGGACCGAGGCGCAGTTGGCCGAGGCGCTCGCGGCTCTGCACACAAGGCAAGCTGCCTAAAGCAAGAACCGGGCGGTCCAACGGGCCGCCCAATAAGGAGACTAATATGGCAGATCTGCTTAAGAAACCCGTCGGCGCGCGAGGCAAAGTCCATGACATCACCCCAGCCAGCGCCGGGTGGCAGTATGTTGGGTTTGGCCTTTATCACCTGCGTGCGGGCGACAATGCTGCCGAGGCAACGGGTGATCGTGAAGTCATTCTGGTCATGGTCGAAGGCAAGGCACGGATCACCGGTGCCGGGCAGGACTGGGGGGTTCTGGGTGACCGGATGAACGTCTTTGAAAAGACGCCGCCGCATTGCCTCTACCTGCCCAATGGATCCGAGTGGGAGGCCGTCGCGGAAACCGATTGCGTTGTTGCCGTTTGTTCTGCTCCGGGTAAAAGCGGCCACGAGGCACGGCGGATTGGCCCCGATGGTATCGCCCTGACCGAGCGCGGCAAGGGGGTGAACACGCGCTACATTAACAACATCGCGATGGAGGCCGAGGACTATGCCGATAGCCTGCTGGTGACCGAGGTCTTTACGCCTAACGGTCACTGGTCATCCTATCCCAGCCACCGCCATGACGAGGACGATTATCCGCGCATCACCTATCTTGAGGAAACCTATTACCACCGCATCTCTCCGGCCAACGGCTTCGGCATCCAGCGGGTTTACACAGATGACGGCCAGTTGGATGAGGCGATGGCCGTTTCCGACGGTGATGTTGTAACTGTTCCGCGCGGCCATCACCCTTGCGGGGCACCTTATGGGTTTGAGATGTATTATCTGAACGTAATGGCCGGGCCATTGCGGAAATGGCGTTTTGTTGCGGCCCCCGAGGTCGAATGGATCATGGAGCGTGACGGATGACCAAAGACTTTGCCATCTATCCCAGCCTGAACGGCAAGACCGTCTTCATTACCGGCGGGGCAGGGGGCATTGGCGCAGAAACGGTGAGGGCTTTTGCAGCCCAGGGGGCCAAGGTCGGATTTCTGGATATTGACGCGGATGCCGGACACGCGCTGCTGGCGGAGGTGGAAGGAGAACACGCCTTTGCCCAATGCGACCTGCGCGACATCGAGGCTTTGCATATCGCATTGGCAGAACTGTCGGACGAACTTGGTGCGGCGCATGTGTTGGTCAACAACGCCGCGCGGGACGACCGCCATGACTGGCGCGAGGTGACGCCAGACTACTGGGACGAACGCATGGCAACGAATATCCGCCACATGTTTTTTGCCATCCAGACTGTCGCGCCAGCGATGATCGAACGGGGCGGTGGGTCAATCGTCAATCTCGGATCGAATTCCTGGTGGGAGGCGGGGGCAGGCTTTCCTGCTTACGCCACCGCCAAATCCGCCGTTCACGGCCTGACCCGCACTATGGCGCGTGAATTGGGTGATCACCGTATACGCGTGAACACCGTGGTGCCGGGTTGGATCATGACAGACCGCCAGAAGGACCTGTGGGTCACGCCCGAGGCATTGGCGAAACAGGTCGACCGTCAATGTCTGCCCGATCCGATAGATCCCGTCTATGTGGCGCGGATGGTGGTATTTTTGGCCTCGGACGATGCCGCCATGTGCAGTGCGGGGAATTTCATGGTCGAAGGCGGATCAATCTGAACGCGCCAAATTTGGAGATACGGCATGTCCCAACCGTTCCAACTTGCGGCATGTGCCGAAATGCTGTGGCTGGACAAGCCGATGGACTGGTGCGCCGCGCGCCTGACGGAAATGGATTTCGGCGTCGGGCTGTGGAACTGGCCTGACCTGAATCTTGAAAAGCTTGAAAGAACTGGCGCGAATTTCACGATCATGAACGGCTATCTTGAGGGCCGTTTGGCGGATGAAGAAGGCGCGGACCTGTTGCTTAAATCTGTGCGCGAAACGGTACAGATTGGACAGCGTTTGGGGGTGGATCGCCTGAACCTGCACGGTACGGGACTGGGCGATGGCGGTATCCCAATCTGGCAGCACGAAACCGTAACTGGTGTAATGTGGTTAAAGGCGCGAGAGACGCTGAACCGTATCTGCGATCTGGCCGAAGAAGAGGGCGTGGTGTTCACGCTGGAAAACCTGAACCTGTTGGATCACCCCGGATGCCCCTTTGGATCGACAACAGATGTGTTGGCGCTGGTTTCTGCGGTCGATCGCCCACAGCTGCGTATCAATTTGGACTTGTATCACACACAGATCGGAGAGGGTGATCTGATCCGCTGGTGCGAGAAATGCCTGCCGTGGATCGGGGAAGTGCAGGTCGCGGACAATCCGGGCCGATGTGAACCCGGAACTGGCGAAATCAACTATGCCGCTGTTGCGCGGGCTTTGAATGATATGGGCTACCAAGGACCGGTCGGTTTGGAAGCCTTTGCGACAGGAAACCCAGAAGCCGCGCTGGCGGCCTTCCGGGATGCCTTTACGATTTGACGATTATCTTTGCGATGGCGCTCCGAAAGCGCGAATGACGGTACGTGCCGCAGCTTCGACCGGATCGTGGGTCTCTTTCAGGATGGTGACGCGGTCGAACCTATCAGGGTCGCGGTTCACCGCCTCGCGCAGTGCGGCGCCGAAGGCCATCCGCAATTCGGTCCCGATATTGAACTTGCAGATCGAGGTCTCGCGGGCAAGGCGCGTGCGTTGTTCCACCGGCACGCCAGAACCGCCATGGATGACCAGAGGGACCTCGGTCATGGCATCGATTTGGCGGATGCGGTCTTCGTCCAGACCGCCTTCCTTGTTCTGCTGCAGGTGGACGTTACCGACCGAAATGGCCATCGCATCCACACCGCTTTCGCGGGCGAATTTTGCGGCCTCAGCCGGGTCTGTCCCGTTTGAACCTTCGCCGCCGGAATAGCCTACAAAGCCGATCTCACCCTCGCAGGAAATCCCGGCGGAATGGGCCATTTCGGCAATCGCGGCTGTTTCGTCGATATTTTGCTGCAGAGGTTTGCGCGAGCCGTCGAACATCAGCGATGTGAACCCGCTGTCGAGCGCGATCTTGCAGTCTTCTAACGTGTACCCGTGATCCAGATGGGCCACGACCGGGACCGATGCATTCTCAGCCAAATGGCGGAACATCTTTCCTAGAACAGGCAGCGGCGTGTGCTCGCGGCAACTTGGTCCGGCTTGCAGAATGACGGGGGCGTTTTCAGCCTCGGCTGCGGCGACGTAGGCGCGCATGTCTTCCCAACCAAGCGTCACAAGCCCGCCCACGGCATAGCCTTGTTCGTATGCGGGTTGCAGGACGTCCTTAAGCGTAACGAGTGTCATTTGAATTTCGCGATCATGTCTTTGATGCCCGGAATCGTTTCAATCTGATAGGCGTGGGTGGGCTGAAAGTATTGCACCAGAGACCGCTGGCTCAGACCTCCGAGGATAGTGAAATAGTACATCTCGTACCCTGGCAGCGCGCAGCAGGGGTGGTAGCCCTTGTCGATGCAAATCGTTGAGCCGTCGACGATGTGATAGGCATCACCCGGCTCGTTATCCTCGCGCTGCAACATCTGCAGGCCGGAGCCCCAATTGGGTTTAAAGCGGAAGTTATAGGTTTCGTCATGCCGTGTTTCATCCGGCAGACGGTTGGTGTCGTGTTTGTGGCTGGGAAAGCCGGACCAGCCGCCCTGACCAACGGTGAACAGCTCGCTCACCAGCAGGCGACCGACTTTGTCGTGCTGTTTCTGGCCGAGGATGTGTTTGATTTTGCGGTGTGTTTTGGTGTCGTCGCTGCCATATTGTACAAGGTCATGCTGGCGCACATCGAACGGTTCGAGCACTTTGTCGAATTTGGCGCCCGCGATGAAAACTTCAGCCTCGTCCGACATGCAACCGATCTGTACTTTGGCGCCGACCGGGACGTAGACGCCTTCGGGCTCGCCATCCCAGACATCCTCGCCGCGGTTGCCCAGCTTGGCGAATTGAACGCCTTCGACGTCAACATCCACGCTGCCCGTGGCAGGCACGATGCAGGTTTCATAACCCGGCACCTGATATTCGAACGCCTCGCCACGGCGCAGCTTGACGATGTTGAAATAGTTCAGCGGAACCGTCGGGTCGTCCGCATCGACGATGGGTTTGTTCTGATTGTCATAGGGCGCGATATGCATGGGAAACTCCTATGTGGTCGGGCCGGGATGATCGGCCAGGAATGCGTTCAGTTCGGGTGTTGTGGGCATGGCGGGGGCGCAACCGGGCTGAGACACCACGATCGACGCGCAGGCCGAGCCGCGCATGACGGCGTCCTCAAGCGAATGCCCCGCCGCGATTGAGGCCAGCAAACCCGCCATGAAACTGTCGCCAGCACCGTTGGGTTTGACGGCGGTAACCGGGTAAATGCCGGTGCGGATTTCCTGACCGTCCACCAGCGTAACTGCGCCTTTTTCACCCATCTTATAGACGACAATGCGGCCGGATTTTTCGGCCAGTTCCTTGGCTTTTGCGAACCCGTTATCGATGCCGCCAGCCATAAAGCCGAACTCTTCATCATTGCCGACAATCAGGTCACTGGCCTCTCCGGCGCGGGACAGGACTTCGGCGGCCACTTCGGGTGAGGGCCAGCTATAGGGGCGGTAGTCAATATCGAAGATGATGGGCAGGCCCGCCGCGCGGGCGTTGTCAAAGGCGCGGAACGTGGCGCTTCGTGAAGGTTCCGCGGCAAAGACGGTTCCGGCTGAGATCACGGCTGAGAAGGACGAGTAATCAATCCGGTCCATATCTTGTTCGGTGACCTGAAAGTCGACCGCACCGTTGCGATAGATGACGTTCTGAAAATTCTCGATCCGGCTTTCGTAGACGGCCAGTGACATGCGGTATTCGCCGCCCAGAACACGGATATAAGACGTGTCCACGCCGTAGTGCCGTAGGCGATTCAGGCAGAACCGACCCACCGCATCGTCCGAAACCGAAGTAATCAGGGACGCCTGACTGCCCAGCTTGACCAGTCCGGCGCAAATATTCGCAGATGACCCGCCCAGATCGGCGTGGAACGTATCGGCATCTTCGCTTTTGACGCCAATGGGATTGGCATACAGGTCCATGCCCGCACGGCCCAGCACGGCAAAATGGTTTCCCTTGATACCGTCTATCAAAGCGGTCAAGTCATATCCTCCGATAAAGTGGGGTCGGCAAAGTTTGGACCTTGCGCTGAATCGATTCACACGATACTGATTTTGCAACCGGTTGCAAATAATATGTTCGGAGCCGCGATAGATGCCTGAAATTGGAATTGGAATCGTAGGTGGCGGCTATATGGGCAAGGCGCATTCAGTTGCCATGTCTGCAGTGGGTGCCGTGTTCAATACGGCGTTGCGCCCGCGGTTGGAGATGATCTGCGCCTCGACCCCCGAAAGCGCAGATCGGTATCGGACCGCCTATGGGTTCAAACGCGCGACCGAGGATTGGCGGGTTCTGGTCAATGATCCAGCAGTTGAGGCTGTGGTTATTGCCTCACCCCAGGAAACCCATCGTCAAATCGCCGAGGCGGCCTTAGCGCTGGGCAAGCCGGTGCTGTGCGAAAAACCCTTGGGTGCGTCAATGGAGGATGGTGCGGCAATGGTTGCTGCAGCCGAGGCGTCAGGCGTCACGAATATGGTCGGGTTCAACTATGTCCGCACACCCGCCACGCAATATGCGCGTAAGTTGATTGCCGACGGCGAATTGGGTGACATTACGTGGTTCCGTGGTGAGCACACTGAAGATTTCTACGCTGACCCCGAAGCACCGGCCACATGGCGCACCACGGGCATGGCCAACGGGACCATTGGCGACCTCGCTCCTCACATGATCAACGGAGCTTTGGCTTTGATTGGGCCCGTTATTTCAGTGATGGCCGAGGTCGAAACGGTCCACGAATCCCGCCCCGGCGGTAAGGTTACCAATGACGACCATGCCCAGATCATGTGCCGGTTCGCGAACGGCGCGATGGGCAATATTTATGTCAGCCGCATCTCGACCGGGCGCAAGATGGGCTACGCGTATGAGATATCGGGCACCAAGGGCGCCCTGCGTTTCGATCAGGAAGACCAGAATGCCCTTTGGTTTTATCGCCGTGAAGGTCCCGAGGCGCAGCGCGGCTTTACCAAGATTCTGACCGGTCCGGCGCACCCAGATTACGAACCGTTCTGCCAAGGGCCGGGTCACGGCACCGGCTATCAGGACCAAATTATCATCGAAGCCAAGGATTTCCTTGAGGCGATCCATTCCGGAAAGCCCGTCTGGCCCACTTTCCGCGACGGGCACGAAGTTAACAGGGTGCTGGCCGCCGCTTTGGCCTCGTCCGAGCGACAGCAGTGGCAAAACATTCGCGATTACTGATCGCGCAACCGTTAAATTCTGAAGAGAGACCAAGACCATGGCAAAGCTGAAATGGGGTATGATCGGTGGTGGCGAAGGCAGCCAGATCGGGCCCGCGCATCGTTTGGGTGCACAGGCGGACGGGATGTTCGAATTCGCCGCTGGCGCGCTGGATCACCGCCCCGAAGTGGGCCGGGAATACGCACAGCGGTTGGGTGTCGCCGCCGACCGCGCCTATGGCGACTGGAGAGAAATGCTTGCAGGGGAAATGGATCGAGAGGACCGGATTGATCTGGTGACCATAGCCACCCCCAATTCGACCCACTTCGAGATCGCCAAAGCGTTCCTTGAGGCAGGATTCAACGTGCTCTGTGAAAAGCCGATGACCATGAGCGTGGAAGAGGGTGAAGAGATCGTTCGTATCGCCGAAGCCTCGGGCAAGATCTGTGCGGTGAATTACTGTTATTCCGCCTATCCCATGGTCCGTCAGGCTCGCGCGATGGTGCGGGTAGGTGAGATTGGCAAGGTGCGTTTGGTCGTTACCAATTTCAGCCACGGTCACCACGGCGACGCCACAGATGCGGATAACCCCCGCGTCCGCTGGCGTTATGACCCGGCGATGGCTGGTGTTTCAGGTCAGTTTGCAGATTGCGGCATCCACGCGCTGCATATGGCCAGCTTCATCTGTGATGACGAGGTCAAGACGCTGTCCGCTGACATGGCTTCGACCATTTCAAGCCGTGAGTTGGAAGATGACGCCATGATCAATTTCCGCATGGAAGGTGGCACCGTGGGTCGTCTGTGGACCTCATCGGTGGCCATCGGGCGGCAGCACGGGTTCGACATTCAGGTATTCGGAGAAACCGGCGGGCTGCGCTGGGCCTCTGAGCAGCCCAATCAATTGATCTACACGCCCGTAGGTGGCCGCACGCAGATCATCGAAAAAGGTGAGGGCGGCCTGCATGACGAAGTGCAACGGCTGTCCCGAGTCGCCATTGCGCATCCCGAAGGGTTTCCGTTGGCCGTGGCCAATATTTACTGCGATCTGGCCGATGCGATCCGGGGCGAAACCCGTGATGGACTGCCCGGTGCCGCCGATGGGGTCAGGTCGATTGCTGCCGTACACGCGGCCGTTGCATCGGGCAAAGAGGATGGCGCCTGGAAAGACGCCCGCCCGCCAATGTTCCGCTGATTACGTGCGGGGCCTCAATGTGCCCCGCTCGATCACGCGACAGGGGAAGATGCGCGCCTCGGGGTATCTCTGAGGCTCCTTGAGCATCTCAACGACCAGATCAACCGATGAAGAAATAATTTGTTTGATCGGCTGGTGTATAGTGGTCAGATCGATGCTTTCCCAACGCGACATTTCCATGTCGTTCAGGCCGATGATGCCGATATCCTGACCCGGTTTTAGTCCGTGATCGCGCAGGGCTGACAGGGCGCCGATGGACAGGATGTCGTCACCGCAGAAATAGCCTTCGGCTGGGTTGTCCTCTAACAACCGCAGCATCTCGGAACGCCCGGCTTCAAAGGAATAGGCCCCCGCGAAAGAGTGCGATTTCTCAGTGTCAGGGTGTTTTTCGACCTCTTCCATGAAGCCTCGGTACCGGTCCATGGCCGAGGTCGCGTCTTGGGGGCCGCCCAAATATCCAATGCGCTTATACCCGCGTTCCAGCAACTGCCGCGCCGCCATGCGCCCGCATTCCACGTTGTCGATTCCCACAACGTGAACCTCAGGCGACGTGGCCGAGCGTCCGAAGGTATGCACCACAGGAACCCCCGCGTCGTGGAATGCTTTGGCAAAGCTGGGCGGCAGCGTCGAGGATGCAACAATGACGGCATCCACCGAGTATTGCCGCAACATCCGTACCGAATTTGCGGGTTCGGTTTCATCCGTCAGGTTCACGATCAGAGGACGCAGCCCACGTTCCTGTAGCGCGCGGGTAAACTGATCGAATACCTCGAGAAAAATCGGGTTGTGAAAGTTGTTTGAGATCAGCCCGATCAGCTTAGTCCGCCCGGTTGTCAGCGAAGATGCCAGCGCATTGGGGCTATATCCCAGTTCCTTTGCGGCCTTTTCAACTTTGCTGCGGGTCTTGGCCGAAACCGATGCGCCTTCGGTAAAAGTGCGGGACACAGCCGAACGTGACACGCCAGCCAGCGCGGCGACGTCTTTGAGAGTGACGCTCATGACGAGAATCCGCAGGTTGCGAGAAGGCAGGCAGTCAATTTCATAACGGAGATACTATGCACCATTGGTCGGGACTTGCAATCGGTTGCAAGTCTGCGTTGCAATGAATGCCAAGTTTGTGACTATCCGGCGATAAAGGGAAAAATGGTGGGTGATGAGAGACTCGAACTCCCGACATCTTCGGTGTAAACGAAGCGCTCTACCAACTGAGCTAATCACCCGTGACGCTGCATGTAGCCAAGCCTGCGCGCGGGCGCAAGAGGGTCAGATACAATTTCTTTGCTTCATTGTCAGATCATTTTGCTCTGCGTGATCGCCGAGCAATGAATTTTGTTCGTTTTCCGCAGACTGCATTACATGCAAAGGGGAAAGGCGCTTGCGTGCCCCATGCTGCCTCAGATATTCCCGAAGGGACTGAAACCTTCCAGACGGGAGAGCACATGATCCTGTCCCTAGCCCGCCGATGTGTAATCGCGGCCTTGGTGTTGGGTGTTTTGACGCTGGCTCCGATCCGGGCCGGCGCAGCAGAGGTTTTGGTCTTTGCAGCTGCCAGTTTGAAAACCGCGCTGGATGAGATCGCACCTGCCTTTGAACAACAAACCGGGTATGAGGTTACGGTGTCTTATGCGGCCTCATCTGTACTAGCACGGCAGATCCAGTTGGGCGCGCCTGCGGATCTGTTCATTTCGGCAAATGTAAATTGGATGGATGTGCTGCAGGATCAAGGCATGATCGATGTGGTATCGCGCGTGGACCTGCTGGGCAATGGGTTGGTTTTGATCGGCGGAACGGAGCAGACTCAGATTGGCAAGATGCAGTCTAGCACTGACCTTTCCGGCGCTTTGGGCAGCGGATATCTGGCGATGGCACTGGTAGATGCGGTTCCGGCGGGTGTGTACGGCAAGACCGCATTGCAAAGCCTTGGGCTGTGGGGTGGGATTGAGGATCAGGTTGCGCAAACCGACAATGTCCGTGCAGCTCTTGCACTGGTTGCGGCCGGGGCGGCACCGCTGGGGATTGTTTACCAATCGGACGCGCAGGCTGACGAGCGGGTTCGGATCATAGCGTCCTTTCCGCCGGATACGCACCCGCCAATCATATACCCGGCGGCGGTCACCGCGACGGCTCAGCCTGAAGCGCATGCGCTTCTGGATTATCTACGATCAGATGTGGCTCGAAACGTCTTTATGGAACAGGGTTTTGCCCTGCCGGGCAGCTAGCCAATGGAGTGGTTGGGACCTGCGGAACTTGAAGCGCTGAAACTGTCACTACGCGTGTCCTTTTGGGCAACGCTAGTATCCTTGCCCTTAGGAATATTCGTGGCCTATGCGTTGGCGCGTTGGCGATTTCCGGGACGTCAGTTGCTGAACGGGTTAGTGCATCTGCCTCTAATCCTTCCCCCCGTCGTAACAGGATACCTGCTGCTGCTGACCTTTGGCATCCAAGGCCCGTTGGGCAAGCTTCTGGCCGAGTTTGGTATCATCGTGGCCTTTCGCTGGACCGGTGCGGCGTTGGCGGCGGGGATCATGGCCTTTCCCCTTATGGTCCGCGCCATTCGTCTGTCGATCGAGGCCGTTGACCCCAAGCTGGAACAGGCCGGGGCGACATTGGGCGCATCGCGGCCCTTTGTGTTTGCCACCGTCACCCTGCCGATGATTCTGCCCGGCGTGGTCGCTGGTTCTATCCTCGCCTTTGCCAAGGCGATGGGAGAGTTCGGTGCCACGATCACCTTTGTCTCGAACATCCCCGGTCAGACCCAGACCCTGCCTTCGGCGGTCTATGCTTTCCTGCAGGTGCCGGGGGGTGAGGGTGCGGCGACGCGGTTAGTGGTGGTCTCGATCATTATCGCCATGGGGGCGCTGTTGTTGTCCGAATATGTCGGCCGACGCGCGGCTGCACGGGTGTCTGGATTATGAGCCTCTCTGTCCGCCTGCAGCATGATCTGCCCGATCTGGAACTGGATTTCAGCTTTGATGCACCTCCGGGGGTTACGGTTTTGTTTGGGCGATCCGGGTCGGGTAAAACCACAGTAGTCAATGCGGTGGCTGGATTGCTGCGGCCCAAAGTCGGGCGTGTCGCCGTTAATGATTGGGAGTTGTTCGATACCGAGAAAAACCTCTGGCTGCCGCCGCACCGCAGGCGTTTGGGGTATATCTTTCAGGAAGGCCGTCTGTTCCCGCATCTAACTGTGCGTCAGAACCTTTCCTATGGGCGTTGGTTTGCCCCCAAACGGGCGCGACTAGAACACCCGGAAAAAGTGATCGAAATGCTGGGCGTCGGGCATCTGCTGGATCGCCGCCCAGCTGGTCTTTCAGGAGGAGAAAAACAGCGTGTCGCGATAGGTCGCGCGTTGCTGGCCAGCCCACGACTGATTTTGGCCGATGAGCCCTTGGCCGCGTTAGACGATGCCCGCAAGGCCGAGATCCTGCCCTATTTCGAGCGACTGCGGGATGAGATCTCGGTTCCAATCCTATATGTCACACATTCCGCGGCCGAGGTCGCGCGGCTGGCTACCTCGGTCGTCGCTTTGCAGGACGGCAAGGTTGTTCGGCATGGCCCGGCCTCGGAGGTTTTGGCAGACCCGTCGGTTGCTCCGGCGGGCGTGCGAGCTGTGGGCGCGGTGCTGAAAGTGCGGGTGCGCGAACATCATCCCGATGGGTTGACCGAGCTGGATGCCGGTGGGTCGCGCCTGTTCCTGCCGCGAATTGCGCATCAGGTGGGGGAAGAGCTTCGCATTCGAATCCCCGCACAGGAGGTCATTCTGTCCAGCAAGCGTCCCGAGGGGCTTTCGGCCCTGAACGTGTTGGAAGGAACGGTCGATACGATCCGTGCGGGCGATGGGCCCGGTGCCATTGTTTCGGTTCAAACCCCGGCAGGGCCGGTTCTGGCGCGCGTCACCCGCCGCTCGGTCGAGGCGTTGGAGCTAGAGACAGGCAAACCCTGTTTCGCGGTGATCAAGACAGTAGCCTTGGCGCCACAGGATGTTGGCGGGCGGCTGATCGCGCCCTAGATCAGTGAGTTGAGCTCTGCGTGTTTTGCGGGTGGAACGTCAAACCGGCCCTTCGAGGATGCCCTTTTCAAGTCGTTCCTCAACTTCATAGCGTAAAGTTGAAAAACCCGGACAGAACGTCGCAAACTTTACTCAACGGGTTTGCCCTCTATGATCCTGAGCAAGGACAATTTTATTAGGGATGTTTTGTCATGCGGCTATTCAAGTTTTTAGGCGTTGGTGCTCTGGCGATATTGCCTGCGCTGACGCATGCCGCCGGGTTCGGGATTGGGTTTGGTGTCAATCCCGCATATCGTGCGACGGTAACGCCGCTGAAGGATGGCACCTATCAGGTCGTTACGCACGGATCATCGGCGGCAATTGCTTACTGGTGCGGCATCGGTGACTTCGCCATCCGCACCTTGGGCGTGCCGACCACTCAACGGATCTACGTCTCGAAAGCCTATGAAAAGCAGACAAGGACCGTGCAGTTTTCTCTGACACCGCCCGAAGGCGGCGACACCTCAAAGAGCTATTCGATCACGGTCAGTCGCGTGGGTGAGAATATGTCGGCATCCGGGGCGCGGAGCCATTGCTTTGACAACATCATGGATTTCGATTTCTAGGCGAAATCAGACCCACTTGGCCATCGGTGGCAGGCTCATCAGCACCGCATCCGGATCGTGGCCAGTTTCCAGTCCGAACTTGGTGCCCCGGTCGTAGACCAGATTGTATTCGGCATAGAGGCCCCGATGCACAAGCTGAGTATTCTTATCGTCTTCGCTAAAACCCTGCACGCGGCGCTTTTCGACCAAGGGTAGAAAAGCAGGCAGGAAGGCCCGGCCGATATCCTGCGTCAGCGCAAAATCCGCCGCCCAGTCACCGGTGCAATAGTCATCCATGAAGATGCCGCCGACGCCTCGGGCACGTTTGCGATGCGGGATATGGAAGTATTCATCAGCCCACTCTTTCAGGCGCGGGTAATGTCCCGGCCCGTGCGGGTCCAGATGCGTCTTTTGCGTAGCGTGGAAATGGGCGGTGTCCTCGTCATACTCAATGCAGGGGTTCAGGTCCGACCCGCCACCGAACCACCACGCGTGCGGTGTCCAGAACATGCGGGTGTTCATATGCACCGCCGGAACATGTGGGTTCTGCATATGCGCCACCAGCGAAATTCCCGAGGCCCAGAACCGCGGATCATCAGCCATGCCCGGAAGACCCTTGCGTGCGGCCATCGCCTGCTGCGCCCGCTCACCCAGCGTGCCGTAAACGGTCGAGATATTGACGCCGACCTTTTCAAATACGCGGCCTCCGCGCATCACCGACATCAATCCACCGCCCGCGTCCGAGCCGTCCTCGGACTGGCGCGTGGTTTCCTTGACCTCGAAACGACCAGCGCGGGCATCCGAGAATGGTCCAATATCGTGACTGTCTTCCAGGGCTTCGAATGCTGCGACGATCTCGTCGCGCAATTGGCGGAACCAGGAGGCGGCGGCGGATTTCTCGGTATCGAACATGGGGTCAGTGCGCCGGTGCTGCGACGGGGTCCAGCAGGGTGCGGCCGCCATCAATGGTAAGAATTTGCCCGGTGATGAAGCCGGCCGCGTCCGAGGCCAGGAACTGCGCCGTCTCGGTCAGTTCGGTCGGTGAGGCGATGCGGGCCAGCGGCGTGTGCTTCTCGATGTCGTCCCGGAAATTGCGGTTCTCTTTCAGGGTGGATTGCAGCGAGGCACTCATGACTGACCCCAGCGCGATCGAGTTTACCCGGATGCGGTTTGGCGCCAAGGCCACGGCCAGAGAGCGTGTCATCTGGTCCAATGCGGCAGTCGAAACCGAATAAGCCATCAGGTCGGGGTGGGTGCGTCGCGCGGCAATGGAAGACAGGTTGATGATCGATCCGGCAACGGATTCTTTGTCATCGCCGGCCTGTTTGATCATCCGTTTGGAGACCAGCTGACTTAAGCGCAAAGCAGGCATCAGGTTCTGGTTCAGCAAGGTGCGGACCGAATCGTCTTCGGGATCCAGCGGATCCGAGGGGATCACCTGCCGCGCGCCGTTGATCAGGATATCAACCTGATCGAAGGCGTCGATCGTGGCTGAGAGCAAGTTGGCAATTGTCAGTTTCTCGCGCAGATCACCAGCAAAGAAGCGGATGTTACTGTCATCGGCCTGCTCGCCCAACTCTTCGGATAACCGTTTTTCATCCATATCGGCGAACATCACATTGGCACCCGCGTCGGCAAAGTGGCGCCCGATGGCGAGACCAACGCCATTGGCTCCGCCGGTCACGATTGCAGTTTTGCCAGCTATGGAAAAGGACATGCGTTTCCTCCTGAATTGCGGCGCAGGTTAACCGGGATCACCGCCGAGGGCGAGAGGCGTGAAACACCTTGAACCGATTGTCTCCGGTCACTTCTTCGACATGCGTGAATGCGTCGGTCAGTGTGGTTTCATAGGGCAGGTGACGGTTGGCCACCATCCAAAGGCTGCCATTGCGGGTCAGGTTCCTGGCAGCAGATGAGATGAAACCCTGTCCCAGTGCAGGTTCGGCACTGCGCGACGTGTGAAAGGGCGGGTTCATTATTATGGTGTCGATCGGTTCGGGCGCGTGCCATGACACGGCGTCGGCCCAGTGAAACTGTGCGCGGGGATCGGCCACATTTGCGCGGGCGCAGGTCAGGGCGGCATGGTCGGCCTCGACCAGATGTAGGGATTTCAGACCAGGTGCCTGTAGCAGCCCAGCTGAGAGGTAGCCCCATCCGGCCCCCAGATCGGCGACACGCGCGCCCAGCTTGTCGGGCAGCGCAGCCAGCAACAGGGCAGACGCAGGATCGACGCCGTCAGCGGAAAACACACCTGGCGCGGTCTGGTAGCCGTCCGCGGTTTGATATTCTGGCGCGGCCCAGTCTGCGAAGGCCTTCGCATCCGATTGGAACCAGAAAATCTTGCCGTGCGCTTTCGAGATAGGTCCCTCAATCCCTACGCGCTTGCGGATGTCCTTTAACAGACTGTCTACACCGTCGGTCTTGGCGCCATCGACGACGACCAGCCCACTGGCGAGGGTGCAGGCCTGCTGTACCATCGAGCGAGCCAACGATTTAGCGCGCGGAAGGATTACAATGGCGTCCTGACAAGACCCCTGCGCTTCTGGGGAAACGGAGAAGCCCAGATCGGCGAAATGGTCGTGAAAGGGTTTGAAGGGCTGGACTACCTTCGTCTCATGCGGCAAGGCCGACAAGTCGGTTGCAGTAGTCGGCCCAAGCACCTTGAGCGGTTGAGTTAGCGTCAGGCCGCTTTTCAAGGCAAGATCAATTCGAGGGGACATAAGCGTTTCCGAAAGGCCGATCCGGCCTTATTCTTCCCGTTCCATGGTGCATTGCAGGGGATGCTGGTGCCTGCGGGCGAAATCCATGACCTGGCCTACTTTGGTTTCGGCAATCTCGTGACTGAAGACACCAACCACAGCCACGCCTTTTTTGTGAACGGTCAGCATGATCTCGAACGCTTGTGCATGGGTCATGCCGAAGAAACGTTCAAGAACGTGCACGACGAACTCCATCGGGGTGTAGTCGTCATTCAGCAACAGAACCTTATAGAGCGGCGGGCGCTTGGTCTTGGGGCGCGTCTCAACCAGAACGGACGAGTCGCTTTCGTCATCCGGTTTGTCAGACATCATCCATTGGTGTTCAAGCATTACGTTCCATTGTCCGATTCAGACTTCGGTTTATCTGAGCGCTTATATAACGTCGAACGGGCCAGAGAAAAGAGTTAGCAGGACGCAATCGACATGGGCCAGAACCTTACCACAATCGGCTTCGATGCGGATGACACTTTGTGGCATAACGAACGATTTTTTCAGCTGACACAGGAACATTTTACCGACTTGCTGGCTGATCATGCCGAGCGTGACCACCTGTTGGAGCGTTTGCTAGAGGCCGAAAAACGCAACATTCGGCACTATGGTTACGGGATCAAAGGCTTTGTCCTGTCGATGATCGAGACTGCGATTGAGGTGACAGAAGACAGGGTTCCGGCCTCGGTCATACGTCAGCTGATCGAAGCGGGGCAGGAAATGTTGGCCCACCCGATCGAGCTGTTGCCCCATGCGCGCGAGGCGATTCAAAGCGTAGCTGCGACTCATCAAGTCGTGTTGATTACGAAGGGCGATTTAATTGATCAGGAGCGCAAGCTGGCTCAGTCCGGGCTGGGTGAACTGTTTAATGGGGTCGAAATTGTGTCCGAGAAAACACCGAAAACGTATCGGGACATTTTTGGAGCATACGGTGAGGGGCCCGCAAGCGCGATGATGGTGGGAAACTCAATGCGTTCGGACGTGGTTGCGCCACTTCAGGCCGGGTGTTGGGGCGTGTATGTGCCGCACGGGTTGGTCTGGGAAATTGAACGGGCTGAAACACCGGTGGGGAATCCAAGATTCCGCGAGTTGCAGGATTTGGGCCAACTGGCCGAGCTGGTTCAAGAGCTCAATTGATGTTGCCGAATAGTATCACTTAGGAACTTTCCCTCAGGGATGCCGGCATAATCTGGCCATTTTCATGGATTTGGTGGTCCGGCAGCGGTGTTCGCCCACATGTTGTGTGTCTGCAGCGGGTTCAATAAACCGCGAATTCTTGAGCTTTTTGTTTATTTCACCTGCCCCCTGTGCTAGCCTGAATGTTAATAAAATAATTATTTTGCTGACCGGGAAAACCCGGCGGCCCGAGGTAGACAGAGGCAAAGATCGTGCAGGTTCGGCGGACAGTTCCGGCCCGAATGGGCTTATTTCTTATAGCATTCTTGTGGCTGCTCTCTTTCGCGCCGTTGCAAGCGGTGGCCGCGCCCTATGCGGCGATGGTGATCGACGCGCGCACCGGAGAGGTGCTGCATTCGCGCAACGCTGATACCCGACTGCACCCGGCTTCTCTGACCAAGATGATGACGCTGTATATCGCCTTCGAAGCGGTGCGGAATGGTGAGATCGAATTGGATACACCGGTTCGTATTACTCGGGCCGCGGCAGCAGAACCACCTTCTAAACTGGGATTGCGCACGGGCCAGACAATTGCCTTCCGCTACCTGATCCGTGCAGCAGCGGTGAAGTCGGCAAATGACGCCGCCACCGCCATTGGTATCGCGATTAGTGGGTCCGAGGCTGCGTTCGCCCGCCGTATGACCCGCACCGCAAAAGCGATGGGCATGAGCCGGACAACCTTCAAGAACGCACATGGCCTGACAGAATCAGGTCACCTGTCGACCGCGCGGGACATGACCACGCTGGGTCGTCATCTGCTGTATGATTATCCGCAATACTACAACCTGTTCTCGCGCCAATCGACGGATGCAGGGATCAAGACGGTTCCGAACACCAACCGCCGTTTGCTTGCGGCGTATAGAGGCGCGGACGGGATCAAAACCGGCTATACCCGTGCGGCGGGTTTCAATCTTGTCGCTTCGGCCAAGCGCAAGGATGAACGCATCATCGCCACTGTGTTTGGCGGCAAATCCGGCGCTTCACGCAACGCTAAGGTAGCCGAATTGTTGGACATGGGTTTCCGCCGCGCCCCTTCGCGCGCTCCAATCCGCAAACCATCGCGTCCGGCCTATGCCGGGAATGCCGGTCTGGGCGCAACAGTTGCGGCCCTGACCGGTGCGCCGACTTCTAGCCTGCGTCCGGTACTGCGTCCGGGGCCGGGTGCTGCGGTGCAGGTGGCAGGTACGGTCGCCGCAACAGCTGCGAAAAATGGCGCGCGTATTCAGAATGGCATCGCCGCGGCCATCGCCGCTGCTGATGTCCAAACACCGACCGACGACACCACGCGGCCCGCCGCGCGCCCGGAAGATTTGGTTCTGGCCTCGACCAACCCCGCCGAACTGCCCGAGCCTGAACAGGAAATAGTCACTCGGCTTTCCACATCAGGCGGACATCTTTGGGGCGTCAATGTTGGTCGCTATACCACCCGCTATGAGGCTGAGAAGGTGTTGCTGAAAACTGCCCTGTCGGAGATGACCACTCTGGAAGGTACGCTGCGCAAGGTTAACCAAAGCTCGCGCGGTTTCGAAGCGACGTTCCAAGGCATGACCCGCGAAGAGGCCGATCTGGCCTGTCGTCGGCTGCAAGCCCGGAATGTCACCTGTTTCATGATCGGACCGTCATAAGATCCGACATGTTTTCTCCTGGATGGGTCTGGGCTGCGAGGAAACTCGCAGCCCTTTTTTCTGCTTGGATCAGTCGAACACGTGCCCGTGCTGGTACTGCTCATCCTGCCCGGCAGCGGCAGTCAGGGCAGCCACGTTGTCCTTAGTGAAGAACCCGTCATAGTGATGGCAGCGTTCAATATACTCTGTAATCAGAAGTGTGTTCTTTGAGTGTTTCGAGAATATCTGTTTGAGGTTCGGATCGTCTTTGCACTCACCCACCACATGGGCCAGGAACGGCACGCCCTTGTCCTTGAGGGTGTTGACCACGAAATCGACGTTCTTTTCCCCGGCCCCGTGGTCACCATCCTGAATCTCGATCGCCATGTGATGCAGGCGGCGGCCGAAGTTGCGGACGAAATCCTCGGTCGGCATCGGCAATTGTTCGAATGAGTTCACAAAAGACGGCGTGTTGTTCGCGGTAAAAACTTTGGCCGGGGATTTCTTGTCATCATCGACATTCGCGTTTCGGTTCACATTGGTCGATGAGTTCATGTCGAAGATGTTGTAAGCCCCCCAGAAATAATAGGGCACCATCGTCAGAAACTCGAGGATCGCGTCCTCTCGCTCACCGGCCAGAATACGGGTGGCAAGGTGGTCGACGCCCAGCATCAGCGGAGCGATCTTGCTTTCGATGCCAAAGGCGGCGGCCTGATCCAGTTGTGCTTGTTCGGCGTCGCTCAGCAGTACGCGGTCGCCAAGCCCGAGACTGTCGGGTTCGTTGAAGTCCAGCTTGGAATAGCCGACCCGGTTGCATGTGAAGTCTGAGGGAGTGGTAAACCGGAACCCATCCAGCGTGTAGAAGGGGTTTTCGGTATCGCCACTATATTCAAATCGGATGTTCTGATCCTCAAGCGTTTTGGTCAGGGTGTTCAGGTCGTGGGCCTCGTAGATTTCTCCTACATATCGGGTTTGTGGGGCCTTCCGGGCCAACGGGTACATCCTGTTGATGCGGGGGATGAAGTCCTCAAAACTTGGGCTCAGCGGTGCCATCACGATCAGCGCGGGATAGTCTGGGTGCGAATGCAGGATCGAGAATTTGTGGGTCTGCCCCAAATAGCTTGCCGTGTGACGGTAGGGGGTCATCACGTAAAGTTCGACCAGAGTATCGAACAGCGATGTGGTTTCGACCTGTTGGACAATTGCCCGCATCGAGCCGACCTGATCGGTGAGGCCGGAACTGCTGCGGCGCTCGTAAATCTTCGGTAGGTATTCTTGAAAGAAGTCCGAGTTCTTCTTGTCGCCGCGGGGTTGGTAAGACATCAAATCGAAAGACATTAAAGCACCTCCTTGCGCAGGCCCGGCAATCTGCGGGCTTGGCCTTGCCTGGATTTCCAATAATCAGAACATGGACTTGCAGACATGCTAGGCGCTGATATCCAGTCGAGCAACAGGTAGAAGGTGGGGCGCAGGTCTTACGCCAGCATTACTATCGAATGAATTTGGCCACCTCGACACCGCCCTCGATCAGGTTCTCGCGCACGGATCGCGCGATCTGAACCGCGGTTGGGCCATCCCCATGCAGGCAGATCGTGTCGATTGACGTCTCCAGTCTCTTGCCGGATTCGGTGATAATGGCACCCTCGACGACCATGTTCAGGATGCGCGGCCCGGCAAGGTCTGGGTCGTGGATTACTGCTCCGGGCAGGCTGCGGTCTACCAATGTACCGTCATCATTATAGGCACGGTCCGCAAAAATCTCGCCAACCCATTTGCAGCCCAGATCACGAACCGCCTCTTCCTGTTTGGTCACCGCAAGCACCATGATGATAATGTCTGGGGCTACGTCCAGCGCGCCCTGATAGCAGGCGCGCGCCATGTCGATATCGACCGAGCACATATTGGCCAACGCCCCGTGCAGTTTCAGATGCCGGACTTCTGTGCCGACTGCTTTGGCCATCCCGATTGCAGCACCCAACTGATAGCGCACCAGATTGCGCAGACTGTCATGGGGTATTTTCATATTGCGGCGGCCAAAACCCTGCAGGTCGGGAAAACCGGGATGTGCACCAATGCCCACACCATTCTCTGCCGCCAGCGCCATAGTCCTTGCCATCACGTCCGGGTCTCCGGCATGAAAGCCGCATGCAATATTGGCCGAGGTGATGATCTTCAGCAGGCTGTCATCGTCACCCATTTTCCAAGGACCAAAGCTTTCCCCCATATCGGCATTCAGATCGACGCTTGGCATCGGTAAAACTCCTTACTCGGTGGCAGAGATCATTCCGCCGATCAATTGGTAGGACAACAGGTCCGGAATGTCATGCGGATCGCGGACCAGGGGCTCAATCCGTGAGGGTAGCCGTGACAGATCTTCCAGATAGGCCGCGTGCAAGGCGACGGCTTCATCCATAGTAACGAATTTGAACCGCACCTGACCGCCTGCTGGGGTCTGCGCCGCACAGGGCAGGTCGCAGGGCAGGACGGTTGCGATGCGGGGGTATCCCCCGGTCGTCTGACATTCGGGCAAAAGGATAAAGGGACTACCGGAGCCCGTCATCTGGATGTCGCCGGGAGTGATGACTTCGGACAGAATGTTCAGTTGCCCCTTGGCGGCGAACCCCTGTCCCTCACTTTCCAGCTGCATCCCCATCCGGTTTGCCCGAGCACCGCGCTGGAAAGTGGTCCGGGTAAAGCGGTCCAGCGTGTCTTGATCGAAGAGCGGAGTCTGAAAGCTTGCCAGCACGCGCAGTGTACCCCCGGCAAAACGATCTTCCGGGTACAGCCTCATACCGCCACTACCCGAGTAAGGGCCGGTCGGTAGCCGGTCGCCTGCTTGAACGGCAAGCCCGACCTTTGCCGTCAAATGCGCTGAGCGAGAGCCAAGAAACAGCCGCGTATCAATCCCGCCGCCGACATGCAGGTATCCGTAGTTGCCCTGTTTTACTGCTCCGATCACCAGCCGCTGTCCGACATCCATAGGGTGCGATGCATTCCACTCGACCGAATTGCCATCGATGCTTGCCTGCATCGGCGCGCCGGTCAGGGCAATAGTAAGCGGTAGGGTAGCTTCAAACGTCCCTCCCATCCCGGCCATTTCCAAAGCGGCACAGTCAGGGCTTTGCCCCAACAGCGCGGCCCCTTCATGCAAAGCCAGTTGGTCCGCTGCCCCGGACCGCGACAGCCCCTGATCCAGAAACCCGGTGCGCCCCTGATCCTGAAGAGTGCAGGCTGGTCCGATATTGAGCGCCAGCAAACTCACGCGGTGATCTCCTTGCAGGTCGCGCCGCCCGATGGATCATTGTCATTGCGGATCTGTTCTAGTTCTTCGCGGGTAACTGAAAGGAATTGCATCTCGTCGCCGGGGCGTAGTGCAAAGCTCTGCTCGGCGTCGGGGCGGAAACAGCGAAAGGCGGTCTGACCTACATGCCGCCACCCGGTTGGGGTCGGGCCGGAAAACAGAACGAATTGCGAGATCGCCAGGACCAGCGCCCCTTCCGGCACCATTGGGTTCAGCTCTTTGAGGCGTGGAATGTTGAACTCGGGTCCCAATGGTCCAAGGTAGGGTTGGCCGGGGGCAAAACCGATGGTTAGCACGCGCACGCGGGTGGCGCTAAGCCGCTCTATAGTCTCGGATGGCGAAAGTCCGGCGGCCGCTGCCGCCTCAACCAACTGCGGCGCAAGCTCTCCGCCATATACAGTGGGAACCCTCCACAAGCGTCGCCCGGATGGTAGCGGCGCATCGTACCAGTCTTGTTCATACAGTATCGCCTTCAACCGTTCCTGGATATCCGAATGCGGCAATGTCAGGGGATCGAACCGAATATAGGTCGAGGCCAAAGACGCTGATGTTTCGATCACCCCGTCCCAATTTAGGGTGTCAATCGTATTACGAAATGCCAGGGCCGCTCGGTTAGAGGGTTCCGCCATCTTGTACGCAAACGACACCAGCAACCCGTCCAGGCCGACCGTTCGTATGCAGGGAAAAATGGAAGCGTGCGTGGGTGTCATATATCGGTGTGTTTAGCGGTTTCTTTGCAAGGAGGTGACTGTATCCTTCAATGATGCGCAAGACCTGACAGCCTTGCATCGAATATTTCGATGCTGGTGCGCGCGTTGAGTCGGGCAAATGGCCCGGAATTGAATCGATTTAGCTGTTCCGAGTCGGATGCGCCTTGTGGGTGGGTGTCGCGGACTCACTATATATAGGGTGGGTGGGCACTCGACCAGATGCAGGTGTCACCTGCGCCGCCCTTTTCTTCTGCAGGGTGGGGCTGCATTCGTGAGCTGAGGGTATTTTAAGTTTTTGAAATAAAAGGGGAAACGATAAGTTTGCAAAAAAAATGCTCAAGATGCAATTTTCCACTTGCGGGTATTGTTGGTTATCCTTAGAACCCCCTTCACCGGCGCTGCTGAGGCGGTTGCTGGGACGCTGGAGACGGCGGAGACGGGCCGGAGA
>NZ_JBQFUV010000021.1:0-35778 GCF_056539365.1 Ruegeria sp. BB7 | reverse complement strand
CAAATGTCAACGCGTCAGAGCCATCAGGTCCAGTGCCGATAGTTGGGTTGTTGTTCAGTATGAGGTTTGGCCCAAGACCTACATCCACACCATAAACAGCAACAGCCGCATCATCGAATCCAAGACCTCCAAGAACGTTAAATGTCACGGTCTTGGCAGCCTCATCCACTGTCGCTTCGGAAATCTCGTCTAGCGCAGCCAGCCCGTCCCGGATACTGTTCAAAAGAGCGGAGCTATCGGTCGTTTCCGTTTCGCCTTCCGAGGCTTGCGTACTGCTCCCCGCATCATCTTCCTGACCTTGTGTGCTGATCTCATAGTAGAGCTCGCCCGTGGCCGAGCCAAAGTCCGAACGAACTGTTAGACCTTCGTCCTGCTCTATCTGAAGTTCGGCAAATGTCAGTTCGTCCTGATCAGCACCACCGTCATAAGTGTCAAGCCCTCGACCTGCAATCAGGCGATCATCTCCAGCGCCCCCATCGGCAAAATCATCACCGGCTCCGCCAAACAGCGTGTCCGCTCCAAGACCGCCGAACAATCGGTCGTTGCCAGCCCCACCAAAGATAAAATCATCACCGGCCCCTCCGGTCAGAATGTCATTGCCAGCGCCGCCAACAAGAATATCATCATTGTGCCCCGTCGTTATGTTGTCATCACCGTATGTACCGATGATTTCCTCGATGGAAGACAGTCGTTGAGTGGCTAGTAACCCGGAAGCTGGGTCGATAAACTCAACCTGATGAACAATACTTGCCGTCGCCTGAACATCGAATTCACGTCCATCCAGGTGCCCCGTCAGAGTAATCGAGCCTGATGTCTCGCCAGCTTCGGCATTCAGGACATTTGACGCGGCACTCTCTTCGGCATTGATAAGTTCCACAAGCTGCTGCGTGATCGATTCCAGATCATCACCGGCCTTGACTACGTAAACAAAGACTTCGCCGTCGATGGTAATTTCAACAGTATCACCAATCTCGAATGGCCCTGTCAGTGTCACCGATGACACCTGCGCGACGCCGTTTACGTGCTCGCGTGCCCGGGTGGAAACAATGGCCACATCAGAGGTCGCAACAGACGGCACTACCATTGCAGTAACGGTCAATTGCGCGACAGTTTGCACTCCTCCGTTCAGGCGGCCATAGATAAAGATACCCGTGATCAAGCCAGGATCACCTGAAATAATTTGATCACCATCTATGACCAACTCGGGATCCGGTCTTCCCTCTACAGTAACATCAGCAGTTATTTGTGTCGAAGCTCGAAGGGCACTGATCAGGCCCGAATAAACTTCCTGCACGGAGTCGTTGGACTGTGTTGTATAGGAAACAGAGGTTCCGTTCACCGTTACCGTAAAGACATCGCCCTCGGCGACAGGTCCCGTAATCGCGATTGTATCTTGTTGCGACTGCGCAAATACACCTTCCGTCGTGGTTTCCTGAGCAGCAGATTGACCGTTATCCTGAACCGTTAGGGTAATGGGTGTGCCGGAAAGCGTCTGATAATCGACAACATCGTCGCCACCGCCTCCTAGGACAATATCATTGCCACCGCTAGCCAGGAAAATATTCCCTTGTGCGTCGCCCGTCAGGGTGTCGTTTCCAGAACCACCACCAAAACCTTCAATACTTACCGCGGTAATCTCGAGGCCATCCAGTCCCATCAACGATTCAGCTGTCAGATCAAGCGTCAAATCCGTTGTCGCATCACGATACCAAAGGATATCTGTCCCCTGTCCGCCGTCAAAGAAATCACCGCCATTCCCAACGACGAAAATGTCGTTTCCGATATAGCCTTCAAATCCTTCCTTCTTATCGGTTCCAACAAATATGTCGCCGAAAGACGTACCGATGACGGACTCAACGTTTGTGATAGATACACCACGAGACTCGACTTCGATATTTACCGATGGGTCAGATAAGGCAATTTTCAGCTGCGTTGCATTTTGAGCCGATACTGACACAACCTCCTGATCCTCATTCAACCTTCGACTCAATCGCTCGGCCAGAACCTCGGCCGTTTCACCCAACCCGATCGTGAAGTCAGTTGTCACGTCGCCGAGGTTCAACGAAGCGGATGAACCAGGTGCTGTACCGGCCAGATCAATCCACTGAACTCGCGCCCCAGTGATATCATTCTGAGACAACAAAGATTGTCGGTCTTCCCCGTCTATTTCAAGGCTGACCTCCAAGGGTGTGTCGAACCCACTTTCCCCAGTGTCGATCAGCGCAAAATTACCATTTTGGGTTCCAGCAATAATCTGCGCCGCTTGACCCCCTGCGTTTACAGCGCCAATCAGATCGGCAACCCAGGCATCGCCGCCAGAATTGGTAATCGTGAACGATTCCTCGCCAACCCTCAGAATGATCGAAGCATTGGTCGAAAGCGCAATGTCGCTGCTTGCGATCGTAATAACGGAACTTGTACCAGCGCCGATTTGGGTAACTTCCCTAATCGAAGCGCCCTGACCCAGATCGATCAACAATCCATTACTGGCAAATTCAAAATTTGCCGTATCATTGCCAGCACCGCCGTCGACAATTCCACCCTGACCAGTAGACACCACCAGGTCGTTGCCGTCGCCCGCCAAAATAATATCCCGGCCTGAGGCACCATCCAAAATTTCGGATTGAGACGATCCCAAAATAATATCGGCGTAACGCGACCCGGTTACTTCTTCGATCGAAATAAACGTCTGTCTCGTTCGATTTCCACCGAAACTATCCGCTAATGTCGTGTTTTCTGTAGAGTTCCCATATTCCTGCAATACAAACAAGAATCCATCTTCAACGTCCGATTCCGAAGTATTGAGAGCTGAATAATTTACTGAGTCTATTCCACCTCGACCATCAATCACATCACTACCCCGGCTTCCCAGGAATAGGTCCGAAAGTTCCGAACCTTTGAGTGTGTCAGCGAAATCCGATCCCTGAACGTTCTCAATCGAATGGAGGTAGTCAAACTCTCCATTGCCCTTATTAGTTAATCCCAACGTCAGATCGACATCAACGCCGTTGTCTGAGTCTGCATATGTAACGGAGTCACTTCCCGAACCGCCATCTATAACATCTGTGCCTCGGCCGCTACGCAGGACATCATCACCACCATTTCCGAATATCTCATCATTACCATCGTTACCCTCAAGAACTTCATCCCTACTGGATCCGATAATAACATCATCATATGCCGAGCCGACGACACCTTCGATGTTGACCAACACATCACCATCGGCATCAGCACCGGTCCCAATCCCAGTCGCAAGGTTGACCGTTACACCAATACCCGCCGCGATATTGCCAGCATATCGAACCGTATCCGCCAAACCGGAACCGCCATCAATATAGTCGGCACCCGCTCCACCGATGATCAGATCATTTCCGCTTCCGCCAGAGATTAGGTCATCACCACCTCCGCCAAAAATAACGTCCGATCCCTGGTCTCCTATAAGGATATCATCCCCATCGAAGCCATAAATTTCATCGTCACCGCCACGACCGGATACAACATCATCTTTGCTGCCACCGTAGATTTTGTTGTCGTTTGCGTTTCCGAACAACTCATTTGAATTATCAAGGCTACCAGATAGCTGCTGATCAGAAGCAAAGGCAGCGGCATTCTCTTCCAGATCCAGAGCAACCTCTTCTGTGCCATCTGAATCGTCGATGATCACATATGATATGGAAAGATCATCGTTGATAGCAAATGTTCTTCCGTCAAACGTCGCGACAAGAATATGTTGATAATCCTGACCAAGTCGGAAGTTTTTCAATGTAACGGTATATGTCGGATCTTCATCCGGGATATCCGTCCGCGGTTGCAGATCAGGCGCATCGTTATTGGAAATACCGACCCGTTGGCTACCAAAATCCGAGCTTAACGGAGGTGGCCCGAAGAATTTCAAGACCAAGTCGTCGCCTTCAAACACCAGACGCAAGTCTTCAAAGTTCCGTGGCAGAACAATCGTATCGAATGCGCGATCGCTGTCGAAGTTATCGATTGTGACATGCCCGAGACCAGCTCCTTCCTTGAAGCCGATCGGTATCCCGTTCTCATAGATAAAGGGTGTCAGGATGTAAGCATCTTGACCGCCGTTGCCTTTCAAACTGTCATTGCCGCCAGAGGCGAAAATGCGGTTATCTTCAGCATTACCCGTGATTTGATCATCCGATTCTGTGCCGTAAACTGTTTCAACAGCATTTCCGGGAATTGCGACTTTCTTTTCAGCGAATTCGGCATCCTCAGGTGCATTGAAAGACAAATTTGCCTGAGATTGGCCAGGCTGATTGAGACCGATGGCACGGAAGGATTCTCCCGAACCCGAGAGCCGAGCCTCAAATGTCGCCTGCGCTGCGTCCGTACGATCAAAGTACAAGATATCGACCCGGTGCCAGCCAGAAGTCAACGCCTTTGTTGCGACAACTGATGTAGCATTTCCTGAGACATCCAACCCGTCAGAGGACGAAACCAGTTCTCCGTCGACTCTGAACTCAAAGCCGTCATCCGTAACTGACCGGAAATCGTAATCTCCCGCTTCATCGACAAAGACAAAGCCGCTTAACCGGACAATCAAATGCTGGGCCGGATCGACGATCCCATCCAAGCTGCCTGAATCGCCGCCTAGGAATGTATTCAGTTCGGACGCAGTCCAGCCATCTGGTGATCCCGCAGCGAGCTGATAGTCCAGACTTGTAGCAGTAAAAGTGGCATTCGCCCCAGTGCTTGCATCCGCTTGTGCAACAAAATCGCGAGCGTTGCTCAAAGAAGCGATATCCTGATCGAAAACAGTGAAAATTTCGCCCGTCAGACCCGTCCCAAGGTTCGATGCATCTGTTGTCGCGTCGAAATTTATTCCCGTTTCTTCTTGCTGGAAGTTCACCTGCTGAAGAGCCAACTCGCCTTGCTCGGTAATTGAGAAAGAATAGCCATCTGTCGTCACTAGATTCAGATTCCGCGCGGACTCCTCCACCGCGGCATTTTTCAGGCGAATTTCGCCAAGGCGATCACCAGCGATGACAACATCATCTCCGTCAACGCGTGTGTAGGCGAGTGCTTTGACGTCCCCATCGACAAAAATCGTACCGGCGTTGTTCTCACCCTCGCTCTGATGGGTGATCGTGACCGTTCGGAATCCCGCTGCGCTGACCAGGTACGTATCGGCACCCCCACTGCCGGTAAGTGTATCGTTCCCGAATTTGCTCGAAAAAACTTCGCTCTTTTCCGTACCCGTAAAGGAATCATCGCCAGCCGAATCAAAGACTTGTGACAACTCTTCATCCGCAAGATCAACGGTAACTCCGTCCTCCCCTTGGGCATCGTAGTCACGAGAATACAGACCCAGAGACGCAAAGGCAGGAGCATCTTCGGTCGCCACATTATATTGGATTGCCGCGGTTACACCATCGGATGTTCGTATCCCAATGTGGCGGCGGCGATATCCCAGATCCTCGTCGGCAGTAGCCCCGAACCAATCTAAAATTCGGGCTCCACCTGCACCGGCAGTCTGGATAAGCAAATCCTGACCATCGCGTTGCAAAGTGACATCTGAAAAGTCGACGGGAACTTCGATTACATCATTATCGCGACCATTGTAGTTTTCATCAAAGTTATCAATGACAACGGTATCAGAGCTTCCTGCCTGAAGAACATAATAGTCCTGTCCACCAGCCCCCTTCAGAGTATCAGCGCCCCCATTAGCCCGGATGACATTGTCCCGTTCATTACCCGTCAGCCGGTCGGCAAATGCACTGCCGGAAATTTGCTCAATTTCGCCATACTCCCGAGCTCCGGCGTCAATCACAACGCCTTCTGTCGCCGTCGAGTAATCAAGAGCTTCAACCGTCAGATGCGTATCTCCAGGCGTAGTCGGTAGGACCAGAACGGCATTTGTCGTCGATACGTCCAAATGCTGGACGGATTCATCCGAGTACCAGTTTTGGACAATAACAGTTACGTCCTTAACGGTATTGATCCGCAGATCGTCACCAATCTGTTCAACGCCGGTAATGAACGTACTGTCAAATTCGAACCGGATCGTATCGTGCAGACGGTCTGCAGACGAGTTGTCGATTGTAACAACGCCGTCGCCTTCGGAAATCAGGTAGATGTCTTGCCCGTCGCCGCCGCGGACAAAGTCACTTCCACCGCCAGGTGTCAGTACATTGTCAAGCGCATCCCCGATCAAGGTGTCGTCAAAATCAGTGCCTTCTAGCCGTGCAACTGACAGCAATTGCGAGCTGCTGCTCAGATCGATATTCACTCCCGCTGCTGCAAGGGAATAATCAATCTCAACAAGTTCTTTCGTCAATTCCGAGCCATCCGGTACCGAACTCAAGTCTCCGCTCAGCCGGAACAGAACACGGTTTCTTGCAGCGTCTGCTTTAAACCCTTCGTCTGCGATAATCGTGAGATGCTGGTATTCGTCCCCGAGGAACCAGTCTTTGAGGATGACGTCTTCTTCCGTCCCATTGAACAACCGAATCTTGAGAACACCGTCATTGCCATCGCGAACCGCGCGGATGTCCTCAAAAGATGCGTGAATTTGCAGGGCATCTTCGGCCCCGTCCTCTGCCCGGTTGTTGATGATCACCTCATCCTGGCCAGCAATGATCACATAGGTGTCGGTTCCCTCGCCGCCGGTCAGGGTGTCTTGTCCGTCGCCTCCTAGCAATACATCATCACCGCCGCCGCCGAACAGGGTGTCGTCGCCGGCGCCACCTTGCAGTTCGTTATCCAGGTCGTTGCCAGTCAGTACATCATCACCGGCGCTACCGGCAATGTTGACAACCCGCTCGAACTCTGCACCCGAAGACGCGTCAAAAGTTTGCCCCTCTGGAACGAAGATTCCGTCGACGATTTCTCCTCTATCTCGAAAATCTGCTGCAACGGCAGAAGTTGACAGCTGGGCGCCGCTTCTGCTTTGAGACGGAAGATTAGTCCGCGCCGCTGCTGTTTCGATTTCATATACAAATCCGTCGCTAGTACGAATAGCAATATGCTGATTGTCAGAAGACGTGGAAAAGTCTTCCAGCACGGCGATTTGATAGAGTCTATCGGGGGTAACGGAATCGCTTGGGCTGATATTGAAGTCACTTGGACTTATATAGATGCTAAGATCATCTCCAGCAGTCAACGCCTGACCGACAATGTTATCTTGTCCAAAAAACCGCCGACCATTGATCGAAAACCCTTCAGAATCGATGCTAATCGTCGGTCTGTCGGTAAACGTGGCAACTGTATCATAGTCAAGTTTGCCAAAGAAGATTTCATCGCGCGTATAGTCCAGCGCGATAATATCTAATTCGCCATCTGAAGCGGCGTTGTTGATATTTACGTGGCTTCGGCCGCTAGACGTGAAATTGTGTTCGAATTCAAGATCATAGAAGTCCCGACCATCTCCGCCTTCGAGGTAGTCTAGCCCCCCCTGAGAGGCAAAGATATTGTCAGCGCCATTACCAATTAGACGATCGGCATCCCTAGTGCCTGAGATGCTAACGATCTCATCAGCCAGCATGTTGTCTGAGTCCGAACTGTCGGATAGGACCGTGGCATCAAATTCGATACCCGAGCGCTGTCCACTTTCGAAATACAACAACGCGGCGTCTTCCTCGTTGAACAGAGTAGGCGTAGTGAATTGCTGAAGAGGGCTATTGTTGACCGAATACAGGATATCCAGACCCGGCAAACCCAGATCGATCCCCAAGGTATTGTCAAAGCCGTATGTCAGTATTTCAATCTTGTGAATACCGGCTTCCAGCTGAACCGAATTCCTTAGCCTCAGGCCATCACCCCCTTCTCCGATGAACTCTACGATTTCACCAGTTGGAAGAACTGTATTTACCCCTGAGCGCTTGGTAACTGTCTCACCGTTAATCTCGAACGAACCCGGACCTGAATAATCAGTGAAGAAATCATATTCACCAGCAACATCAGCCACGAAGTAACCGGTCAATCGAATAGCGACATTGTTGTTGTCAAAGCCTTTTTGCCCGGAATATGAACTGGAGTCGTTCCCCAGATAATCTGTAATCTCACCGCTTGTTACAGCAGTCCGAAGGTCACGCGATTCAACTGAGTATGATACATTTGTCGCCGCGAATGTACCATTCGGATCATTGTTCCGAATGAAATCTTCAACGCGCTGTGCGACATCAATTTCAGGAACATTATTAGTGATATGGAATACATCGTCAGAGAAATGATAGACTTCCCCTTGCAGGCCACTTCCAGAGCGATCGGTGAAATGCCGACGATAGATTTCTCCGTCCAATCCTGTCAGCGAAAGATCACCTTCCGTGGACGGCGTATAATAGAATCCATCCGCCGTATAAATTAGCAGGCTTCTGTTGGATTCAACGTCCCAATCCTTCACAACAACAACAGGGGTATCGCTATGGTCTGGTGCGGACAGAACCAGTCCGATAGTGTCCACGCCATTCTCGTCAGCAATAATTCGAATTTCCCATTGTAAATCTTCGTTTAGAATGGGCAGAAGCAGGAAATCCTGAGCAAAGTCAGAAGACGAGTTGTCAATGAACGCCGTCGACACTTCACCGTCCAAACCATGCCCGATAATACCCAGATTGGTAAATGAATCTCCGTCGGTGATCACATAAGTATCGGAACCATCTCCGCCGACAAGCAAATCCGATCCATCAGCCGGTGCGGGCTCTCCATCCTCACTCGGATCGTCTACGACACGCACATTCAGGGTGTCGTTACCCGCTCCGCCAAACAATCTGTCTGCACCTGTATTTCCATACAGCACATCATTGCCACCTTCACCCGACAGCCGGTCATTACCGCCCCCGCCGACAAAGGTTTCATCCCTATCTGAACCATCAATTTGATTGTCGGCGTCGTTGCCATAGACAGAGGTGATCTCACCATCAGACTCAGTATCAAAGTCCGTTTCTGCAGAAACTCCTGCATCCTCATCAGCCTCTACAAGCGTTTTGGAGGTGATGTTGTCGGTTGAGATCCGTCCTTGTCCATCCGACAGGAAATTGGCGATAAGTATGAGTTCACCATTGGAAACTCCTGGACTGATACTTATCGAACGTCCGTTGTCACTGTCTGTTTGCGTTACAGGCGTACTAACATCGACTGCAACAGCCTCAGTCACCAAGTCATTAATATCGGTTACCGTTTCAGGCGCTATTTCAACGGAATACCCATCTGTCGTCCTGATATCAATTTGCCGGTTTTCAGCAGCAACGAAGTAGTCTTTGATGATTACATCCGCTTGATTAAATGCGTTCGGCAACAAAACAAGTTCATACTCTTCCGAGTCACTGACCCGTCCGGCAGCCCAATGGGATGGAGTAGTGCCTTTGGGCAACACGGCGAAACGTCCGTTTTCACCCAGGACACTTGCCAAATCGCCTGGAACGGCCCCGTCAATCAGATTTTGCGGTACATGGTTGATCTGGACAATCGACAAATCATTCCCGACACGGGCGATCCGGATTTCGTCCAATGCGGAATCTATGATCAGCGTGTCATTTACACCATCCGAGGAACTGGTATCAATCGTTGTCCTGAAGGCCCGGCTATTCCCATCCCCGTCAGGGCGCTGATTGACCAACCACTTACCGCTGTGATCAAGTACATACAGATCATGACCATCACCACCAGTCACCTCGTATTCGGATTCGCCAATGATGAAGGTATCATCCCCATCGCCGCCGGAAAGTACGTATTTCAGATTACCCAGAGACGCGCGCGTTGTTTCAATGTTGTCCAGTGCCGTCTGGTAACCATGGGCATATCCATTTCGGATTGTAGCAATCCAATAATCATTGTCAAAATTTACGTGCTGAAGATCGGTCTCACGTGAATTGCCGAGGATCTCGTTGTTTAGAACAAATAGTTCATACTCGCGATCTCTGAAGGAATTATCTATTCCGTAGTTAATCAGATACTCGTTTGCGGCACCTCTGACCTCATCGCTACCAAATTCTGCTATTTCAGTGACATACTCCCTAAAGACTTCCGCGCCATAGCGGAAAAATGAATCGGGGTCCGATTGAATCTGTTCTGCCGTGACTGTGGACGGACCATCCGGCGGAACCAACGCATCCACGGATGGGCCAACAAACGTGTTATCCAGTTCATTGCCAATAATATTGGAAGTCGAGACGGCGCCTTCAACGATACCATCGTCTTGGATGACATTTTGAAGAGCGACTTTAAACGCGCCAAAAAAGGCCGTTTTACTGCGTTCTACAACAGAAAAGGAATGTTCCTGGCCAGTGCCCAGAATTACACCCGTCACTCCGGCGTCAAATTGGAATTCTTCCGAAACGTGATGTGAACCGACAGCTCCTTCCTCGTGTATATTGGCAATCTGAGGAATACCACCAATAACGATTTCTGTATCCTGGAACGGATCCCCAAGATCTAGTGATGTAAATCCGGCATAGGATGAGTTTTCGCCGGCCCCCAAATCAATCGCTTGCTGTGCCGAATCCTCAGAAATACTGTGTATCGAAAAGAAACTGGATACGTCTTGCAGTTGCTGATTTTGTGTCCTTGAAATAATTTGTTCACGATCAAACGCCTGCTGCGCTGCATCCACTGCGTCCTGGCTAACAAATCCAAACGTCTGACCGAAATCATATACCGCTTGTCGAAAACCACCTAATATGGCATTGAACTTAACGATACTTGATGCATCGCTGGGCAATCTCTCATAAGCGGTTTTGATACCACCAATCGAAACATCAAAAGCGATACGAACCACACTGAGAGCAATATTCAATGGCGCAGTAATAACCTGCGCCGGCGGGAAGACCGCACCAATCAAATCTGCAACAGCAACAATAGCATCCAAGGCCAAATCGACACTGGCCTGTACGATATCGAATGTATCGCCCCCGTTGATGGCCTCAACGAGGTTGTAAATATCCCAACCAACAAATGCCAAAGAAATACCGGCACCGATGAAAGGCACCACACGTGAAAATGCCGCACCTGCCTTCGCGCCAATTCTGCCTACACCACCTACAATGGCCGCTTGGGTGATTTCAGTCGCAAGCCGTTCGGTAGCAATACCTGTCGTCCGTGACAAAACGGAAATCGTTGCCTTTTCGACAACGGGTGCGGCGCGCAACAACCCTGCTTCCGCAATCTGTGAGAGCGTTTTTCCCGATACACGGCGGATGGCAGCGGCAGCCCCTTCAGCGATCAACCCTCCGGCGACCTGGGCCCCACCAAATGAAGCTGCGGACAAACCAAAGATTGCCTGTGCACTTCGATCTTCTGAGATCGCTGACAAGGCTTGCGCAAGCCCAAAAATTGTCAAAGCAGCGCCCGCTGGTCCTGAGAACAAATCCTCGGCGGGTTGGCTGCTGGGCCGACGGCGGGCACTTCCCTCAGTACGAACGCCTTCCGGCGCAGTTGTCGGTTCACGCTCAACAACCGCACGGGCTCTGGCTTCAGCTTTCTCTACCAGACCTGGAACACGAAGAGGCAAATCTTGTATCAGAATCTCGTGTTCTGGCAAAACGGCATCTGCAGGCGCATCCGCAGGGCCAGCGCGGAACCGAATACGGTCTTCACTGACTACAAGCGAATCTTCGACAAACCTATGTTCAATCCCGGTCTCCTCAGAAAACCGGTTGATCATTCTTTCTATGGCCTGGGCAATCGTGCGCTGATCCTCGACAACCGCAAGCTGCGCATCAACGAAGTTTTTGACAACTTCCACCCCCGCATCCTGTTCGAGCAGGCGGGTCGTCGTCCGTCTGGCCTGTGCACGCTGTTCGGGACCGAAGGCGCTCAGCCGCTCCTCAATCCCTGCCTCCAGCACCGCGGCCGCGGCCTCGGGTCCACCCTGCAATGCAGCAACACGGGCCCGCGTTGTCGGGTCGGACACAAACTCCTCAGACCCCAGTAAGCCCAGATTCTTCTGACCAATACCCTGCCGGACCGCCTCCGCAGCCGCAGAACCATTGACCCGAGCAATATCCCGCACCTGCTCAACAAGCGCCCGCGCCAATACATCTCCAGCCCCAGCAACCAAGCCCTGGTCACTGAGGGTTCGGAGAATCCGGGCAACGTTACGGCCATAGGAAAAATTGCTCGCACTTGCCTGACGCACAGCATCCAAGGCATTGCGAAAATCCTGGGCGTTACCAATACGCGAGCGGAACCGGGAATCCGCTGGAAGCTCACGCACAATCTCCGCATAAACCGCCGTTTGATCCCGGCTGATCCTAGTTACAATCGGGTTCGTATCTTCGGCAAAACGCACTAACGGAACCACTCGGGATGAAGTCAACCTTCGGGCATTGGCACTGTTTGAAATCCTAGCCGTAGTGCTACCTATTAGGTCTAGGAATCTGGTCCTATCTTCCGGAGGGACTCCTAAAAAATCAGCTATCCTAGACGTAATCAAACTTGTAGCTTCATCCTGTTTGGATGAGCGCACAATTGCCGAAGCCGTGCCGCGAACAGCGGTGATTACATCCACAATATATTCTACATGAGTTGGATTACTGGCTAAAGCTTCGAAAGAAAATTCACCCGGATGAATTGTAGCAACATATGATATAATTTCCGCGTCAATAGTCTCAAGAAGCCGCGAATCAGCTTCTGATAACAACTCGCGACGTTGACGCTCAAACGTTGCACGTTCATCTTGAGTTAGCCGGTTGAAAGCAGGAGACCGCTGGTATTCTCTCAAATATTGAAGTTGAGAAAGAACGCGTGACTGTTCGTATAGGAATTCCAGCGCAGCTTGCAGAGACTCAAAACCAAGCAGATTGTTTATCGGTCTTGGAGACTCACCAGCAATGGTGCCTGGAATCAAGCTTCCAGATTCATTAATAAAAAATCGAGTGTTAACACTATTTTGCACAGCATATCTAGTTCGGATTCCACCAGTGCGTGTGGCAAGATAAGAATTCTCATTCAGCCAACCGACAGGTCGAGTTGAACGGCTTAACAAATCAGGCGATAGCGCTGCAGTGAAACTGCCCACACCCGCTGCCGTATATTCAGCCCGAACACCTAACGGTGCCCTTACAAGGGTATTGTTTGTCGCTCTATTGACAAAAAATCGACGAGCGTCGGCTGTTGGGGGGTTCGCTTCTGTTAGCAGGAAATCGATAACATGTACATTTTCGTGTACTAAAATCGATTCTTGAGTATTGCCAGGTGAAAAGGCAACAATCAGACCCTCATTTTTTACTCTATCTGTGAAGGCCCTAACGTCAGGGGATAAACCTAAGGTGTTGAAGTTTCCACGTTCATTTGAAGCAAAAATAACCCCAATATTACCCAACTCACTGCGACTTGAAAAACCACTAATTTCTTGAGCGAGACGAGAAACAACAAAGAGTTGCTTTCCAACTTCAGGTTGAGTATTGGCCGACCTAAAAAGCCCTTCGATAGCACTGACTTGGCCATCAGCGCTGGATTCGAGCGCAATCCCTGAAATATTTGTACGCGAAACACCGTCAAGTGAAACAGAAACCCGTTCACCTGTTTCGCGGGCAGGAAGATTAAGAAGCCGGTTCTCGGCGCTTACATCGACCGGTTGACTGGCGAAGCTCAGGTCACCGTTGATGAACCGTTGCAACTCAAGCCGGGCTGTGAGGGATCTGCTTCCCGGAAATACATCGATAGCAGCGGGTCGCTCCTGCCCATTGAGAGTGATGTTTTCCCCATTGGTGGCGAAGAATGCATTGACCCGGTCGGCGTCATTCAACACTGTACCAACAGACTGATCGATCAACGCTGTTAGCGATCCCTCAAATCCTTCGGCCGGCAAACCGCTCAGCACACCTTCCAATGCCGACAACCTATCAAGATGGTCGGTTCCGACAGCAGCCTCCACACGCGCGGCCTGATCCGGTGTTAATCCGTCATAGAAGCTTCGGATTTCCGCCACTGCGGCTTCCAGCGCCGCTCTGTCCGTGGCATGGTCGAAGGCTTCGGGAACCTCTTTAATGGAATCGACTGGCAGGGTCAGTTTTTGGCCAGTAATCCGTTCGATGCCCTGCCGAAACTCAGTGAGCCGCTGAACCAGATCGGGCTCGAAATATCCAATTTCCTTGCTGATCGCCAATTCGCGGCCAAACAACGACAGACGACCATCTGTAAAGAGAGCCAGCTCATGCGCGCGCGATGCCCAGTCGAACCCGGCATTCGCCTGCAGCGCCGGATTGCGGAAGGCGCTGACTGAGGCCGCCAGATTGTCGAAATACCGGGACACATAGGAATCGAAATCCTGCAATGCAGGCGAGTTTTCCAAGCCAAAGGCACTGGCTTCTCCTCCGGAACCTGCGGTCAGACGTCCATTTTCACCCTGTTGAAGCCTGAGGGCCGTATCGCCTTCAAGTGTACCTTCAAACCCTGTTCCTTCGGTTACAAACCGGTCTTCACCAGGCATGGGCGGCATCGGCGTGCCACTCGCGTCGTGGGAACAGCGGCAAATATGCGCCGTAATATCCTGGTAATTGATGTCCTCCCGCGCCCGAATGCTCCTCAAAACATCCGACAGTCGTACATCCTGGCCTGCTGTCTTGCGAACGGTGATGATATCCACATTCTGGCCGTTGGCATTGAGCGTCTCAACAATCGAAGAGATATCATTCTCGACTGCGCGCTGACGCTCAGGGTCGGTCGGATCACCAGTCAGGGGCACCCGCGCCTTGAACAGGGTGTAATCCGTGACACGGTCGCCTGCCGTGCGAATCTCTGCACGATCGATATTCGGCAGATTGTTCAAGGTTTCAGCCGGGTTATCTACCAGAGCCTGCCCTTCGGGGGTCAGGAAGGACAGTGTTGGATCGCCAGTTTCCAAACCGAATCCCGCGCGCCCACCAACCGCTTCGGTTGCTTCAAAGCCATGCGCATACAGCACCGCGTTTTGTGCGAATTCTCCGCTGTTGAACCGAGCTTCTGTCGTGTAAATAAAGAGATCATCACCGATTTGAACACGGCGCAGCCCCATGTTCCGGAGCCTGCTATCCAATACAGCGTCGGCATCGAAATTACCAACAGAGCCACTGTTTTCGACAGCCTGCAAGTCCGGCTCTACCTGAACGATCACTTGGCTTTCGCCCACGTTCAATACTGCTTCATCTGGCCCAACGGTGGGCGTGGCAGGTTCATTAAAGGCGGTTTCAACTTCCTCGGTTAGTTGCTGATTGCTCAACGAAATATTTTCGGTAGAAGCATCGGACGGAGAAAGGCTTGCATTGGTCAGCCGACTCAGAATTTCGGCGCTCGTAAGGCGGGTATTCGGCTCGGCGATGATATTTCCGTTCTGGCGGTCAATATTAACCTGAGCCAAAGGCGTACTAAGATCAAAGCGACCGTTAGATGTGGACTGAGCAAAAAACTGGATACCCGCTTCAGAGAACCCCGCTCCTCGCTGCTCGCTCAGATTTAACTGAGTTATTTCGAAGTTATTAATGTTCTCTACAGTTGCCCTAATTTCGCTTTCAATTCTTCTGGCCTGCTCTTGAGCAGAAATACGGCTTTGAGAACTACCGTCTTCAGAATTATTGCTTCCAGATATACTGGACAATCTTTCATTCAGCTCCTGAATTGCATCGGCCCGGATATGCAATTTTACAGTTAGATCGCGGGTTTCACCAAAATTGGATTGTTCGCTCCGCAGAACTTCCAAGGTTCTCCGAATAACTTCACTGTTTTCTGCTGCTAAAGCTAGTTTCTGCCGAGCAATCCGCTGTTGCGTGAAGACAACGTCCCCTGCTGCGTTTATCGGCGTGTCAACGCGTGGTGCAGAAACTGTTGGTCGCAGACTCACATCAACTGAGGCCGCAAGAAATTCACCATTCGCGCCAAATGACAGGAAACTAGTTCCCCACGCAAAGCGTCTACTTAATACTGTCGCGGTACTCTCGGCGAAGAGGGTCAGGTACCCGCTGTCGCTGGAAATATTACGGCTAACGCCAGTGCCCACAAGGTCGGAGCTGGCAAAACCGAGACCATCGATATTAAAAGCGAGTCTCGCAGAAATGCCCGTGAATGTTCCTGCCGCGATATCAGGGGGCCGCACCTCAAAGCCGGCGCCCTGATCACCTGCAACCCTACGCCCAGATGCATTCTGACTTGTTCGCGACAGCGTCAAACGCCCATTTAAATTGGCTGCTGCACTAGTGCCAAGAAAACTGTCAAGCCCAACATTGCCGGCCGTTTCTGGCACTATACCAAATGTATTACTTCCCGAAATTGCGCCGGAGACCCCAAGGCTTAAATCCCCGAATCGCGCATTGCTTGCACGTGCATCCGCCGCAAATCTTAGCAATTCCTGTGCTTCGATCGGCTCTCCGGATGTGATGCGCCGAATAACATCGAGGGCATTTTCCCGCTGTGTAACCGGCTCGGCACCTGGAATACGTGAGGGCACTAGTACATTTGGCTCAGCAGGAATAAATAGCGAAGCGTTGTTGGAATTCACCCCGGTTGCGCCGAGTGTTCCCGTTAAAATGCCAAATCCGCCAAACTCCAATGCTGCATTCAGATGGCTCTCATTACCGGTCCCAAGCAAACGCCCCGATACGCTGGTCCTCAAAGATGCCCGATCAGTCGCACTAATTCTAAACCCGGAAACACTGTTTCCGTCCGGTCCTACTATGGTTTCCGCCCGGATTGTTAGACCACGCTGGAATGATGGGCCAGCGGAACCAACGAGTTCCGGAGTCACTTGGAAATTTGTTGCCTGGTTGAGCAGCGAATCGGCCGCAATTCCTCCTACTCCAACAAGAGCCGCTCCCGTTTGCGCAACCCGAACGGTGCGTTCAATGTTACCAATCGCTCTGCGTCCGCTTGGTCCGACATAGTCACGAAGATATCCGGCGCCAAATTCTGCGGCGGCTCCTCCGAGAGCCACACCTGTAGCCGCTAAACGAGCAGCGGCAGGTATCGAGTTGAAACTTGGAGCCTCTACCACAGCCCCGGATCCAAAACCAGATCCGGATTCGAAGGCGGGACCGGATTGCGCGAATCGTCCATTAACAAGGGGAAAAACCCCAGTATTGAGGCCTAGACTTTCCCCAAAGGAAAATGAAATGGATTGCCCCTCACGCAGCCCATCAACTACCGCCGCGACCCGGTCAGAGAACATACTCGTTCCAACTAATTGCTCACGAACCGTCGGATCAGCAGTATTGGCCGCTGCATTTTCAAAAAAGTTATTAAACTGGAACCGAGCAAGGGTATTCCCGTCAACGCCCCGGCCGAAACTGGATACATTTGAATTCAGCAACTCGACGCTGCGATCAAACGCACTGGGTTGATAGACCCCGAAATCAACCAGTTGGTTGAGACGTTGCCTTGGGTCGTTAGTTATTTCACGAGTGGAACTATTCCGACTCAATCTCACGTCAGTGTCTTTCGCCAGCTGCCGAATTCTCTCATCATTTTCCGGCGATGAGAGTTCCAATAGGCTTTCGCGGGTGGTGTTTTGAAGCGACGGGCCAGCGAAACCAGAGCGCAACCTATGAACCGAAACCAAGTTGTCCAAGACTTCAGCGAAAATCGTTTTGAAACGATTCCAATCAGTAAAGCGGTTTTGTCGAACAAGCTGATCAAGGCGAGCGGTTGGCGATAGCCCTGCCCCCTCTGGAATTAAACCACCTTCAATCTGACGCAGGTTAGAAATCAGGCTTAAACCTGCCGAACCAGGACCCAGGTTAACACTTTCGCTGAGGCCCAAAACTTCTGTCAGGGTAGTCCTTGACGCCGCCTGAATCCGCTCATTTGTTTGTCCGCGTGTAAAATTGATCCCATAGTCAGCCTGACCAGCCAAATTTTCCAATATGCCGACCAAACGACTATTGCGATCGATCAACCTTTCAATCAAAGCGTTTCTATTAAGATCGCCCGTATTAATAGAAATGTCCGGATCATATTTGAACAACAAAAAGCCTTCAGGGCTTCGGATGGACTCCAGTAGCCGAACGTTCTCAGCGATATTTTGTGTTACGAAACCATCGTAGCTGACGGGGCCTTCGGGACTGTTCCCCCAGATGAGCCGAGTAGCAGCGGATGCAGCAGCAGATATTGCATCGCGACCCACACGAACTATCGGTGCAGTCGTACCAGTGAGAACTGACAATACTTCTCGACCTATTCCACTGCCCAAAAGGCTCGCGCTTTCTCGTGAGAAAACGTTGCTTCCTAAGCCACCAAAGACAGAACGGAGGCTCTGTGTCTGCGTTACTTTGAATAGTGCATGCCCAGGAATCTGCCTGTTGCTAACCGGTAAGCGGCTGAAGACCGCATCAAAAACACTAAAGTGGGAGCTACCTTCAATCTGGACTGCCGTATGCCCCTGCCCAGGCTCCAAGCTTGCTGTGCTGACTACCCCTTCCCCGCTTCCGGGGACGTCAGCAGGTAGAGACACGGAGACGTCCTGCAAATTCAACCCCGTATCGCCAGCCGTTCCTGAGGCAGCGAATGCGTCCGAAGAGGCCGCAGGATCCAGCCCTGCCGCCGACACACTGCTTACCCCATTTCGGATCACATCGGCATAGTTGATCCTTTGCGCCCGCCCTATATCAAACCGGTTCAATATGTCGCCGCCGCGAGATGCAAGTATATCAACGGTTACAAGCGGCAAACCGACTTGCCCTGTCGGATTGGCCAATACACCTGCGCTTTTTGCAAGAAAATCCAAAACGACCCGGGAGCCTTCTCCGCCCCCGACGACTCCGCTCGACAAGAGTGTCGCTAGGTTCTCGAACAAGTCCGTACGAGTCACGTTCCGGCCAAAATTCCCGGTCGGATCTGCGGCCCTGGTTTGAGCAAAACGCAGGAATCTGTTGAACCTTTCAAGGTCCGTCCGACTAATACTAATTGATTGTCTTCCAACTTCACTATTGATGCGCAAATTCAACCTGGACGGAAGCGAGGCAAAATCAAAATCAGTTCCAAAAATTGGCGCGAAAAGATTGTTATTAAAGTCAAGCACGACTTCGCCTGACGAAGGCAACTGAGCCTGTAAAATTCGCGCGTCGCCGTCATATGCCTGCTGCGAAAGACTTGGATTTATCCGTGCAGTAGGGGTAAACGAAGGCAGCCCTGACTCTACCGCCGACCCACCGCCAAGGACGATCGCTTGTGCCTCAATAAGTGCTCGCGTGGCGCTGGGATCAATCACATAGCGATTGTCGCTGCCCGGCACTTCTGCAGCCCGTACTCGGATGATAAGCCCTTCCGAAACGCCGCTTACAGGATTAAATCTCTGATGAATTTCATAAGGCGTTCCCTCAGGCAAATTTGTGTCACCGACAATCAGTGTTTGCGACTCACCCAATCCCAATGATTGCAAGCCGCTACGCTCCAAAGGTTGCCTTCCAAACCCACTTTGGAACAGCTCAGCATCCACAGGGTGCCCCAAAACGAACAAGGCATCCGCACCAATACTAGGGCGATTGCCGACCTCGCTGGTTCTGCCCATTCCAATATTCAGAATTTCCCTCAGCCAATCACCGAGAGCATTTCGAATATCTTGTGACGCAGCCGCTTGACTTTCTGAACCTGAAAGACCTCCACCTTCTAACGGCGCGTCAGTTCCTCCTAGCGCGATACCCGAGATCACACCGGTCTCTATGGTGTAAGATTGAATGGAAAGCTCAGAACCTTCACCTGAAAATGCCAGCTGTATGGGCTCCTGCACAGTACCCTCTGTCAGCAGGGTGCGGCTCCCGTCAACAAAGCTGACCAGTTGGCTGGGAAAACCGTTTGTATCAATGGCAGGAACATCGATAATGCGGCTGCCAGCGACATCAATCAAATCCTCCAAAATAGCTTCAAACTGTATCCGCGCATCACTTTCAGAAATAGTGCTGGAACCTTCACTTCCGGCTTCGGCAAGCCGAGCCCTGGCATCACTCAAGCGGCCAGCAATATCTGACAGTCGGTTTATCTGCTCCGGCTCTAAGCCATCTAAACCAAATATGTTTTGGTAGAATGTCTGAAGCTCGGAAAATGCAGCTGTATAGCTGTCAATATCAAAACCTTCAGGTGCCAATATAGGAAGGGTCGTTGAATCCAAAAGATAGGGTTCACCTGGGTTGGCTTCGACAAAAACTTCCCTTAATTCCGCGGCAGAAATTCCAATCACATCCGCTATCCGGTCCGGGAAAGCCTGCAATCGAGTAACCAAGTCGTTAGACAAATCCCCGGTCGTTAGGCTTATTTTGGTTAGATATTCGACTCTTTCGAAATCCATCAGGATGGTATTAAAATCCACACGACTCTGTGGGTCCTCAAAAATCCCTCCCCTCTCGGCATCGACCGAATACAAGGCAAAAACTTGATTGATTTGCGAGATATAATTTCGAATATATTGCTCAAAGTCGCCAAGCTGCGTATTGAAATCAACCATTTTATCTCTCCCTTGTGTCGCTCCGAGTTCGCTCACGCATACTCAACTTATCCGTGCAACTCAGTCACGAAAAATCTATCACCTGCCAAGGTACAGCAAAACAAACAGCGCCACAGTGCTCACGCGCACACTTGCGGCCCATAGTAATAACGATTTCGTGATTATCGGCTAAAACTGACAATCATATGCCGAACGAGGTGAAGTTTCTCAAAACAACCCAAGGCAGAATGTGAACAATATCTCATTCTAACATTCACTATCATGAATGTACATTTCCGCACACAGAAAACTCGCACTTAACGCAAATAACTTAACAATGCTCGTAGCGACAAATAGATCCTCTATGTGTTCCCGATTTATTTCCTCGCAGATCTCCAATACACTTCGCGCATAAACACTTTCGCATACATGTCCGCACATTTACGGTGACCATTGACTTGTTGACGAAATAAAGCGCAATAAGCTCAGCAGAATATTTTAAATCAACTTAAGCAAAATGAAATTATTAACAGTATTCGAAGGCAACTTGAACTTCCGGCACTAACCTGAGCAATTGGCGTCATAGATCTTTTGCAATTTATCCCTATTCAAGAGATATATTGAGCGCCCGCGCATATCCAATACACCCACACGCTCCAATTCTTTTAGGGTCCGGTTGGCACTACTTCGCGTGCATCGCGCCATTTGAGCAATATCAGTTTGCGTTATGTGAGAAGCTATTTGACAAGCAGGTTGACAATTCAAATTTGAAGCGCGCCCGTCCTGCTCAAATATTCTAAGCAGTGCATATGATACGCGAGCCGTCAAACTATTCAGGTTTAAGCATTTGGTAAATTCAATGTAACAACGATACCGGTGCGCAACTAGCTCAGATAAAGAAAGAAGTATTGATGGATCTTCCTTGGCAACAAAAAATATCTCACTTCTATGAATTTTACGAACCGTTACAGAGCTTAAAGCAACCGCAGAGTATTCATAGGAGCTTTTCTGAAGTATTCCAAGCTCACCAAATGACTGCCCGGCATTAATAAATGAAAAAACCATTTCAGAGCTGTCTTCTGTCAGATTAAATAACTTGACACACCCAGAATCTACTATAAATAAAAAATCAGCCTCATCGCCCTGAAGATGAATTGTTTCCCCTTTTTTATACCTATCCATCCTGGATTTAGCCATTAGATAACCACAAGACTTATTATCTAACCCAGTTAAGAATGGCGATATCAGACGTGTACTTCCTCCTACATTAGAAACTAATGCAGAATCTTTTATTTTCGTTTTTTTGTACTGCAGCAAGATTCTGTTCTCCAGTCAGTCAAATCGCGATTTCAAAGAGAGCGCGGGTCAGAGACACCTAACGTTCTCTCAGGGCTTCATCTTTGTATCGAAGAATTGGCGCAAGAATGAATTCGATTATTCGCCGCTTGCCTGTCTTAACCTCCGCTTGAGCTGACATGCCCGGGCTGAGAAATACTTCTTCCCCATCCACCAGCAGTGTCTTTTGATCCAGGGAAATTCGAGTATCAAAAATCAGACCCAGCGCTTCATCCTGAACCGCATCCTGGGAAATACTAATAACCTTCCCTGAAAGGGTGCCGTATTTTGTGAATGGAAAGGCGTCCAGTTTAATCTCGACCTCCATACCCGGCCGAACAAACCCCTTGTCCTTGTTGAGCAGTTTGGACCTGACCTCCAGCTCAGCATTGTCGGGAACAACAACCATCAGAGGTTCCGCTGGCGTGACCACCCCGCCAACCGTGTGGACTGCCATTTGCTGAACGGTTCCTGAGACCGGAGCTTTGAGCGAATTCAAGTTTTCGCGCAACTCCACAGCTTTCAGTGCGAGTTCCGTCTGCTTAAACGCCTTCTGAGCTTCCACATACTGGCGAACAAGTTCACTTCTTTGATCAGCAGTGTATTTCTCAAGTTCTTTTCTTTGAACAGCACCGCCAGAGCGCACTTCGGCCAGACGATGTTGTTCCACTTTTATATTTTGGGATGTTTCGATCAGCCGCGTTTTTATTTCAAGATACCGCTCTTTTGGGGTCAAACCTTCATCGTAGAGCCTCTTCAGACCGGCCTCCTGATCCTCCAACAATGGGAGCAGCGCGATTTGCTTTTCCAACTCCGCCTTTACGGCCATTTCTTCAGATTTGTTTCGCTCCAAATTTGCTTTCATTGTAAGAACCTGAGTCTCATACCCAAGTGCGTCCGAATTCAATCGATAACGGCTGATTTCCAGACGATCTTCGTCAAAGAAAGGGCTTGGCTCGATGTCACCACCCGGTTGTCCATCGACTCGGTCAAGGAGAATACGCAGTCGCTGCAGATCGGCGGCGGCCTCGGCAAGCTCTTCCAGAAGCTGCCCTTTGTCAGACTGGGATTCCGTCGGATCCAAATTTACAAGCACATCCCCTTCGGCGACGCGTTGTCCATCTGCCACCAGGATTCTACGCACAGTTCCAGTTTCAAAGGATTGGATAACCTTGACGCCTCCGATCGGTGAAACCTGCCCCTGCGTGACCGCGACAATATCAACTTTGCCGATAATAGCCCAAAATACAGCACCAACCACCAACGTGCCGATTGCCAGAGCCAGACATCGGCTTAGCGGATTGGGCGGCGTTTCGAGAACTTCCAGCGCCGATGGTAAAAACTGTCGTTCGCTGGCCGCAAGTCTTGATTGCGAGCGTGATCTTGAAGAAGCTTTCTTGTTCAACGCCGTCTCTGGGCTTCCTCCGCTTTTTGGTTGACTATCGCTGTTTGCGTGTTCAGCAGCCTTGAGATCCAACCGACCCAACGGCATTCCACTATCAGAGTTATTCATTGGAGTTTTCATCCCAATTCCTCCGCAGACATGTCGTTTTTCTGAGTTGCCTGCATGTTCCACAGTTTTGCGTACCGGCCGCCCTGCGCCAAAAGCTCGTCATGGGTGCCGTCTTCTACAACAGCACCCTGTTCAAGCGTCACGATGCGGTCCGCATTTTTGATCGTTGTCAATCGATGGGCGATCATGACAACCGTCCTGCCTTCGCAAATGCTGGACAGGTTTTTTTGGATGATCGCTTCGGACTCGTAGTCCAGCGCACTTGTCGCTTCATCAAGGATAAGGATGCGTGGATCCGTTACCAGTGCCCGGGCAATCGCAAGGCGTTGCCGCTGTCCGCCCGAAAGGTTTGATCCACGCTCGCTGAGGATTGTGTCATAACCGTTTTCCAGTTTTTCAATGAACTGGTTGGCTCCGGCAAGCTCAGCCGCTGCGGTGACTTTCTCAATTGGAATACTTGGATCGGCCAACGCGATATTTTCGCGAATACTTCTGCTAAACAATATGTTTTCTTGCAAAACCACGCCGACTTGCCTTCGCAGCCAACCGGCATCAACCATCGCCAGATCTATACCATCGACAAGAACGCGTCCGCTTTCGGGAACGTATAGCCGTTGAACCAGCTTTGTCAGCGTACTCTTGCCCGACCCCGATGAGCCAACAATGCCAACCGTCTGCCCAGCTTCGATTGTGACATTAATCCGTCTCAGAGTTTCCGGCAGTTCTGGCCTGTATCGGAATGTCACCCCAATAAACTCGATACGTCCTTCCAGTTTGCCAAGGGTCATTCTGTTGGGATTGTAGACCGGCTCTGTCGCCTCATCCATAATATCTCCAAGCCGACGCATCGAGACTTTGGCCTGTTGGAAATCCTGCCAAAGCTGAGATAGACGCAGGATGGGCGCGGTCACGTGCCCGGTCAGCATGTTGAAGGCAACCAGTGAGCCAACCGAAAGGCTACCGGCCAAAACTTCACGAGCCCCGACAAACAGAACAAAAACTGTAACCAGTTTACTGACAAACTGAATGGCCTGACCAGCTATGTTTCCCAGATTGTCTGCCTTGAAACCCACTCTCAGATAATCGGCAAGACTGTCGCGCCATTTCTCCTTGAACGAGGATTCAACAGCCATCGATTTAATGGTCTCAATTCCCCGGATTGTTTCGATAAGCTGGCTCTGTGCACCCGCGCCACGTTCGAACTGTTCTTCCATTCGGCGAAACAATATGGGCAGGACGATAAGGGCAATGACACAAAAGACAGGCAATGCGGCCAAAACGATCAATGTCAGTGACGGGCTGACGAACCACATCGCCGCCAAAAAGACAAACGTGAACATCAGGTCCACAACCGACGTCAACGCTGACCCCGTCATAAAGTGGCGAATGGTCTCAAGCTCGCGAACCCGCGCGATGGTTTCACCGACCTGCTTTTTCTTGAAAAAGGATAGCGGCAAACTAAGCAGATGGCGAAACAGCTTACTGCCCAGCTCTACGTCGATCCGGTTCGTCGTATGAGAGAAAAGATAGGTCCGAAACAGGCCAAATATCACTTCGTAGACGCTTACGACACCAAGGCCGAGTATCAAGATTTCAAGCGTTCCGATACTCTTGTGCACCAACGCTTGATCCACCACCGCGCGAAAGAAGAACGGCGTCACCAGTGCAATCACCTGGATAAGAAGCGATGCAATCAGAACCTGTTTCAAAAGCGGAAAGTACTTGGCGAAATACGGTGTGAACCACCCGATCCCAAATCGTCGGACCAACTGGCCCTGCAAATCCCTTTTAGCGACGAAAATTACCTTACCAGACCATTTGTCTAAAAAGTCGGAAAGTGGAACCTGGCTGCGGCCATGATCTTGAATGATAACGACATGGTCGGACGTCACCTTTTCAACAACAACAAATGAGTGGTCCACAAGTATTGCGATCAGGGGGTACGATCGGCGCGGCAGATTTTTCAGTAAAGTATTGATCAGTCTCGCTTTTAAGGACACCTGCTTGAATGCGCGTAACAGCGTGTCAATATCGGTGCGTTTTGACGGGTTGAGCAGATGCATGCGAATTTGCTCATCATCGGCCGGGTACCCGTGGTGTCGCAGCATATAAGACACAATGAACACGGCCGGGTCGTAAACGGACATGACAGCTGTATGCTCGGCTGAAGTTACGGCCTCATGCATCGATTTTGCCTTCCTGCCCCGAAGACTGCGCGGCAAAAAGGTGCGCATACCTTCCGTTTCTTAGCATCAGTTCATCGTGTGAACCGTCTTCCACAATGACGCCATTTTCCAACGCGAGAATGCGATCCGCGCCACTGACGGCAGAAAGACGATGAGCCACGATAAGTACCGTTCTACCGGAGCAAATCTTCTCCATATTCTGCTGAATTATTTCCTCGGACTCATAGTCCAGTGCACTTGTCGCCTCGTCGAAGATCAATATCCCCGGATCCGTCAGCAGCGCGCGTGCAATAGCTATTCTCTGCCGTTGCCCGCCGGAAAGATTTGCGCCCATTTCGTCGATGACTGTGTCGTAACCTTCAGACAAGCTAAGAATGAATTCATGCGCCCCGGCAAGTTTGGCCGACTTGATCACCTTGTCAATCGACGCAGACGGATCGGCAAGCGCAATGTTCTCGCGGATGGTTCGCTTGAAAAGCAGGTTCTCTTGCAGCACAACTCCAATCTTTGATCTCAAGGACAAGCTGTCGATTGCCGAAATGTCGTTATCGTCGACAAAAACCTTACCTTGTTGCGGCGAGAACATTCGTTGAACCAGCTTTGTAAGGGTGCTTTTACCGGACCCGGACGTGCCGACGATGCCAATTGTTTGACCTGGACTTATGTGAAGATTCATCTCTTTGATCACAGGATCAGCACCCGGCTGATATGCAAAAGAGACATTTTCGAACCGAATATCCCCCTGTATGCCGTCAATTTGCGTGTTGCTTGACGACGAAAACTCAGTCGGTGTTTGCAAAACATCATTCAGGCGGTCGACGGACAGACGCGCCCGCTGAAAATCCTGCCAAAGCTGCGCTATTTTTAGCAGTGGTGCATTGACTTGCCCGACCAACATGTTGAATGCGATCAGTTGCCCGACCGTCAACTCCCCAGCAATGACAAGCTTCGCCCCTAAAAACAAAACGATGGCGACAGTGAGTTTTCCAACCAACTGGAACGCGTTGCCCATCACCGCTGATATGGTCGCAGCTCTGAAGTTGCTCGTCACAAATTCAGAAAGCCTCATTTCCCAGGACCGGTGTGCGGCCGCTTCGACCGCTGTCGCCTTAACGGTCTCGATTCCGGAAATAGATTCTACAAGAAACGTCTCTTTTGCAGCGCCTGCTTTGAAAACATCTTCGATGCGCCGTTGCAGTACCGGGGTAAGGCTGACAGCAATCAAAGCGTAAACCGGAATGGATATGATAACGATCAACGTCAGATAGACGCTGAAAACTGCCATCACAGCCAGAAATACAAACATGAAAATCAAATCAACGGTCAGCGCCAGGCTGGCTTTCGTCAGAAACTCTCTGATCTTGTCAATTTCGCGTACCCGCGCAACACTTTCCCCGACCTTGCGGGCAAGAAAGTAGGACAGAGGCAAGTGAATTAGGTGATCGAAAATCTTCGATCCAAGGACCACATCAATTCGCGTTGTCGTGTGATTCATGAAATACTGACGCAGGCCGGTTATTAACGCCTCCAATGCCACGCCGACAAATAAGACAACAACCAAAACCTCTAGGGTGATCGTAGCTTGGTGCGAGATAACTTTGTCGATAATAACTTGAAAAAACAGCGGGATCATCAAGGCCAAAAGATTGACAAATACTGATGACAACAGAATTTCGGCTAAGAGTGGTTTATAGTTCAAAAACGCATCGACAAACCATTTAACCGTGAACCGGTTCAGGCTGTTGTTACTTCCGGAAAACTTGATCGACAGCAACTCGCCCGTCGTGTTTTCCGACAACCATTCGATACTTTCTTTTCGTGGCCCGCCAGCCTTTGGATCAAACAAAAGAACTTCTCCGGCCTCTTTGTCGATCTTGGCCAGAATGCAATAATATCCCTTTTTCAGAAGAGTCAGACCGAGGGCCTCAGCTTCTGTGACTGCTGATATCTTCTTTCTCTTAAACTTGACGCCGAACTTACCGCATGTTCGTCGAAGACGGCGCAGATCGAATTTTTCGATCTGCGCCAGTACATCCAGACAGGACATCATAACGTCTTCCGGCGCCTGCATGATCGATCCGCAAATTTTCAAGCACACCCTGAAAGACGCCAGTCGTGCGTCCATTGTGTCAGGTGCACTCAAATCGCCGGGCGAACCTAACCTGGAGGAAGCGGATGTAGCAGCAGTCATGGATAACGCATGCCCTTAGAAGACAACGCGCCGCTCAGTTAATCGTGGCGTTTTTGCTGTCGCTTTCAACCGTGTCTTCAGCGACTGCCTCAACTGTTTTATCTTCTTCAGCTTCGCCGTTAGGACGCTCTTTGAACACGCCTTTCTTCAACAGATCATCAAACAGTTGGTTGAAAGCTGCACGTGTTCTCAGGAACGCCTCAGGCGACAGAACCAGACTTGCCGACTCTTCACGTGCGGGTGTGTTTCCTTCCGCACTGGCTGTCGCCTTAAATGCGAATAGCGACAGTCGAACAGCGTTCCCTGCGAAAGCGATGTTCTCGACTCCATCAACGTGGCTGTTTTTGCTCATGATCTTTCTCCTTGGTTTGATTTGAACGCCTGCGCTCAACAACTGATATTTCAGGTTTAACAAGATTTAACGCACGTCCACTGGAACGGGCACAGTGCATCATTTCAACTGGCTGAGGCACGATCACCCGGGGCTCGCGAAGGAAATAACGATTTTCTGGGGCCGACATCCCAAATGAAGGTATTGTGTTGGGATGTTCGGTCACTACTACTCCTCACAAGGCTTAATCTCGTTTGATGCAAAAAGCGTTGCAATGTTTGCCAAACCTGCACAGACTGTTTTATTGAAATATTTAAGCTATTGAAAAGAAATCAATCTTAAGTTGTGTGCTTTGCATCAAAAGCAGCAAAGCACTGAAATAACGTCTCCGTCATAAAAATGTGAGGAGCAAGACGCCTACCGGTTTTTATGACCCGTGTTGGTTAGGCGGGGTCCCTCCAAGCCATCAATGGCCAAGGTCACTGGCCCATCAAAACGTAAGATCTACCTGATATTGGGCACTTTGCCATTAGCATGGACACATGCAAAGCGGTATGGAATTGAGATTTAGAAGCCCAATTCAAAGGCGAAGCCAGTGCGTTCAGGCCAATCGCCATATTGGCAACCTGGAACTTCTTGGCCTCTTTGGTAACTTGTTTATCTCAAGTCGTAAAACGGCGCCGTATTGTGAGGTACGTACGCCGCCTGGTTCAATGGCTGGCAGGCCCCAAGTCCGCTACCACGTGAACGTCGCACCCGCCGTCAGAAAGGCGCCTCGATTGTTGCTGGCACTCCCGCTGAGCGACGACGCATAGGTTCCTTCCGCGAACAGCGAAAGATTGTCACCCACGGTGAAGGTACCGCCGATTCCGACTTCTGCAAACGTCCTGTCATTGCGCGAACTAAAGGTCGTGTCTGCGACCCGGATGTCCTGTGTGCCCGAGAAATCGTGTAGAAGGCTGAACAGACCATAGGCCGTCGTATTTCCAGATCCCTGCGGATTGGCGGACGCGTATTCATAGGCAAGACCAATCCGCCCGATTGTCGCGGTGTTGGTTCCCGGGTCCACAAGATTGCCTGCATCATCGGTAAATGAATCGCCATTCAGGCTTGCCACGGTCAATTGTGCCTGCGGTATCAGGGACCCGCGGTCGCTGACCTGAATGCGATGACCCAACTCTCCGCTAAGGACATAAGCCGTGAATGTCTCATCCGAAACCAGCGAACCGGCCAGGGACGATCTGATATCCGTTTCAACACGGTTTATCTGGCCCTGTATGTCGAAATAAGTTCCACCGTCACCATACCATGTCGCCGTGGCGCCAATCCCATAACTGGTAGCATCCACCGTCCCCGAACCATTGGCATTCGATACATCCGCGTTCAGCGTACCGAACTGGGCCGTGGCACCCAATACCCATTGCCCCCGCGCGCTTGTCGGTGCCAGAAAGTCGAGACCCGCCTGAACCCCGAATGTGGTGCTGTCATAGTCAAGATCACTGGTGCTGGATCTTGGCTGTGCCTCCTGGAAACCGCCACGGAACTGGATCCAGGCCCCCTGGCGGGGTTCCCGTTCACCCTGCGCACCGCCCGGCAGGAAGGTCCGCAACCGTCCGACTTCTGCGCCCTGAGCGCTGGCATCCCCGCCCAGCCATTGCCGGCCAAACTGTCTTTGACGCAGCGTCCCGGTGTTCGAGAACGCGTCCAGTAGAACCGAGGGCGTCGCCTCATACACGGCTCCGGTAGAATTGACACCAAGATTGCTTAGGAAAAACTGACCGCCCCGCTGATCCAGCCCCAATGTGAAGAGGTCCGACAATCCTGGAGCATCGGCAAGAACGAAATCCCCCTCAGACACAGCACCAGCGACATCGACAACCAGGATATCGCTTGCAAGAGTATCGCTTGCCGAAACATCGAAAATGTCTACTCGGGTTGCTCCTCCGCGCACGTCACCTTCGATTATCAGTGTATCACCGGTCCCAGCCGCGAAATCGGTATCAATGGAAAAAGTGCCACCGCCGACAAAATCTTCGGTCACTCTGACGATGTCCCCGACCGAGCCGTTTTGCGCCCGGACCAGACCGCTGCTGGCCAATAGCGACCCGTTGACAGTCAGTTCACCAATCGCGTCCAGAATGCCGCCGCTTTCAACAATGACATTGTCAACGGTCAGGTTTTGGTCATCAATAAACAGCTGCGCGCCATTGCCGATGACGAAATTTTCGACATTCAGGATGTCGGATCCGCCCAGCCCGCCGCTGGTGTTCACAAAGGTCAGCGTGTCGACACCGTCTCCGGCGTCAAAAACTGTCAGGTCGCCGAAGTCGGACCCGTTAAAGGTGAACTCATCCACCCCGGCCCCCAGGTTGACCGACCCGATTACAGATGCTCCGGCCAATACGTCTGTTCTGGAGTTTCCTTGGTTGTTTAGAATTGCGATCCCGGATTCCGAGCTTACTTGAGCACCAGACTCCAGCGTGACTTCAGAAGTATTATCGTCAAAGGTAGAGGTACTGATACCAGCGACCGTCGCACCGGAAACAACATCGCTGGCCGTAATCCGCAGAGTGCCGGATCCTTCATGTATCGCACTGATTCCTCTGGCCTGACCCTCGATCTGGCCCGTTGTTGTTATGACCAGATCACCCGAACCAATATTTACAGCATTGACTGCGTCATATGTCTCACCCGTTACATTGTGCAGTGATAGAGTGACCGTTGTGATATCATTATAGCTAGCTACCAAAACACCAGATCCGCCACCGACAATTGTTCCGCGCCCAGTAACTGACAATTCTTCAGATGGGGCAAAGGTATTGAGAGCCAGAATACCCGCATTACTGGTTCCGGTCACATCAACGACATCGACAGACAATGAACCTGAACCATAATTGAGAGCCCTGATGCCAGTCGTCTCAGCGGTCACATTGCCTGAGTTGCTGATACTTATATCCCCTGTGGCGGAGTACTCGGTACGCACATCAATCCCATACCCACCCACGACATTGTTGGTATCAACAATCAGTTCGCCACTTCCCGCCTGATTTGCTTTAATTCCGGTTCCATCGCGGCCAACCTGAACAAAACCAGTGCTGGTTACTGTCAAATCACCAGTGCTGGCAGCACCGCTTTCGACGGCGATACCGTCGCCACTTGAAGCACCTGCATCGTTTACAGTCACAGCCAGAGAGCCGGTTCCGTTCTGACGAGCACTAATGCCGAAATCCTCGCCAGACACCGTTCCAGCACTGGTAATGGTGATGTCCCCATTGCCCGCTGCCCGGACACCAGCGTTATAGGTGCCGAAGACATCAACGACATCAACGGATATACTACCAGTACCATTATGGAAGGCTCGGATTCCGACCTCCTCGCCTGTCACTACGCCTGTGCTGGTGATACTTACATTCCCTGTACTGGTGCTGAACGCACCAGCCTCAATCCCATCTTCGCCATATACATTCACAGCGTTAATGATCAGGGCGCCACTGCCCTGCTGAATTGCGGCAATGCCATCGTCATTGGCCCCTCCCTGAACAACGCCGGTACTGGTTATAGTTAAATCTCCGTTGCTGATCGTGCTGTTTTCCGCATCGATGCCATTTCCGTACAGCGAACGGGCATCCTCAACGTTGATGCTCAATGCACCGGTTCCTTGTTGACGAGCCCTGATCCCGGTATCGCCGTATGCCCCGCCTGCTGAAATGGTGATGTCACCTCTGCTTGCCGAAGTGTTTTCGGCATTGATGGCAATTCCACCCCCGGCAAAAGCAACGACGTTGCTCGTGCTCGCGTTGATGTTCAGCGCACCTTCGCCATTTTGAACGGCTGAGATACCAAAATCCAGACCCTCTACGAGGCCGGTTGAATTCACGTCAAGATCACCAGAGCCATTATTGATCGCATCGATGCCGGATATGCCTCCGAAAACGGCACCATCCGTCGAAATCTCAATACCCGTACCGTTTGAACTGTTTTGTGCGCTAATCCCTGTACCGGTCGTTCCGGTGACCATCCCTTGTGAAGTGATAACTACCGCGCCAGAGCCTTCATTCGTTGCGTTAATTCCGTCGATATTGCCAAGAACCGTGCCTTGGGTGGTGATTTCAATGTTTTCACCAGCGGCCGAATTGACCGCGATTATACCTGTTCCGTTCGTTGACGTGACCGAACCCGTAGTCGAAGTGCTAATTGAACGAGAGCCATTGTTAGTCACTTCAATAGCATCTCGGTTGAGTTCGTTTGTGCCACCACCAGTCACTGAGCCAAGAACCGTAATGGAAACGCCCAAGCCGTTCCCCTCGGCACTGATCCCTTCGCCTTCCACCCCGACTACGTCTCCAGTTGCACTAATCGTTAACTGGCCAGCGCCGAAGTTTATCCCGTCGATCCCATCATCATTCCCATTGATAGTGCCCGTTGTCCTGATCGATAAATCGGTAGATCTAACAAAGTTACGGGCACGTATTGCATCCCCAGAAAAAGTGTTCACGTCGTGGGCTTCGACACTAGTCTCGCCTGTGCCATCATTGAAGGCGTAGAGGCCAAGATCCTCGCCCGATATGGCTCCGCTCGAAGTAACGGACAGATTTGTGCTGTTGGAAGCCTCATTTCCCGCCACCAACCCGTCGTCGAAAATTCCAGTTACATCGCCACTGACCGTGACTGTCAGAGCACCAGAACCTTCATTTGTAGCTAAAATTCCGTCCGACCCACCAGTGATATCGCCCTCACTTGTAATGGTCAGATCGTCGCCGCCGGGATCAACGTCAACACGAACGCCGTAGAAACTTCCGTACACAGAAGATGCAGCATTGATAATATTGAGCGTTTGCGAACCTGCACCGCTTTGAAATACACCGACACCCAGATTGCCACCATCGTTTATGATTGTTGGTGTGTCTGCGTTGCCGATATTCAAGGTGATGTTGTCCTCGTCAATGTCGATACCATCGATCACCTCAGGTGCTTCAGCGACACAATTGACCGTGCTCCCAGCTGCCAGCGGCTCCGGGGTTGCCGTACATTGCGCAGGCAATGACTGCCCAAACGCGGCAGCCCCAAGGGCCACAAACGAAGACGTGGCAAGCGCCAGGCCGGTAATGCGGCCGGATGCCGAAACCGAAACAGAACCCAAGGTGCCTGAAAACGATGGAGCATAGCTGACCACCTCGCCGGCGGCTTTGGCAATACGTCCTCCGCGCAACAGCTTATCTCGGACCGCCACGATAAAGTGATTACTTTTTTGGGGGTTATGACCTGCCAGCTTACCGTTTATCGCACGCATAGTACCTGGATCCTTTCCGTCAGGATTATTCTTTTTGGCTTTGTTGAGGGGGATGTCTGAAAGAGGCCGTCAGCTTTTGCAGGTACCGGCCATCATTCCGTCGTAGGTTACGAGGGTCTCCAACTCATTCGAGCTTGGTGAAATTGCCATGGGACAAACAGTGCCCGGCAGAACTTCGACATCGTAAAGTTCGGCGACATCACCATCGATGCGGAACCAATCCACGCATGACCCAGTGTTCAAATCGATTATCTGTACGCCACACCATGGTTCGGAATCCGCATCTTTCAGCCGTTGATCCAGCGGCAGACCCTCAAACCGCTTGTATCGCGGTTTAGACAAGCCCACGAACGCCAGATCGCCCTGAAAACTGAGACCACGCAGAAAACCTGGGCAAAAAGCCAAAGGAATAAACCTTCCTTTGTCGGAGCCCTCAAGAGGCACTCGTCCCAACTCGCCCGTGCCGGAATTCAACACCCACAGCTGCCCATTGTGAACGCGCGGAGAATGAGGCATCGACAACCCATCGCAAACGATCTGATCACTGTCGACATCAATGATCACACCCCCTCCATTCCGGCGGTCGCGCCAGCCGTCAATCGTGTTCGATCGCGAGACGGCAGTCACATATTTCGGCTTACCATCCTGCATTGCCAGGCCATTCAGATGGCACCTGTCCTCATCGACCAGGGCACTTACGAAAGATGGCATCCAGACTTTTTCAAACGAATATTTATTCCCTGGTTCGGCAAGACAATTGAACCGGGTATTCACGAATATCGGCCGATCCAGATCGTCAACACCTACATCATGAGCATCCAAGCTGCCGGTGAAGTGGACCATGCGCGGGGTAAGACAGGCATCGAATGTGTGATTGATTTCCTGGCCGGGTTGCAGGGTATTTTCAAATCGGATGACTTGATGGCCTGCCGTCACCGTGAGGCCGCCCGCCGTGTTTGCTCGGTCACCGGATTTCTGAACATGCAGACCCATAGGACGTCGCACCATCGCCTGATGAACGTTGATCCCGTTATTCTTGTTGCGACCCACAAGATACAAGGTGTTCGACTGATATGAACTGAGCGCAAACGAGACGTTCAGGCTGGCCAGTCGGCGAACAAGACCGCTCGATGTAGAATAGGTTTGTTCGATTTTTCGACCCTTGTTAGTCATCAGATTAGTGCCTCTGTCATTTACTTTCGGCACGATCGAAGACATCGAAAGTTTGTTTGTTGTGAGCATTGTAATCAGTTGTCCGGTGTCTGAGTGAGCGGGCCATTACGACCTAAACACCGGCACACCAGAAAAAATTCTCAGCCTTCAGTACAACAAAACGTGAAGGTTCGTCCCGGCACAGAAACTATTGATTATCCGCCCACCCCAAAGAGGTGGTACTCCGCTATGTTGTCAGCGTTTATGTTGTCAGCGTTTCGCTGATCACACGTTTGCGATGTAATTCCAGTGCATTAGCCTGCTGATTTTGGATTGTTTATGCCCGTTTGCGATGGCGGTCAGTGTTTGGGTGAGCCAGGCTTGCGGATCGACGCCGCTCGGGTTTTGGGGGCGTTGCCCCTGATTTCCTGTTCGATGGGATAAATAGCCTGAATCTGTGCGATGCCTGCATCCGCAATCGGGGTGGCCTTGCCCGCCTTTGCCACATCAAAGAGCTTACGCCGGGCGTGTGCCCAACAGTGGACCAACTGGATTGCACCCTCCTGCCATTTGAGCAAGCGGTTGTATCCGGCATAGCCGTCAACTTGCAGCGTACCGTTGAACCCTTCGAGAATTTGCTTTGCGTAATCACCGGCCCGACCCGGCGCATAGGTGAAAGCCATGCCGGGCGGATCATTCCCACCCCAGGGTCAATCATCGCGGGCCAGCGCCTAGAAGTAGCCCTTTTGGTCTTCTTGCGACTAAGATCGAGGACCGGGGCAACTGTTTCATTCATGAACAAATTGCCCGACCGCTTCAGAACCCCCATCAGCGCGTTATAGACGGGGCGCAACTCGAACGCTGGCCTGCCAACCCAGGCGGCCAGGGTTGAGCGATCCAGATCGGTCCCTTGTCGGGCATAGATCTGAGCCTGGTGATACAAAGGAAGATCGCCCACATATTTGCTGACGATCACATGCGCTGCCCGGCAGGTGATTGCAAAGCAATCTGCCGAGAGGGGCGATGGTTGCCTCGGCCGGCATCCCCCCGGGGATCAGATGCGCCGAAGCGGGCGCCTGAGTAATTCCTTCTTCGCAGGGCCGACAGGCATATTTGGGGCGACGGATCACGATAACCCGGAACTGGGCCGGGACAATATCGAGACGTTCGCTGACATCCTCGCCAATGATGTGCCGTTCAGTGCCACAACCGCAGACCGTGCTATCTGGCGCGATCACCTCTTCAATACGCGGCAAATGCTTCGGCAATGAGCCCCGGTTGGGCTTGCGTGGCGTGGACGTCCGTGTCGGCGTGACACACGGATTGGCTGCGCCCTGGTTCTGTTGCAAAGTTTTGAGCACGACGAGCTGTTTCAAGGATCGGATCGGATCGGAGCTAGGCGGCCAGCTCAGCGAATTGTTTGAATGGACAGAGTCCGG
>NZ_JBQFUV010000020.1:0-38451 GCF_056539365.1 Ruegeria sp. BB7 | reverse complement strand
GCTCCGTTTGTGCAATCGTCTTCTGCGCCTGATATCGGTCAGGGGGATGTTGGGGCGTCCAGCACGCAGGTCACGGTGACCTTTGCGGATAACGTGGCGGTTGATGTCTCCAGCATCGATGTGGGTGACATCACCGTGACCGGGCCGGGTGGCCCGCTGACGGTGACGGGTGTGAGCGTGGATGTGGGCAGCGATGGTACCCCGCGGACGGCAACCTACACGGTTGAGGCGCCAGGCGGGACCTGGGATCTGGCCGATGAGGGCGACTATACGGTGGCGCTGCTTGCGAGCGAGGTTGAAGACACCAGCGGCAATGCCGTGGTGGCCGATCCGTCGCTTGAGGTCTTCACGGTTGATCTGTCGACGGCCCCACCGGATCCGTTCCGGGTCGAGGCCGAGACATTCAACATCGTCAGCGGCTTTAATATCAAGAGCAATGCCACGGCATCCAGCGGCCAGTACTTACAAGCGGGGGGCAGCGGCGAGCAGCGGGCGTCTTATACGTTTGCGGCGGCGACCGGTGTTTACGATCTGGGGCTTGGTTATTTTGACGAATCCGATGGCCAGTCGCAGATGAGTGTTCTGGTGAACGGTGTCGAGATCGACAACTTCATCTGGAATGTGGATGCGGGGGAAGCGCTTGCGAACCCGTCGTCGTTTGTCGAACGCGCGATCAACGGCGTGTCGCTGACGACGGGCGATGTGATCGAGATCGTTGGCTTCAAGGATGGCTCCGAGCCGCTGAGAACCGATTATCTGGACTTCCAGTTTGTCAGCGGCGGCGGGGGTTCGGACACGACCGCTCCGTTTGTGCAATCGTCTTCTGCGCCTGATATCGGTCAGGGGGATGTTGGGGCGTCCAGCACGCAGGTCACGGTGACCTTTGCGGATAACGTGGCGGTTGATGTCTCCAGCATCGATGTGGGTGACATCACCGTGACCGGGCCGGGTGGCCCGCTGACGGTGACGGGTGTGAGCGTGGATGTGGGCAGCGATGGTACCCCGCGGACGGCAACCTACACGGTTGAGGCGCCAGGCGGGACCTGGGATCTGGCTGATGAGGGCGATTATACGGTGGCGTTGCTTGCGAGCGAGGTTGAAGACACCAGCGGCAATGCCGTGGTGGCCGACCCGTCGCTTGAGGTCTTCACGGTTGATCTGTCGACGGCTCCACCGGATCCGTTCCGGGTCGAGGCCGAGACGTTCAACATCGTCAGCGGCTTTACCATCAAGAGCAATGCCACGGCATCCAACGGCCAGTACCTGCAAGCGGTTGGCAGCGGCGAGCAGCGGGCGTCTTATACGTTTGCGGCAGCGACCGGTGTTTACGATCTGGGGCTTGGTTATTTTGACGAATCCGATGGCCAGTCGCAGATGAGTGTTCTGGTGAACGGTGTCGAGATCGACAATTTCATCTGGAATGTGGATGCGGGGGATGCGCTTGCGAACCCGTCGTCGTTTGTCGAGCGTACGATCAGCGACGTGTCGCTGACTTCGGGGGATGTGATCGAGATCGTTGGTTTCAAGGATGGCCCCGAGCCGCTGAGAACCGATTATCTGGACTTCCAGTTTGTCAGCGGCGGCGGGGGGCCGGACACGACCGCTCCGTTTGTGCAATCATCTTCAGCGCCGGATATCGGTCAGGGGGATGTCGGGGCGTCCAGCACGCAAGTCACGGTGACCTTTGCGGATAACGTGGCGGTTGATGTCTCCAGCATCGATGTGGGTGACATCACCGTGACCGGGCCGGACGGTCCACTGACGGTGACAGGTGTGAGCGTGGATGTGGGCAGCGATGGTACCCCGCGGACGGCAACCTACACGGTTGCGACACCGGGCGGGACCTGGGATCTAGCCGATGAGGGCGATTATACGGTGGCGCTGCTTGCGAGCGAGGTTGAAGACACCAGCGGCAACGCCGTGGCGGCCGATCCGTCGCTTGAAGTCTTCACGGTTGATTTGTCATCTGCCCCACCGGATCCGTTCCGGGTCGAGGCCGAGACGTTCAACATCGTCAGCGGCTTTAACATCAAAAGCAATGCTGTCGCGTCGGGAGGTCAGTACCTGCAGGCGGGGGGCAGCGGCGAACAGCGGGCGTCCTATACCTTCACCGAGGCGACCGGTGTTTACGATCTGGGGCTTGGTTATTTTGACGAATCCGATGGCCAGTCGCAGATGAGTGTTCTGGTGAACGGTGTCGAGATCGACAACTTCATCTGGAATGTGGATGCGGGGGATGTGCTTGCGAACCCGACGTCGTTTGTCGAGCGTACGATCAGCGACGTGTCGCTGACTTCGGGGGATGTGATCGAGATCGTCGGCTTCAAGGATGGCTCCGAGCCGCTGAGAACTGATTATTTTGATTTCACATACGTGGATGACCAGATTGCGTGACGGACGCGGCACATGCGGGATACTTTAAACACCTTGGAAGATAGCGCGCGCGGGGGCTCGGGCTCTCGGGCGCTTTTCGTCACATTCGGGCATTTTTCGCATATCAACGCCCAGTTGCTGGAAGCTTTGGAAACGGAGTTCCCCCAGGTGACGTTCGAGACCTTCAATCTCGGTGTGGCGATGCGGTCAAATTATGCAGGGCTGTTTAACAGCTTGGTGAATGTTCCGTGGGAATACGGGCTTGGGAGTTTTCGGTCGCGCTCGGTGCTGCGCTACCGATTGTTCCGAAACAGGGCCTATTTCAGGGCAGCCGAGAAGCTTTTGCAACAGCGCTTTGGTGATCAGGGGTTTGATTTCTCCGTGCAGACACAGTCGATGTTTTCGGCGGCGCTGCCGGGCTGTCCGAATTTTGTCTATACCGACCATGTGGCGCGCGCACGTCTTGCCGATGAAGATCAGGAAGGCACGGGCTATCCTTCCGGGCAGTGGTTGGAGTGTGAGCGCGAGATTTATGAAAAGGCTGCGCATGTCTTCACCTTCGGCCCCAAGATCAGAAACTTTCTGATTGAGGACTACGGTATGGCGCCTTGCAAGGTTTCGGCGATCGGGGCGGGGGCGTCTGTCAGGCCCAGCCGTTCGCTCGACATCTCACAGGACCGCTACGCGCGCAGGAATATACTGTTCGTGGGTGTCGAGTGGGATCGCAAGGGTGGACCGGAATTGATTGAGGCGTTTGTTGAGCTACGACAACGCCTGCCGGATGTGACGCTCACCATTGTGGGGTGTTCTCCAGAGGTCGATGTCGACGGGTGCGAGGTGGTCGGACGTCTGCCGCTTTCGGAGATCGAAGATTATTTCCGCCGCGCTTCCTGCTTTTGTATGCCGTCACGGGTCGAACCTTTTGGCATCGTGTTTCTCGAAGCCATGCAATTTGGACTGCCGGTGGTTTCGACCACTGCAGGGGATATCGGTGCGATTGTCAGGGACGGTGAAACCGGGCGGCTGGTCCCGCCGAAAGACAGCGCAGGGCTGGCTCAGGCGCTTTATCAGGTTCTGGAAGATGCAGAGACCTGCCGTCAGATGGGGCTTGCCGGGTTGGAACGGGGCGAAAGCTTTACTTGGGAGGCCGTCGTGCGGCGCATGATGGCACATACGCCGGCGGGCAGGGACGGCGTGAACGTCGGTGAGGTGATCTGGTGAGCCTGCGGCTTCTCTATATCATTGACAGCTTGCGTATTGGCGGTGCCGAAACGCTGTTGCTCGATCTGCTGGATGCAGCGCATCAGCGGGGCAATCAGGTAAAGGTTGCCTATTTCACCCAAGGGCCGCTTGAGATTGAGATCACCCGGCGCGGGGTCGAAACGGTGCGGCTCAGTCGGCATGGGTTGCGCGATCCACGGGCGCTGACGCGAGCCCTTCGGCTGATGCGCGACTGGAACCCGGATATTGTGCACACCCATCTGATCAAAAGCGATCTGGTCGGGCAATTGGCCGCCCGCTACATGAACCGGCGCCGGGTCATTACCTTGCACAACACCGACCCTTGGCGCAGAAAAAGGGTGTTGTCTGGCATTTACAGGACGCTCACGTCGGGTGCCGACGCTTGTTTGGCTGTCACCGAAAATGTTGCGGATCATGTGGCGCGCTTCGGCGGGTATAACCGTGCCCGGATTGAGGTTGTGCAAAATGGCGTCGATTTGGATCGGTTCGCTGCCGGACGGGTGCAGCCTATGGATCTGTCTCAATTCGGGGTGCCTGAAGATGCTGTTGTGCTTGCGAAAATCGGGCGCGTGACGGAGCAGAAAGATCACGAGAACTTCCTGCAAGCCATTTCCCGGCTGCAGGAACGAAATCTGAATATGCATGCCCTGATCGTCGGAGATGGGGAGCTATCGGAAGTTGTCCGGCAGCGGGCGCGGAGCCTTGGGCTGGGAGACGGCCAACTGACCTTTACAGGCAATTTGCGGGACATGCCGTCGCTGCTTGCAGCGATCGACATATTTACCCTTGCTTCTAAATGGGAGGGCCTGCCGATGGCACTGCTTGAGGCGATGGCGGCCGAAGTCCCGGTCGTATCCACCGCGGTCGGTGGCATCCCGGATTTGATAAAAGACGGGGTAAATGGCATGCTGGTTGCACCGTCGGACCCATCGGCCCTGGCCGGTGCTTTGGAATGTGTGATTGCGGATGCGGATGCCCGGGGGCGGCTTGGAAAGGCCGGGCGGGACACCGTAGAGAGCCGGTTTTCCGGGGCCGCTATGATGGACCGGCTCTGGTCCATCTATGATATGTCGGGGGCTGGTTCGGAATTTGTAGGTGACGGATGCGGTTTAAGGTGAACCCAGCAGACGGAGACAGGTCTATGTTTAAAAGTGTTCGAATATTAGTTTGGGCTGCGGCCCTGTGTTTTGGTCTGTTTCAACAGGCTGTCGCGGATAGTTACGTGGTGGCTCCAGGGGACAAGCTGGACATCTCGATTCTGGGACGGACCGAGTTTTCAAGGATCGCGCAGGTCAGGGATGATGGAACATTTCGGCTCCACATGCTGGGTACGATAGAAGCCGCCGGGCTGACGCTGCCCGAGATCGAAGACAGTATCGTGAAGCGGGCGACAGAATCCTTTTCCGGATCGGTCTCGGTCATCGTGGATGTCGCTGAATATCGGCCAGTGTCTGTGCTGGGCGTCGTTCAGGCCCCGGGAACTTATCCGTACGTGCCCGGTATGACAGTGATCAAAGCGGTTGCCAGGGCCGGAGGATATGAAAGAACGACAGCCGCGTCCGTGAATGAGCGGGCGATCGTGGATGCACAGCAGCGCATTGTGCAGGCGCGCATACGACTGAATTTCGCAGAAGATCAACGCAGAGTTATACAATCGGAACTGGAATTGGTTGAGGCCGGACAACTTGATGGCAATGAGCTGACAGTTGAGGGTGTGAACCCGGACCAGGTTTCGCTTGTCCGCATGGGCCGAACCATCTTGGACGAGTCAATCGAGGGCTTTAGCCGCAGAGAGGCGCTCGCGACTGCAGAGGCGGATTTGTATGCGCAGCGTCGCACAATTATCGGACGCCAGCTTGAGGTGACAGAAGCACAGCTGGCAGATGTCAATAAGCTGGTCTCGCAGGGGTTGTCCCGAAAAGAGAGGCTGACCGACTGGAAGGTCGAAGCGGATCGGTATCGGTCGGATGATCTCGAGACGACGGCTCGCGCGGCGTCTGCTGCGCAGACGGCGGCACATGCCAAGAACGAAATCGATGTGGCGCTGACCCGGTATCACCGTGATTTGCTGGCGGACAAAGTTGCGGCGGATGAAAACATAGAATTGCTCCGCTCGCAGCTCAACGCCAGCATGGATTACCTGCGAATTGCAGCCCCGTCGCTGGCGATGACCGTGGAAGAGCAGGCCGCAACTGTGTTCGAGGTGTTCCGTGCCGACGGAAGCTCAGAGCCCGAACGTGTGAGCATGACCAGCGAATTGCGACCGGGCGATGTTCTGGTTGTGAAGTTTGAAGGAGTCACAAACTAAATGGCGGGTTTATGATCACCAACCGAAATCGCGACCCAGATAGGAAGTGAGTTTTTCGTTATAGGGGCGGTAAAATTCCTCGAGCTGCCGCGCGGCCGCTTCATCAACCTTGGGGTATGAGCGCGCTTCGGTGCGCGTTTTCCGGTATTCGAACTGGTGGTCATCCAGTTTCAGGAAGTCCGTCGAGACCGACCGCAACACGCTAGCGGGGTCCGCGAAATAGTCTGCGCTGTTGAGGATAAGCAGTTGATCTTCTGGAACCACTGCGTGCCAAAATTTCAACTGCTCCACATAAACGCCTCGTAGCAGTGCCAATGGAACATTTTCGAGAGAGCGGGGTTCCGAAAGGAATTCAGAAAACATTTCTTGATCTATAACCCGCCCGGCCAGGCGGGCAAAATCCCGTTCGATCCAGTCCTGGAACGAAATATCGGTCATGCCCCCCCGGACGTTGTATTGGTGGGCGGAATAGGCGCGCTCAACCGGATTGCGTAGCAAAATGATGAATTTGCACTTTGGTAGGCATTGATGAATCATTTCAGGAAGATGCGGGAAAAGGCAGTAGGACGGGCTGGCTTCGCCGGTGATCCCTCCGATATCAGCTAATTCACGTTCGGGGGGGAAATGTGCACGGTACCAGCTAAGAGATGGAAGCTTCGCTTGGTCAAAATAATGGACCTCCTTGGTCCAGGCGGGCCAAATCTGGGGATGGGTCGTCAGATTCTTATAAAAGGACGTCGTGCCTGCCTTATGAGCCCCAATGACGATAAAACTTGGAAGTGCGCGTGAACTGTCCTGGAGATTCCGAAGATGAAGCTGTGTGTTGCGCGCAAGTGGATATATAAAACTGCGCCGCAAGCGGCGGCGTACCACATCAACTGTGCTCACGATGCGCCATCCTTGTGATCTGCTACCAAACGCGGCGCCTGGGCGCTATTGCAGTGACTGGTGTGACCCGACCGGTGCCCGGCTTCTCCGTATATGTTTACTAGCCTGTCGACCCAAGCTTCGACGCCATAATGCTCAGCAACTCGTGCGCACTCCGCCTGCCCGATTTGCTCCCGGGCTGTGTCATCCTTCAAAAGGGTGAGCAATGCTTCAGCTAAGGCATCAGGTTGCCCCGGAGGGACAATCGGGGCTCCCGTACCCCTCAGAACAAGGGTATTGTCGCCCGCATCCGTCACGACGCAAGGCACTCCATTTGCCATGGCTTCCAGCACCGAAACTGGCAATCCCTCCCAATGCGACGCGCTGACGAACAGGTCCGCGGCGGACAGCAAGTCCGGCACATCCTGTCTTAGACCCAGAAATCGGATCTGTTCGGTTATGCCGAGGTTTTCTGCCAGCGCCTGCAGGTTCTCATGGCGGTCCGCTTCCGGCGCGTTTCCGACGATCAGCAGGATGGTATCTGACATCTGCGAGGATACCTGGGCATAGGCTACCAGAAGGTCTTCATATGCCTTCTGCCCGATGATCGCGCCAACCGCGATCAGAACCTTGCGATGGTCTAGCGCCATTTTCGCGCGCGTCGCTTCCCGCGCGCCCGGTGGTGCCACCACATCGGGTGAAACCGCATTTGGAACAACGATGCAACCGCGCCCTCCGGTGTCGGCCCGCGCCGCCTCTGCGACGGCCTGACCGACAGCAATTCTGACTGTTCGGGGCATCCGCAGGACGCTGCGATACAAGAACCCACGAAATCTCCGGACCCTGGATGTGCTGGCTTTTACATTGTGGATCGTGGTGGCGAAGGGCAGACGCAGGATTGCAGCGGCCCACCCCCCCAGCACAGTCGAGGAAATCAGGTGCGCGTGCACATATTCAATCGATCTCTTTCGAAGTTGGTACACCAGCTTTAGAAAACGACCGACATCAACCAGACTTTTCCCTGGAAGGTAGACCACCTCGATCCCCATGTGTTCAAGCTCATTGCAGAAAGGAGTGCCACTACCACTGAGAACGAACACGGTAAGATCGATATCAGTCCGGTTCCTGGTCGCTCTTGCGAAGGTCACGACCAGACGCTCGGCCCCTCCTGTTACAAGGGTATCCACAATATAAGCCAACTTGAGCGGTGAGGATTCAGGGCCGTCCTGCACTATCATTCTCCTGCAATAGTCCCACAGCTAAGTTGCTTCGCCTTCTTCTGGCGCGTTGGCTTACGGCCTCCAGCCTCGCAGGCTGACACAAGGGAGGGGAAGATCTGTCACTGTGTCGGCGCTTTGACCTTGGGCTTGTGTTTCGCATTCTGGGCGCGCAGCTGTCTGAATATTGGTTGAAACCTCGCGGGTTTGGCGCCGCTCGTACCCTGGTTCTGGAGCTTGGTGGGTCCGGAGGTCTCTTGTTTTCCGCCGGTCAGAAGCGTGCTGAATCCGGCAGCGGCGATACCTGCCAGCAAGGATACCATCCCAACGATGGCAAGCTGCACCTTCAAGGACGCGGAACTGGAGCGCAGTGGGGGAACCGCCCGCTCGATCACACGCACGTTTCCTTCAATGTTGGCACCACTCAGGGCCAGGTTGTCGCGCAGCCGCATTTGCAGGCTTGCTATCTGTTCGGCTTGCTGCTGCTGAAGGGAAATCAGGGGGCGCAAAACCGGAATGAGCGTGGAGAGGTTTTTCACCTTTTCCTGATTTTCGAGCATGGAATTCTCAATGTAGTCTATCCTTGCCTGCTCTTCTTCAATTTCGGCTTCAGTGAGCAGCAACCGGTCCTCCATTCCCAAGCGCTTAGCATAGAGCTCCCGGCGCACCTTGAGGGCAGCCAAGGTTGTGCGCGACTGTCTCAGAAGCCTTTCGAGATTGGCCTGATCTTCAGATGTCTTGCTCAGATCGTAGGTGATGAATTGAGGGTCCAGACCACCGAGCAATTCATGCACCTGATTGTTGGTATCGGCAGCTTGGCTGACGGCGGCGTTCAGGCGGGTCTCCAGCCGGGAGGTCTCTCGGGTGGTATAAAGTTCGCGCCGCCGCTCCAGAAAGGCTGCGGTGATTGCGTTGGTCAACTCGGCTGCAATTTCCGGCTCTACATGCCGGACTGCGATTTTGACTACGTATGAACCGGTGATGAGTTCTACTGTGGTTGCTGCCTGCACCCACAAAACGGCTTGGCGTAGCGCCTCTTTGTCAAGTGGCAGGCCAGGGTAAACCCGATCCACTCCGACAGCCTCCAGCGCGGCAAGGCTAAGCTCGGGATTATCGAGCAAAAGCATCTCGGCGTTTACGACGCCTTGAAAATCACCGGGGTTTGGGGCCTTGGCACCGGCACCGAATGAATCCGGAACATAAATATATTCCCGACCCAGTGCGAACAGAATAAGTGATCTTGCTTCAAATACCGGCGGCTTGAGCATCACATAGTACGCAAGCACGGGAAATACACAAAAAACAACAATCGTGGCAATCTTCACAAACTTCCAGGAAATTTTCAGTTGCCTATACAAAATCGTACTCCCGAAACCATTACCAAAACACAAAACACAACTTAGCACTCAACCTAAAACATAACAAACCATGCACCTTCGGTCTATGGGATGATCTTATCGTGCCGTAAGCGGGCGCAGGCAAAAGATTGACTAATTGGGTGCAGCCGCTAACTTTATTGCCATTAAATTAGACTGTTTCGGGTTTGCGAGTTTATGCGAGAGTACTCAGGGCCGTTATTCCTAGTGGGAAGCCCAAGAAGCGGGACAAAACTGCTTCGCGACCTGCTGAACAGAAACTCTGTTATCAATCTCTGCAATCCCGAAACCTATTTCGTCCCGTATCTGTTCCAGAGGCATGGGGGTGATTCCAAAAAATTTGACGCGGATCTCGACCAACTGTTTGCCGATTTTGACCGAATGCCCTTCCAGCTCTACAGTCGGGCGATGGGAAAGCCAGTCATGACCCGGACGGATTTCGATCAACTGAGGTTTGCGCAGACGTGGAGCGACGCATTCGAAATCATTTTTAGATTTTATTCAAATGGCGAAGCTGATGCGCAGGGTTTGTGGGGGGATAAAACACCTTCCTATGTTTTGGAAATGGATCTTTTGAAGGAGATTTTCCCAACCGCGCGGTTTGTGCATATCATCCGAGATCCCCGGGATGTAGCCGTATCCGCGCAAAAGGCGTGGGGCCACAATGTGTTGCGAGTGGCAAAAAAGTGGGCACGCGACATGAAGGCAGCACATCGAAGCGCGCCTAATCTTGGGGGCGACTATCTTAGTGTCTATTACGAATGCCTGCTCGAAAAACCTGAATTGGAGCTGCGGCGGATATCCGAATTTCTTGAATATCCTTTTGAGGAAAACATGATGACCCTGACAGTTCCCTCCGAAAACCTGGGCAGCACAAAAGGAAAGCTAAAAATCGATCAACACAATTTCGGAAAATATCGTCAAGCGCTTACGCCGAAGCTGCAGAAACGAATTGAAGAGATTGTCTATGATGTGATCGAATCCACGCCTTACGAAATGGAGTACGCGGATCGTTACAAACCTTTATCACGACCTGCGCTGATTGGCCTGACTGTTGCGGACGGCGTGAAATCCATGGTGCATGTGGTTCGCAGGCGAGGGTTGATGAATGGTATCCGGGTCACAATCGGACGGCGGATTCAGAAAAAGCGAAGCTTGCACTGAGTTGGATATGAGCCGTTTGTTGGAAACCCAGTGGTACGCGAAAGGTGTTCGCTGATGGTCGAAGAGGCAAGGCTTTCACAATATGCAAAGCTGATGGGGATCGGCTTTGCTGCTGTTGTTATCACAATCGCAATCGGCAACTCTTCGACACTTGAGTTGGTCGCGCTGACAGTTTTCGGGGTCGTCAGCCTGGTAACGCTACGCTACCCGTTGGTCGCTCTGTCGATGCTGATCATTATGATCGTTTCCAACCTCTCACCCAATCTGATTGTCGGGTTTGGAGCCCCGTCTATTGCCAAGCTTGCAGTTCCCGGTCTGACGGCCCTGCTGATTATGCGCTATTTCTTATGGGGTGATCGCCCCTATATTGGCTGGCTTTCCCTCTGGCTGATGGTCGGATACCTGGCACTCACCCTGTTTGGAGCAACCTATGCCGTCGACTGGCGTGTGACGCTGGACAGTACTGTCGACTTCATCAAAGTGGTGATGGTCGCGCTGCTCGTGCTGGCTTTCATGCGGTATCGGAACGGCTTCGAAACCGTCGTGGTTTCTTCTGTCGCAACGGTCACTGCAATTTGCAGCCTGGGCTTTATACAAGTGTTGGGTGTTGTTCTACCACCTGGTATCGAACTCTTTTCGCATTTCGATCAATTCCATGGCCGCTTCGAAGGTCCGATTGATGATGGAAATTTTTTCGCTGTTATTCTTGTTTTCCACATTCCACTAGCGTTGGGCTTTTTTTTTCGATCTGATAGTTTTTTAAAGTCAGTTTTTTGGGGGCTGGCAGCAGCACTATTGCTGCTTGGACTTTTACTCACGCAATCCAGAGGAGGGATTCTGGCGCTTTTTGTCGGCTTGGGAATCTTATTTTTCCAGTTGACCAGCCGTCAAAAGCTGTTTGGGATCATCGCCTTCGCCAGCTTGCTGGCAGCAGCTTTCGCCTTTCTAGGAGAAGAAGCATTCGAAAGGCTTTCGACCCTTGGTAATTTGGCCGAAACAGTTGCGGTTGACAAAGGCGCAGAAGGCAGGCTTGCCGCCTACAAAGTGGCTTGGGAGCTTTTTGCCACGCATCCCTGGGAAGGGGTTGGTACCGGAAACTTCAAAATCCACTATCAGGACGTCGCTCTGGAAAAGGGGTTGATTTTTCGGGGCGAGGGGCGCTCGGCTCACAGCCTTTATCTAGAAGTTCTGGCTGAGAAGGGTCTGGTCGGACTGCTCTATTTTCTGGCGATCCTGCTTATGGCTGCCTTCGGACTTGTCGGAGCCTTTCAAGCTGCGCGAGCGCACGGCGATGACCAGCGGGCAGGACAGTTTATTGCGTTCGGTGCGGGGCTCGCGGGGTATTTGGCGGGAATGGTTCTTTTACATGACTCCTATCCGAGGTTTCTTTGGATCGTCATTTTGCTTGCCGTCGAAGCCGGTCGTATTGCGCGACTGAAGTATATGGCAGATGGTGACATGCCAGACCACCTGAATCTGTTGCGGTTGCCACGCGATTGGAGAGCCGGGTCAGGCAGAAACAGTCTTGGTTGAACTATATCCAAGCTGCCGCATGAGAGGGCCGCAGCTTTCCTCGATCTGCGATCTGAGGTGTTCCGGCAAACGGGCATGGGCTGAAATATTCACATCCGCCCGCAGATGAGTGTTTGCGCTGGCAATATCATAATATGCATCCCTCTTCTGCATACCGACGACCCGGCCGTTTTCATCTAAGACTCGCACCTTATCCTGCAGGCAGAATCCCGAGGTCGCTTTGGGGTCGAGGCCGCAGAATGAGAACACTCTGGTGCTGGTCGCTGCGATGTCGGTGATGATTTCTTCGAAGCGGAGCAGCATGATAGGAAAATCTTCGTCAGCCAGTTCAAGAAATGTCCGTGCTACGGACTGGTACAGACTTAGAGTTTTTTCCGGCGTTGCACCGCGAGACATCATACTTTCGCATATACCGACAGCATCGCGCACAATGCCAATGAAAGTGGCATTGGGATAAATCTGACGCAGGTCCCGGGCAAGTTCGACATTATAGTTGACCAGTTTCATGACCATTCTGGAGCTGGTGGCAGGTCCGTTCCGGAAAAAACCATGTGCTTCCATGGCGGCCTTGTATCGGGAAATTTCTGCGTGATTTAGTATTGTGGCCTGCTTGAGTCTCTTGGATATCCAGGTTCGCATGCGTTGATCCATTGCGGTGGGGCGCATCTGCTTATGCGGGTTCAGCAAATCCCCTTTTGCAATCAGGATCGGCAGATAGTGGTACGCGATACGGGCGAAATCCGGCACAGTGTTTCTGTTGTACCAACTCGGCCGCAGTACCTCATGAAATTCTCCGTTCGGCCAGGCAGTGTCCGGATGAGACCGTAAGATGTTCAAGAGTTGATTGGTACCGCCACGCTGTAGCCCAAGAATGAAAATTGGCCCGTCAGACGTCATTCGCGGCCTCCATCGGTTCGGACTATATTACCCAAGGCGGACTCTGGCACGGTTTCTTGGGGGCCGCTTAATGTGGCGTAGGCCAGAAGCAGGCGCTTTGCTGTCTGCCGAATGTCGAACTGTTTGCGGATCGTTTCGACCGCATGGGCGCCAAGAGTGTCACGCAAGCCGGCATCCAGGCTCAGGTCGGTCAGTGCGCGGACCAGTTCGCCCAGATCATCGGGGGTGAACAGCCGTCCATTGTGGCCATCTTTAATCAAGTCCTCGGTGCCGCCGACATTTGATGCCACCACAGCCAGCCCGGATGCGCAGGCTTCTAGCAGAGCATTGGATAGCCCCTCGCGTGCCGAAGGCAGCACAAAGACATCGCAGGCGCGCAGATAAGACGGCATGTCATCAACATGACCTAAAAACCGGACACTGTCTTGTTCCAGCAAATGAGCCGGCACCTCTTCGGCCTCGCTACCGATGGCCTGAAAACCTGACGTGGTGTCCCTGTTGGCGCCAGCGATCAGTAAAGTTGCATATGGGCAATGCGCCCGAACCTGGGGCCAGGCTTTCAGCAGCAGCGGCAAGCGCTTTTGTCGGGCAAACCGTCCGGCGAACAGAAACAGCGGACCTTCGGGCAGTCCGAGCTCTTTTCTGAGAGCGGCTTTCTCGTGCGAGGCAGCGCAGGGGCGGAAGCGTTCGATGTCAACGCCGTTGGGGATACTCAGGATTTTCGAAGCCGGGAACCCAAACTGCTGCAGTTCCGTCTTGATCTCACTGCTCACCGCGACAAAGCGGGATACCCTGTGTTGCATGGCAAACCGCCGTAAACCGCCCCCCGTCTTGTTCATGATGGACGCTACCTCACCACCGCACATCGGTTTCACAAGCAGCAGTCGGCCAGAAAGACCGCCGCTCAGGATTCCGGCCAAGGTCGGGCTGAAGGTCGAGTGACAGTGAACAACATCAGGGGCATAGCGGCGTATGGCGCGCGCGGCACCGGTCAGGAACCGGGCCGAGGCCAGAATTTTGGTCCCGTCGGCGCGAATACGCTGAACCTCGACACCGTCAATCAACTCGAACGCGGACAGTCCGGGGTAGCGGCGCGTGATGACGCGCACCGCGTGCCCTTTGCTGATCATGAGCCGCGCCAGCTGAGCCACCTGCTTTTCGGCTCCGCCAACGATCGGGTGATAGGACGAGATCACCATGCATATCCGCAGACCTGATTGTTTGCCCCCATTGTTTGGCACCAGCGCCTCTGCCCCGGCTGGCGGCACAGAGGCTTGCATTGTGGAGGTGACTTGTGAGGTCAGAAATTCCTCCCATTCGCGGACCATCCGGCGGCGGTCGAAAAGGTCCAGCACCCTTTGCCGAGCGGCAAGGGCCATGTCGGACCTGCGCTTAGGAGAAGATAGCAGAGTATCAAGGGCCGCAGCCATCTCATCGGGCGCGCCGGGCGAAACAAGCAGGCCGCTGACTCCGGTTTCGACGGCTTCGGCACATCCGTCCACTGTGGTCGAAACCGGCACACACCCACTGGCCATCGCTTGCAACAGGGTCAGGGGCAGCCCTTCCCAATGCGAGCTCAGGGCATAGATGTCCACCGCCTGAAACGTGCTTTCAAGATCGTTCTGCCAGGGAAAGAGGTAAACATTCTCCAATCCCTGCAGGGCCTGTTTGATTTCCTCGTGCAGGCGGCCCTCACCCGCCATGACAAATTGAGCCTCTGGATGGTTCGGGGCAACCTTGCGGAGGGCCGCAACATAGTCGAGCGGCGCCTTTTGCGGCTCCAGCCGGCCGAACCAGCCGACAATCGGGCGTGTGGGATCCAATCCAAGTTTCGTTGCGACGGCGTCCCGCCGTCCGGCGGGCTGAAACTGTTCCGTATCAACACCGGTCCGGATCACCTGAATGGCATCCGATGACAGCACCCGATGCCTTCGGGTTTCTTCGCGGGCATATTCGGTGATGGCAACCATCTTACCACCGAACCAGTTTCCGATAACCTCAAGCGCCCAATAGGCTGGTGCCTTGCGCCCCTGGACCCGCCTTAGGAAAGGCATCGAGGCTTGTCGGTATATGGCAGGGCAACCCAGAATACGGCCTGCCGCGCGGCCGATAAAGCCAGCCTTGCTTCCATGGCAGATCAGAATATCCACCCCGCGCTCGCGCCCCACGCGAACCACATGTCTCAGGACCCGCAAATCGCCCAGAGGGTCGATCCGGTAGCGCGCCATTGCAAATTCTTCGGCGCTCAGCCCCGCATCGGCAAGTTTGTCCGCGTATGCCTGAGCACCGTCCGACAAGCAAATTGTATGGGACTCGAACCGTTCCTGATCCAGCTCTGACAGAAGCATCCTGTTGTAAAATGCAATGCCGCCCGTCGACTTTGTAAGAGCGAGAATCTTGATTTTCCTCATACAAATACCCGTTGAACACCAGTAACCGATCAAAAAACGCCAAACAAAACTTTCATACGAGCGCAGCAGGGGAATGTGTAAACTGCCGCAGACCGCATATTTTGTTGCGGTCTCGGCTTACTTTAGCCGAAATCCACGGATGTGCGGCAAAAAATTGCTCAAAACGCACCAATACACCCAAATTTGGCAACAACCCGCACAAAATAGCCACCGCCAAGACAAATTTCGCCGATACCTTGCTTGGTGTTATCGAGCTGACGGTTTTAAATATGTGCCATGGCGTATAGGCAGCGCCGCGCATGTTGGGATGCATGCATTCAAGGGGCACCACTCAGCGCCCTAATGAAACCAATACAAGGGACAAGCACGTTCCTGTTGAGATCGAGAAGGAATTCAGATGGCTGAAGATCTGACGAGCGCCGACTTGGCGTTTGAAGGCGCGCAGGGTTTCGGTTCCGAAACCACTGGGGGCCGGGGCGGCGAAATCGTCAAAGTGACGACTCTGGCGGATTCGGGGCCGGGATCACTCAGATGGGCTCTCGAAGAACTCGACGGACCGCGGATCGTCGTCTTTGAGGTGAGCGGTGAAATCAATCTTCAGGATTCGATCAAGGTAAATGGTGATGTGACCATTGCCGGTCAGACCTCGCCTGAGGGCATCACGGTAACGGGTGCCAAGCTGCGCATCGTCGAAAGCAATGTTATCGTCCGTGGTTTGCAGTTCCGCCCGGGGGATGGCGATGGGGATACTCCGGACAACCGGGATGGCATCTCGATCGGCAGCAGTACTCAGACTGTCGAAAATGTTATCATCGACGGTAACTCGTTCAGCTGGTCAATCGATGAGCTGATCACGGTCTGGTACGGTGCCAAGAACATTACCATCTCTGACAATATCTTCGCCGAAGCGTTGAAAAGCTCGTTGCATTCGAAGGGCGACCATTCGATGGCCATGCTGATCGGCGATGGCAGCTCGAACGTTACGGTAGTCGGCAACCTGCTGGCACATAACGAGTTTCGGAATGCTACGGTGAAAGACGACTCCAAGCAGATCGAATTCATCAACAACGTGGTCTACAATTACGGTCCAAATGGTTTCCTTGGGCACGAGGGGACGACGGCCCATATCATCGGCAATGTCTATCTGGCGGGCGAGGATTCGGCAGGACGTGCGGCCATTCGCCTGGAGTCGCCGGAAAGTGGCACGGCATATTATGTCTATGACAACCAGGCTGAAGTAGATGGCGCTGCCCTGTCGAAAATTTCCGACAGCTACGTGTTCGAGCCGAGCAATGTCACCATATTGTCCTCAGACGAGGCTCTGGATTACGTCCTTTCAAACGCCGGCGCACGTTACCCGGAACTAAGCCCGATTGATGAACGGATCATCCAGTCGGTAATCGACGGAACCGGCAGCTTCATCGATTCTCCTGACGATGTGGGCGGGTATGTGTTCGTGCCCAACACCACGGCGCCAAGTGATCGCGACGATGACGGAATACCGGACTACTACGAGGAGATCCTCGGTTCGAACCCGGATGTGTTTGATGCACATGGCGATGCCGACGGCAATGGTGTGCACAATATCGAAGATTACATCAATGGCTTGCTCGACGGGTATGCTGCGGATACGCAACCTGCCCCCGCTCCTGAAACAGAACCGACAACTCCACCTGCGGACGCTGATGGTATTGCTGCATACCGTATCGAAGCTGAGAGTTTCGACCTGAACAGCGGATTTTCCGTGTCTTCGATTAATGGCGCTTCTGGTGACAGCGTGATCGGTGTGAAAGGCGGAGGAAATGGTGAAGCATCGACCGCGTTCGACGGAGCAAGCGGTACCTATGATTTCACCATCGGGTATTACGACGAGGCTGACGGCGCGTCGAACCTATCTGTTTTGGTAAATGGAAAAGTCATCCATAACTGGACGTGGGATCAGGATCTGGGTTCAGATCTCGCGAACGGTTTGACCGCCAGCGAAATCACCATTTCAAACATCCAGCTGAATTCCGGTGACGTGATTACGTTCTCGGGAACGACGGACGGGAAAGAACCGCTCAGGATCGACTATCTGGATCTTGTGCAGCTGGACGCTGACAAAAGCGAAGAGGACGCCTCTCTGCCTAACCCAGTGGATGGTCCCGCAACCTATGTGGTCGAAGCGGAAACGCTGGACCTCGAAAGCGGGTGGAAAATTAGGGAGAATTCGGTTGCCTCTGGCGGTGAGCTGATCAAGGCCGTTGGGAAAGGGCAAGCAAAGGCGTCGACAGCTTTCGAAGGCGAAACGGGCTTCTATGACATCGTCGTCAACTATTTCGACGAATCCGATGGCGAGAGCATTCTCAACGTCAGTGTCGGTGGTGAAACCGTCGACAGCTGGACCTGGGACCAGGAAACCGAACAGAAACTTGCGGCCCCTGACAGCCTGACAAGTTATGTGATCGAAGATGTCTGGATCGAAAACGGTGAGCTCATCGCTTTTGAAGGAACCCCCGATGGCGGTGAACCTCTTCGCATGGACAGCATTGAATTCTACTCGGATTTAATGATTGCATAGCATCAGCATTTCTGGCGCAAAGCCTGCCGGCCTGAACGGACACGGTATGCTCTGATCCAGAAGATAGCCTTAACCAATAGCGGGCTGGGTTCTATTTTAGGCCCTGCCCGTTTTCCGTATCCAGCGCTGCGCAATCTGCTGAAAGATTTCCGGGGCCATGATGCGCAACGACACCAGAAATGCTGTGGCAAAAGCTGCACCCATCATGATGAGCAGCACGAGGTCGCTGTTTGTATTTGAGGCACTTTGAACAATCAGCGCCATAACGGATGCTGTTGCCGTGCAAACAGCGCCGGGCACCAGTGCTTTGAATGTGTTTCGCCCAGAGATATCCAGCCTGCTTTTCAGGAACAGGTAGTTTGTCATAAATCGTATGACGGCCAAGACCAATTGAATGAAGGCGACCGCCGTTATTCCGAATGGGACTGCAAACCAGATAAGTATCAGGAAAAACGGTAAATTTATTAAAGAGATCTTGAACATAAGATCGGTTCGGCTCAGGGCTTTCAGAAGGTTCCCCGGAACCATGTTTATCGTTCCCACTGCAAATGCGATGGCCAAAATCTGCATCGGTACAATTATTGCGTACCATTTCGGCGGGTAAAGCACATGCACCAGAGGCTCTGCGAGAACCGCAATGCCCGCACCGGTTCCGAACATCAGAAGGGCACAGTATTTCAGAGAACCGTAGTAATAGGATTTGAGCGCCTCGGGGTCAGATTGAATTTTTGCCATGGCCGGATGAAGAACAAAGCCCGCAACATTGGTGAAGCTCTTGATCCCCAACTGGGGAATGCGAAACGCCAACGAATAAATTCCCAACGCGGGCGCTCCCAGAACCTTACCAATCAACAGATTGTCCAGAAGTCGTGGGGTCGCGTTAATGGTTTGCGCGCCAATCAGATGACCTCCGAAATGGGCAATGTATTTGAATGTTTCCAGATCAGGTCTGTGGGTCGGTCGCCAAGGCCTTATGACCCAGATCGCGATGGCGCCGACGGTGATACCAGCGAGATGCCCCAACACGAGGGACCAGACACCAAAACCCAGGACTGCAAGTAATATTGCAACAAGCCCCTTGGTCAGCCCACGCAATACGTCGGGCACCAGCTTGGCCTTGAGGCGCAATTCCCGAACCAAAAAATTCATATTTACAGTGGTCAGAGCCCGCACCACCAGCGCAATGGCAATCACGGGCAGAAGATTGGCAAGAAGCGGATCGCCGTACCAGTCAGCGATCGGCCCTGCAGTCAGCCAGAGCAATACGGCCAGAGAGCTTGAAAACAATAGACCACACAGGAGAACCGCACTGGCAGTCTCTTCCACCTTTTCCCGGGTTGAAATAAGCGCAGCCCCCATGCCGAATTGCGCGATGATCTCAAAATATCCCATGATGGCCAGGCAAATGGCCATGGTTCCGAACTCTGCGGGTTCAAGGTACCAAGCCAGAACAACAATCGATACAAGATTGAGAACCTTGGTGCTGAAAAAGGAGATGTAGGCCCAGAAGGCGTTCCGGACGCTTTCGCCGACGTTATCCGAGCGCGCTTTCTCAACCATACAAATACACTATTAACCTGCGCGGTATGCGGTAAAGGAATTAGTTAAACACAATGATACCGGTGCTCTTGATAGCACGGATATGCAGGGTCGGTCCAGTTGGGCCTAAATCGCAGTTGGTGCGCATCAGCCAGCACCTGAATATTCGGCCCCGGTCCAATATCGAACGCGAGCACATCAATGTCAGGATGGTTGAGGATTAGTTGATTACCGGCACCTACCGCACCGCCGCTGCCAACAAGCATAAGCCGGGAGCGACCACCCCGTTTGGTAAGCTCGTTGACCAGATGTTGCAGATTTGGAAACGTTTTCGGCTTGGCCGGAGACGTCCATTTTCTGATTTTCTTAAAGGCAGCCTTTCGTGTGCTGACACTAGTCTCTTTTGGGGCTCTTTAATCTTGGAAAACCACTGCAGTAAATCATCCTGATCCACAACCGAGTGTTTGAAGCCAATCAAAACGGGAATGTTGTTGATTACAGGGTAGCGCATACCACCGTCGACGGACAGAACGGACAGATATGCGTCATCGTTCTTTTCAAGTTCTGCACCTGTTCGAGGGCAAGACAGAAGCGCAGGGCAAATTCAAACTCATGGAAAAGAGCACGCGGCAGGAAGGCAGCCAAAAGTTTCAAGAAGCTTCTGCGACCAGGTATTCAAGAAGTCCCGGCTTTTCGGCGGGCAACACCTTCGCGCTTTGCAATAGCCAGCACGGTATTCTTGGAGATCCCGAGGTCACGGGCGATCCATCGGTATGAACGGCCCTGCTCGATCAATGCTATTACCTTGGGAGCGAGCCGATCCGACTTTGGCCGTTGGCCGGGTTGGCGACCAAGCTTCTTGCCGCGTGCTTTGGCAGCGGCCAGGCCGGATTTGATGCGCTCGCTCATAAGGTCGCGTTCGAACTGGGCGATGCCTGCAAGCATGGTGGCCATCATCCGGCCATGGGGGCTGTCGAGTTCAAAAGTCATGCCACTCATGGCGACGACTGAAACGTTCCAGCCCGCCAGCTGGTTCAGTGTATCCAAGAGATCCTGGGTAGACCGGCCCCACCGGCTGAGTTCGGTAACCAGAACCGCCTCGATTTTGCGAGCCTGTGCGAGGGCCATGACCTGGTTGCGGGCATGACGATTGGTTTTGGTGCCCGAGATGGTCTCTTTATGAATGCCGATCACCTCATACCCGGCCCGACCGGCAAAATCCGTCAGATCGGCGATCTGCCGTTCACAGGATTGGTCCGAGGTTGAAACGCGCGCATAGATCACCGCCCGCCTTATCTGGGGGGGCGGCTTTTGTCCCAATTGAACTGGTGCAGTTTGAGCGGTCATAACGGCTTGTTTTTATTGATCTGCTTTTTGTCTCTTTTGGTCATTTGGTTAACAGGGACAGAGTCAAATACCAAGACGTCAATTTCTAATACCCCACAAGCCCCCAAAAGCGCCCTTTCCAAAATCTGCAACGGAAAGCACCTGCTCTGCCGCGCAGGTTTAAAGTTTTCCGCATTACCTCAGCATGGCGGGCTGGTATCGTCATGTAAGGTTGCCAAAATATGATGGCTGTTGCGGTGCAACCACCCAGCTTGGATCAACGTCAAAATGGTTGAAAACCATTTCTGACAAGGCGCTTAATCAGTTCTGACCCCGCCCCGGGAATGCGCAGCCGCTTGCTATAGAGTGCAAAATCTGTCTTTTTTAAAATAATAAATTTGAGGTATTTTATGACACGCTCCTATGACAGCAGGAAACGTATTCTGGTTACCGGCGGTGCCGGATTTCTGGGTTCTCACCTCGTTGACCGCCTGCTTGAGCGGAAACACGAAGTCCTTTGCCTGGACAATCTGTTTACCGGCACCAAGCGGAATATCGACCATCTCCACAACCATCCACGGTTCGAATTCCTGCGCCATGACGTGACATTCCCCCTTTATATTGAGGTGGATCAGATCTTCAATCTGGCCTGTCCTGCCAGCCCGATCCATTACCAGCACGATCCAGTACAAACGACCAAAACCAGCGTTCACGGCGCGATCAATATGCTGGGGCTGGCCAAGCGCCTGCAATGCCCGATCCTGCAGGCATCGACCTCTGAAGTTTACGGCAACCCGAATGTGCACCCGCAGACCGAGGACTATTGGGGTAATGTCAATCCGATCGGGCCGCGCTCGTGCTATGATGAAGGTAAGCGTTGCGCTGAGACCCTGTTCTTCGACTATCACCGCCAGCACAATCTTGACATCAAGGTGGTGCGGATTTTCAACACCTACGGGCCGCGCATGCATCACGCCGACGGGCGGGTGGTTTCGAATTTCATCGTTCAGGCCCTGACCGGCCAGGACATCACCATTTTCGGCGATGGCTCGCAGACGCGGTCGTTTTGCTACGTGGAGGATTTGGTCGAAGGTTTCCTGCGCATGATGGACAGCGGCCCGGACGTCACCGGACCGATTAACTTGGGCAACCCCGGTGAGTTCACCATGCTGGAACTGGCCGAAAAGGTACTGGAACTGACCAAGTCACATTCGAAGATCGTGTATCAGCCGCTGCCGCAGGATGATCCGCTCCAGCGTCGGCCAGACATTTCCCAAGCGAAAGAAAAGCTGGACTGGGAACCCACAGTCGCGCTGGAGGACGGACTGAAAAGAACCATCGACTATTTCCGGCACCTTGTGAAAGAGATCGGTCTGACCTGACGGCGCGCCCGCATCACTGCGTTGCCGCACGCTTGCGCACCCAGCCCAGAAAAGCCGCGTCCGGTTTCCTGAGGCGCGGCCCCCCCGAGCGGGCCCAGACCCCGCGCCATTCCGCTTCGAGCCCATAGACATCCACACCCGGCATCAGGCCGCGCGCCTGCTCTAGCGTTTCGGGTTTCAGCGACGGTGGCGGTGTGTCGGGCTCGATCAGGCCGCTGCGGGGTGTAAAGCGGATCAGGTCGCCCGGTTCCTCGCGCATTTCGTAGTCGGGTAGGTGGTCGGCCTCGATCATGTCGCGCAGCATCTTGCGGAACACCCGGCGGGGCGAGGCCGAACCGGATTTCTTCAGCAGCGTCTCAACCGACACGGTCCACCCCGGCTGCCGTCCGCAATGTTTGCGCACCAGCTCGTAGATGCGCCGCTCCAGCGGTTTGCGCAGACGGAAGTAATCCCGGCTGAGCGTCAGTACTGATTTCGACAGCACCGCACGATAGAGCCAGTCGGAAAGAGTCACCGCCACGCTGACCATTCGCCCGCCGCGGGTATGGCGCACGATCTCCCAGCGTTCGATCAGGCCAAAGCCGGTAGTGGTCTCTTCTTCGCCGGTGACTATATTGGTGGTGATACGGGTGCCTGCCAGCCGCTCGAACGCCTCGCGCAGCCGCCGATAGGCATCTCCGCTGGTCTCACGATTTGTCGCCACCAGCAGGTCATGCGCCTTCAGGTGCAGCGTCCGGCTGACCTGCCGCCCGGCGTTAATCGCCGCCATCAGCTGACTGATGCAAAAGATCAGGATGTCCTTGTCATGGATCGTCGCCAGCCCCTTGACCGACGGCGTGACAGTGATCTGCACCCCGTTATGTTCATACTCGAGTATCCGGCGATCCGGACGGGTCGCCAGTGAAAAGAGCGGATGCTCCATACTGGCCAGATCGTCCTTGGGGATCGCGTCAAACACATCACAGACGAAAAAATCGCCCTGCTGCCTGCGGTCCGGAAGAAGCCCCCCGCCCGTCTCTGTCACTGCCCTGCCCATGGCTCATTTGTCCTATCGCCCTGTTTTCAGGGCTCTGAATTCCGGTCGGTATCCGACTCGTTTTTTTCGTGGTTTTAGTGACACCAACCCTAGAGTTATCCACATACCCGCACAACGGGTTTTCATCGGGGGTTCGGAGTCACATGATCGGGGGTTTAGAGTCAGTCTATCGGGGTTTCAGAATCGGATATGGTCCCTGTTAATACCCCAGAGCCCTTATTTCATTGGCCTACTATCAATCTAGAAATCCCCGTAACTAATAAATAACACAAATCTAACACTATAAAAAAACACCAACCCCAAATTCCTGCGCTATATTGGCACCACCATCCCCTTATTTTGCTAAGAAAAATCGCTCATGTGACCATTTATCTTCCATGTGCCCTGTTTTTTGATATCATGGGGAAAACACAGCACATCGAGCGGTATATATCATGGCAAAGGACGGCACTCCCCTTCCCCCGTATTTCAATATCGACCCTGATGCAGCATTATCCGATCTGGCCTTACCCACAGGCTCCGAAGGCTTTGCCACCATTGCTCGGGCCTGTGGCCAAGGCCGCTCTGATCTGGCCAGCCGGGGTATGGATGAACAGGGCCGCAAGTCGCTGCGCCTATTCTCTACCTGGGAGATCACCCGCTATCTGATCCCAGTAGCCCAAGCCCATTTTCGCCGTGTTCTGAAACAGAATCCAGATTTGCCACAAGGTCAGTCAGAATCTGAAGGCGGAGCCAAATGGTTCACCCTGGATGAGGTGCTGCGGCTGCGGGCTTTTTTCGGGGCACAGGGATCGAAGGCTAAAAACTACCTGCCCTATCGCCCCGCCGGATTACCCGCCAAAATAGTGGCGGTGGCCAATTTCAAGGGCGGGGTCGGTAAGACTTCGACAGCGGCACATCTGGCCATGTCCGCCGCCCTGGACGGCTACAAGGTATTGGTGATTGACCTCGACAGTCAGGGATCAATGACCTCGATTTTCGGGGGACAGGTCGAAGATGAATGGCAAACCGCCTTTCCGCTGCTGGCACGCCATTACGCGGAATATCTGCGTCTCGAAAACCAGCGTCGTCTGGACCGGGGCGACCCTCCTCAGCCTCTGGACGAAGCGCTGAGCACTGCGCTGGACATGACTGTGGGCGACGTGATCCAGAAAACACACTGGCCCAATATCGATCTGATCGGGGCCCAGTTGAACCTGTATTGGGCGGAATTTCAGATTCCGGTCTGGCGTATGCAGGCCCGCGGGTGGAAGCTGTGGGATGCGCTGACGGACCGGCTTGAGATGGACGGAGTACTGGACGACTATGATCTGGTCTTCATCGACACCCCCCCTGCCCTTGGTTATCTGACCATCAACGGGTTGGCGGCGGCGGATATCCTACTGGTACCGATGGGAGCGTCTTTTCTGGAGTTTGACTCCACCGGCCGGTTCTTTGACATGCTGCATTCCACCTTTGTCAGCATTGAAGAGGGCGAAAATGTTGCCGCCCGCGCCCTTGGCCGCCCCGAGATGGCATTCGAATGGGACGCGGTGCGTGCGGTGATTACCCGGTATGACGGGGCACAGCAGGGGGAATTAGCGGCTCTGATGCAGGCCTATCTGGGTGAAACGCTTTCGCCGCACAGACAGGATTTCACCGCGCTGATCGGTCAGGCAGGTGAGCAGGTCAACGGCATCTACGAAGCCGATTATCGCGATTTCAACCGCGAGACCTATGCCCGGGGGCGTGAGGCCTTTGACGCCACCTACGCGGCCTTCAAACGGCTTTTGCTGGGCGTATGGCGTCGGGCAGAGCTGGCCGAGCAGCAGGCGGCTGAATGATCCCCTGCAGGGACGAGTGAGGAGAGCAGAGATGGCAAAGCGCAAACGACTTACACCGGCTCAGCCAAGTTATTTGAGTGCAGCCCCTGAAACCAGATCCGTGCCCATGGGGAGTGGCTCCGCCCCGATTGCACAGGTGGCCGGCGAAGCTGCTGCCACGGCAGCGTTGGAAGAAGTGGCCCAGGCCCTGCAATCCGCCCGCAATGAAGGGCGGATGATCGAGTTGCTGGCGCTGGATGTGATCGACGACCGGCATCTGGTACGCGACCGACTGGAGCAGAACGAGGAGGAAATGACCGCACTGGTGGAAAGTTTGCGGGCTCGTGGTCAGCAGATGCCGATTGAGGTGGTCACCCTGCCCTCTCCTGCTGGTGGGCGGACACATGGTTTGATTTCTGGCTGGCGGCGGCTGACAGCGTTGCAGCGGCTCTACAAAGAGACTTCAGACCCTAAATTCGCCACTGTGCGGGCAATGGTAATCACCCCAGGCACCGCCCAAAACGCGTATGTGGCAATGGTTGAGGAAAACGAAATCCGGGTAAACCTCTCCCATTACGAGCGCGCCCGTATCGCGGTACAGGCAATGAAAGAGGGGGTGTATCCCAGCCAAAAGGCCGCTTTGCAGGGGCTGTTTGGAAATGCCACGCGGTCAAAACGCTCTAAGATCGGCACGTTCATCGCTCTGGTTGAGGCTTTCGACGCGGTACTGTATTTTCCTGCGGCCATCAGCGAAAAGTTAGGGTTGGCACTCGTACGCGAGATGAGCCGTGATCCGGGTTTTTCGGAGGTGCTGAAAGAACGGTTACAAAATACACCTCGCGACAGCGCTGAGGCCGAGATACAGATTTTGTCGTCTACACTCACCGAGCGCGCCGCTTCTCCGGTCGTATCGGATGGTCATTCGACGCCAGCCTGGACTCGGACGACGCCGTCCGCCCCTGCAACTGCTCCGAGAGAGCGGATTGTCGTTCGTGTGTCGGATGGCGTCGAAATGCGGTTTGCGCCGGATCAGAGACGTATCGAACTGGTTGGGGATGGCGTGTCGGACCGCCTGGCCGAGGCCCTGAAGGACTGGCTTCAGGCAGATATGTAAGTGATCCAAATGTTTCGCACGCGAAACATTTGGTCTTCTTGCCGACCTACTTCTACATAAAATTCAAAACCTGGTTTCCCGGCTGATTGCGCTGAGTAAATATTCCTCAAATGACATAGAGAATAGAGTGGTCGCGCAGCACTCTGACTTCATGATTTTTTTTCGCCAAGAATGGATGAAAAGCGGAGCACTAGGTTATGGCCCGCGATAAAGTCCAAAAGCGCGATATTCAGGAAACATATGCCGAACAACTCGCAGGATTCCTCTAGAACTGTAAGCAGGTCGTAAATGAAATCCTTGCTCATCTTGGTGCTGTAGAGGCCGCTGACGCCTTCGATCACGACCGCCCCAAAAAGAAATATGGCCCCTGCGGTCAGCATTTTCCGCGCTAGCGGCGAAGGCAGAGACCGCAGAAACGGGACGAACATAACGAGTAGGACCGACACAACAGAGATCCCCGCAAAAATCCAACCGTGATGAAGAAATACCTCGCGAAAGACAGGAGGGGGGATGGATTCATGGACTTGGGCGATTTCATCATATGCCAGCAATACCAGCATAAGGGCAGCGAGCAGCCAGTAAAGGTTCAGCCATGATCTTTGTTGCCTCCGCTGAATAATGAAAATCAGCGTGGCGAGTTGTGCAGCCGTCACCATGAGTAAAAAGCTGATAACCGTGGGAATACTGGTCTCGTTGTTCAGAATAAATCGGTCAGCAATCTCGATTACTGCGCGGTTGGAACTCTCGGATTTAACCCATGTCATGATAACAGAAAGAGCAGCCAAGATGAAAACGCCGTAGCGGCAGAACCACCGCAGGTACCGGGAGGACAGATCGATCCTTGCTTTTTCCGAGACATCCTCCTTCGGATGGGGGACGGGGCTGTTGCGATGCTGCGCTTCCGTCATAGTTGCGGGTTTCCCAAGGTGGGTGCGATGCTGATCTTGCTCAAAAAAACCGTCCAGCACATGACACTGAAGAATTTAGCAGCGTCTTCGGGCAAAATGCGGGAATCCCCAATAAGTGCGGTCGCGATGAGGCAAAAAAATAAGGCCGCTACTAGGCCTCGCCTCAGCGTTTGCGAGCCATCATCGTTAAGATCACCCTGGCTTGGGCTCTTGTCCTTGGGTGTTGCACGCAACTTTTCAAAACCTACTAATTTCGAGATTTCAATATGATTTTTGATAAAGTAGTAGAAAAATCGCTGGTTTAGCAAAGACTTTGTTGGTCGCTGCCCGTCTGATTACAGGCCTTTGAGATCCATTCTGGTTGGCAAAGTTGCGACTGAAACGCTTTATCTTGCACTTATTCCCATGAACCGCGATGCGCCAATCCCATAGCGAACAATCGTCCATTCAATCTGGCCCAGACGTGGGTTTCGGAACTTGAGCCTCCTCCGCCAGTGCAGCAGCCGCACGGCCAGGCTCGGAGGAGAGGGAGCAGGCATTTTCACCGCAAACAGATGGTCGAGCATTGCGCTTTGCAGGTCGAAGGCCAGCCGGAACCGCCAATCCTGCCGCTTGCTGTGAAGCCATGCCCAGTCAATACTGGATCGAGGGTCCTCGATTTGTTCAATCAGGCTCAGCAGATAACGCAGGCTGGTCGCGCCCCTGGCAAGGGTCGTGTGATGCAGCATGTCATGGGCAATGTTGATGAGAAGGCGCAAGCTGCTATCAGGAACCAGAAAGTGGATACCGTCCCGCTCGTGTGCGATCAGGCGCGTTCTGAGATCTTCTTCGGTCAGCAGCGCCGAGATACGGGACGGCAAAGCGTTATGTAAATCAATCGTGGCAACGGCCCCGGGGCGCCAGTAACTGCCCGGAGAGTGATCGTGCTGGCTGTTTTCGACAACTTCGAAACCGTCCCGAGCGAAAGCGGCCTGGACCGTCGGTATGTCGACCGGGGAGACGAGCAGGTCGATGTCGATGAGAAGGCGCGAATACTCTGCGGGCTCTGCGAGCAGCGCCATTTCGCTCGCCCCCTTGATGAGCGTTGGGATCACCCCTGCTGCATTCATGTCTGCAACAGCTGTGTATGTAAGCTCCCAAAGCTGGCGATTGCGTATTGTGTTGGCGCGTTCAAGCTCTGCCAAATATGCCAGTGCCTCGGGTTCTGTCCGCTCAGCTGCGCCCGAGGCGATGAGGTGGCGATACAAGGCGGTTGTGACGAACTCGTCGGTTGCGACCGAAATCAGTTCGAACCAATCGGGATTGTCCTCGAACTCTCCGTTCAAGCAGATGACCAGTTGTTCGAAAGGGGAGGCGGCAACCATAGTCGGCTCCTAATCCAGAGATATCAGACATCCCTGCCCGGTTCGGTACAAAAATCACGAAGGGCTTCCACTGCCAAAGTCAGATCGGAATATTGCAACCGGAAACAAGACGCTCCATTCACACATGCGGCAAGGGCTCGGAATTCATCGGTGTTTAGGTCGGTGCTACCTGACCACGCCTGGCTGATGAGGCTGGATATCGTCTGGGGAACCTGTTGTGGGAACTGGGCCGGAGCCCCGTCGTTCAGACGATCGAGAAATACGATCCAGCTGACTGGGCGCGGAATGAGCGCCGCGCCCTTGTCGATCGCCAGATATCTCACATATTGACCATCCGGCCTCAGATGCGTGTCTGCCTTGGATATCTCGTCCTGTTTGGCGCCCAAAAGTTCCCAAGTGCCCGTTTTCAATGTCGACGGGAAGGGGAGGGCAAAAACGGACCCGTCATTTTTGAGGACGGCGATGTCGTCCCCGGCAAGGGTGAAACCTGCGGTTTCGAGGGCCGCCCCCAATGTGCTTTTTCCCGCGCCGGGCCCCCCAACCAGAAGCATCGCCTGTCCGTTGTCATGCACTGCAACCGCAGCATGCAGCAGCAGGTCGTCGGCAAACTCGAGAATGGCCTCGGTGATAGCAAGTTTTAGTTGCGGGACAAGCATTTCATCACTGACCCGAAGCGGTGGTTCATCCCGTAGTGCGATGTCGAATTTTCCGGACATGCGGCGCTGTACCAGAACATACGTGTCGCAAGTGGTGCCGGAAAACACGGCCATGTGCCTGAAGGCGGCCATCACCGGATCGGGAATGGCCCCATCAAACCCGATAAGAACTCTGGAAATGCCGGTATCAACCAGCAACGTCGCTTTGACCGGAGCTGGGCCATCGCGGGTTGAAAGCGGCTCTAACGCGCCGACAGACCTCAAATCAGTAACCACGGAGGGGGCGCAAATTCCAGCTTCGCGGGGTGTATCATCGTCACAGATCACACCCGTCTGAAACCGTGGCCAAGCCCGAGCCGCTTCATCGTTCAAAACGGAAAGGGACTGTCGCCCCTCGAGAAAAAGAAAGGCCTCGCCGTCAACCCATTCCAACTGGTTTGGGCCAGTCGGGATCAGGAGGTGAGTGAAAATATTATGTCCCCTTCGTCGCTTTGAAACAGCCAGACAGCATCCTGGTGCAGCAATTATTTTGTTCCAAGATCGAACCTCAGTACGCTCCCGCGGCTTAGCCTGGAAGTTTTTGATGCACGTTAACCTAATCAGCTCCGTGCAAGCCAATGCCTTGAGCAGGTGTTGCCAAAATCCAATGTTTGTTGGCGTCAGTCGATTTTTCCACCCCAACGGCCTCGGCCGCGCCATCCGTTTTTGCCACGCTGGTATGCGGCTTTTCTAAGTTTCCGGTGGCTTCTTTTGTTGAAATACTTGCGCTTGTATCGGTAATGCGTGGATCCACCGCCTGAACGGAAAATACCCCCAGCATCTGCACTTTTGGTCGTTGACAGCAGAACCAAAGCTGCCGCTGAAGTTGCGCCTGCATACCGGCCCGCTTTTGCGAGAAGTTCGCGGCGTTCTGGAGATTCAGGGGCTTCAGCCCTATCTCTTTCATGCTGTGACATGTAAATCACTCCCTTCCAACTCATTACTTCACAATGCCTCTTAATAATTGACTGGATTGGCGATTCTCTCAAGGAATGATTCGTCTTTCAAAATGGAACCATGGGGAAATATTTCTGTGCGTTCGCAGTTTGGGCGGAATTCTGGAAGGGAATTCCTGAGGTCAGCGCGGGCAAATCGAAAGAGGTGCCGGAGTCGGTACGCGGCTGATCAGGGGTGAGGCACTTGCAGTCCTCTTGAAAATTACCTGTTTTCCACCAGTGCGTTGATTGCCGCCTTCTGGGCCTATCTGATGCATTCGGGGCACAGCGAAGATGGCCGTTCAAGATCAGGTGGCCTGTGGGCGTTCTCGGTGAGGGACAACTGATGTGCCGGTTCTGATCGAAATCAGCCATTGGTGGTGTACATCCCGTAATATTGTATTAAGTTTACTTCAACGAGCAGGTTGAAACGACCAGTACAAGCCAACGGGCAATTTTTATCGATTTAGTTCAGCCATGCCTAACTATGGGCATATTCTCGTAATATTTGTTGCGACAGGTTTTGTCGGTCGGGTTGCGCGGAACAGAATATCGAAGGCTAAGTGAAAATGGTTGGATATTTGGCTATCGGAATGTTCATGGGATGTCTTGCAGGAGGCATTGCATTGTATTTCGGAATTAGCTTGTTGATAGCATTCGGGGTCATTTTTCCGACGGCTGGATCTGCCACCGTTTTGTGTGTGGCCCTTGCCAGATTTTATGCCATTCCCTTCTTCGGAACCAAGGAACTCGAGCGTAACTGATCTATGAGGTGTGCGGGATGGCCCGCCGGGTATTTTCCTTGATCTGTGCCGGACGCCACAATTAGGGTGCGTCGCATAGTTGCATGCGATCGAGAATTGCCAGATCGTTTGAGTTTTATGGCGGAGCGTCCACGCGCCCGCTTTCAGGGCCGGTTTTAGGATGTTGGTGAACGAGTGTGCCTTTCAGCCGAATTTTCCCCCGAAGGGATATATTATAGGTGCCCCAAAATGCGGCACCACGGCATTGGCCCAATATCTATCAGAACACCCTCAGATCGCCTTCAGCAAACCTAAGGAACCGCATTTTTATGCAGACGACCTGCCGGGTTTGCGGCGAACCGATGACAGGGATCAGTATAAGTCCTTTTTTTCCCCGACCCGCGATACTCGCCTGTTGATGGAAGGTTCTGTCTGGTATTTGTTTTCGCAAACGGCGATCCGAGCGATCATGAACGAACGCCCTGACGCCCTGTTTGTGATAATGCTCCGTAACCCTGCCAAAATGCTGCCTTCGCTGCATCGGCAACTTCTCAATGCCTTCGATGAGGATGAGAGGGATTTCAAAACTGCGTGGAATCTTTCAGACGCCCGGGCGAGGGGAGAGCAAATACCAAAGAAATGCCGGGCAACGATGACGCTGGACTATAAGCGTACCGCAGCTTTTGGTGAGATGTTGGAGCGTTTGTGGTCTCAAGTTCCGCGGGAACAGACGCTGATCCTGTTTCAGGAAGAAATGCAGGCGGATACGGGTGGTGTGTATCGTCGGGCGCTTGATTTTTTGGGGCTCGATGATGACGGTAGGAGTGACTTCCCCAGGATCAATGAGGCGAAGCAGTACCGGTCACGGCTTCTTGGCTATGCAATAAACCGTAAGGGCGTTGCCCGCGAGATGATTTCGGACCCGGTCAAGAGAATTTTGGGGCTACAGTCTCTCGGGATTGTAAGACGACTGAAGCGTGCGAATGCCGTCTCAGTCGGGGTTTCGCGGTTGGATCCTGAAATGGAAGACGTGATTATCCAACACTATGAGGAGGACCTGCGCCTTCTGGAAGGGCTAATCGAGGGCGGGCTGCCCGAGCCGTTTTTTCGACCCAGGCAGAGCCCGCAACACCTCTGAGGGCGTTGCGACAGGTCGTGGGCTCGTGAGGTGGTGCCGCGATTCGGTCCTATCGACATGGCAGGATGAGCGACTCTTTTCAGAGAGTTAGGCTTCTTACTCCGGGTAGAAGGCTTTTGTAGTCACACAAGTACATAAGATTGCTCATATAATGGCTGAAAACTCGCTTTACAGCTCCGATTCAGGGGGCGTGAACGCGCTTTGCCATCAGCTTTCTTGCTTTTGAAGGCATTGTTGATAAGCTTGGGGATGGAAATGTCCGGGGGGTTGTCGACTGCGATGCTGTAGTTGATCGCTTTTTTGTCTGAATTTAATACTGCTGACGTTGCAATTATTTTAAGCAACGGCCCTTCGGTGTGAAGACGTACGACTTTTAAACAGTATCCGAGTTAAACGAGGGAAGTTTGTCCAATGAAAAGTGATTTTCGGCATTTGGATTCTATCGCGGGAACGATACGGAACACAAAGCGGGAAGGGCAACCCCAGATTCATCAGGCCGAACCTGCTGCGACACGTTCAAAACCTCAGCAGAAACCCGTTGTGTACGGTGCCGTCAGGAATACACGAGGGCGCGCCATCGGGTTCCTGCCGCGTTCTGAAATTCTGCACCGGATTTACAATGCGTCAGTAGCGGGGCTGCTGCTTTTTATGGTTTTGCCGCTGTTCACTCTGATCAGCCTGGCCCTGCTGATGACACAGAGCCGTCCGATCTTTTATCGCGGTAAACGGGTTGGCCGAAACGGTGAACTGTTTGATATCTACAAGTTCAGAACGCTGGACACTGCCAAGGCAGCCCAACTGACCAAGGATAAGGTTCTGCCTGCCGGGTCTGGCCTGGAAACCCCTTTGGGAGGGTTTTTGAGGGAAACGCGGCTGGATGAGCTTCCGCAACTGGTGAATGTGCTTAAGGGCGACATGAACATCTGTGGCCCGCGTCCGCTGCGTCCCGAGATTGCAGATTTGCTTGGACCCGGTAGCCGGGGGTTTTCTGCGCGCCTGGGCGTCAAGCCAGGTCTATTGGGTCCTACGCAGGCATTCATGAGCCATGGCGCCTCAAAATCGGTCAGAGGTCGCCTGAACGCGGCCATGTGCATCAAGCCGGTAAGCTATCGGAGCGAGTTGGAAATGATCGTTCTGGTGGGGGCCTGTGTCATGGCCAGGTCCGTCTCTAAACTGACATCGCGGCTTTTGCGGCGGAATGCGGACAATGATACGCCCATGCGTGACTGGGCGGCCAAATCCGGCGTTATGGTATCGTACCGATGGGCAGATGCAGTGGCATCCCCGGTTCGTTTGATTGATGATGAAAACCTGATTGTTTCTGACGCTTGCCCGGCGGGCAAGGGTGAGTTGGTGATCACCCATCCCGACGGAACCCGTCGTGTAGCCAAAGTCATATCTGAGAAACGGGATACCTTGGCACCGGGAGAAGTCGTGCTGAGGTACCGCCCCAGTAGTGACTATTCCCACTACATTCTGGAAAGATACCTGATGCAGTCCGTTGTGGTGCCGCATCATTCGCATTTTCTTTTCCGGCATGTTGCTCGTGCTGCGAAGGGGCGATTTCACCTCACTAAACGTTTTGCCGATTATTCAGATTATTCAGAGGTGTCGACCCTTCGTTTCAAGAACTGACACCGCCACGGTTCGCCCAAGTGAATAGTTACGTGTTGAATTGGGGAGGGAAGGACCATGAGGTCGCATATATTTTCTTCTGGAGGCGTAAACTCTGGCCTTAATAGTCACCGGGGTCTTCTCGATTTCAGTGTGACTGGTATGTTTTTACAGTCAGTTCCAGAGTTGAACGGGTATATATATCCTTTTAACTCTGATCAGATTTTAGGTGTATTCACCCTTCCAGAAAGAGAAGTTGATGTGGGGGGGTTGCCGCAGCTTGGCGAAAGCAATGCGTTGGATGGATCTCAGCACACACAAGCTTCGGATACAGCAATACATAAGGGTACGGATGTTGGGCCGGAGTTCCCTTCGCGTTTTGAATGGAGCGTCGACAGTGGGCATCTTGTTGTCACTCTAAACCCTGCGGCCGACTGGAAGCCAACCTGGCTGGATGAGTATCAGCCCGAGTTTGGCCGCTTCTCGGAAACTGAGTGGTTCAGCGCAGAGCAGTCAGGACCTCCTGACTCGCGAGCTACGCGCGTACCCAACCAGGATCGCGACATCGCGCAGGAACCACTCACAAATCAGGATAACAGTGACGAGACAGGGCCGGTGTCGGCCGAGTTGGCTTTAGTTGATGAAAGCGATGACTGGCTTACTGCGTCGCAAACGGAGCAAGAAGCTGCACCTGCTCTGTTGCAAACGAGTGCAACACTGGTCGTTGAGGAAAGTTCGGGTGAAGAAAACTTGGTGGCCGCCAATGCCGCGGAACCGATCACGTTCGGCGTAGTAGGGTTGACCGGGAGTGTTTCGAATAACCCCACGGCTATTGATTTCAGCAAGACGGGGAACCCAACCCTGTTCGTCGCGCAGCAGGATGGTTCCATCTATCGCTATGAGGTCGAAAGACAGCCCGACGGACCTGATCCCGACACGGAGGACGAGTTCGTCGCCACCAGCACATTGCTGATAGACACCATTCCGGATGACACCCAGAATTTCAACGATGACGGAGCACTGAACGGAACAAACCAGCGGCAGGTCACCGGCATGGTCGTGACCAAGGATGCCGCTGGCAATGACGTACTGTACGTCTCTTCTTCTGACTGGCGGATCGCGGTTGGCGAAGACAGCGGTCTTGATACGAATTCCGGTCAAGTTCACCGAATCACGCTGGACCCGGACACTGGGGATGTGTTGTCGAATGTCGCCGTGTTGCGCGGCCTGCCGCGTTCCGAGGAAAACCACGCAAATAACGGTATCGACCTGGGGATCGATCCTGTCACAGGCGATACCATCATGTACGTTGCGGTGGGCGGGATCACCAACAAGGGGGCGCCGGGAAACAATTTTGCCGGCACGATTGATTTTGCCTGGTCGGGTGCGATCATCAAGATCAATCTGACCGAACTGGAATCCTACGACATCAGAACCGATGCCAATGGCAATCAGTTTATTCTGGACCTTTCGACTCTGGACGACCCGACACGCCCCAATATCGACCTGACGACGCTATCCATTCAGAACCTCAACCTGGACCCCAACTTTACGCTGGATGACAACGGAGAGATTGGAGGCGTACTGCAGCCCGACTGGGCGGGTGGCAACAATGGCCTGAACCAGGCCAAGATTACGGATTATGTCCTTGTCAGCGATCAGGGACAGCTCAAGCTGGTGAGTAATCCGGTCGAGCTTTACGCACCGGGATACCGGAACCCCTACGATGTCATCGTGATGAACTCGGGCGAGGTATTCACCTGGGACAACGGACCAAACGGGGGGTGGGGCGGACAACCATTGTCTTATACTGACGGTGAGATCGTCGATGACTGGACGACGGAATTTGCCACCAACGAATTCAACGAATCCGGCAGCAAGGGCTTCGGGGACCAGCTTCATTATTTGGGCAACGTAACGGATACTTACGGAACCTACGGCGGCCATGCCAGCCCGATCCGGGCCGCGCAAATCGCGCTCCAGGCGGCGTTCAACTCCGATGGCACATATGCGGGGGCCACATCTTCGGATCCGATCATCGTCAATGGCATCCAGATTTTCGACAACGAGGCGGATGCCCGCAATTACCTGGAAAAACTCCTGATCATCTATGAGCAAGACGGATCGGGAAGCTGGGTGGATGTCACGTCGACCACCGGTCTGCCCGCGGACTTGTTCGACGTTCTGTCTGGTTATGATTGGAGCCACCCGGGCAGTTCCATCGACAATCCTCTGGATTTCTATGATGGATCCAGCGTCATGGACGGGACCCCGTATTCGCCGGAATCGCAGCTTCTGGATCCAACCGTGGACGGATCTCTGGTTGTAACACCGGAGTCGACCAACGGGCTGACCGAATTTTCAGCGACCTATTTCGGCGGCCAGTTACAGGGCACGATTGTAGCGGCCAGTTTCGACGAAACGCTCTATTTCGCCCAGCTCGTCGACACTGATGGCGACGGGCGGACAGATAGTGCCAACATTGTCCATACCGAAGTTTTAACCGGATCAAATCCTCTGGCCCTCGTGGCTCTGCCGGATCAGGGGCTTTCACCGGTACTGATCGATAATAACGGCGATGGGGTGGATGATTTCTCCGGCTTGATCGCCGTGGCGACCTATGGGGCTGACACGGTCAGCTTCCTGATTCCAGGCGGAGATCCGATTGACCCTGGTGACGATCTGGATTTGGACGGGTTGAACGACATTGTGGACACCCATGTAGGTGATCCACTGGATGGGCTAGGCGTCACGATTTCGAAAGGGCAGTCGGCGCTTTGGGGGTTCGAACTCAACAACCCATCCTCGACGCCGGCAGGTGCGGTGCCGCCAGGCAACAGCATTGCGGGTGACATCGGCATAAATGCCGCGTTCCGCGACGGTGTTTTGCCTGCGACAGACAATGGCGGGGACGAAACCCAGGGCCTTTTCAACGGTGGGGTGTTCAATCTGGGCGGCGCCTCCAGTTTCGTCAGCCTTGATGTTGCACATGACGGGACGGCTGAAGGTGCTGCAAATACGCAACAGGATGTTTTAGGCATTGGCTTTGGTGCCCCTGATGCGACGCATCTTACAATCAGCACGGAAATGGTGAACATTTTCACCTATTCGCTGAATACCGATCCACCAGCCAAGGTCTGGGACGGCGGAGAGAAGGTCGGGTTGGTTGTTGGCCCAGGCGACCAATCAGATTATGCCGAAGCGACCATCGCCGTTGTCGATGAAGGTGGGACGATCAAATACGGCGTTCAGCTGATTGTTGAGACCAATGACAGCTTCCTGACCAGCTTTGTCGAAATTCCCGGTATTGAGGCCCCGGTCATTGCGGGGGTCGGAGACCCGAATTTTCAGGTGGCGATTGATCTGGATCTGACGGGGGGTATCGAAAGTGCGACGGCGCGTGCGCGCTACGTCGACGATGGTACCTATACGGATTGGGTCGAGACGTCTGCTCTGGCACTGCCTGCAGATGTGGTTGCCGCGGTCAAAGGCCAATATGACAATCTGGGCAACACGACGGGCGCCTTTGTCGGCATGATGGCGTCCGCGCCCGATGGAGACGATTCTTTTGCAGCATCCTGGGACTGGATCAATGTCGAGAACGTTGACGTGCCCATTGGCGCTGCGCGCATAGGCGTCAACGAAACCTCTGACAATATAAACAAATCGACCTTTTCGGTTGATTCGTTCGAGATTTCTAATGTCGGCGAAAAGGTTATTACCCAGGTTGAGTTTGACATCACCGATGGAATTGTACCTGACGCGGTATTTGACCCGTTTGGCGAGGCCGGCGATACCATTTTCAAGGGTCTGACCATCGACTCGGAAGGGGGTACTGGTGTCGATACAACGCCGGACGCTTCCAATTATGTCGGCATTGGCGGAGCTTCCGGATATGAAGGCCTTATCCTGACCTTCGACCCGGCACTGAACGGTGGGTTTGAGCCTGGAGAGACCGTCACATTCTCGATCGATATGGACCCGAACTCCCTGCTTGGTGCCAAGAAATCGCTACTGGACGCTGGGTCGTCTTTCGGATGGGATGCTGCAGGTATCTCAGGTGCAGAAATGATTGGTGCGACGGTGACGGTCACCTATGCAGATGGCACCACAAGCACCGGTGATTTGATTAGCGCGGGGAACAATGCCGGCTCATATACCGTTTCGTCAGAAGCCACTCCGGGGCTGGAACCAACCCTTACCGTTAATGGTTTGGGTGAGGGCGAGGCAGGGACATACGGAATTGGCGGCCCCACGGTTGTGCTGAACGGGCCCTCCGGGCTTGTGGCGCGCGTGACCTTGGCGAAAGGGTTCATCCAGCCTGAAACGAACGAGTTCTACAACGGCAACAGTGAAGATCAGGCTTATGCGCCGCAACTCGACGCTCAGCTTGCGGCATTGGCGGCGACGGATTTCCCGGCCAACAACATTGTCGAGTTCCAGACATTCGACATCGTTCTGGATGGCTCAGATCAGGATATTTCGGCGATGTTCGATTTCGCAGGTGTGGCTGATTACGATTTCGTTGGGGAAGACGAGGTGCCACTGGCGTTTGTGGCATCAGTTATCAATCCGGACGATGCGAATGCTCCGCTTGGCCCAATAACGCAGCCGATTTTCCTGACCTTCGATTCAGGCGCTGGCGACACATCGGCTCCGTTTGTGCAATCGTCTTCTGCGCCTGATATCGGTCAGGGGGATGTTGGGGCGTCCAGCACGCAGGTCACGGTGACCTTTGCGGATAACGTGGCGGTTGATGTCTCCAGCATCGATGTGGGTGACATCACCGTGACCGGGCCGGGTGGCCCGCTGACGGTGACGGGTGTGAGCGTGGATGTGGGCAGCGATGGTACCCCGCGGACGGCAACCTACACGGTTGAGGCGCCAGGCGGGACCTGGGATCTGGC
>NZ_JBQFUV010000019.1:0-53445 GCF_056539365.1 Ruegeria sp. BB7 | reverse complement strand
CCGGGTTTCTTTCTCATCTCCACTCCTTGGCGGTTACGATGAGCCAGAAACCCTCTCTTATCAAATCGACCTAAACTGTCCCATTGGTGCTGACGTCAGACAAGCGGCGTCTTAAGCTCCAGCTTGTCAAAGGGTGCATCGTCCGGTTTTCGTAGCGCCTCAAGGTCCACGAAATCATCTACATCAAGCGTCGCTGCGAGCAGCCCATCCAGCTCGGCGTATACATCTGAAATCTGCGCGTTCAGTCCTTCGACTTCGGCCATCTGGGCAGCAATATGGGCTGCTTTGACCGCCTTTTCTTGCGCGGCTCTTTCCTTGGCGTTCGCAACCGCTGCTTGCTTCAACTGCCGCTCTCGCGCTTTTGCTTCGCGCTCGCGCTCTTTCAATTCTGCACTATACGCACGTTGCGACGCCTTTGCTTGACGCACACGCTCCCGCTCAGCGGCTTTGACGGCACGAAGGGTAGCGCTCAATAAACTTTTTGCCAAAACTCAAACTCCTTGAAAACTTCACGAACCCAATATTGGTACGACAATTTTCCCTAGTAATAACAATCATAACGCGAAATCATACCCGTGTTGCCATATTCATTGACGCCACCGGTCGTAAACTGGGTGATCAACCAATCTGTGAATGGCCCCAATGCCAGTTGCAGTCGCATAGTACTGACACCGTGCTGGATGACAGGTTCGGGCCGCGTTATTTGTCAAAGATTACAAATTACCGGTCGACTTCAAATTTTTAAAGGTATTGGGTAAGCTAAGACTTTTTGGAGGGGCAGCAATTCTTTCTACTCTGCTTTCGATTTTTGGACTGGGGCAAAACCACGCTCAAGCAGTCAGCAGCAAGTACGCTGAAGCAAGCAAACTGAACGCGGAATTCGAACTCAATCTGAACAACGCAATAAACTTGCTTAGATCAGAACAAGTACACTTGCGACATCGCATTTCAGCTTTGTGTGACCTTCCCGAAGACGAAGACATGCTTCTGGGTAACGTGGAACCGATCATTGAACAGATGATTTCCGAAACTGAAGTGGGTCTGACTACCGTTTTCAATACCCAACAAACAATCGCAAACAGTTCTCGCTTTGCGTCACTACGAAAGTGGGATGAGTGCATCTCGATCTTGCACAGGCATGTCGCTGCTTCGAGCCACCAGTTAGAACGCATCGAAACGGCTTTAGGTCAGCTTCATCGCATACTCGACAATGCCGAAAGGAGCGTTTCTGAACTAGATTTTGAGGTCGTTGTTGAAGGACTGGAGCAAGAAAAAGAGAATTGACGCTTCAATTGAGGCGTATCCTGTCGATTGTCCCACTCAACCGGCCCCAAATTTCTTCTTCGTGGCAAATGGCGGCAATACAGGCTGCAACTGCAGCATCTCACATGTGAGGCGAATGTCTCTTAAGGACCGAGTGATGGCTAGCAGCCAACCTAAAGAGCTGCACCAAACTCCACTGCCAGCAACTGATCTGCAGCTCTGGGTCCCATTCTATTTCCAGAAGAATATTTGAATTGAGGGGTCTTCTGATGTCGAACGTTCATCACGTTTCTGGTCCAACTATGACGGTTGGGTCAGGTTCGTGTGACGTTCAACAGGATACCAATGGCGGACCGAGGAGGATTCGAACCCCCGACCCCTTGATTCGTAGTCAAGTACTCTATCCAGCTGAGCTATCGGTCCGCGTTGGTGAGGCGCTATGTAGACCTACCTCTGGGGACGTGCAAGTCGATTCTTCAAAAATATTTTAAAAAGTCAGGTCGCCCCGCGGGAGCCGAATTTCAAATACAGTTCCCTCCGGCCCCGTCTCTTTCAAAACAAGATCTCCACCATGCCCGCGCACCAGTTCCTGTGAGATGGCGAGGCCCAGACCAGAGCCACCCTTGCGCACACCGCCCTGAAACGGTGTGAACAGGTTTTCACGCGCCTTGGGCGGCAAGCCAGGTCCGTTATCCCTTATCTCGACGCACCAGTCATCCTCGTGGACACAGCCGGCGATCGTAACTTTGCCCGATTTACCCGACGCCACCAACGCCTGACGGGCGTTACGCACAAGGTTCATCATGACACGGAAAATCTGTTCGGGGTCCGCACGCGCCACGAGATCTTTCGGCACTTCGTTCACGAACTCGACGCAGGAATCGGCTACGGCCAGTTTCTCGCTGACGACTACATCCTCGGCCACGTCGCGCAAAGGAACCATGGTCAGGGTCGGCGCGGGCTCTTCGGCACGACCAAAGGCCAAGGTACTTTCACACAGAGACACTGCCCGTGTGATCGAATTCACCAGCTTAGGCGCCATGCGCCCCACCAGCGGGTCATCGCTGGATTCTATCCGGTCAGTGAACAACTGAGCCGAGGTCAGGATATTTCGCAGATCATGGCTGACCTTGGCCACCGCCTCGCCTAGCTGCGCCAGGCGTTCCCTCTGTTTCAGCGCCTGCGTCAGTTCCTTTTGCAACTGCTGCAACGCCTCCTCTGCCTCGCGCAGTTCGGTCACTTTGGAGTTGGGCGAGATGATCCCCCGCGCATCCTCGGGGGCCTCTGCATAGCGCTGCATGTAACCCACAACGCTTTTGATCGGCTTTACCAGCACGACACGCACGGCGAGGAACAGGAAAAAAGCCGTGATGATGGAAATTACGAAGGACAGGCCCAGAATACGCAGGCCATAGTCGGTCATCGCCATGCGCAGCGGCTCGCTGTCGATGGTCACCTCGATCAGCAGCCCCGCGCCTTTGACTGGCTCACCCATCACGCGAATGACTTCATTGTCCGGGGTGAACATCCGTGTCAGCGCATCCCGGATCAGAATCCACGCCCCCGCATCGCGCAGGTCATAGGTATTGGTGATCGCCTCTGGGATCGGTGAAGACAGCATCAACTGCCGCATCTCGTCGCGCCGTAGTACAACGTTATAGACCCCTGCATTGGCCAGCAGCTCGGCCTCGAGGTCTTCTGCCAGCATGTCATCGGCCAACAAGGCCAGTGACGCAATCTGCGCGCGTTCAAGCCGGTTCAGCAGGAAATCTTCACGAAAGCGCGCGATCGAGGGGACAAAGATCAAAATCTCGGCCAACATAACGAAGACCGTCGTCAGGATCAGAAATCGGCCCGACAGTGAGTTCAATCTGCTCTCCCTTTCCCGGTTAGGGCATCCAGCGCTGGACGAACCGGACCACCCGTTTAACTGTCTGATTCTCAAACAGCCTTGGCGTGAAATAGGCCCCCGCCACCCGTTTGTTAAGCTCTCCGATCGTCGGATAGGGCGAAACCATTGCCGCGATCTGCCCCATCTTCAGATTATTAGCCAGCGCCAGCGACCACAAGTTGATCAATTCGCCCGCTTGATGCCCCACGATTGTAGCACCGACAGGTCGGCCTTTCACGATCATGACTTTGATGAAGCCCTTCGTTTTGCGCTCGGATATCGCACGGTCGTTGTGATGATAGTCGAACCGCGCGATTTCCAGCCTGTCACCGTGCTGTTCGCGCGCCTGAGCCTCGGTCAGGCCAACCTGCGCAAGTTCGGGGTCGGTATAGGTGGCCCAGGGAATATGCGCCGTCTTTGCTTTGGACGGCAGGCCAAACAGTGCCGAACGAATGATGATTCCGGCGTGATACCCAGCGACATGGGTGAATTGCAGACCACCTGCAACGTCACCGATGGCATAGACTTTGCGGTTTGTGGTCCGCAGCGCCTCGTCGACCTTGATCCCGGTACGGGTCGGCTCGATCCCGGCGGCTGCAAGGTTCAGCCGGTCGGTGTTGGCCTTACGTCCCGCTGCCAGCAACAGATGCGAGCCCGAGAAGATGTCACCATTTTGGGTCACGACCTCGACCACACCGTTATTGTCGCGGACCTGCGCGACCATCGCCTGCTCATGAATGGCCACGCCTTCGGCCCGCAATGCGTCCAACACGATACCTGCTGCCTCGGGGTCGTCTTTGCCCAGCGCCTGCATGCCTTCGATCACAGTCACTTCACAACCCAAACGAATATGTGCCTGCGCCATTTCCAGGCCAATCGGACCACCGCCAATGATCAGCAGGTGTTCGGGCTTCTCGCGCAGATCAAAGATCGTCTCATTGGTGTAGTAAGGCACCTGATCCAATCCGGGGATCGGCGGCACCAGAGGTGACGATCCGGTCGCAATCACCACCCGCCGTGCGGTGATCAGGTTTTCCCCCGCCTGGACCTGTGTCGGAGAGACAAAGCTGCCATATTCCCGAATCACCTTGACCCCGAACCCTTCGAACCGCTCTTGGCTGTCCATCGGCTCGATCTGGGCTATCACCGATTGGACGTGATCCTTGGCGGCTGCGTATTCCACCTGCGGCACCACATCGGCCACGCCCATCGCCGCAGCATGCGCCTGCCCATAGGCTGCCTTACCGCTTGCAATCAGGGCCTTCGACGGCACACAGCCAAAATTCAGGCAATCGCCACCCATCTTGTGACCTTCCAAAAGGATCACGTCAGCACCCATCTGGCTGGCACCGGCCGCCACAGACAAGCCGCCTGACCCGGCCCCGATCACCAGGATATCGGTTTTCAGTTCTTGCATGAATTCAGGCGTCCTTTTTGCCGCGCAGGGCTTTGATAACTATCGGCAGCGCTGCCAGCACGCACAAGCCAATGATCGGGCCAATGACAAAGGGCTCCCACAGCAGCGAGACATCCGGAGTCTCACCCCGATCAAACACGCCCCCCAACCCGACGCCGATCCAGGTGTAGACAATACCGCCCGGAATGATGCCAAGCGCCGTGGTAATCAGGAAGTTACGGAATTTCACACCCACCAGCGCGGGCACCAGATTGGCCACAAAGAACGGAACAACTGGCACAAGCCGCAACAGAAACAGGACCGATATTTCGTTCTCGCGCAGGCCATCCTTTAGTTTCTTGACCGTGCCTTCAGATGATTCCAACCGCGCCGTCAGGGATTCGCCCAACCCCCAGCGCGCCGCGAGAAAGATAGCAGACGCGCCGACCGTGGCTGCGAATACATTGAAAACCGTGCCCGCGAAGAGACCGAACAAGAACCCGCCAGTCATCGAGGCCACAGCAGCGCCCGGCAATGAAAAAGCGACGATGACAATATAAATGGCCACGAAAGCAGCCGCCATTGACCAATAATTTGCATCCCGCCACGCCAACAGCGCTTCGCGATTGTCGCGCAATGTCTCAAAGGTCAGATAGTCGCCCAGCGTGAAAAAACCCACCGCAGCGACGGCGAGAATCACCAGCAAAGGAATATGTCGCGCAAGCCCGCTGCGCGGGGCCTGAGTTGTATCGCTCATAAGGCTGTCCGGTTTCGTACGTTTCATTCTGCCCCAAACATGCGCCGTCGCGGGCCAATACAACAGGGGCCTCACGCGGCCTTGATGTTTACAGCAGCGAATGTGAGGGGTAAGGGCCGTATAACCGCCATTTTGAAACCTTTCGTGCGCTGTGGTTACAGAATTGTTGCAAAAGGCGTCAAAACCCCCACCTAGGGGTTTGACTTACCCCCCGCTTCCCAGTAGAGGACGGGCTTCGAACACTAGGGCCAGGCGAATCCGCGCCGCACCCCACCGCATAGATTGGAGACGGAGCGATGAAACGCACCTATCAGCCTTCGAACCTGGTTCGCAAACGCCGCCACGGTTTCCGCGCGCGCATGGCCACCAAGGCCGGCCGCAAGATCCTGAACGCGCGCCGCGCACGTGGCCGCAAGTCGCTGAGCGCGTAAACCGCTCACTGATCAGGTTATGAACATGACGCCGCCGGAGGCTCCTGAGGATGGTAAGAACCACCCCGGGGATATGCCTCCGGCGGCGTGCGTTTGCGCGCCTGAAACTCTGACCGTTCTTAAAAAACGGTCGGATTTCCTGAAGGCCGCCCGTGCGCGCAGGCAAGGCACCGCATCCATGATGGTGCAGGCCCGCAAGCGCGCTGTGGATGAGGGTACGGGAATTCGCGTCGGTTTCACGTGTTCCAAGAAGGTCGGCAATGCCGTGGCCCGCAACCGCGCCAAACGGCGCCTGCGCGAGGTCGCGCGGGCCGTCTTGCCAGAGGCTGGCCGCGATGGATGGGATTACGTGCTGATCGGACGCGCCGAAGTGACTGCCGCGCGTCCGTTCGACGCTTTGCTGGACGATCTGCGCTATGCTCTGCGCAAGGTCCACAGCACGCGGAAATGACTCTGCTGTCACATATCTTGGCCCTGCCCGTCCGGGCCTATCGGCTGATATTCAGCCCGTGGGTCGGATTTAACTGCCGCTATCAACCCACATGCTCCGCCTATGCACTGGAAGCGCTTGAAAAGCACGGTGCGATCAAAGGCGCGTGGCTCGCCGCACGGCGAATTGGCCGCTGCCATCCTTGGGGCGGGGATGGCTACGATCCGGTGCCAGACACCGATGAACAGACAAAGCAGGACTAGACCCAGCAATCGGTCGACATCTTGCCCGGTTGCGCCAACTATTGTAGGGGCTGCGAATGTTTGACGAAGCTGACGATATCCATCCGCTCTTTGCTGGCGCGCCCTCGACCACCGAGTTCAAAAAGCTGCGCAAACGCATCGTGCGCCAGACCCGTGAGGCCATCGAGCACTATGGGATGGTGGACCCGTCCGCCCATGACAAGGATGGCAAACCACCGCGCTGGCTGGTCTGTCTGTCGGGCGGCAAAGACAGCTATACACTGCTTGCGGTTCTTTATGAGCTGAAGTGGCGTGGATTGCTACCAGTCGACCTTCTGGCCTGCAATCTGGATCAGGGCCAGCCCGGTTTCCCGGCCACCGTCCTGCCCGAGTTTCTGGAGCGCATGGGCGTACCGCACCGCATCGAATATCAGGACACCTATTCCGTCGTCATGGACAAGGTTCCGCAGGGCCGTACCTATTGCGCCCTGTGCTCGCGACTACGCCGGGGCAACCTCTACCGGATCGCGCGGGAAGAAGGCTGTTCCGCCGTCGTACTGGGCCATCACCGCGACGATATCCTCGAGACGTTCTTCATGAACCTGTTCCACGGTGGGCGTCTGGCCACAATGCCACCCAAGCTGGTGAACGAAGAGGGTGATTTGTTCGTCTTCCGCCCCTTGGCCCATGTAGCCGAGGCTGATTGCGCGAAATTCGCCACTTCGATGAATTATCCCATCATCCCCTGCGACCTCTGCGGCAGTCAGGATGGGTTACAGCGTCAACAGGTAAAACAGATTCTGGACCAGTGGGAAAAGAACAGCCCCGGTCGACGGCAGGTGATGTTCAGGGCTTTGACCAACGCGCGCCCCTCGCATCTTCTGGATCCTAAACTGTTCGATTTCGCGAACCTTGCCCTGAATCCCGGCAAAAAAGACGAAAATTCAGACGAGATTCCACAGCTGCGTTAACGTCTGACTCAGATTGGTTTTCTACGGTTGCCCAATACGTGCTTTGCCCAACGTAGAGGCCCTGAAATCCGATGTGGAAACATATCAAAGTCGAACGCATTCTTCACGCCCTTACCTCAGCTCTGAACGGCCCTGCAGCGCTGGCCTTTGTTCCGGCCATCAGCCTTGCAGCCTTCTGGATGGGGGGCGAAAGGGCTCTGGTGATCGTCGCTCTTGGCCTGCCGGTTCTATTCATGGGCGCAGCCGCGTTTGAAGAGCGGGTTGACAAAAATCGACAGCAGCACAGCCCGCCCGGCGGCTTGATGACAATCGACACATTTGCCGCCGAACTAGAGAAGATCTTCCAATCATCTGCATCCAGCGGAGCAGAATCGGCCTGCATAATTGTCGCGCTGGATGAATTTTCGGATTTTCTGGATTTGCATGGCAACACTGCTGCCAACCACTTGGCTGACCAGTTTGGCCGCCGCGTTCTTTCAGCTATTCGTACGCAGGACATCGCAACCCGCTTGGGCCAGGATAAATTCGCAATCGGCCTGCGCCCATCCCCTCAGTTGGATCTTGAAGCCTGCATTCAGATGTCCGGACGCATTCAGGCAATGGTCGAAGATCCCTTCACACTGAACGGTGCAGGGGTCTATGTCACATGCTCGATCGGCTTCAGTTTGCTGTCCAATGTGTCAAACGAGCGATACGAAGACTGGATTGAAGCGGCCTCAGCAGCGTTGAACGAAGCCCAGCGAAACGGCCCATCAACCATTCGCGCCTTTTCCAATGAAACCCGCCGCCGTTCGTACATTCGCGCCAATCTGCGCAAGGAATTCGAATCTGCATTGAACAACGGGGAAATCCGGCCTTGGTTTCAGCCGCAGATTTCCACTGATACCGGACGCGTCACAGGGTTTGAGGCATTGGCGCGCTGGGAGCATCCGCAAAAGGGCGTGTTGGGACCTCAGGTTTTTTTACCCTTTGCCGAACAGTTTGAATTGATGGGGAAACTTGGCCAGGCGATGCGACATCACGCTTTTGCAGCTATGCGTGAATGGGATCGCGCTGGGGTTATCGTGCCCCGGATCGGCATCAACTTCTCCTCGGAGGAATTGCGGGACCCGGCCCTGATAGACCACCTGAAGTGGGAGTTGGATCAGAACGACATGACGCCGGATCAGCTGGCGGTCGAAATCCTCGAGACCGTATTCTCGCGCCAGCCAGATGACGTATTAACGCGCAACGTGCTCGGTATGTCCAAGCTTGGCTGTTGCATTGATCTGGACGATTTCGGAACCGGGCATGCCTCGATTGCGTCGATCAAACGATTTGACGTCTCGCGGATCAAGATTGACCGCTCTTTTGTCGCCAAGGCGGATCGCGATGCCAGCCAGCAACAACTGGTCAGCGCCATCCTGACCATGGCAGAACGTCTGAATGTCGAAACTCTGGCCGAAGGGGTTGAAACGCAGGGTGAGCATGCCCTGATGGCGCAGCTTGGGTGCGATCACGTGCAGGGCTTCGGGATCGGCAAGCCGATGCCTTTCGAAAAGACGCTGGACTGGATGGCGGCGCATCAGAACAAGGTCAACGGAATACCCGAAATCGGCCGGAAGACCGGCCCCTAATCGCTGATTTACGCCACAGAAACGCGATCCGTGACGAAATAACAGGCGATTCCGCTTGACCTTTGGGCCTGCACTCTGTTGAACCCACCGGGTGTGTTTCACTGCTTAAGGTGGCTGTCCCCAATGGACGATCAGAACAAGAATCTCATCCTTGCAACCGCGCTCAGCTTTCTCGTGATCCTTGTTTGGTTCGTGCTGTTCCCCCCTCCGGAACAGGCGCCAACATCGGAACAGACCGAGATTACCGCCGTCGAAGGTAATGAGGTTCAGACGCCCAGCGCCACTGGCGCCGGGACAGCAGGTGGCACGACAACTGCCACCGAAGAGGCGCTGCCCGAGGATCAGGCTCCACGGGTCGAAATCGACACGCCGCGCCTGAAAGGCAGCCTGTCGCTGTCGGGTGGCCGGATCGATGAATTACTTCTGAAAGACTACAAAGTTTCGATCGACAAAGGCGCGCCAATCGTTGACCTGCTTTCACCTGTTGGATCTGAATCCGCCTATTACGCCCTGTATGGCTGGGCCCCGGGCGCAGGTGTCGGAGGCGAAGACGTTCCCGGCCCGAACACGCAGTGGACTGTTGAACAGGGTGAAACGCTGGGCGTTGAAACCCCGATCACCCTGAAATGGGAAAACGACAAGGGGTTGACCTTCCGCCGTATGATCTCGGTAGACGAAAACTATATGTTCACCGTCTCCCAATCAGTCGAGAACGCATCCGACGCTACTGTGGCGATGGCACCCTACGGTATCCTTGCCCGCCATGGTATTGGCGAAGATGGCGACATTCCCGACCTGAAAAACTTCTTCATCCTGCATGAGGGCCTGATCAGCATGGCTGACGGCACCCTCACCGAAGTCGATTATGGCGATTTACAGGATGAGTCCGAAACTTTCGAAAACATGAATGAAGGCTGGATCGGGTTCACGGATCACTACTGGATGACAACGCTCATCCCCGAGCAGGGATCCCAGTTCACTTCTTCCGCTGCGTTCAACGCCCGGAACAAAGTCTATCAGGCCGACATCAAGACACCGACGCTGACCGTAGGTGCCGGGGAAACGGCGCAAGTGACGACGCGATTGTTTGCCGGAGCCAAGGAATGGGGAACCATCCGCGAGTACCAAGCGGAAGGCGTGCAGAAATTCATCGACAGCATCGACTGGGGCTGGTTCTTTTTCCTGACCAAGCCGATTTTCTGGCTGCTGCACAACATCAACGCGCTGATCGGCAACATGGGCTGGTCCATCATCGGCCTGACCCTGATTATCAAGGCGATCCTGTTCCCGCTGGCGTACAAATCCTACGTCTCGATGGCGAAGATGAAGGAACTGCAGCCACAGATGGAGGCCCTGAAAGAGGCCGCCGGCGACGACCGCCAGAAAATGCAGCAGGGCATGATGGAGCTGTACAAGAAGGAAAAGGTAAACCCCGCCGCGGGCTGTTTGCCGATCCTGATGCAGATTCCGATCTTCTTCTCGCTGTATAAGGTGATTTTCGTCACCATCGAACTGCGTCAGGCCCCGTGGTTTGGCCCGTTCCAGGACCTCAGCGCGCCGGACCCGACCTCGATCTTCAACTTCTTTGGCTGGTTGCCCTGGGCTGCCCCGGCGCCCGAAAGCTTGATGGCGTTGATCTTTATCGGCATCCTGCCGTTGCTGCTGGGTATCTCGATGTGGTTGCAGCAAAAGCTGAACCCGGCACCAACCGACCCGACGCAGGCGATGATCTTTGCCTGGATGCCGTGGGTATTCATGTTCATGCTGGGCAGCTTTGCCAGCGGGCTGGTGGTCTACTGGATCGCGAACAATACCATCACGTTCACGCAGCAGTACTTGATCATGCGCAGCCAAGGCTACAAGCCGGACGTATTCGGCAATATCAAATCCGGCTTTAAGCGCACGCCAAAGACGGATGATAAATGACAGCTGAAGTGACCCAGCTTTGGCGGCATCCGATCAAAAGCCATGGTCGTGAAGCTGTCCAGACCGTAACCGTAATCCCCGGGCAGACCATGCCCGGGGATCGCGTTTGGGCGGTCGCGCATGAGGCGTCCACTGCGGATGGCTCGGACTGGGTCCCGTGCGCCATCTTTAGCCGCGGCGCGAAGGCGCCACTGCTGATGGCGATATCTGCGCAGTCAAATGGGGATATGCTGACTTTATCCCACCCGGATCGTCCGGACCTGACCTTTGCACCAGACAGCGAACAGCAAGCCTTTCTCGATTGGGTCAAACCGCTGATGCCCGCAGATCGCGCCGCCTCGGCACGGATCATCCAGGTTCCGGGGCGCGGCATGACCGATAGTGATTTCCCGTCGATCAGCCTGTGCAACATGGCGACGCATCGTGCCGTCGGCCAAAAGCTGGGCCAGAATCTGTCAATCCACCGTTGGCGTGGCAACATCTGGTTCGACGACATGCCGCTATGGGAAGAGTTCGAATGGCTGGGCGGCGACGTGCAGATCGGCGAGGCCGTGTTTCGCGTCCGTGAACGCATCACTCGTTGTTTGGCGACAACAGCAAATCCGGAAACGGGCGCGAGTGACGCGGACACGCTGGGCGCGCTGAAAACCTGGGGCCATCAGGATTTCGGTGTCTATGCCGAGGTCGTCAAAGGTGGCGCGATTTCGGTTGGCGATAAGGTAGAACTGCTATGAGCACCCTCCCCTTCCCTTTGGTCGAAAACCCCGATGAGTTCGCGCTGGAGCGTGGCCGCAAACTGTTTGCGGGCGAATCCGAGTTTGTCAAAGGGGTCGTGGCCATGAATGGCCTGCCCGCGCCTGACCGGCTAGAGGTCTGTTTTGCAGGTCGTTCAAACGTGGGCAAATCCAGCCTGATCAACGCACTGACCGGCACCAAGGGGCTGGCACGTGCTTCGAACACGCCGGGCCGCACGCAAGAGATCAACTTTTTCACCCAAGGCCCCGAGCTGTATCTGGTCGACCTACCCGGCTATGGCTACGCCAACGCGCCGGTCAAGGTGGTCGAAAAGTGGCAAAGGCTGCTGAAGCAATACCTGAGCGGCCGTCAAACTCTGCGCCGGGCCTTTGTCCTGATCGACTCGCGCCACGGGGTGAAACCCGTCGATGCCGAGATCATGAAGCTGCTGGACACCAGCGCCGTGACCTTTCAATGCGTTATGACCAAGGCCGACAAGGTCAAAGCCAAGGATCGGGAAAAGGTGCTGGAGCAAGTGCGCGGAGCACTGTCGAAACATCCCGCGGCCTTCCCGGAAATCGTGCTGACCTCGTCTGAAAAAGGGGACGGCATTCCCACCTTGCGGTCGATTATCGCCCATTTGGAATAATCCGGCCAGTCGGCCCCACACCAATCCTGCGGTCGTAGGCTGGCGATGTCCCCGAGCACTATAAGGGCGTTTTGTGTTGTAGTTTTCCCTTGATGGTTATTTGCTTCTCCGCGATCCGAGGATATTCGCTATCCGGTCTTGGCACCACCCTTCAAAGGCCCTAACACAGGATGCCAGAGGGATAAGCAGCCATGAAGACACGAGATATGAACCGGGATTGGATCGCCACCGCAGCCACCTTGAACAGCGCATTGCCGTATCTGCAGCGCTATGATGGGGCAATCGTCGTTATCAAACTTGGCGGTCACGCCATGGGCAGCGACGAAGCGATGGAAAGCTTTGCCCGCGACGTCGTTCTGATGCGCCAAGTCGGTGTAAACCCGGTGGTCGTGCATGGCGGCGGACCAATGATCAACGCGATGCTGAAACAGCTGGATATCCAGTCCGAATTCGTCAACGGCAAGCGTGTGACAGACAAGGCCACCGTGGAAGTGGTCGAGATGGTGCTGTCCGGCCTCGTGAACAAACGTATCGTGCAGGCGATCAACGGTCAGGGTGGTTCCGCCGTGGGCCTGTCGGGTAAGGACGCCAACCTTATGATCTGCGATCAGGCCGACCCTTCTTTGGGGTTCGTCGGTTCTCCGTCCAAGATGAACCCGGCCATCCTGCACGACCTGTTCTCGCACGATGTGATCCCAGTTATCGCGCCCTTGGGCGCTGGCAAGAACGGCGAGACCTTCAACATCAATGGCGATACCGCAGCCGGAGCAATCGCATCAGCGCTTAAGGCAGACCGACTGTTGCTGCTGACCGACGTCTCGGGTGTGAAGAACGCAAGCGGTGAGGTTGTGACCGAGCTAAAAGCCGGTCAGATTCGCGAAATGACAATGGATGGCACCATTGCGGGCGGCATGATCCCCAAGACCGAAACCGCACTGGACGCGCTACATAGTGGTGTCCGCGCAGTTGTCATTCTGGACGGGCGTGCACCCAACGCCGTATTGTTGGAACTGTTCACCGAACATGGTGCCGGTTCGCTGATCCGGCCAGATTGACGTAACCCGCAGAGGAGAGATGACCGGACATCCCCCACCATCCTCTTACGCGGCAGCAATCAGCTATGGCTGGGTAATGCGCGCGGCGCATCAAGCGGGCCTGATCGTCATGGGCGCGACACATCCACGGCAAAGTGGTGCCAAGGGTCTGGACGGGGGAACTCTGATTCTTTTGGGCGCGGGCGCGGCTTTCTGGCCCGCCCTGAAAGCGTCCGCAGAATGGTCGGGACCCGATCCGGTGGACCGCTGGTCCAGCCGCGTCATTGGGCAGATGGCACAGGATCTGGGCGCGCAGGCCTATTTTCCGTTTGGCGGACCACCTTACGCGCCCTTTATCGACTGGGCTTTGAAATCCGGTCGCACCTTCAGCAGCCCGGTTGGCGCTTTGGTGCAAGATACAGTGGGTATGATGATCTCATTCCGCGGGGCGCTGCATTTCGGGCGGGAATTCGACATCCCCGAAGGCAGCAGCACGTCACCTTGCACAGACTGCCCGGCCCCCTGCGCAACATCCTGTCCGGTCGGTGCGCTGAACAGCCAAAGCTTCTATGACGTCGACGCCTGCCATGGGCACCTCTCTACAGCTGAGGGACAAACCTGCATGGAAGGCGGTTGCCTTGCGCGCCTGTCCTGCCCCTTAAGCGAGGGTGCCGGGCGCGACCCGGAACAGTCCGCCCATCACATGAGAGCCTTCCATCCATCATGACCCGCACCCTGATCCTGACCCGCCACGCGAAGTCCAGTTGGCATGACATTTCCGTTGACGACCATGACCGCCCACTGAACAAGCGCGGGCGCAAATCAGCCCCGGCGATTGCCGGCTGGTTGCGCGAAAACGACTGGCTGCCGGATGAAGTGCTCAGTTCGACCTCGACCCGTACACGCGAGACCTGGGACCGGATGGGCTTGCAGGCCGAAAAGATTACGTTTCATCGCGCACTCTATCACGCGGACCCTGAAGACATGTTGCGCGAGCTGTCTGGCGCCACCAAACCTACTGTGCTGATGCTGGGCCACAACCCCGGCATCGCGGCCTTTGCCAGCCGTATTGTTCGGCAAGCCCCAGATCACCCCAGGTTTCACGATTACCCGACCTGCGCGACCACCGTGATCCGCTTGGACGCTGGGAACTGGGCAAATGTTCGATGGCACAGTGGCGTCGTGCAAGGGTTCGCAATTCCACGCGAGTTGCTGGAATGAAAAAAGGCGGGGCTAAACCCCGCCTTTTCATTCGATTTACTGGGATCAGTGACCCAGAATCTGGCTCAGGAACAGCTTGGTCCGCTCGCTCTGCGGGTTGTTGAAGAACTCTTCCGGTTCGTTCTGTTCCACGATCTGACCGGCATCCATGAAAATCACGCGGTTGGCGACCTGACGGGCAAAGCCCATCTCGTGGGTCACGCACAGCATGGTCATGCCTTCCTCGGCCAGTTCGATCATGGTGTCGAGCACCTCTTTGATCATCTCGGGGTCCAGCGCTGAGGTCGGTTCATCGAACAACATGATCCGCGGCATCATGCAGAGCGAGCGGGCAATCGCCACACGCTGCTGCTGACCACCCGAAAGCTGACCGGGGTATTTGTCGGCCTGCTCGGGGATCTTCACCTTTTCCAGAAAATGCATCGCGCGCTCTTCGGCCTCTTTCTTGGGCGTTTTGCGCACCCAGATTGGGGCCAGCGTGCAGTTCTCCAGAATGGTCAGGTGCGGGAACAGGTTGAAGTGCTGGAACACCATGCCAACCTCGGACCGGATCTTGTCGATGTTCTTAAGATCATTCGACAACTCGGTCCCATCCACGACGATCCTGCCCTGCTGGTGTTCCTCCAGTGCGTTCAGGCAGCGGATCAGAGTAGATTTGCCCGACCCCGACGGCCCCGCGATAACGATCCGCTCGCCCTGATTGACGGTCAGATTGATGTCGCGCAGCACGTGGAAAGACCCGTACCACTTGTTCATGTTGGTAATTTCGATGGCGACCTCGTCGCTCACCTGCATCTTGGTGCGGTCGATTTCACGTTCTACAGCAAGTTGAGACATGCGTTGAACTCCTTAACGGTGGCCAGTCTGAAGCTTGCGCTCCAGGTACATGGAATAACGGGACATGGAGAAGCAGACGACGAAGAACAGAACGCCGATAAAGGCAAACAGTTCCCAGTAGACGCCATTCCAGGCGGTATCGGCGCGGATGCCGTTGGTCAAGCCGATCACGTCGAACAGACCGATGATCGAGACCAGAGTCGTATCCTTGAAGATACCGATGAACGTGCTCACGATGCCCGGGATCGAGATTTTCAGAGCCTGTGGCATGATGATCAGCCGTTGCGCCTGCCAGTAGTTCAGGCCCAAACTGTCGGCCCCTTCGTACTGACCGCGTGGCAGGGCTGCCAGGCCACCCCTGATCACCTCGGCCATATAGGCGGCCGAGAACAGGGTCATCATGATCATCACCCGCAGGATGATGTCAAAATTGGTACCCGGCGGCAGGAAGAGGTTCAACAGCAGCGAGGCCACGAACAGCAGGGTGATCAGCGGTACGCCACGGATGAATTCGATAAAGCCCACGCACAGATACTTAACGATCATCAGATCCGACTGACGGCCGAGCGCCAGAACGATACCGATGGGCAATGAGACACCGATGGCGACAACCCCCAACAGGATCGCCAGCATGAAGCCACCAAAGTCGCGGCTTTCCACTGAGGCAATGCCAATCGGAATGACAGAGTTGATCGCGTCAGCAACCGAACCAGCAGCAAACAACCACCAAAGAATTGGCAGCGCGACCGCAAGGATCATCGCTGTCAGTGAACCCGCGACGGGCAGCACAAACTTGTATGCAAGATACCCAATGGCAAACCCGGCGGCGACCATCAGCGGCCCCCAGATGCTGCCGCCCCACATCAGCCAAGGCAGCAGGAACGGGTAGGCCGCAGTCACGAAAAGCAGTTTGCGCGGAACTTTGGTGAACAGCACAGGCGCAATCGCAACAAGCAACAGGATGAAGGTCAGGTTCGGACGGAAATAGGCCGGCCACGCGCCAGTTTCTGGCGGATTAGACCACGTTGCGTCCGGATGCGCCGGATAAGGCGGATAAAAACCGTACAGCAATTGCAGCCACCGGTCCTTGATAACACCCCAGCAAGCATGGCCATGAGTATCGCCCCATGTCGCCATCATGATCTCACGACATTCCGACAGGGAATTGGCGTTCCAAACGGATTGGAACGTCCATGCCAGGATGTTGGAGAGCACATAGTAGATGAAGAACAGCGACACTAAGGTCAGGATGGCGTTGAGCCAGCTTGAGAACAGGTTATGCCTGATCCAGCCCAGCACACCCACTTCGGATGCGGGCGGAGCTTTTTCCGGCAACATTTCCGTGCGGACAAATGAAACATCACTCATATTACCGCTCCACCAGTTTGACACGGTTGTTGTACCAGTTCATCACCGCCGAAATGCTCAACGAGATGGTCAGATAGACCAGCATCAGCAGAAGAACGCATTCCAGTTCGCGACCGGTCTGGTTCATGGTGATGCCGCCCAACGTACCCGTGATGTCCATATATCCGACCGCAATCGCCAGTGACGAGTTCTTGGTCAGGTTCAGATAGTTCGAGATCATCGGCGGGATGATCACCCGAAGTGCTTGCGGCAGTATAACAAGGCGCATGGTCCGACCCGGGCGCAGACCCAGTGCAGATGCGGCCTCGGTCTGACCTTTAGAGATGGCCAGAATACCGGCACGCACGATCTCCGCGATGAAAGCCGCAGTGTACAGCGACAGAGCCAGCCAGAGGGCAATCAGCGAGTTCCGCAAATGGGTGCCGCCGGTAAAGTTGAAGCCCTTCAATTCGGGATAGCCGAGGTGGAAGCCCAGCACAGTCAAAAGGATGGCAGATGGGACGAACAGCAGGCCCAGCTGGATGTGCCAGATGGTTGGACGATCGCCTGTCTGTTCCTGCGTGGCATTGGCCCAGGCCATCACCTTGCGCATAGCAAAGATACTGCCGCCAAACACGATCAGGAATGCGACCAAATCCAGCGAGACATCAAAGCGCAAGCTCGACGTGCCGAACAGGTGGATGTCACCCAAACCGCGCGAAAACAGAAATTCAGGGATATAAACCCCACGGTTGGTCACAGCGACCGTGCCGAACAGATCCATCGTGGCTTCTGGATTTTCACCGCGAAAGGCGCGTGGCGCTGGCAGGCTTTCGATCAGGATTGCCATAGCGAACACGATCCAAAGCAGAACCGGAACGTTGCGGAACATTTCGACATAAACCGTCATGATCCGCGCGATCAGCCAGTTGTTCGACAGACGCAGAACACCAACCATGACGCCGATGATCGTTGCCGTGATACAGCCCAGAACCGCGACAACAAGCGTGTTCAGCAAGCCTATGAAGGCCGCACGCAAATGGGTATCGCGCGAGTCGTATTCCAGCAGGCGTTGGTTGATGTCATAACTCGACGGCTCGCTGAAAAATCCAAACCCGACTGTTCTGCCCAGCGTTTCGAGGTTTTGAATGGTGTTGCTAATAATCCAGGCTGCCAGAAGCATGAAACCGATCATCGCTATGACCTGAATGGTCGCAGATCGATACCGCGTATCGTAAAGGAGCATGGACAGCCGGAAGTGCTCCTTCGGCGGGTCAGTGATTGTCGTCATGACCTATTTTTTTCCCCGTGCATCCCGCTTTTAACCGGCGAAGTTGGTCTTCGCTCAATCTATCCGGGAGTGTTTCTTATTTAAGGAAAAAGGGCGCAGGTTGCCCTGCGCCCTATTCCGTGGATTTTAGCGGAACGGCGGTGCATACAGCAGACCGCCATCGGTCCACTGTGCGTTCAGGCCGCGTGCCAGACCGATCGGAGTTTCCTCACCGATGTTCTTGGCAAACACTTCGCCGTAGTTGCCGCCAACCTTGATCGCGCGCTGTGCCCAGGTCGCATCCAGACCCAGCATCTCGCCCAGAGTACCTTCGGTACCCAGCAGACGGTTCACTTCCGGGTTGTCGCCGGGGCCGCTCGACAGTTCGTCGATATTGGCCGAGGTCACGCCCAGTTCTTCCGCCGCGATCAGCGCGTTCAGGGTCCAGCGAACCACATCGCCCCACTCGTGATCGCCGTGACGGACCAGCGGGCCCAGAGGCTCTTTCGAGATGATTTCGGGCAGGATCACATGATCACCAGCGTTTTCAAATGTGGCGCGGGTAGCCGCCAGGCCGGATGCGTCTGTTGTGTAGACGTCACAGGCACCAGCCAGATACTGCTGCTGCGCTTCGGCGTTGGTTTCGATCGGAACCGGCTCATAGCTCATGTTGTTGATGCGGAAGAAATCCGCCAGGTTGAGCTCGGTGGTGGTGCCAGTCTGGATGCAGACGGTTGCGCCATCCAATTCCTTGGCCGAGCTGACGCCCAGAGCCTTGGGAACCATGAATCCCTGACCATCATAGTAGTTGACGCCCACAAATTCGAACTTCAGGTCCACATCGCGGCTGAAGGTCCAGGTGGTGTTACGGGCCAGCATGTCGATCTCGCCCGAAGCCAAAGCAGTAAAGCGTGTTTTACCGGTGGTCGGAATGAATTCGACAGCGGACGGATCGTCCAGAACGGCGGCTGCAACTGCGCGGCACACGGCCACGTCAAAACCCTGCCATTCGCCGTTGGCATCCGGGCTGGCAAAGCCGGGTACGCCGGTTGCCACGCCGCAGTTCAGTTTACCGCGTGCTTTGACATCATCGACGGTCCCCGCCGCAGCTGCACCAGCAGCCAGCGCGGCGATGGTTGCCACGCCCAAGATTACGGATTTTTTCATTTTTACCTCTTCCTGATTGTCCGCCCCACTCCAGGGACGGTTCTGTCCGGCACCTCTGGCACCAGAAAGGTTTCCCCAAAGGTGTCTCCCCTTTAGTGGGCACGAGTTTGGTCGCATTCATAAACAAACGTCAAGGGCAGGATCAGGGAAAACGATGAGTCAATTCAGAGATGCCTCATCCGAGGTTACAAAATCAGACGCTGAAGGTTCAATTCGAGAGGTCAAAGAACCGTTTTGCGTGCAAAAAGGCGGCTTTTTTGACTTCTGCGGCTGCGAATGCCTCGTCGTCATGGCCCCATTGCTCGATCTGCCAAAGTTCGTCCAACCTTGAAATATTCCAGATTTCTTCGGCTTTGCGCCAGTTTTGGGCGGCAGCCAATCCCAGAATAAGCGACCCAGACAGGCTTACAAGGTCGTGGAAAGCAGCCAGTTGAAAATGGCTAAGTGCATGAACACGTTGCCTGAGGGCGGTCAGAGCTTCAGGTGGTTGGGGCTGATGCAACACGCCGACCACGGATTGCAGTCGAACCAAAAGCACCTCGGCGGCCCAGTCCAATGCCGGGTCCCACTGCTCGGCCTGACGCTCCTGCAACTCTTGCGGGTGGGCTGCGCGATAACAAAGCAGATCCGAATCGCCGTAGTCGGCCAGCATGTCCGCAACCTCAGCGTGTTGACGGCGAACCTTGTCGATGGCGGCATTTGCCGATCGTGTGAACGGCATCGAGGTCGGGTCGACCTCTTTATCCTGCGCGTCCCATTCCGCCGCCACTTCTTCAGCCATGGCACGGGTCGGCAGGATCAGGGTGGCCTTGGCCGGAGTTTTCACACGGCGACCATCCAGTTCCACGTTATAGCCGCCCTCGGCATCAACCACCGCACTCTCGGTCCAAAATCGTTTCGGCTTCCAGTCGCTCATGTCTTCAGGTCCAGATATCGTCCAGCGCACGAGGCAGCTGATCAAAGGTTTCAATAACGCGGGTTGCACCGTTCAGAGCGGACCGCTCGTGATAACCCCAGGCCACGCCAATGCCAGCCACACCAGCGGCGCGGGCCATGTCCATGTCGAACTGTGTATCACCGATCATGACCGTGTTGGCCGCCTCCACCCCGGTTTCGCTGCGCGCTGTGTCGATCATCGACGGATGCGGTTTCGACGGGTGGTGATCCGCCACCTGCCGGGTCACAAAGTACCGCTCCAGCCCGTGCGCCTCGATCAAGGCGTCCAGTCCACGCTGCGATTTCCCGGTGGCCACGCCCAGCAGAACCTCGGGCACCGCATGTAGCGCCTCAATCGCATCCAGCGCCCCTGGATAGAGCGGCGAACTGGCGGCCCCCTGTTCCAGCCGATGCGCATGATAGGCCTGCTTGTAGCCATCAACCAAACGCTGCTGAACCGTGTCGGAATGTTCCGACGCCAATCGCGCCATGGCTACCGGAAGGGACAGGCCCACAATAGACAGGATTGCATCCCGCTTGGGCACCGGCAGGGAGTGTGCATCGAAACTGGCGGTCATCGCCGCCACGATACTGCCCTGACTGTCGACCAAAGTGCCGTCTACGTCGAACAGCACCAAACGCAGCGGTGCGCTCATTGCAGCGCCTCAAAGGGATCGTTGTCAACCAGGTCTTCGGTCCAGCCGAACGTGTCCCAACTGTGCTTCATGTGATCGGGCAAAGGTGCGGTCACCGTGATTGTCTTCCGCGTCACCGGATGCTGAAATGAAGCCTGACGCGCGTGCAGGTGCAATTTCTTGCTGATGATACCGCCAAGCTGCGCGCCCCAGCCATCGCCAAGATTCTCCTGCCCTGAGCCGCCGTATTTACCGTCACCGATGATCGGATGGCCAATGGCTGCCATATGCGCGCGCAGTTGATGCGTACGGCCTGTGATCGGCTCCATCGCAACCCAGGCGGCGCGCCCTGCGACTCGATATAGCGTCGCGTAAAGCGTATGCGCCCTTTTCGCGCCGGGCGTGTCGTTCACCTCGTTCATATGTACGGCGATCATCTTTTCGCCTTCGCCCTGCTTGCCGTGGCCCGCGGCCTTGACCAGCCCGGTCTTGATCTCACCCAGGTAGGGGGTCGGCACCCCGGCCACCAAGGCCCAGTAGATCTTGCGCGTATCACGGTGACGGAACGCGGCGGTCAGCCCTTTTGCGGCCTCGCGCGTGCGGGCCAACAGCAAAACGCCTGACGTGTCCTTGTCCAACCGATGCACAAGGCGAGGGTTCTCGTCATAGCCGAACCGCAGTGCCTCGGACAGGCTGTCCACATGGCGAGTCTGACCGCTGCCGCCCTGCACCGGCAGGCCATGCGGTTTGTTCAACGCCAGCACGTGATCGTCGCGATAAATCACGCAAGACTGGATCATCTTGGCATCCGCATCCGAGATGCGGCGCTTGACCTCGGCTGGCTTGTGATCCGCATCGGGCAGCGGCGGCACGCGCACAACCTGACCGGCCTCGAGCCGGGTCGAAGCCTTGACCCGTCCGCCTTCAACCCGCAGCTCACCCTTGCGGCACATCTTTTCGATGCGCCCCTGGCTGACATGCGGAAACAGGCGGCGCAGCCACCGGTCCAGCCGCTGGTCGCCATCACCCTCTGCCACGGTGATCATCTGTACGCCGCTCATGCCGATATCCCCTGCGTCGCGCAGATGTTCTGCGCGGTAAACCTGTCTGTACGTGCCCTAGAAAACATGCGCGTCTGTGGCGTGCAAAGGGCAAAGAGTCAAGCAGGCCTTAGCCGTTCCGCTGCGCCCGCAACTTGGCGAAATAGTCCAGCCGCTTTTTCAACTCGCGTTCGAACCCTCGTTCGACCGGCTGGTACAATTCGGGTCGCTCCATACCGTCGGGAAAGTAGTTCTGGCCTGAAAACCCATCCTCGGCATCATGATCATAGGCATAGCCCGCGCCATAGCCCTGATCCTTCATCAACGAGGTCGGCGCATTCAGGATATGCTTGGGTGGAGGCTCACTGCCCGATTGCTTGGCCAGTCGCATTGCGGCTTTGTATCCGACATAGGCCCCGTTCGATTTCGGGGCCAAGGCCAGATAAACCAACGCCTGCGCCAGCGCCAGCTCGCCCTCGGGGCTACCTAGGCGTTCATAGGTCTGCCACGATTGCAGACAGATCGCCTGTGCCTGTGGGTCGGCCAAGCCGATATCCTCGACCGCCATCCGTGTGATCCGACGCGCCAGATAGCGCGGATCTTCTCCGCCCGTCAGCATCCTCGCGAACCAATAGAGCGCAGCGTCCGGGTCAGACCCGCGCACCGATTTGTGCAGGGCCGAGATCAGGTTGTAATGCTCGTCCCCGGATTTGTCATATTTCGCCGCCCGACGCATCAGCCGGGTCGACAGCGCATCCGGGTCCAACGGCGCATTGACCTTCCACGCCGCGACCTGCTCGATCAGGTTCAGCAGCGCGCGCCCGTCACCGTCGGCCATTTCTTGCAGCGCCTCACGGGCGGGACCGTTCAGTGGCAGGGCGCGGTCCAATTCCTTTTCCGCACGTTGAGTCAGACGTTCCAGATCGGCCAGACTAAGCCGTTCCAATACCAGCACCTGCGCTCGGCTCAGCACAGCGGCGTTCAACTCAAAAGACGGGTTCTCGGTGGTGGCCCCGACCAGCAGGATCGTGCCGTCCTCCATGTGCGGCAGAAACCCGTCCTGCTGGGCTTTGTTGAAACGGTGAATCTCGTCCACGAACAATAGCGTACCCTGCCCGTTCTGACGACGGATCTTGGCGGCCTCGAACACTTTCTTCAAATCCGGCACGCCGGTGAAGATCGCGCTGATCTGTACAAAATGCAGATCAGTCTCTTGCGCCAGTAACCGCGCGATCGTGGTTTTCCCCACACCCGGAGGTCCCCAGAACACCAGACTAGACAAGCTGCCCGAGGCCAGCATGACACCCAGCGGCGCGTCCGGCCCCAAGACCTGTTCCTGCCCGATAACCTCGGCCAGCGTCTTCGGTCGTAACCGATCCGCCAGTGGGCGATGGGCAGGCGGCGCAGGCTCGGCGGCCCCGGTGTCAAACAAGTCACTCACGTCGTTACAACCGGAACCGCAGGGAAACCGAACGGCCCCCGCGCACAATATCCAAGGTCAGCCTGCGCCCCGGGTCAGTCAGGGCATCAATTACATCCTGCGGGTGCGCAATCTGGGTGCCGTTGATGCTGTTGACCACATCCCCCACGCGCAGCCCGGACCGGCCACCATATCGCCCCGCGTCCACCACGACCACACCCGTCTGGGACAGCAGCAGCCCCATCCGCGCAATCACTGCCGGGTTGATGCGCGAAATAGTCAGGCCGGGCATCACGGTATGATCATCCAGCGTCGTTTCTTCGGCCGCTGGATGATCGGGAGCCTTGATCAGAGCCACCTCTACCTCGGCGTTTTCGTCACCGCGCAGCCGTGTAACAACCGAGGTGCCGCCGACACCAGCCACAGACATACGGAACTTCATCTCTGCCGGAGAGTTCACCTCATCCCCATCCACATGGGTTACCACGTCACCGACACGCAGCCCGGCCACAGCCAATGGGCTGAGCGGGTGCAAGTCAGAGATCACCACGCCCATAGGGATCACCAGACCCAGCGACTCGGCGATATCGGCGCTCATGTGCTGGCCCGCCATTCCGGCCCAGGGGCTTACGAAGGTTTCATTGCCCTGCTTCGCCTGCCGCAGGAACTCGGCCACCAGATTGGCCGGGATCGCAAAGCCGATGCCGTTTGAGCCACCCGAACGGGTCAGAATCGCGGTGTTGATCCCGATCAGGTCGCCGTTCACATCGATCAACGCGCCACCCGAGTTCCCCGGATTGATGGCCGCGTCTGTCTGAATGAAATAACCTCGCGCGTTACCGGTTGCAGCCCCGGTTCGGGCAAGCCCTGATATGATGCCCGACGACACGGTCTGCCCGACCCCAAAGGGGTTGCCAATGGCCAAGGCCAGCTCACCCACCTCGACATGATCCGAGTCGCGCAATTGCAGGAACGGAAGGTCATCGGCCTCTTCAAGGCGCAATATGGCGATATCGCTCTCCTTGTCACCCAGAGCGACCTGGGCCGAATATTCGCGCCGATCTGTCGTCACCACTCGAATTTCGGTGGCAGTCCCGACCACGTGATAGTTCGACACCACATAGCCGTCCGCGGAGAGGATCACACCCGAACCCAGCGAGTTCTGCACCCGTGGACGCGGTTCAGCAAAGCCACCGCCAAAGAAATCCTGAAAGAACGGGTCTGAGAAGAACGGGTTTGAACGCCCCTGCCGAACGATCTTGGCATAGATATTGACGACCGCAGGCGAGGCCTCTTTGACCACCGGGGCAAAACCCAACGATATCTCGGCTTGCGACTGCGGCACACGGGTTTCCGCAATGGCAGCCGAAGCGCATACGAAGGAAAAAGCGATAAGTGTCGCGCGGAACATAGTGACCTCAACTTTCAGAGTTGAGTTGGATATGCGCCCGCGTGAAACGTAATGCAAGCTTCCGGCGACAGTCGGTTCAGAAGACCGTGCAGACATGTGCCCAGCAAGGTAATCCCTCGGCGATTGGCTTGGCTGGTGACAAACGCAGATTTAAAGTTTAACTCAACTCGTCACTCGACCGGCGACCAGTCCGGACCGGGATCATAGGTCGAGATTTCAGCCAATCGTTCGAGTGTATCCGGACCAAAATCCGCCTCATAGACAATCCCGTTTTCACCCACCAGAAATGAATGGATTCCGGTTTCACCGTAGTCTGACGGGACCGCCAAGAGCGCATGCCCGGCCACGAATTTATCGCCGACAAAATAGGAATAAGCCCCTCCGGGCGCGTTTGGACCCTGCCCCTGCAAGACGGTGTAGTAATATCCAAGAAAAGGCTCGGCGTCATAGTCTGCCTCGCCGTCACTCCAACCCGATGCGGCAGCTCGGGCCAGCGCTGCACCGACAAAGCTATCTTCTTCGGGCCAGAACAGCCCGTTTTTGACACCCGGGTCCGCAATGATCGTCTGAGCAAATTCCATCACGCCATCGCCATTGTGATCGACCAGCCTGAACGCGGCCTGAAGATCGACGTAAGCCTCAAGCAATTCGATGACATCCAGTTCGTTCAAACCAATCTCTCTGGCCGAGAGCTCTTCAATCCCGGCTTCGAGATCGAAATGCCAACCGTCTTCCCCGCGGGAAATGGGGATCGGGAAAGGCCAGCTGTCTTCGCCCAGCAGGATAACAACCCCTTCATCCTCTGGCTGAAAGCGATAACCCTCGGCGTACATGCCAAGCACTTCTTGCCGCCTTTCCCGGTCCTCGACGGGATCACCTGTCCCAATCAGGTCTTCGGCCTCGGGTCCGAAAATTTCCAGTAACTTGTTCTGATCATCCGCCCTCAGGGCATCTACAAAGTTATCCAAGGCGGTTTGCGGCGTATCAAACCGAGCCCCATCCGAAAGTGCCGGACCGGCAGTTGCAGCAAATAATACAATAGAAAAAACCGAATTACGCATCTTACCGTCTCCGCTTTCCTTTGGCGGCGTGGCCGCGATTGGACGCGCTGTGGGTTCTCTTCCCTGACGCCTGTTTCTTCATCGCCTTACCTTTCGACGCAGATTGTTTGCGCTGAGCCGTCGTCGCTTTCTTCGCCTGAGGTTTCTTGGCGGCTTGAGGTTTTTGTTTAACAGGCTTTTTCGCAGCATCTGGTCTTTGCTTGGTACGGTCGACGGCTTGCTGTTTGGCCGCAGCTTTATCCCGGTCGACATTGCCCCGGTTCACCTGTGGCAGGTCCTTTTTTCCACCGCCCCGGCTGGCAAGAGCACCGCCAGCGACGGCTCCCGCACCTGCTCCGGCGGCAACCGCTGCTGCCCGATCCCGCGATGCGCCATCCCGGCTGATATCAGCAGCACCGGATTCCCGGCTCAGTTTCGCCCGCAACTCGTCCGTTCGGCCTTCAGGGCGGTTCACCGGCAGATCGCCACGGCCACCTTCGGGCCTTTTGTGGTTCGAGATTTTATCCTGCGCCTGCTTTTTGCGATCGGGGTCGGGTTGCCATCCGATATCCTTTCGATCGCCAAGATCAACGTTGTCGATATTGACGTTACGGTCGACATCAATGTCGATATCGGGGTTCCGGACAATGGGTTGACCATTCCAGCCCCCGCAATTCCGGCACCCCCAATAGTCGTACCAATCATCGTCGTCGTCAAAAATTTCATCGATGAGGGCAACAACACCAAATGTCAGCAAAGCCGTACCCACTATGTCTCCGGTCGAAGGTCCGGTGTAGACTGTTTCGGGATTGTACTGGGGTACATACACTGTCTCAGTATTTGTTGGCGTGATGACGACTGTTTCATCTTCGGCCACCTCTACGGTTTGTTCAGGACCCGAGACCAAAGCACCACTGTCAATCGCCTGGTCCCTCATAACCTGAACAGCGTCCATTACATCATCGGACTGGGCCAACATCGCGGTGCCCATCGTTTCAGTCCAGTCAATATGAGTGGCCATCTGCCCAACAACTTCGGGAAAAGCCGTTGCAAGAACACTGACCGAAGGGTCCCAGCCCATGGCTTCGATTTCCGGCTCCAACTCAGCCGGATCACGGTCGGCATTGTCCAACAGGAAACGCTCGGCCTTCACGATCTCCAACGGCTGAGTGGCAGCAACAAATATCTGGATGAGCAAAGTGTCCGGGTACAAAGCCACCGGAGCAACAAGAGTTTGAAGCTCAGCATCTGTCAGAAAATTAGATTGGTCAGCCGACACGTCTTCGTCTGTTGCTGTATCGTCGGACGTCTCTTGCGCATAAAGTGCTGTGGATGCGCCAATACCGAGCGCAAAAATCAGATACCTAAACATATTGCGATCCTTTAATTTCTTAAAGGATCACCCAAGATTGCGATTCTGGCAACAATTCGCATTGACGGGCAGCGGTGGCGCGGGAAACATACCCCCACAATTACTACTTAGAACGGAAATTTTGTGTTTAAAACTTTCAGCCAGAACAGGCTCACTCGTCCTCGCCTTTCATTTGCAATCATCGCTATACTTTCGGGATTGATCGCGCCTGCCTCTCAGGCTGCGGATAGCAGGATAACTGTCGGTACAGGGGGAAAGGGCGGGTATTATTTCCAAATCGGCGATCTGATCTGCAAATCCTTCGGGCAACAAACAAATGGCTACAAATGCCGCGCCCGGTCAACGGATGGCCCAAGGGAGAACCTCCCAAAGCTTCGGAGTGGGAAGTTTGACATCGTCGTAGCGCGCTCTGACTGGGCCAAACAGGCACTTGAAGGAACCGGGCACTTCAAGTCCAAGGGCTCCGACCCATCACTGAGATCGCTATTTTCGATCCATAGTGAACCCCTAACCATCGTGACCAGAAAGGGCGCCGGGATTAAAGGGGTCAGCGACCTGAGTGGTAAGCGCGTCCGGCTGGGAAGGTCCTCCACGCACATGGTGCGGCAAATCCCTCAGGTAGAGAACTGGGATACGTCCGCTTTCAGAACATTCAAGCCCGGCGACCTGAATGAACAACATACCGAGCTGTGCTCAGGTGAGATTGATGCCATAGCCGGGGTAGTCGCCTATCCGTCAGGTCGGATTCAGAAAACAGCACAAACCTGCTCGATCCAGTTGGTAAACCTTAACGGGTCTCGAATCGACCGTCTGGTCGCCGTCTCTGATACGCTCAGCAAAGCGACAATCCCGGCAAATACGTATGCAGGCGTGACGTCACCGACGGAGACATTTGGCTATAAGGCAACTTTGCTGACCAGCGCAGAAATGCGTGAGGAGGATGTCTATGCCTTCGTCAAATTCACATTTGAAAACCTGAGTGAGCTGAGGCGCAAACACCCTGCCCTATACGGCTTGCAACCATCAGAGATGATCCGCGACGGCTTGTCCGCGCCAATGCATCCGGGCGCGATCCAATACTACCAGGAACAAGGTTGGATCAAATAGGGCGGGGCAAAATTATCCGCCGACAAAAAAACCCCCGCGTCCGCAGACACGGGGGTCAGAATTCAGAAAGCTAGGCTTTCTTATTCTTCGTCTGCTGCCTCTTCGTCGGCAACGCGGGCCTTGTCGGCCGCACCTTTGGCGTCGATGTCACGATCAACGAATTCGATGATCGCCATCGGAGCCATGTCACCATAGCGGAAGCCAGCTTTCAGGATGCGGACATAACCGCCCTGACGCTCGGCGTAGCGGGGGCCCAGAACTTCGAACAGCTTCGCGACGTCTTTGTCTTCTTTCAGCTGTGCTGCGGCCTGACGGCGGGCGTGCAGGTCGCCGCGCTTGCCCAGAGTGACCAGCTTTTCGATGATCGGGCGCAGTTCTTTTGCCTTGGGCAGAGTCGTTTTGATTTGCTCATGTTCGATGAGCGAGCCAGCCATGTTCGCAAACAGAGCTTTACGGTGCTCATGAGTACGGTTCAGGCGGCGGTAACCACGTGCGTGACGCATTTTTCAATTCCTTCTTTCGCGTTTTGCTTTGTCTGGCCGGCGATGCGTGTCACCGGCTCTCCTTGGGGCGGAAGTGCCCATACAGTCCCCGGAAGCCCGGGCATTGGAGAAGACGCGCTTAGAACGCGTCTTCGAATTTCTTCGCCAGATCTTCGATGTTGTCGGGCGGCCAGTCCTCGACATCCATGCCGAGGTGCAGGCCCATGCCGGACAGCACTTCTTTGATCTCGTTCAGCGACTTGCGGCCGAAGTTCGGGGTGCGCAGCATCTCGGCCTCGGTTTTCTGGATCAGGTCGCCGATGTAAACGATGTTGTCGTTCTTCAGGCAGTTTGCCGAACGGACCGACAGTTCCAGCTCGTCTACTTTCTTCAGCAGCAGCGGGTTGAACTCCAGACCATCGTCTTCGTCCTGGCGGCCAGCCGATTCCGGCTCGTCGAAGTTAACGAAGATCGACAGCTGATCCTGCAGGATACGTGCGGCGAATGCCAGCGCGTCTTCCGGAGTGATCGAACCGTCGGTGTCGATCTTCAGGGTCAGTTTGTCATAATCCAGAACCTGACCTTCGCGGGTCGGCTGAACGTCATAGGCAACCTTTTTGACCGGCGAGTAGATCGCATCGATCGGGATCAGGCCGATAGGTGCATCTTCTGGCTTGTTCTTCTCAGCCGAGACATAACCTTTGCCGGTGTTGACGGTCAGTTCCATGAACAGGTCGGCGCCATCGTCCAGGTGGCAGATGACGTGATCGCGGTTCAGAACCTCGATACCGGCGCTTTCGCTGATGTCGCCTGCGGTGACAACTGCGGGGCCTTTGGCATTGATCGACAGGCGCTTGGGCCCTTCGACTTCCATGCGCAGCGACACGCCCTTGAGGTTCAGGATGATATCGGTGACGTCTTCACGTACGCCTGCAACCGAGCTGAACTCGTGCAGGACGTTGTCGATTTGAACGCTGGTGATGGCCGCGCCTTGCAGCGAGCTCATCAGAACGCGGCGCAGCGCGTTGCCCAGAGTCAGACCAAAACCACGCTCCAGCGGCTCGGCAACAAGGGTCGCCTGACGCGCGGGATCATTGCCCGGCTTGGCTTCCAGCTGGGTCGGCTTGATCAATTCTGCCCAATTCTTATGGATCATGTAATCCCTCCATTCCTGTCCGCGCCCCATGACCAACAAGGTGCAGACGCCCGAGGTTCAAAATGACGTGCTGGGGCCGTGCAGAAACACAGCCCCAGCTCAATTCAAAATCGCTTAGACGCGGCGGCGCTTCGGCGGGCGGCAGCCGTTGTGAGCAATCGGGGTCACGTCGCGGATCGACGTGATATTGAAGCCCACAGCAGCCAGCGCGCGCAGAGCCGATTCACGACCCGAACCGGGGCCCTGAACTTCGACTTCCAGCGTCTTGACGCCATGTTCCTGCGCCTTCTTGCCTGCGTCTTCCGCAGCCATCTGAGCGGCGTACGGGGTCGATTTCCGCGAACCCTTGAAGCCCATGGTACCGGCAGACGACCACGAGATGGCGTTGCCCTGTACGTCCGAGATCAGGATCTTGGTGTTGTTGAAGGTCGAGTTCACATGGGCGACGCCCGATGCGATGTTCTTACGCTCTTTGCGCTTGATGCGAGTCTTATCGCGTGCCATCAGTCAGACCCTCCCTTATTTCTTCTTACCAGCGATGGCCTTTGCGGGGCCTTTGCGGGTACGAGCGTTGGTGTGGGTGCGCTGACCGCGAACCGGCAGGTTGCGACGGTGACGCAGACCGCGGTAGCAGCCCAGGTCCATCAGGCGCTTGACGTTCATCTGAACTTCACGACGCAGGTCACCTTCGACGGTGAAGTTTGCGTCGATATGCTCGCGGATGGCCAGAACTTCGGCGTCGGACAGTTCGTTGACGCGACGGTGCGCTTCAATGCCTACGGCTTCGCAGATCGCTTTGGCCGAGGTGTTTCCGATACCGGTGATATATGTGAGGGCGATTGGTACCCGCTTTGCAGTCGGGATGTTTACGCCGGCAATACGTGCCACGTGTCACTTTCCTTTTCGTTGCGGTTCCGTAACTCCAGAACCTTTTTTCACAACGCCTAACCGTGGCAGTGCCGCCAGAGGGTTCAGCATTATTCGAGGTGGTCGGGGCATTTGGGACGAATCCCGCCTGCAGTCTTGATTCCCATAGGGATGTGGGTCGATATGGGGTTTTGGTGGGGCCGTCAAGCCCCTACCTGAAGTCAGCCCAGAATCGCCTCGATCGAGGCGGTGACTTCCTTGATGTCGGCCAAGCCATTGACCGGGCGCAGATCGCCCTTGGCATAGTAATAACCGATCAGCGGCGACGTCTTTTTGTAGTATTCCATCAGACGTGTGCGCAGGCTGTCTTCGTTGTCATCCGCGCGGCGCTGGAAATCATTTTCCTTGCCACAATTGGTGCACTTGCCATCCGCCGGGATCGGTTTGGTGTTGTCGTTATAGACCTCACCACACCCACCGCAGGTCGACCGCGCGGTGATACGGCCCACCAGAGCATCATCATCAACGCGCATTTCGATCACGGTGTGAAGCGACTGGCCCAGCTTGGTCAGCAGTGCCGCCAGCGCATCGGCTTGAGCCAACGTGCGCGGGAAACCGTCAAAGATGAACCCAGCCCCGGTTTCAGAGGTCAGCTTCTCTTCGATCAGACCAATCACGATTTCATCCGTGACCAGCTTGCCCGCATCCATGATCGCCGCAACCTTCTGGCCCATTTCTGTTCCGCTGGTCTTGGCCTCGCGCAGCATATCGCCAGTACTTAACTGAACCATGCCGCGTGTTTCGACCAGGTGGCGCGCTTGCGTCCCTTTACCGGCCCCCGGGGGGCCAAGAAGAATAATATTCATCGACGAGAGGGTCCCTTCCTGCCGCGTTTCTTACCCTTGCCGCGCAGTTGGGACTTTTCGATCAGCCCTTCGTATTGATGCGCCAGCAGGTGGCTCTGAACCTGTTGGATCGTGTCCATGGTCACAGAGACGATAATCAGAACCGAAGTGCCTCCGAAATAGAACGGGATGGCAAACTGGCCCCGAAGAATCTCAGGCAACAGACAGACCGCCGCCAGATAGGCCGAACCCAGAACCAGTACGCGGTTGACCACGTATTCTAGATACTCGGCGGTTTTCTTGCCCGGACGGATACCCGGCACAAAACCGTTCTGCTTTTTCAGGTTGTCCGCCACATCGTCCGGTTTGAACGATACGTTGAACGTGTAGAAATACGCGAAGAACACGATCATCGAGGCGAAAAACAGCAGGTACAACGGCTGTCCGGGGCCAAAGTTGGCCAGCAGCCATGACATGACCGGCCCATTGGTTGCGCCCGACGAGAAGGTCGAGATCGTCACTGGCAGCAACAGCAGCGAGCTGGCAAAGATCGCCGGGATAACGCCCGCCGGGTTCACTTTGACCGGCAGGTGGCTGGAGCCGCCCTCATAGATCTTCATACCGGCCTGACGGCGCGGATATTGGATGTGGATCTTGCGCAAGGCCCGCTCCATGAACACCACAAAGGTGATCACGGCGATAACCATCACAATCACACCCACGATCACGGCGGGGCTAATCGCACCCGAACGACCCGAGGCGAAGAATTGCGCCAGTGCAGCCGGAACTTCGGCGATGATGCCCACGAAGATGATCAGAGAGATACCGTTGCCGATGCCACGTGCTGTGATCTGCTCACCCAGCCACATCAGGAACATGGTGCCGCCAACCAGCGTAATCATGGTCGACATGCGGAAGAACATGCCCGGATCGGTCGCCAGATCGCCCGATTCCAGCGATACGGCCAGACCATAGGCCTGAACAGTGGCCAGTGCCACGGTGCCGAAACGAGTGTATTGGTTGATCTTCTTGCGACCCTGCTCGCCCTCTTTCTTGAGCTGTTCGAGCGCGGGAACCATTGAGGTCAGCAGCTGTACGATGATCGAGGCTGAAATGTAGGGCATGATGCCGAGGGCAAAGATACCCATCCGCCCCAGCGCCCCGCCGGTGAACATCGAAACCATGCCGCCGATGCCCTGCCCCGCTTGCTCCATGAATTCACGCAGTGCTTGTCCGTCGATTCCCGGCACCGGAATGAAGGTGCCCAGGCGATAAACAATCAACAAACCCAGTGTGAACAGGATGCGGTTGCGCAGATCGGTGGCTTTGCCAAGGGCAGACCAGCTTGTGTTGGCTGCCATTTGTTCTGCTGCTGATACCATAAATCGGTCTCTCTTATGAAAACACCGCCCAGAACCGTTTTCCGGCTCGGGCGGCGTCTGGGAAAACTTAGTGCTCTATGTAAGCGGGTCTTCGCCCGCTCACAAGCGCTTACTCTGCCGCAGCAGCTTTTGTGACCGTCAGTAAACCACCCGCTTTTTCAACTGCCTCGACGGCAGCTTTCGAAGCACCAGTAACTTCCAGGTTCACCTTGGCGCTGATCTCGCCTTTGGCCAGAACGCGGATACCGTCCAGCTTGCGGCGAACCAGACCGGACGCAACCAGAGCGTCTTCAGTGATCGCAGCTTTGGCGTCCAGTTTTTTGGCGTCGATGAATTTCTGGATCAGGCCCAGATTGATGACGGCGAATTCCTTGCGGTTCGGCTTGTTGAAGCCACGCTTGGGCAGGCGCTGGTACAGCGGCATCTGGCCGCCTTCGTAGCCATTGATGGCCACACCCGAACGGGATTTCTGGCCTTTGATACCACGGCCACCCATTTTACCTTTGCCGGAACCCGGACCACGGCCAACGCGGGTGCGTTTCGGGTTGGCGCCAGGATTGTCGCGCAATTCGTTCAGTTTCATTTCGCTTCTCCTAAGCCGGATGTGACCCCCGAAGCGTGATGGGCCAAACACGGCATTTCTTGGTTTTGATTCTCGCGGACGGCAGTCCACCGGAGGCGTATAGGCGCGTTGATCCCGCTTGGCAAGTCTGAGGTGGGTGCCGCCTCACTCTTCGCCCGGTGCTGCCATTTCCTCGCCCCCTTCACGCGGCTGAATGGGCGCTGCAAGTGGGTCGATACCATGTTTCTCGACCAGCTTCCCAACCAGGCTGTCAGGGTCGGGTTTACCATTATATTTGTTTTGCATGATCGCACGCATCCGACGACCATATAGGTGGATCGAAACCGTATCTTCCTTGAAAAATCTGTCTACGTTCGCCCCGGGCCGAGCCAGAGCACGTCGGCGCGTGTAGTTCAGCGGGTAAAAAACGTGTTCGGGCAACGCGTATTTTATTTCACCGGTCTGCCTCAACGCCCATGTCATAGCCTTTGGACCCCATACCCCCCAAAGAGTTTCGGCAACATTCACAGGTGCCCCGTCTTGCTGTGCTTCCTCCAACGGTTTGCGATGGCGGGGCGGCAACCAGGGCGGAATACGATACGGATCATTGGTGAACTCGATCAATTTGCCCAGCGTTTCACTGTCCTGAGGCAGAGCCAGCACACCAATGGCCACCTCACCCTCGAGATATCCATAATAGTGGCCATTTGGCGTTGTGAACGGCCGTAGGCAATAGGCATCCGTATCAGCCCAGATCAGGTCTGGCTCTTGTGCCAGCATCCGATACCGGAATTTGTCCGAATGCGGCGCAGGGCTTCCGGTTCTGCCATGCGTGATGAACTCGGAATCAGGCAAAACTTCACGCGCATCTCTTTTCTCTACCCCGTCCGGGATATTCGTGACGTTGTCGTAGGTATAGAGGCGCACGCTTTGACCGGCGTCCAGATAGGACTTGATGCAGAGCTGCTCAAGAAAGCTTAGCGGTCCTTCGACCCAAAGCATTCCGATCTGATATTCACGCGCCATAAAGTGTCTTTCTGTCAAAATACGACGGCAGTTGATCCCGTCCTGACAGCATTTGCCCTACAAGGGAAACCCTCGCAATGCCACTTAATCAGAAATTCCGAAACTGTGATGCGCGAGACCAAAAACCGAAAGAGGCGCCAAGTGGCGCCTCTGGGTGAGTGGTGGATCGCAAGGTTACGAGCAGTAGACGTGGTCGTGCGCAATATCCTTAATATCGCAGCGGCGCACGCCGATGTCGTTCAGTTCGCGGTCGGTCAGGCCTTGCAGTTCCGAAAAAGTGCGGTTGTATTCGGCGCGCAAAGTATAGGCTTCTTTGACTCTCGCGACGAAATCTGTGACGCGCGCAATCAGGTTAGTGCCGCCGTGATGTGCTGTTGCTGTATGGGCCATATCATTATTCCTTTCCTGATCGGAGCGAATTCTCCGATGATAGAGTTTCTGTTCCTTTTGGAGACAGGATGCAGATAGGCCTGCCAGATATCGCTAACAACCGAAGTTTTGGTCTGGCCGGTATGCGTTGAGGGAATGGCCCAGAAATCTGGACACTCGGCACCGCCTACGACTGCGGTCCGGTATGCGGATAAAGCTGCCGTTGCTTCTGTTGGCGGTGCCATGTTGCCAAGTTCTTTCAGCCGTCCGATGGGCGATTTGCGACCTGAGTGGAAACCATTCAACATGTTAACATCACATCTATGTGGGATGATTCGTTTGGAAACTGCCGCCAGGAGAAGAGGCATGACCTTAAACAGAGTTCTTTGGGCAACTGCCCGCGCCAGCGTGGCTTTGATAGCTTCTGTATCGATGGCATTGGCATGCACCGGGATCATGCTGACAGGAACGGACGGAAGCATTGTTCGCGCAAGAACGGCAGAATGGGGGCCGTTCGACCTCGAAACGAAGATCAACATTATCCCAAGGGGTTACACTTATAGCGCTGGCGCGATGCCTGACGGGCAACAAGGAGCCTCTTGGACTGGCCGCTTCGGTATGGTCGGCATCAGTATGTTGGACCACGGAGCGCCCGCAGATGGTATTAATGAGGTGGGACTGACTGCAGGTTTGTTTTACTTGCCGGGCTTTACTGAATACCAAGAGTACCTGCCAGAACTTGCCGACAACACGATCCCCGGAGATTTGCTAGCCTCGTATGTCCTTTCTCAATACGAGACAGTTGAAGAAGCGCAGGCAGGCCTCGAAGCCATTCGCGTCGTCGGCGTTGTGGACGAAACCCTTGGCTTTCCGTTTCCTTTCCACATGTTGGTAGCGGATCGCTTTGGTGGGCGGATCGTCATCGAATACATTGACGGTGAACTGACAGTTTTTGAGGCTCCGCTGGGTGTTATCACTAATTCTCCCAATTATGACTGGCACATGACGAATCTCAACAACTACGTCAATCTGTCGGCAATTGGTCTTCCGTCGGTCGAAGCCAGCGGCGTGACCTTTGCACCACTTGGCGCGGGTAGCGGAATGATTGGCCTACCCGGCGATTTCACTCCACCGTCACGCTTTGTTCGCGCGGTCGCGTTCTCGCAAACTGCGCGACCAACAGATGGCGGTTACGATACGGTGCGTGAGGCATTCAGGATTCTAGACAACTTCAACATCCCAGCGGACGCTGCGGAAGGGGCGCAGGACGACGTGCAATCGGATGATTTGCTTTACAGCGCAACTCAAATTACGACCGCGAGCGACTCCCAAAACCTCACCTACTTCTATCACACGATGTACGACCGGACGGTCCACATGGTCGACATGAAGCAAATCGACTTCGGCGCAATGGGAGACGAAATGATTGTCTTTGAGACAAGCGGTGATCGAGAACCCACAATCGTTAATATGACGCCATCAAACTAAGACGCGATCTTCTGGAATTGCCTTTATCGGAGCATTTGACCGCTACGGGCTCAAAGCAGACAAATACCTCCAAAAAAGAAAAACGCCCCCGAATATACGGAGGCGTTTCTTAGTTCGATGGAAGTCGCGCTTAGCCGCGCTCTTCGACGATCTCTACCAGATGCGGGATCTTGTTGATCATGCCGCGAACCGAAGGAGTGTCCTCCAGCTCACGGGTTTTGTGCATCTTGTTCAGGCCCAGGCCGATCAGGGTTGCGCGCTGTTCGGCGGGGCGGCGGATCGGGGAACCGACCTGCTTGACGACGATGGTTTTTGCCATGGGTCGCTCTCCTTATGCTTCTGCTTCAGCAGCAGCCGGTGCTTCGTCCCGCTTGGGCAGGATGTCGGCAACTTTTTTACCACGACGTGCGGCAACCGAACGCGGGCTCTGCTCTTTCTGCAGGCCGTTGATGGTGGCGCGGATCATGTTGTACGGGTTCTGCGAGCCCAGCGACTTGGACACAACGTCCTTAACGCCCAGCATTTCGAACACAGCACGCATCGGACCACCGGCGATGATACCGGTACCTTCAGGCGCGGTGCGCATAACCACTTTACCGGCGCCGTGACGGCCTTCGATGTCGTGGTGCAGGGTGCGACCTTCGCGCAGCTGCACGCGGATCATCTGACGCTTGGCTTGTTCAGTCGCCTTACGGATGGCTTCAGGTACTTCTTTCGCTTTACCCTTGCCAAAGCCGACGCGGCCTTTCTGATCGCCGACAACCACCAGAGCGGCGAAGCCAAAGCGCTTACCACCTTTTACGGTTTTCGACACGCGGTTGATTGCGACCAGACGATCTGCAAATTCCGGTGCTTCTTCACGGTCGCGGCCACGGCCCCGACGGTTTTCACGTTCTGCCATTTGGCATCCCTTTTCTCATGTGGCGCTTGCGGCGCCGTTTAGTTCAATCCAAGTGAGCCCCGACTGTAGTCGAGGCCCCCGGATCATCGGGGCGGATCGAAACCCGCCCGCAAGTCTTAGATCTTCAGACCACCTTCACGCGCGGCGTCGGCAACTGCCTTCACCTTGCCGTGGAACAGGAAGCCACCACGATCGAAATAGGCCTCTTCGACGCCTGCCTTCTTGGCACGCTCGGCGATGGCCGCGCCCACTTTGGTGGCCGCTTCGACGTTGTTCTTGCCAACAACACCCAGATCTTTTTCCAGGGTCGAGGCCGAGGCCAGGGTCACGCCACGAACGTCGTCGATCAGCTGAACGCTGATGTTCTTGTTCGAACGGTGAACCGACAGGCGTACACGGCCGGCGTTGACTTTGCGAAGTTTGTTCCGAACGCGCAGGCGGCGCTTCAGAAACAGGGTTCTTTTGCTGTTTGCCATTGTCTGCGTCCTTACTTCTTCTTGCCTTCCTTGCGGAAGATGAACTCGCCCTTGTAGCGGATGCCCTTACCTTTGTACGGCTCGGGACGGCGCCATTCGCGGATTTTGGCCGCGACTTCGCCCACCTGCTGCTGGTCGATACCTTCCACAACGATCTCGGTCTGCTTCGGCGCGGTGATGGTGACACCTTCCGGGGCAGTGAAATCAACATCGTGGCTGTAGCCCAGGTTCAGCTTCAGGGTGTTACCCTGCATCTGAGCCCGGTAACCAACACCCTGGATCTCCAGCTCTTTTTTGAAGCCCTGGGTCACACCGGTTACCAGGTTGGCAACCATGGTGCGGCTCATGCCCCACTGCTGGCGGGCACGCTTGGACATGCCGCGGGGGTTGATCTGCACAACGTTATCTTCGACCGACAGGGTAACATCGTCAGTTGCGGTGAAGCTGCGGGTGCCTTTCGGACCTTTGACTTCGATGGTCTGACCCGACACAGAGGCGGAAACGCCGCTGGGCAGCTCGACCGGTTTTTTACCAATACGAGACATTGCAGACCTCCTTAGAAGACGGTGCAGAGCACTTCGCCGCCAACATTGTTGGAGCGAGCGTTTGCGTCCGACATCACACCTTTCGGAGTGCTGACAATCGACACGCCCAGACCCTGACGGACCTGCGGGATGTCATTGACGCCCATGTACACGCGACGACCGGGTTTTGAGACCCGCTTCAGTTCGCGAATGACAGGGGTGCCTTCGTAGTATTTCAGGCTGATTTCGATGGCCGGATGACCGTTTTCACCGGTCGTGTTTTCGTAGCCACGGATGTAACCTTCGTCCGCCAGCACGTCCAGAACCCAACCGCGCAGCTTGGAAGCCGGGGTGGAAACGGTGGACTTGCCGCGCATTTGCGCGTTGCGGATACGGGTGAGCATATCGCCGATAGGATCGTTCATATCTATGTCTCCCTTACCAGCTCGATTTCACCATGCCGGGAATCTGACCAGCAGAACCCAGCTCGCGCAGCGCGATACGGCTGACCTTCAGCTTACGGTAGTAAGCGTGGGGACGACCGGTCAGCTGACAACGGTTGTGCAGACGGGTAGCCGAGCTGTTGCGCGGCAGTTTCGCCAGTTTCAGACGCGCTTTGAAGCGCTCTTCCATCGGGCGGCTCTCGTCATTCGCGATTTCTTTCAGCTCGGCACGCTTTGCGGCATATTTGGCCACCAGGCGTTCGCGCTTCTTCTCGCGTTCGATCATTGCTTTCTTAGCCATGTCTCAATCCTCCCGGCGCTTACGCGTTGAACGGCATGTTGAATGCTTTCAACAGGCTCTTCGCTTCAGCGTCGGTTTTCGCTGTGGTGGCAATTACGATATCCAGGCCCCAGACCTCGTCGACTTTGTCGAAGTCGATTTCCGGGAACACGATGTGCTCTTTCATGCCCATGGCAAAGTTGCCCTGACCATCGAAAGAAGGCTTAACACCGCGGAAGTCACGAACGCGCGGCAGCGCGATGGTGATCAGGCGATCCAGGAATTCATACATCCGGTCACCGCGCAGGGTCACTTTCGCACCCAGCGGCATGTCTTCACGGACGCGGAAACCCGCGATCGACTTCTTCGCCTTGGTTGCAACGGCCTTTTGACCAGCAATCGCAGTCAGATCTTCGACAGCAGCTTTCGCTTTCTTCGAGTCTTTGACCGCCTCAGCACCACAACCGATGTTCAGAACGATTTTTTCCAGCTTGGGCAGCTGCATGTCGTTCTTGTAGCCGAACTCTTCTTTCAGAGCGGCACGGATGGTTTCAACGTACTGAGCTTTCAGACGCGGGGTGTAGGTTGCGGAATCAAGCATCGATCACGTCCCCTGTGGTCTTGGCGAAACGCACCTTCTTGTCACCTTCCATGCGGAAGCCAACGCGGGTTGCTTTGCCGTTCTTGTCCAGCAGCGCCAGGTTCGACAGCTCGATCGGGTTTGCCTGAGGCAGGCGACCACCTTGCGAGTTCTGCGACTGACGGGTGTGGCGGATGGCGATGTTGATGCCATCGACAACAGCTTTACCGGCTTTCGGGTCAACCGAGGTAATCGTTCCCTCTTTGCCCTTGTCCTTGCCGGCCAGCACGACGACCTTGTCGCCTTTGCGGAGTTTAGCAGCCATGATTACAGCACCTCCGGAGCCAGCGAGATGATTTTCATGAAGTTCTTGCCGCGCAGCTCACGAACAACGGGGCCAAAGATACGCGTACCTACGGGCTCGTTGTTGTTGTTCAAGATGACGGCGGCGTTGCGATCGAAACGGATCGCGGTGCCGTCTTCGCGACGGACTTCCTTGGCGGTGCGCACGACGACGGCCTTGCGGACGTCACCTTTCTTTACGCGGCCGCGCGGGATGGCTTCCTTCACCGAGACGACAATGATGTCGCCAACGGAGGCGTATTTACGCTTGGAACCACCCAGGACCTTGATGCACTGAACTCGGCGTGCGCCGGAGTTGTCAGCGACATCCAGATTGGTCTGCATCTGGATCATGTGGTTTCTCCCGACCTGTGGGGGCTGGTCTAATTAGATCCCCCAGGGTTTCGACAAATGGGAAAATCCCGGAGGCTTACGCTTCCAGAACTTCCCAACGTTTCGTCTTCGATTTCGGCGCGCATTCGATGATGCGTACGGTGTCGCCGACCTTGAAGGCGTTCTTTTCGTCGTGAGCCCGGTATTTCTTGGACTTACGAACGGTTTTGTGCAGCAGCGGGTGCTTGAAACGACGCTCAACCGAAACAGTTACGGTTTGCTCGTTGGCGTCGCTGGTTACCACGCCGGACAGGATACGCTTGGGCATAGGATTACTCCTCCGATGCCGCAGCAGCGGCCTTTTCGTTCAGAATGGTTTTGACGCGGGCAGCGTTGCGGCGAGCCGCTTTGATGCCAGCAGTGTTTTCCAGCTGACCGGTTGCCTGTTGAAAGCGCAGGTTAAAGCTTTCTTTCTTCAGGTTGGCCAGTTCCTCGCGGAGCTGGTCCGGGGTCTTGTCACGCAGTTCTTGGGCGTTCATCGCCTTTTTCCTTTGCTCAAAACACCAGAAGGCCCCCTGACAGGGTCACCTTGGACCTGGTGGATGAATGATAGACATGCGAATCCCCCGACTCAGCCGGGGGACTTGCAGGATGCCGCCGTATAAGGGTTTAGGGGGTGGGTGGCAAGGGAAAGTTTGTGTACCTGAATGGCCTTTATCAAACGGTTTTGACGAGAGGCCGAAATTCATTTCCTCTCATCGCTAGAAATGAATTGTTGTTACTTACAGGATACCACCCTACAATTCGTCCATTATTTCAAAATTATAGGAGATGAATATGCGTTTTACGATAGTAATGCTTTCGATGCTTTGCCTTGCATTCTCTGTATCCGCTGGCGACGCAAACGAATTTGACGCCTGGAAGCATATCGCCCTTAAATGCCAAAAGGACGATGCGTGTGGTGATCTTGTGAACATCACCACTGTAACCTTTGAAGGCAACGAATATGAAGCGGTCGAAATTCAATCGCCCGAGGGACCTCAAACTGTATTTGCAGTCCCTGATATGGTGAATAGGGGGTGGGCGTTGTGCTGGCGAAAAAACTACGTTGAATCCAGCGCGACATTTTACTGTCAGCTTTTGTAACGGATTTGCAAGCACCTTCGAACACCAAACGAACAGGCCTTCTTCACAGGGGGTCAAAATCGTTTTTTAACAAAAGCGCGGTTCCTTATCGAAAGAAACAGCTTCAATAAACTACCATTTAGGACGTTTTGCTTGGGTCTACTAAAACCTGGATCGCGTCGACTACAACTTGAAGTGGCGGCTTAGCCGAATTGGCCGCCACCTTTTTTGGTTACTCCCACTTATAATTGAAACTCACCGAAATCCGCTCTTCCTCGGCCATGTTCATTGGCACCTCGTGACGCAGCCAGCTTTCCCACAGCAGTATGTCGCCCACCTGCGGCTTCATATAAATGAAGGGCTGCAAATCCCGCCGCCCACCTTTCAGACGCGTTGGCGCGGCCATCATGCGACCTGAGCGAGGGTCTTCAAGTTTCAACGCGCTCGCCCCATCGGGCATTGCCACATAGGTCGTGCCAGAAATCACGCTGTGCGGGTGCAGGTGGCTAGAATGCATTCCACCCTCGGGCAGGATGTTGATCCATAGGTCTTCGAGCTTGAGCGCCCCCTCGCCCAGATCGAACTCCAAATCCTTGGCGAAGGCCGCAACATGCTGATCCAGCGCCTTCACCAGGTCGGCAAAGATCGGGAACCGCCACGGCAGATCGGTCAGCGAGGCATAGCTGGTGTAGCCGGGATAGCCGTTCTCTTCACACCATTCCTGCCCGGCCTCATCATCCTCGGCGATGACAAGACAAGAGCTTTCCAGTTCCTCCGGATCGATCTTGGGATCGAACTCGGACAAAGCTGCGCGATAGAGACGGGTAACGAAGAGTGATTCAATCTGTGCCATGCCCCGGCTATAGCCCAGCCGAGGCACAAGCGCGAGACCAGCCACCCCAGAAAAGCGGCTGGTCGGGTGCGACTTATCGTTTAGCGTTTAAATTGCATCGAAATGCGCTGCCTCGACCTTCGGTCGAACGCGCATTTCGATGCGTACAATCGGCTAAAACGCCAAACGCTCTAATAGAAGTAGCGCAGCCAGATGTAGACGTTGGCGATCATGAGCGTCAGGATCATGATCGGGAAGGCCATGATCGCAAACTTCACGAAACCAATTGGCTGCTTGGCCTTCTCGGCAAAGGCGGCAACGGTCAGGTTGGCACTGGCGCCCAACAGCGTACCGTTACCACCCAGACATGCGCCCAGAGCCAGCGACCACCACAACGGTTCGATCGCATCCGGACCACCAAAGGTGTCGGTTGTGGATTCGATCAGCGGGATCATCGTGGCCACAAAAGGAATGTTGTCCAGAATGGCCGAAAGGATACCCGAAGCCCAGAAAATGAGGAACGCTGTCCACATCATGTCGCCTTCGGTCAGATCCAGAACTTTCTGGCCAAAGAACTCGAGCAGGCCCACATGTTCAACACCGGCCACGATCACGAACAGACCACCGAAGAAGAAGATCGTAACCCATTCCACCTCACCAAAGATATGGTGGACGGACTCAGATTGTTCTTCGCCGCTTTGGTGCCCATAGGCCAACAGCATAAGCAGGCCAGCACCGGCCAGCGCCGAGGTGCCCGGCTGGATTCCGTAGCCATGCCCCAGCGTGAAGCCCAGCAAAACCAGCGCCAAGACCGACAGGGATTTGATCATCAGGCGTACATCTGTGATCGCCTCGCCTTCGTTGAAACGCATGATCTTTTCGCTGGCCGATTTCGGGATGGCCGCCAGTGTGCGGCGGTTCATCAGATAGATGATACCGGTCAGCACAACCAGACAGATGGCCGAGACCGGGGCCAGGTTGACCACGAATTCGTTAAAGCTGAGCCCGGTGGCAGAGCCAATGATGATGTTCGGCGGGTCACCGATCAATGTGGCGGTACCACCCACATTCGAGGCCAGAATCTCGGCGAAGAAGAACGGAAACACGGGCGTTTCCAACGCGTCCGTGATCAGCAAAGTGATCGGCGCAATCAGAAGAACGGTGGTTACGTTGTCCAGTAAGGCCGAAAAGATCGCCGTAATCAAGGTCAGCATGACCAGAATACCGGTCGGGTTGGCCTTGACGACCTTGGCCGCCTTGATCGCGACGTATTGAAACAACCCACATTTGCTGGTGATCCCTACAATCACCATCATGCCGATCAACAGCGCCAGAGTGTTGGCGTCCACGCCAGCCACGGCCTGTTCTTGATTGAGAATACCAAACAGCACCATCAAGGATGCGCCCAGCATCGCAAGAATGGCACGGTTCACCTTTTCGGTGATCAGCACTGCGTAGACGGCAATAAGAATGCCGGTAGCGATCCACAAGGGATCAATACCCAATAGTTGAGGAACGGAGAACGCGTGCTCTCCATGCGAGACGGAATGTTCGGTCAATTTTCTGATCCGGTATTTTGGGGTTAACTCAGCGCGTGATCCATCAGCGAATTCGGGCTGACAGTGCCGACGAAACGTTCGGTTTCCGGCTCGACTAGGAAGACGTGGCGCTTGAATTTATGGATCAGGAAGATGCCTTCCATCACCGGCGTGTCAGGGGCAGCGACAGGAATGTTGGCTGGATTGGACAAATGGTCCCCTACCCGTTCCTCGTTCAGTCGCTCGATTTCCTTCCGAAAATCCTCTTTGGTCAGGTCCATAAAGCTGAGGTTGCTGATTGGAACACGTGTTGCATCCGAGCTCATGCCAATCAGCGCTGCACTCGGAAGGATCATTTTGATCAATGTCGGCGCTGTGAAAGCGCCTACAAATTTCCCGTTCCCGTCCACGACCGGAAGAAACCTCGCCCGGCTGTCACGGATGATGTCGAACGCTTTTGCCACAGTGTCATCGGGGTGAATCGTATTCTGTATTTCAGGCGGAACCATCACGTCCCGGCAGGTAAGGCCCATTGTATTCCTCGGCTTTCGATCTGGACAGCGGCACTGCAGTGTTTTCGCTGTTTCGCGAAAGAACGGTTGAACACCGGCCAAAACACCGAGTCCGCAGAGAATTTCTGTAACAACGGCGTATTTTCACTAATCAGTGACACTTTCCAGCCTTTAAAGCTGATTTTTTACGAATATCGCGTGAATATCACATCTGGCGCATTGTTCAGGGATCACCAGCGATCAGAACCCATTACTGCAAAAGCCCAGGCCAGTATCCGTTCGCCTTTTCGATATTCGCATCAATGTCGCTGGCCCAGATACGCCGCACCTGTGGACTGTAATTCAGGTACAGCTTGCCATCCCAGATACGCCAGGCGTAAGGGTCAACATCCGCTACCGCGTTCTGGCTGGCGGCATAAGCACAATACCCGCCGAATTGTGGCGCATATTTCGAGGGGTCGGTCAGAAATGCGTGCCGGTTTTCACTGCTAGTAAATACCCATGTTGCGCCATTGAACTCGGCCGAATTGGCTGGATCACCCTTTTGCGGATCGCCCCCACGCCAGTATGTCATGACATCATACCCATTCATCGCCAAACCGTTGAAGTACCCAAGGTTCACTTCTGGCGAGGCCGCTTGAGCCCGCGATGTAACTCCGGCTGCAGTGAAAAACACCAGAAGCGAAAGCGTAAACAAGCGGAATAGGTGTGTCATGGCAAGTAGTCCCGAGATTTCGAGGCAATGCGCGATGATAACCATCTATCGCACGTCGTTTCCAGTCACGTGTTCGTGCCCTGCGTTCCGTGCAAAAAGAAAAACCCCGCCAGTTTCCCGGCGGGGTTAATTCTAGACGACAGGGTTGCCCCAAATCGCTTACCAGTCTTCGCGAACCACGATGCGAGTCTTGATCGGCAGCTTCATCGCAGCCAGGCGCAGGGCCTCGCGGGCGATGTCGTCATTGACGCCGTCGATCTCGAACATTACGCGGCCAGGCTTGACTTTGCATGCCCAGCGGTCGACCGAACCTTTACCTTTACCCATACGAACTTCGATCGGCTTTGCAGTGACCGGAGTGTCGGGGAAGATGCGGATCCAGACACGGCCCTGACGCTTCATATGACGCGTCATGGCACGACGTGCAGCTTCGATCTGACGTGCGGTCACACGCTCAGGCTCAAGAGCTTTAAGGCCGTAGGTGCCAAAGTTCAGATCAGAGCCGCCCTTGGCTTCGCCCTTGATCCGGCCTTTGTGCATCTTGCGGAATTTAGTACGCTTTGGTTGAAGCATATCTTTCCCTCCTTAGCGACGACCGCCACCAGCACCACGAGGTGCAGGGCCGTCCTGGAGTTCCTGTGCTTTACGGTCACGTGCCTGCGGATCGTGCTCCATGATCTCACCTTTGAAGATCCAGACCTTGATCCCGATGATCCCGTAGGGGGTCATCGCTTCGGCATGTGCGTAATCGATGTCGGCACGCAGAGTGTGCAGAGGCACACGGCCTTCGCGGTACCACTCGGTCCGTGCGATTTCGGCGCCGCCCAGACGACCAGCGACGTTCACCCGGATACCCAGGGCGCCCATGCGCATGGCGTTCTGAACCGACCGCTTCATTGCGCGGCGGAACGAGACGCGGCGCTCCAGCTGCTGAGCGATGGACTCGGCAACCAGCTGCGCGTCAAGCTCGGGCTTGCGCACTTCGACGATGTTCAGGTGCAGTTCGCTGTCGGTCATACGAGCAAGCTTTTTGCGCAGAACTTCGATGTCTGCACCTTTCTTGCCGATGATGACACCGGGACGTGCGGTGTGGATCGTGACGCGGCACTTCTTGTGCGGACGTTCGATGATCACACGGGCAACACCGGCCTGCTTGCACTCTTTGTTGATGAACTCACGGATCTTGAGGTCTTCCAGAAGAAGATCACCGTAGTCCTTGGTGTCGGCGTACCAGCGGCTATCCCAGGTGCGGTTGACCTGCAGGCGCATGCCGATCGGATTTACTTTATGACCCATTAGGCTTGCTCCTCAACTTGACGCACCTTGATGGTGATCTCCGAGAACGGCTTCATGATCTTGCCGAAACGGCCACGGGCACGCGGACGACCGCGCTTCATGACCAGGTTCTTGCCAACCCATGCTTCGGCGACGATCAGCTCGTCAACGTCCAGGTTGTGGTTGTTTTCGGCATTCGCGATTGCGGACTGCAGGCACTTCTTGACGTCCTGCGCGACACGCTTGTTGCTGAAAGTCAGGTCGGTCAGAGCCTTCTCAACTTTCTTGCCGCGGATCATTTGCGCAACCAGGTTCAGTTTCTGCGGGCTGGTGCGAAGCATGCGAGTTTTCGCCATTGCTTCGTTTTCAGCCACGCGGCGGGGGTTCTTTTCCTTGCCCATGACTTACTTCCGCTTCGCTTTTTTGTCTGCGGCGTGGCCATAATAGGTACGGGTCGGCGAGTATTCACCGAACTTCTGACCAATCATGTCTTCCGAGACGTTTACCGGGATATGCTTCTGGCCATTGTACACACCAAAGGTCAGACCCACGAATTGGGGCAGAATGGTGGAACGACGCGACCAGATTTTGATGACTTCGTTGCGGCCCGACTCGCGCGCTGCTTCGGCTTTTTTCAGCACGTAAGCATCGACGAAAGGACCCTTCCAAACAGAGCGAGACATAGATTAACGTCCCTTCTTCTTGGCGTGCCGCGAGCGGATGATCAGCTTCTGGGACGCTTTGTTCTTGTTGCGGGTACGCTTACCCTTGGTGTCCTTACCCCACGGTGTAACCGGTGTACGGCCACCCGAGGTACGACCTTCACCACCACCGTGCGGGTGATCGATCGGGTTCATTGCAACACCACGAACCGACGGACGAACGCCCTTGTGGCGCATACGACCGGCTTTACCGAGGTTCTGGTTCGAATTGTCGGGGTTGGACACGGCACCAACGGTGGCCATGCATTCCTGACGGACCATGCGCAGCTCGCCCGAGCTCAGACGGATCTGAGCGTAGCCGCCATCGCGACCAACGAACTGAGCGTAAGTACCGGCCGCACGTGCGATCTGACCGCCTTTACCAGGCTTCATCTCGATGTTGTGGACGATGGTACCAATGGGCATGCCCGAGAACGGCATTGCGTTGCCCGGCTTGATGTCGGCCTTGGCGGATGCCACGACTTTGTCACCAACAGCCAGACGCTGCGGAGCCAGGATATATGCCTGCTCGCCGTCTTCGTATTTTACCAGTGCGATGAATGCGGTCCGGTTCGGGTCATATTCGATCCGCTCGACGGTTGCCGCGACATCAAATTTGTTCCGTTTGAAGTCAACGATCCGGTAGAGACGCTTTGCGCCACCGCCGCGGCGGCGTGAAGTGATCCGTCCGGTGTTGTTCCGGCCGCCCGATTTGGTCAAACCCTCTGTGAGAGACTTGACCGGACGTCCTTTCCAAAGCTCCGAACGGTCGATCAGCACCAGCCCGCGCTGGCCCGGCGTCGTCGGCTTGTACGACTTGAGTGCCATGCTTTCTGTCTTCCGTTTAGCAAGTGCAGGGATTTCCCTGCTATGTGATAGGCCCCCGTAGGTGCCAAGGGTATAGGGCCCCGAAGGTCCCCGGTTACAAATATCAGAGGCCCCGGAACGAATCCGAGGCCGCAAGATTGGGAGCGTGTAACAGGGTTGGGGTTGGGTGTCTATAGGGAGCTAGAATTCGTTTACTGAAAAGACTCTCGGTAGTGTTGAAAGGATTGGCTTCGAGGCATTACGTCATACAGAACAGACGACCGAGGCGAAATGCCGCTTCAGCATCTGGGACATGCGCAAGAATAGTAACCGCACCATTCGAATTGCCTTCATGCTCCTCCATCAGAAAGTAACCACTTGTATCTGTTGGAGGTTCCGGACATCTCGCTAGCCTAGTCGAGGTTATCGGCGCAATCATCAAGCGCTTTCCATCCTGTGCTTTCCCGGTAAAATAGAGTTCCGCCATTTTATTTACCTCAGAGGTTTTAGATGAGTGAATCGCCAACACACCGATTGGTCAAGACGCCCAAAGTCAATAGCCGCTACCTAAGTGATTATATGGTCGCATCAGAACGTAAGAAACGCTCCATCATTCGCGACTGCAAATATCGCAAAATCGCCCGTGCGATCCAGCATGACCGAGCGAAAGCTTTCATCACAAATGGATTGCTTGCGGGCACGTTAAACAATGACGAATTGAGAAACGAGGGTCAGCGAATCTTGGATATGATGGCCGACACTGATTTCGAGCGACACACTTTGGATATCAATGGCGACTTCCTGATCGCCTATGGAAACGTATTCAGCATGGATACATTCCCTAAAACGGCTGAATTTGCGGATTCTCCATCCAACTTCAAAGTTGACCTGCATGGTGTCGAAGTGAACCCGGACATCCGCTTCGGTGTCGAACGGGTTACGCGAACAAACCGGCTCAGAACAGGCCTCGGGACAATTCGCTATGCTAAAGGCAAACCACTAGATGAAGAAGTAGGCGCCTATCAATCATCTGTGTTGTTCGGTTGTCGGAAAATGATCGACGTGCAGGATGAAACTGCACCTGAGGAGAAACTGTGTCTAACTTTGGACTGCGCAACTGGGAAATTTATACCAGCGCCCACAGATGCCACGAGACGTTTTCAGAACATGGAAGCGGCTTGCGCCACTATCGCTGAAAGATGGGACAACATTGAACCCCCGGAAAACTCCGTTTTGGCATAGGTCACTTAATGACTGTACCTGGCGCGGGACAAGGCCGAAGGCCGCCGCGCCAGCGACTGCCCGCCCCGGCGGGCTGGCGCTTTGGGGACGTTTGCGCCTCGGTGTGAGGTCGGATGTATTTGGCACCATAAAGCGCACTGATCAGCCGTTGCAGCGCCATCCCACGGGCAGTCACTGGCGCAACTTAAGGTCTAGCCAAAAGAACTTTTTCAGAACATTCGTGGTTTCTTAAGTAATCACACACAAAACTGGTTGAGCAATGCGCCCGACTGGAACCCGGTGGTGACAGTTCACTTCCACAATGACCCGTGTATGAGCTGCTATTAGATGTTGGGAATACTTCTTAGAGGAACCATTTTACTAATGGCAACCATCCTGTTGCTTGCGACCTTAATCATACTGGCGCTTGCTGCACTCTATTCGAAGAAATTCGGCACCTGCGTGCAGCTCCCTAGCGGGGCCAATCTCAGCTATGAAGCCTATGCAGATTTCAGCCGTCCCTATTTTTTTCCCGTGGCCGTACTCAGGCAAAGCGACGGCACCATCATTGGGCGCGAAATTTTCCCGATACGTACAACGGAAACCGCTACCTATGGTACAGTTTGGCCCGACCACGACGGGCCAGCGCTTTTCACCTTTATCTGGCACAAGGATCACGGGTTGGTGCGCAGGGACCAGACACCAAAGCAATTTGAACGGCTCCAATCAGATTTGGGTGAAGAAACTCTTGGCGCACCACTAGATCTGAACGTGAATACGCTATGGCTGATGACGCGCCTTCAAAACTTCGCCCATCTTCAAGGTAACGGTTGCAAAACGCGTCTGATGACTTGGTGACATCTGCACAACAAAAAAACCCCCGCTCTCGCGGGGGCCTTTATCTCTCTTCAAAACGTGATCCGATCAGAGACCGGTGGACACGTCGATGGTGTTGCCCTCTTCCAGGGTTACATATGCTTTTTTGACGTCTTTCCGACGGCCCAGTTGGCCGCGGAACCGCTTGACTTTGCCTTTGGTCACGGTGGTGTTCACCGCTTTGACCTTCACACCAAACAGCGCCTCAACGGCCTCTTTGATCTGCGGCTTGTTGCTGTCAATCGCCACTTCAAAGACAACCGCGCCGTTTTCGGACGCCATGGTCGACTTTTCGGTGATGATCGGCTTGCGGATCACGTCGTAGTGTTCTGCCTTCGCGCTCATTTCAGACGAGCCTCCAGTGCTTCGACAGCCGCTTTGGTGAGCACCAGGGTGTCACGCTTGAGGATGTCATAAACGTTTGCACCCATCGACGGCAGGATATCCAGACCTTCGATGTTGCGCGACGCCTTCAGGAACCCTTCGTTCACGGTCGCGCCGTCGATGACCAGAGCGCGTTTCCAGCCCAGGTTTGCAACCTGTTTGGCCAGAGCGGCGGTCTTGCCTTCGGCTTCGGCGTTCTCGATCACAACCAGTTCACCTGCCTTGGCTTTGGCCGACAGAGCGTGGCGCAGGCCAAGCTTGCGGAACTTTTTCGGCAGATCGTGGCCGTGCGAACGAGGGGTCGGGCCCTTGTAGATACCACCCTTGCGGAAGATCGGCGCGTTGCGGTCACCATGGCGTGCGCCACCGGTGCCCTTCTGGCGATAGATCTTCTTGGTCGAGTAGCTGGTTTCCGAGCGGGTCTTGACCTTGTGGGTGCCGGCCTGCGCGTTGTTGCGCTGCCAACGGACCACACGGTGCAGGATGTCCGCACGCGGCTCGAGACCGAACAGATCGGCGTTCAGCTCGATGTCGCCGGCTTTGCCGCCGTCCAGTTTGATTACATCAAGTTTCATGCTTCACCACCTTCCGCGGGAGCTTCTTCCGCAGGTGCTTCGGTTGCAGCCGATTTCACAGCAGCCGGGAAAGGCAGGCCTTCCGGTGCTTTCTTCTTCACGGCGTCCTTGACGGTAACCCAGCCCGATTTCGGTCCGGGAACGGCGCCTTTGATGAAGACCAGACCACGGTCGGCGTCGGTTTTGACGACTTCCAGGTTCTGGGTGGTGACACGGGCAGCACCCATGTGACCGGCCATCTTCTTGCCTTTGAACACCTTGCCCGGGTCCTGACACTGACCGGTCGAACCGTGCGAACGGTGGCTGATCGAAACACCGTGCGAAGCGCGCAGACCACCGAAGTTGTGGCGCTTCATCGCACCGGCAAAGCCTTTACCGATCGAGGTGCCCGAAACGTCAACCTTCTGACCTTCTAGGAAGTGTTCTGCCGAAATCTCGGCACCCACATCGATCAGGCCATCTTCGGAGACGCGGAACTCGGCCAGCTTACGCTTGGGCTCGACCTTGGCAGCGGCATAGTGACCGCGCATGGCTTTCGAGGTGCGTTTTGCCTTGGCAGCGCCAGCGCCCAGCTGAACGGCGGTATAGCCGTCTTTGTCAGCGGTACGCTGTGCAACGACCTGCAGGTTGTCCAGGTGAAGAACGGTCACAGGGATCTGCTTGCCGTCTTCCATGAACAGGCGGGTCATGCCAACTTTTTTTGCGATAATACCAGAGCGCATAATCTATACCCTCCGATCTTACGACTGCAGCTTGATCTCGACATCCACACCAGCAGCGAGGTCGAGCTTCATCAGCGCGTCAACGGTCTGGGGGGTCGGATCAACGATGTCGAGCAGACGCTTGTGCGTACGGATCTCGAACTGGTCGCGGGATTTCTTGTCAACGTGAGGGCCACGGAGAACCGTGAACTTCTCAATCTTGTTCGGCAGCGGGATCGGGCCGCGCACGTTCGCGCCGGTCCGCTTGGCAGTGTTGACGATCTCTTGCGTGCTGGCATCCAGAACGCGATAGTCAAATGCCTTCAGCCGAATACGGATGTTTTGGCTTTGCATATTAACAGCCTTTTATCAGGCGTTGAGGTTGAGAGGAGGACAGACGCGCATCGCCAACCCTCTTCGAACCCAAAAGGCGGGAATCACCCCGCCTTGACGTTCTTGTTGAGAACTCGCGCGTATTAGTTGGGTTGATGGGGTTTGGCAAGGGGGAAAGACACCCGCTATCGGGTTTACTCAACAGAAAAGATTATTTGCCAAGCGTTTTGGGATATTGAGGGTCGGTTATTCGAGAACCCAGCTCTTACTCATCGGAGCCCTTTGTTGCTACGAAAGAAAATACTATTTGCCACTTCGCTCAATCCATTCGTTTGACACAAAGCCCGATCTTTCCCCGTAGCCGTCTTCGTTATCGTATCTTATCAAAGACATTGTCTCGTATTTCTGTTCAACTATGACTTCCGTGCCATAGGCAAGACCATCAATCACGACGCCGTTGTTTTCTGAAGATCTCACAAGAAGTCCACTTCGGGCCGTTACAACTGCCCTAAAATATTGCGGTGGTTGAACCTGCTGAACTTGCTGTACGTGAACGACTATGGTCGGGTTGAAACCTCCTCCAGCCGGCGCGGCTGTCAGCGTGTAAGCAGCGGCAGCTATACCCATTAGGTTCGCAATATTCTGAACTCCCAGCCAAAACTTCTGGCTCGAGCTACTTGGACGCTCGATTTCTTCATCTGTCCTAGCTTTAGCCTTTTCAGCAACGCTCTCGCTACGCGAAAGGCGGGACAATCCAGATGGCCCTTGAATTTCTTGTTTAAGACAAGGGTCCAACTGTCTTGCATATTGATCCCAGTATTTTAGTGCAAATAGCTTTTCTTCATCTGTCCTTCCAGCAAAGTCACTCCAAAAACTGTCAATTTGACGTTGCAATACGTTTGTAGACTTAATCCTTGCAGAAATCTCCGCGCCGCTATCGCCAGCTTCATCGACTGGGTTTGCAGATTGCCCTGCATCCCCACCTATCCCGTCAATCACTGGCACTGGAACGTTTTGTTGTTTAGCAAAAAGAACAATTGCCTCACGAACTCTGTCCGACACTTCGGAATATATTCTTGCTGCCGTTGCTGAAAAACTCTTGGCCAGCTCTGCGAGCTCTTCGAGAGGCAAAAAGGTTTCAGATTGATTTAAGCTGTAAATGGCCAAATCTTCATTGACTTGGTGGTATTCGGCGTCCGACAAGTTGGGCAACCCACCTTGGAGCTGTCGAAGAGCGTGTCCTTCGGGCAAATTGGAACTAAAATAGTTAACTATGTCTGCCGTTGATCGCCCGTTAGAATTTGCCATAAGAAATCCCAGTATTTTGATATCTAAAATCTCAGTCAGGATCGCATAGTTCACAGACTGAAACAAGCAAACCGCTGCAGTGATCCAAATTTGCGCCGAACTAATTAGTTCAATTTGCTAAAAAGGCCGCCCCGGTTTGGGACGGCCTTCTTTAGTTCTTCACCGAGTTGCTCCCGGCAGATTTTCCTATGGAAAATCGCCTGCCGCAACCAGGCGCGACAAGCGCGCCTTACTCGATGATTTTCGAGACAACGCCGGCGCCGACGGTGCGGCCGCCTTCGCGGATCGCGAAGCGCAGGCCGTTTTCCATCGCGATCGGCGCGATCAGCTCAACGCCGAACG
>NZ_JBQFUV010000018.1:0-56630 GCF_056539365.1 Ruegeria sp. BB7 | reverse complement strand
TTGCTTCACCGCAAATCCGCCGCATAATCACAAAAACCAGATGAGCCAGATCCTCTCTTAGCTCAGGCGGCCATCTGTCCCAAAATCCCTGACGACGGACAGTATATTCAGATTGGAAATCTTACCGCCACGGATTTCACAATCGAACAGAACCACCTGATTTCGTTCGAAAATTTGCGTACCCGCCTTGATCGGAACGAAATTCACCTCAAAAAACTCTATTCCATAGAAATGGCATTCACCCCTAAACAGAACAGTTCCCGGCCCAAAAATTTTACAATCCGTGAAATTCTTACCTTCTGCTGATTGTGTTATAGGGTGCACAATATCAGCTATGTTGAAACGCTCTTTCGTGAATTCTTGCTCAACAGGATTGACTCTAAAACGTCGCCCATCCCGCGCCTTATCTATTAGTTTCAATGCCGTCTCGTTGTACCGCGCCTTAGAGTTCAACCACTTAATTAAGCTTAGCAAGACAAAAATTGTCAAAACGGAAAAGATAGCAATAGCGGATATTCCAGCAGGCCCGAGTTGCTGCGTCCACTCCGTTATAGTGGATGTGTAAGTCATTACTCCACCACCCACGAGTGAAGTAATGAGAATCCAATTGTTAACGACCCTATCGTAACTCCATTAGATGAGGGAGATACCAGGCTCCAAGCGTAGAATGCGTTCGAAAAACGATTTTTTAGACATGAGTAACTCATCTCATGCTCCTATCGAATTGTCGAGGGATTACGTATGCCGAGGGGATACACTCCAATAAACTGGGTATCACACCAAATAAATCGCGATAAAGCTGTTTGTAACCGCGTAGTGTTTCAGAAACCGGATTGCGGCAGGTCTGCACGCACTTGCTGGAGATGACTACATTCTCAAATCCTGGGTTAATCGCGATACTGTGCCATCCGCGTGTGACCCTCTGGAACCTTCAGCCGAGTGGTACTGAGCCCCCCTTGACCTTGGACTGGCACAATCCGGCTGAGAAATGGCGAAAAGATGGACGGCGGAGCTCTCGAAGCCGACCTTGCAGACCTATTTGGACGCTCGAAAAACTGTTTGATGCCGGAAGCTTTGTCTGGAAATTCCGGCGATACATTCCGGGATGGTGCTAGGCCTCCGTATTGGCCGGATGCACTGCTTAGGTCTTCTTATCCGAGTGTGGTATTGAAGACCGGCGAAAATTCCGTTGCCTTTCCCGGCTCACCCGCAGCCAATTGGCGAGTTGTGGCGGTTGACCGAACGGATGTGATCTATCATCCTACGTTGTAATAGTCTGGACCGGCGCAATTATTTTTACGTTACGGTCAATTATTTTAACAAGGCCCGCTAAATGCCCGACGGATCGCAAAAGCAATATATGCTGGACACGCATCGGTTGCGCGATCCAGAGCAAACACTTGAGATCGTGAAACCGTTTTTGAAGGACATGGGGATCACCCGGATTGCGAACTTGACTGGGCTGGACCGGATCGGGTTGCCGACAGTAATGGTTGCGCGACCAAACTCACGGTCGGTTGCGGTGTCTCTGGGCAAAGGTCTTTCATTGCGTGCCGCCGAAGCATCCGGTGTGATGGAGGCGATTGAGTCTTGGCATGCTGAGAGGATTCAGCTTCCCCAGCGCCTTGCCAGATATGCCGATCTTTCACTGGAAACGAATGTTGTGGATGTCGCCGGGTTGCCGCGCGTAAGCGGCGGGCGCTTTGATCCCCACGCGAACATTCTTTGGGTCTTGGGTCAGGATGTAGGTGCGAATGTTCCGTGTTGGGTGCCGCTTGAGATGGTCGACACAGACTATACGGCGGCTCCGGTCGGAGGTCAGAAGGCCTTTCCCCGATCAACCAACGGATTGGCTTCGGGAAACAGCTTGGCCGAGGCCAGCTGTCACGCGATCTGCGAACTGATTGAACGGGACGCGACGGCGTTGTGGTTTCAAAATACAGCACCTCCGCGGCTGAATGTGGATAGCGTTGATGATCCACGTTGTCGTCAGGCCATAGAGATGATTACAGCGGCCGGGTTAGAGATTGGGCTGTGGAATACAACCTCGGATATCGAGATTGCGAGTTTCCGGTGTGTTATCTGCGAAGGAGGTGGACAACCGGGCCATATCGGTATTGGTGATGGTTGCCATCCTGACCGCGCGATTGCTTTGCTCAGGGCACTGACCGAGGCCGCACAAACGCGGCTGACTTATATTTCCGGCGCAAGGGATGATCTCGACCCGGAAGAATTCACTGATCAGGCCAAATACGAACGCGACCGCTATGCGCGCGGCTTGATTGAAGGTGCTGAGGCCAGTCAGAACTTCTCCAACTGCCCGTCCCACGTGACCGGATCTTTCGATGAAGACCTAGAGTTCATTTTGCAGCGGCTTGCCAATGTGGGGATCTCGCAGGTGGTTGCGTTGGACTTGTCGCGCCCGGAATTCGACATCGCGGTGGTTCGCGCGGTTATCCCTGGGCTTGAGGCACCTCATGATGATCCTGACTATGTCCACGGCCCTCGGGCACTTCGCATTTCAGAGGGTCTGACATGACAGCCGTAGTTTTTGTAGGCCCGACGCTTTCATCAGAGGCGGTGTCAGACTGTCTGGATGCTGAAATCCTACCCCCCGTCCGGCAGGGCGACGTATACCGAGTTGCGCGCGACAAACCGGATGTGATCGGCATCATTGACGGGTTTTTCGAGGGTGTTCCGGCGGTCTGGCACAAGGAAATCCTGTGGGCGATGGAACAGGGAATTCCGGTTTTTGGCAGCGCCAGCATGGGGGCATTGCGCGCCGCCGAGCTGGCCGATTTCGGAATGATCGGTGTTGGCGGTATATTTGAAGACTTCCTCAGCGGTGTATTGCAGGATGATGATGAGGTCGCGGTTCTGCACAGTCCAGCCGAACTGGCGTTTCGGCCATTAAGTGAACCGATGGTGTCAATCCGTGCGACAGTATCAAAAGCTCAGAACGATAAGATTTTATCGCCAGATTCCGCTGCTGAGATATTGCGCTATGCAAAGGCGTTACACTACCGCCAACGTGCTTGGCCAGACATCCTTGGAGCGTTAGCCGCATTGCCCGGAATGACCGCGTTCACGGAATGGCTGCCAACAGGTCGCATCGACGCCAAGGCCCGGGACGCGTGCGCCATGCTTGAGCGTATCTCCGATTATTTGGCCGATGGTACCCTGCCCGCTCTGGAGCCTGCCCGAACTGAACGCACCCTGATGTGGAAGGCTCTGCGATCACGGGTGGATGCGAGTCTTCAGGTTGTCGACAGCGCCGTGTTGGACGAACTGCGGCTGGACCCCAAACTCTTTACGCGCTTAAGGGATCGCGCAGCCTTGGCCCTGCTGTCTTACGAGGACGCGACCCGTCAGGACCTGAACCCCGAGCGTTCCGAATTGGTCAGGCAAATGGACGATCACAGGGCCAGTACGGGGTTGTCCCGCCGGTCTGATCTGATGCAGTGGATCGAGGCCAATGATCTGAATGTTGAAAGCTACGAAGCGATGCTGGCCGATGGCGCGCGGATTGACGCGGCTGTCACCTCGCGCGCGGGCCGATTGGATGCGCATTTGCTGTCCGAATTGCGCCGGTTGGATCAGTATACAGAATTGCGTGATCGGGCCGTCGACAAAGCCCGGTGTGCCGTCCCCACATGTGCAGTTGGGATAGATCGTCTGCGTGTGCTGATTTGGTATTTTGAATCTCGTCTTGACCAAGAGGTGCCGGATGATCTTGACTCTTATACACAGTCGCTTGGTCTGACCGGGCGCGATGCGTTTTATGAAATGATTGAAGCTGAATATTTGTATTGCCATTCTGGCACTGATGCGGGGGCCGCCGAATAGAACAAAGGCCGCTGGAATTGTCCGGGCACGACACGGGAGGGCGTTAAGTGAACTACCCCGAACAGATCGAAGAGGAAGAGCCCGGGACGCGGTTTCTGCTTTTCCCACAATCTCCATTTCTGGAGCCGAATGCCGAACTGGAACTGGTCGAGGTTTCGGCACCACAAGGCAGCATCGGTCCGGGGCCGTCTGGGCCGCGCATGTACACCGTCAACCCGGTGGGGAAAACAACTCCATATGGTGCGATTATACCAGGTCCGAATGGGCCGGGCATGTATCTGCCGCCGTGGGATGGATACATCCAGCCACCCGCCATGCCCGATGAATTTGGCAACTTCATCCATATCGACCCGTCCGATCCCGCCTTTGAGGCCGCCCATTTGTTCGGGTCGGCCCATTTCACCATGGATGTGTGGCAGGGGTATTTCGATCGTCCGATCCCGTGGCATTTCGGCCGTGATTTTGAACGGCTGGAACTGTCACTGTTACCCAGTCTAGATAACGCTCATATAGGCTGGGGATTTTTGGAAACCGGCGGAACCCACGAGCACGGGGATGAATACCGCCCCTATAGCCTGAATTTCGATGTGGTCGCGCATGAGATCGGCCACGCTATCATCTACAGCGTGATCGGGTTGCCCTCGGATGGGGACGCCGGGGGTGAATATTATGGGTTTCACGAATCCGCAGCTGATTTGGTTGCCCTGTTGGCTTCACTGCACTTTGGGTCTGTCATAGACAAACTGCTCGAGAATACGCGGGGAAACCTCTATACGTTCAACCGCCTCAGCCGGTTTGCCGAACTGTCGGACAACGCGCAGATCCGGATGGCGGCAAACGACCGGTCGCTTTCGGAATTTGCCGCCGGATGGTCAAGCGAACACGCGTTATCGGAACCCCTGACCGGAGCGATGTTCGATATTTTTGTCGATATCTATCACGAGCGCCTTTTGGTCCACGACCTGATCTTGCCTGAAGACGAAGACTTGTCGGACAAATTGGAGGGCTCACCGAATTACAGCGAGGTGATGCAGGGTATATTCGACAAGCGCTATGCCGAAAACCCCGAAGGGTTCCGCATCGCCCTGCTTGAGGCGCGCGACTATCTCGGCACCTACCTGGCTGACACCTGGGAACGGCTGGATGCGGATATGCTTAGTTATTTCGGGGTGGAAAAGGCTTTGCTGGCGGTCGATCAGGAAATCACCGGTGGTGCATTCCGCCGCATTATCGAGGGCAATTTCAGAATGCGCGATATCGGCCTGACAACTGCGGGGCCTCGCCTGCCCGATCCGGAAGAAGACAGCCACTCGAACTCGGTTCGCACGCAGGTGCCGGATTGAAACTAAAATCCTTTATTTTGAAACAGTTTTATGGCATGCAAGGTTGGGATGATTATTGGAATTCATTTACCCGGAATGTTTTGATCGGGTTTGTTTTAAGGGGGAGATTAGGGTCCTGACTCTGTCGATCCCATAGCTGGGAGAAAACGATATGTCTGAGTCCTTGCTCAGTTTTTCCGAAGTGCTGTTATATGGGCGTGAGGTCAAAGACCTTCAGATCAAGCAAATTAAAGTGCGATTGGCGGACGAGATTGGTGACACTGACAGCCTGCCATCCGGCATTACCCGTATTGATGGGGTCAAGCTGCGTGATGGCGACCGGATTCTGATTCAAAAAGGTGACACTCACAACATTGTATCCGGTATCTATAAGGCCGAAAAACAAGACGATGACACATTCAATCTGGTCGATAGAACGACGGTCGATTACGAGGCCAGTGTATATGTAAAACGTGGTCGGGAATTTAAGCGTACATTCTGGGTCCAAAAGCAAGACTCGACGACCAACCAGCTATTTGTGGAAAAGCGTCAAAGAGGCAAAGGCGCGAATAACTTCATCGGTGATCAATTTGGCGGCGATGCCCGTCTGGCCCGTATTTACGGCTTTGCCTACGAAGGTACGTATTATGAGCTACCTGAGCCGACGGTGTTCTTGGTACATGGCGAAGGCGTAAAAGCAGCGGCTCCAAGCGGCAATAGTGGTGCTGATGCTCGTTCGCCTCTGGACCCCTCGCTAAGCGGTGTCGCGGCGGCTGATTATCAGGTTTCGGCCGATGTGATGGTTTGGAATTATGATAAGGCTGACTTCACCATTCGCATGGATGTAATGACCGGTCAGTTCGAACAGGTTCTGTTGGATATCTATTTCGGCTACGACAGTCCGGCAATCAGCGGCGCCCGTGTCAGTGGCGCACGCGTGAGCGGTGCCCGAGTGAGTGGTGCCCGTGTCAGCGGCGCGCGCGTGAGCGGTGCCCGAGTAAGTGGCGCGCGAGCGCGAGGTTCGGAAGACTGACACGCGGAAGCGTCATTAAGGACCAATTCGGAATAACTTTGCGAAAGGCCCGTGCTATGCAGGGCCTTTATTCGCTCAAAACCCTGCCTTTTTAAGGCCCTCAACGAAATGTTGTGTGTCGTCTTCCTGCTTGTCCGGCTGGACGGTTCCCCAGCGCGCCAATGAGAAGTTCGGGTGCGCGGCACGATGTTTATCCGCGATCTGACGAGCAAGATCGGTTTGGCCAAGCTGCGCATAGCTAGCTGCCAATAGGCGTTGCCCTTCGGTGGGATTGTTCATCTTGTTGACGGCGTCAATGGCGTCTTGATAGCGCCTGAGGTTGTAATACGCCCCGCCCAGATGCCAGAGGTACTGGTCCGGAAAATAAGGGTTCAACCGCATCGCCTGTTGGATATGAGTGATTGCCGTTTCATTGTCACCACAATGCGCCAGCGCGTCAGCGAAATCCGAATGCATGTCCGCGTCATTCGGGTTCAGAGCCAAAGCACGCTGGTAGGATTGCAGAGCAGCATCATGTTCCTTGCGGTACAGATGCACATAACCCAATTCACCGAAACCGCGTGCATCCGTGGGGTCCAGTTCGATTGATCGTTGCGCAAAAGTCAGGGCTTGATCCAGCGCGGTTGAGGGGTCCTCGGACCAGGAATACCGCCAGTCGATATTCAGCGTTCGGGACAATGCCGCTGCTGCGCGAGCATAACCTTCGTCCCGTTCCAGCGCGGATTGGTAGAAGTTTTGCGCCTTGCGGTTGTCGTTCCGAGTGTATTTGAAAATGTGGTATTGGCCCTGAAGAACCGATCCATACGCCTCGAGGTCGGACGGAACCGCCTGAATCATACGCTGCTTTTCGTGCGACTCGATCATAACCGCGGTGGCGGCAACGATACATTCTGTCACTTCGTCCAGAATATCAAAAATATCGTCGATCTTGCGATCGAACCTTTCACCCCAAATGGTGCGCTCGGTGGTGGCATCAATCAATTCCGCTGTTATCCGAATGCGACTGGCAGACCGTCGCACACTGCCCCGTGCAACATAACGCACGTTCAGTTTTTGCGCGGCCTCCTTCGGTGGCATCGACTGAGTTTTGAAAAAGAAGGATGAGTTTCGCGCAATGACAAACAAATTGCGGAACTTGGACAAGTTCATAATGATGTCGTCGGTCAGCCCCTCGGCGATCCAACTGTCCGATTCATCCCCGCCCTGACTGCTAAAAGGTAGGACTGCGACCGAGGGGGAATCGGGTCTTTCCAAAACATCCCCGAAAATTTCGGGCCGCATTGTACCGGCCATCGTTGCGCCCGCGACTTCGCTACGCACGCAGTAGGTTGAGACAGGCGAAAGAATATTCTTTAGGTGTTTGGGCCCGAGAAATTCATACCCATAACGCAAGCGGTTGCACACCTGATCATAAACTGCAGAACTCACGTAAACCCTTTCGGGTTCGGCAATTTCCTGTAGCCGGGCTGCTATGTTGACGTTATCGCCATGAATGCCGCGATCATCGATGAGAATCTCGCCCAGATGAACGCCAGCGCGGAATTTGATTCGCTGGTCATCAGCGCGCTTCTGATTGTGTTGACTGGCGATACGGTGCAATTCCACCCCGAACTCCACCGCGCTTGTCGCGGTTTCAAACAGGGCCAGGATGCCGTCACCGCGCACTTCGACCACCCGACCTTGAAAGCGAGCACAGGTTTCCTCAAGCTGATAAAGCAATGATTTCAGCGCGTTATACGTGTCCATCTCATTCTCGCTCATCAAGCGGGAATACCCGACCACGTCGGCAAACAGGACTGCACCCAGTTTTTGCGTAATGGAAGGGTTTGGACTCGTGGTATTCACATTCATTACTCGCCTCAGGGCCCGGATTGGAACCCAATGGTCACTTTATATCAAAAGTACTTTTTCAGTCTGAGAGCAAATAAACACCCCGTTAGCCACCTTTATCAAGCTGAGGCGGCCATGACCAGTTCGTGGAACCCTCTGATCCGAAAGATACAATCGTTTCAGGGCAGAGTTCTTTTGCCAAGACTGCGCGTCTTTCCATCCAATCCTGACGGAGAAGGCCAACCACGATCATGTCGTGAAACTTCCCGTCAGCGAACCAGGCTTGCCGCATGGTTCCTTCGACCTGGCACCCCAATCTGGCCACAAGGTCACGGCTGATATGGTTATCATTCCGATAATATGAGGTCACCCGGTTCACGCCCAGTTGGCGAAACGCAAAATCGACAACCAGAGCAGCAGCACGGATCGCAATGCCAAGCCGTCTGGCAGACTTGTCAACAAACATTGCGACAACTGCATCCCGGTTAATTGGCGAGATGGCGTCGAGGCCAATCAATCCCAATATCTTCCCATTGTCAGATTCGACGACGAACCAGCACTTTCCGTTACCGCTTGAGGTGTTGAAGGCATCGCTCCACACTTCTTCAGTTTGCGCAAGATTCCAGGGCGTGCGCGACGTGCGATCAAACCGGGCGAGGTCTTCGATGTCCTGAAACCAAGGCGTAATTACCTCTAAATCGGCCTTTTCCAGTGGACGCAGCTTGAATACGCTGTTCGGTTTTTCTGGCAATGGATCAACTACCTTTAAAGAATGTGACAAATGCAGTGCTTGAAGCCTAACACATATATGCGAAACTTATGAAATGAGAAAATGCGTTCTTGACCCGGCACAAGACAACCGTGTGAAGCGGTATCCAATCTGATTTTGTGATTCACACCAATAAGCCGAGTTTTAACACAAGGATTGGCTATGTTTTCCGCTGAGACCTGTTCAACCCGAACCGGCATGGTGATATTCGTGACTGGAACTTTGATGCCCTTCAACTGATGCGAAACATCGCCAAACGCGGCCTGAAAATAAGAAAGATTTTAACATGTTGACTGGAAAGCACCTTATTGCCGGAGAATGGATTGGAACGGAGGTGACGTTCCCCTCGGACCCAGCACATGGGCCCTGTCACGACTTTTCAGTCGGTACGCCTGCTCACGTTGATCGTGCCGTTCACGCCGCTGAAGAGGCCTTTGCAACATTTGGCTGGTCCACCCGTTCTGAACGCGCGGCTTTGCTGCGCAAGATTGCGGATGAGATTGATGCCCGTGGCGATGCGATAACGGAAATCGGCTGTCAGGAAACCGGTTTGCCCGAAGCGCGTCTGCAGGGGGAACGCGGTCGTACCGTAGGTCAACTGCGCCTGTTCGCGGATCATATCGAGGCTGGAGATTACCTGGACCTGCGACACGATCCTGAACTGCCGGAACGGGCGCCTCTGCCGCGCTCAGATTTGCGGATGATCCAACGTCCCTTGGGGCCGGTCGCAGTGTTCGGAGCGTCCAACTTCCCGCTGGCGTTCTCGGTTGCGGGTGGGGACACGGCCGCGGCTTTGGCGGCGGGCTGCCCCGTGGTTGTCAAAGGCCACCCCGCCCATCCCGGCACAGGTGAGATTGTTGCACAGGCCATAGACGCCGCGATCAAAGCAACTGACAGTCCGTCGGGTACGTTTTCCTTGATTCAAAGCGACGGAATAGATGTTGGAACCGCCCTTGCCCAACACCCATTGATCCGTGCTGTGGGCTTTACTGGATCGTTGCGCGCCGGTCGGGCGCTGTTCGATCTGTGCGCTCAGCGCCCGGACCCCATTCCATTCTTTGGAGAACTGGGCTCGGTCAATCCGATGTTTGTCTTGCCAGAAGCTGCAGCCGTCCGAGGCGCGGAGATCGGAAGCGGTTGGGCGGGCTCTTTGACCATGGGTGCCGGTCAGTTCTGCACTAACCCTGGCATCGCAATTGTGGTGGACGGTGAAAGCGCCGATGCTCTTCAGGCTGCAACGCAGGCCGCTTTGGCTGAAACTCCCGCGCAAACAATGCTGACATGCGGCATCTCGGACGCATATCGTGACGGGGTTGCACAATTTGCTGCTGGAACAGGAGTTCAGCAAGTTGTGCAGAACGAAAGTGCGCCACGTCACGCGGCTCCAAACCTGTTTGTTGTCTCAGGTGATGATTGGTTAAGTGACAGCAGCCTGCATCATGAGGTATTCGGACCTACGGGGATCCTCGTGCGTGCACGCGACACCAACCAAATCATCGACATTGCCCGTACAATTGAAGGGCAGTTGACATGCACATTGCATATGGACGCAGGAGACGCTGAAATCGCGCGCAAACTGGTGCCTGTTTTGGAACGCAAGGCTGGTCGGCTGTTGGCCAACGGCTTCCCGACCGGAGTTGAGGTCTGTGACAGCATGGTCCATGGCGGCCCCTACCCGGCTTCAACCAACTTCGGTGCAACGTCGGTAGGGACCCTATCGATCCGACGGTTCTTGCGCCCGGTCTGCTACCAAGACCTGCCCGCTTATCTGCTGCCGGAACAAATGTAAGTAACAAAGTATTCGTCCCTTGCGCTGACTGGTTGACAAGATCGAATTGATCCAATCGGTGCCATCCGAGTTGCAAAGGAACAGGACATGAAGCTGTTGCGATATGGACCAAGCGGTGCGGAAAAGCCTGGCGTTTTGGATGCTAATGGCAATATCCGCGATCTATCAGACGTCATCGACGATATCTCGGGCACGGCTCTGAGCGACGAAGGGTTGGACAAGTTGCGCACACTCGACCTTTCCTTGCTGCCCGTTGTCCAAGGCGAACCGCGCGTGGGGGCGTGTGTTGGCCACGTTGGAAAGTTCGTTTGCATCGGCTTGAACTACGCTGATCATGCTGCCGAAAGTGGGTTGGAGTTGCCTGCTGAACCCATCGTCTTTTTCAAAGCGACCTCGGCCATCATGGGGCCGAATGACACCGTTGAAATTCCGCGTGGCTCGGTCAAGACCGATTGGGAGGTCGAACTGGGCGTCGTCATTGGCAAGCAAACCAAATACGTGACCGAGGCCGAGGCTTTGAACCATGTGGCTGGTTACTGCGTAGTCAATGATCTGTCAGAACGAGATTTTCAAATGCACCGGTCGGGCCAGTGGGTCAAAGGCAAATCTGCCGACACGTTCGGCCCGATTGGCCCTTGGCTGGTCACGCGGGATGAGGTTCCCGATCCACAGAAGCTGCCGATGTACCTAGAGGTGAACGGCCACCGCTATCAGGACGGGTCGACCGAAACGATGCATTTTGGTGTGGCGACCGTGATCTCTCATCTGTCCCAGTTTATGTCGCTTCAACCGGGTGATGTAATTGCGACCGGAACGCCGCCGGGTGTGGGAATGGGACAGAATCCGCAAACCTATTTGAAACCCGGGGACACGATTGAGTTGGGCATCGCGGGGTTGGGCGTGCAACGACAAGAAGTTGTGCAAGGGTAAAGCCCCAATATTATAATGGGAAACCCTGATCAATTTTGTCCGGGAGTGTTGCGCTGCTATCCCGGCCAAGGCAACGAATATGTTTTAACATTGGTGAAGAATTTCATCGCCTCAATGACGCCTTCCTTAACGCCATTACCACTATTTTTGATGCCACCGAAAGGCGACATCTCAATCCGAAAGCCGGGTTGTTCCCAGATGTTGCAAGTTCCAACGTTCAGACCGTTTATATAGGCAATCGCGCGGTTCAGATCATTGGTACACACGCCCGAGGACAATCCGAACGCGGTACTGTTCGAAAGTTCCATAACCATGGCGTCGTCATCGGGCACGCGCACGATGGGTACGATGGGGCCAAAAGTTTCCTCCATCACCAACTCACTGTCATACGGTACTTTGTCGACCACAACCGGCGGTAGCAGAGCGCCCTGACGACCAGGGTGGTAGAGGATTTCCGCGCCCTCTTCCTCAGCCAAGAATACTCGTTTTTCGAATAGCGCTGCTGCTTCAGCATTGATCACACAGCCCAGTTGCGTCTCGGGGTCCTGTGGATCGCCGAATTTGATCGCCTTGGCTTTCTCTAACACAAAGGGCACAAACTTGTCGGCCACACTGTCCTGCACCAAAATGCGTTTGATTGCGGTGCAGCGCTGACCAGAGTTTCCGGTGGCCCCAGCCACGGCAATCGCCGCTGCCTTCTCCAAATCGGCATCGCTCAAGTCGTTAAGAACAATCAGGGGATCGTTGCCACCCAATTCCAATGCCTGACGTTTATAACCCGCTTTTGCGGCGATCATCTTACCGACCGGCACGCCGCCGGTGAACGTGATTATGTCAATGTTTTCATTGGTAATCATCTCATCCCCGATGTCCTGCGGCCAGCCAGTGACAACCTGGAACATCTCGGGAGGTAGACCCGCTTCATAGAGAATATCGGCCAAACTCAGAGCCGTCAGTGGGGTCAGTTCGGTTGGTTTGCAGACCATACAGTTGTTGGTTGCAATCGACGGAGCGACCTTGTGGCTGACCATGTTCAGCGGATGATTGAATGGGGTGATCGCACTAATCGCATTGACCGGCTCGCGTTTGGTGAAAATCTTTCGCTCTTTGCCGTTATGTGTGAGGTCGCACGAAAACGTTTCGCCGTCATCTTTCAACGCCTCGGCGGCGGCGAACTGAAAGACATCCTGCGCGCGCTTTGTCTCGTATATCGAATGCTGGTGGCAGATGCCGAGTTCCAGCGTCAGCCATTTCGCCAGGTATTCCCGCTTTTGACCAATTAGTTCACCAGCGCGTCGCAAAATCTGACTACGCTCGTATCGGGTCAGGTTTGGCTTATAATTCGCGGCGATCTCAAAAGCATTCCGGGCGTGTTCGGCGGTGCCTGCAGGGACGGTTCCGATGACCTCGTTGGTAAAAGCATAGCGCACAGGGATCGTAGCCTCGGTGAAAACAACCTTCCCCCCTATTCGCATACCTTCATTGCGGGTGTTGGATGTGTTCATGATATCGCCCATTCTACTAAGCCAATGCTATGATGACGGAGATAAACGCGTCAGGGTCCTTTAGATCAGGTGCATTGCCCCGACATTCATCCATTCGGTTCCGAACGTAAATCAATTTGGGTGTAACATCGATGCTGTGACCGGGTTCAAATATGTCCGCATGGCGTGCCTTGTAGACTAAGAAGAAGTGTCAGCAATGTGCTGTAAATTCAAACTTCGGTCCATTGTATAGTTTGGTTCCGAGTCGAGTTCCCAAATTTTTAAGCTCTTTTTTCGCCCTGCACTAAAAGTCCGTTACGCTGACCGACACGGAACCGTTATCGGGTTGGCTAAGGGCTTGGAAATTTCCCTATCATTTTGTATTTTGGATACAAGTTTTCAAATCTCGAGACGATCCTAATGCCCAGAACCCGTGCGATCCCCCGACAAAGCTTGCCAGAAGTCATTACCAATGATCTGCGCGAGCGGATTCTGAGTGGTGAAATGGCCGAGGGAGAGACCATTCGGCAAGAAGCACTGGCCGAGGATTATGATGTCTCTCGCATGCCGATCCGTGAGGCATTGAAACGATTAGATGCCGAGGGGCTGGTGCAGTTGACCAACAACCGGGGTGCTTCGGTCACCTCGCACTCTCTGTCAGAGATCGGTGAAATCTTTGACCTGCGCATCCTGTTGGAAGTGGATTTGTTTCAGCGCGCCATCCCACAGATGACAGACGCAGATTTCTTTGAGTGCGATCGGTTACTGGACGAGATGGAAAAGTCTTATGAGGCCTATAACGTGGGCCGCTGGGGCAGCCTGAACAACGCCTACCACATGGCTCTTTATGCTGCAGCCGGGCGTGGGTTGAGCAATGAAATCCTGCAACGCGTCAATGTACAATCCGACCGATATGTCCGCATGCACCTGAGTGTCATGGAACAACGCGAACCCGCGAAGAAAGACCATCGTGAGTTATTGTCACTTGCCCGCGCCGGCCGGGTCGAGGACGCGTGTGCCCTTTTGACCCGTCACATCCGTCGCACGAAAGAACAGCTGCTCGAGATGATCATCGCGACGCGCAAAGAAAAATAGCCACTTAATCTAATGGATGCAGGCACGCGACCTTGTGTGTTGTCCCGCTGAGATCGGGCGGCGCAGCGCGGCATTCCTCAGTCGCCAGCCAGCATCGCTGTGCAAAGGCGCAGCCTTTGGGGATGTTCATTGGAGAAGGCAATTCGCCTTCCAGCTTGATCCGTTCCTTGCGTGCTTCGGGGTCCGCGCGCGGCGTGGTTGAAAGCAGCGCCTTGGAATAGGGATGGCGGGGGGCGGCAAAAAGCTGTTCCTTGGGAGCCTTTTCAACAGCACGCCCAAGATACATGACGATCACATCATCTGCGAAATGTTTAACCACTGACAGATCGTGCGAAATGAACAGATAGGCCAGGTTCAGACGTTCCTGCAACTCAACCAGCAGATTCAGGATTTGCGATTGGATCGAGACGTCCAATGCTGAGACCGGCTCGTCCAAAACCAGAACCTTCGGACTTAACATAAGCGCTCGGGCAATAGCGATGCGCTGGCGCTGTCCGCCCGAGAACATATGCGGATAGCGGTCGTAATGTTCGGGACGCAGGCCCACTAGGTCGATCATTTCCCGTGCCCGAGCCTCACGGTCTGCAGCGGACATATCCGGGCGATTGATGATTAGGGGTTCCTGCAGAATCTGCCCGATCCGTTGCCGGGGATTGAGCGAACCATAGGGATCCTGAAAAACGATCTGCACAGTCTCGCGCATCTGTGCCCATTTTGACGGGGTGATCTCGACTCCGTCGATGGTCAGGCTGCCTGAGGTCGGCTCCTCGATCATCGTCACAACCCGCGCCAGCGTCGACTTTCCGCAACCCGATTCACCAACAATGGCCAGAGTTTTGCCGGGTCGAAGGTCGAAATCCACGCCGGACAAAGCCTTGACCGTGGCCGGTTTCGACAACAAACCACCTTTGACTGTGTAGAACCTGGCCAATGCGTTGGCCTGAACGATAGGGGCGGTCATGCCAGTTCTCCGGCGGTTATTCTTTCAACATGGTGGCAGCGGGCTTTGCCAAATTCGGTACTGTGCGGGGTCGGAGGCAGCGACCGGCAAATATCGTCCGCATACTTGCATCTAGGGCTAAACAGGCAGCCTTTGGGTCGGTCAAACTGACCGGGCACCACCCCCGGAATTGTCGGCAGCAGTTTCGAGGTTGCCCGCTCCGGCAACGCGCTCAGCAATGCAGATGTATAGGGATGGCGCGGCGTGCGAAACAGATCTTTGACGGGCTGTTCCTCGACCTTTTGACCAGCATATTGCACCTGCACACGCTCAGCCGTTTCGGCGACGACACCCATGTCATGGGTGATAAGCACAAGACCCATTCCCTGTTCATCACGCAGCCGCATCAGCAGGTCCAGAATTTGCGCCTGAATGGTGACGTCCAGCGCCGTTGTAGGTTCGTCCGCAATCAACAGCTTGGGATTACAGGCAATGGCCATGGCGATCATCACCCGCTGGTTCATCCCCCCCGACATCTGGTGCGGAAATGTGTTCAGGCGGCTTTCCGGTGCCGGGATGCCAACTTGGTCAAACAGCTCAATCGCGCGCTGGTGGCGATCTTTGCGGTTCAGCCCAAGGTGGATGCGCAATGCTTCTTTGATCTGAAAACCAACCGTGAAACATGGGTTCAGCGAGGACATCGGCTCCTGAAAGATCATGGCGATGTCCTTGCCAATGATCTTGCGCCGGTCGCGGGCCGAGATTTTGGTCAGGTCGATGCCCTCGAATTTCATCTCATCGGCGGTTATTGTCGCTGTCCAAGGCAGCAGACCCATCAGCGCCAGCATCGACACGGATTTACCCGAACCGCTTTCGCCGACGATGGCCATCAACTCGCCCTTGTCGACCGATAGGTCGACACCATCCACGGCGCGGAACTTGCCCGAAGCGGTGGCGAATTCGACGGTGAGGTTTCGGATATCCAACAGGCTCATATCGTCAGCTCCGCTTCAGTTTCGGGTCCAGCGCATCGCGCAGACCGTCGCCCATCAGGTTGATGGCGAGCACGGTGATCAGGATGGCGAGGCCAGGGAAAGTCACCACCCACCAGGCGCGCAGAATGAACTCACGCGCTTCGGCCAGCATGGTGCCCCATTCCGGTGTGGGCGGCTGCGCGCCCATGCCCAGAAAGCCAAGGGCTGCGGCGTCCAGAATGGCGGTCGAAAACGACAGCGCCGCCTGCACGATGATTGGTGCAAGACAATTGGGCAGTACCGTTTTGAACATCAGGCGTGCTTTACCCGCACCCGCCACGCGCGCGGATGTAACGTAATCCTTTTGCCGTTCCGACAAAACCGAAGCACGGGTCAGACGCACGTAATGCGGCTGGAACACGATGGCGATGGCGATCATCGCGTTGGTCAGTGACGGGCCAAGGATTGCCACCAGAACCAGCGCCAGCAACAATGATGGGAATGACAGGATGATATCCATCACCCGCATGATCAGCGTGTCGACCCATTTGGGTGCGAAGCCGGACAGCAGGCCAATGACTACCCCGCCCGTCACGGCCACACAGACCACAACGATGCCAACGAAAAAGGAATATCGTGATCCCATGATCAACCGTGACAGCATATCTCTACCCAGCGGGTCGGTGCCCAGCGGGAATGCCCAGCTACCGCCCTCTTGCCACGCCGGAGGTTGCAGAATGTGATCCCGGAACTGCTCGGTCGGATCGTAAGGGGCCAGCAGAGGTGCAAATGCTGCGCAGATGACAAAGGCCGTGAAGACCCACAGGCCCATCACGGCACCGCGGTTTTCGCTGAAGTAATACCAGAACTCGCGCAATGCGCTGGGGCGGTCCTCGGTCTTGGGAGTGTTAGCAGACAGTTCAGCCATCACCGCCTCCGGATTTTGGGGTTGATGATGCCATAAAGGACATCGACCAGTAGGTTTACCAGCATCACGATCACTGCGATCATCAGTAGACCGCCCTGCACCACCGGGTAGTCGCGGCGGAAAATGCTGTCGACCATCCATTTGCCGATGCCCGGCCAGCTAAAGATCGTCTCGGTTAGGATTGCGCCAGCCAAAAGCGTACCAACTGACAGGCCGATCACTGTGATCACCGGGATCAGGGCGTTACGCAGCGCGTGCAGTCCGTTGATCCGTGAAGGCGAAAGGCCCTTGGCGCGGGCGGTGCGGATGTAATCTTCGCCCAGCACCTCCAACATGGCCGAGCGTGTCTGGCGCGCGATCACCGCAAGCGGGATCGTACCAAGAACGATGGTCGGCAGGATCAGATGTCGAACGGCGGACCCAAATGCACCCGGTTGCCCTGACAACAAACTGTCGATCAGCATAAAGCCAGTGACGCTTGGGAAGTAATACAGCAGATCAATCCGGCCCGAGACCGGCGTCCAGCCCAGATTGCCCGAAAACACGATGATCAGCAGCAGGGCCCACCAGAAGATCGGCATCGAATAGCCGACCAATGCCGAGGACATCAGCGCCCGGTCAAAGAACTTGCCCCGGTTCACGGCAGCAATCACACCGGCGGGCAAGCCAAGAGCCACCGCAAAGATCATCGCGCAGATAGACAATTCCAGTGTTGCAGGGAACAGGGCAAAGAATTCATCCCAGACCGGTTTCTTGGTGACAAAGCTTTCGCCCAGATCACCGTGCAAGACGCCAACGAGGTAATCCCAGTATTGCTGCAGGACCGGTTTGTCGAAGCCCAGCTTCTCGACCATCTCCTGATAGCGTTCTTCGGTCATGCCGCGTTCGCCAGCCATGACGATGATGGGGTCACCGGGCAGAACCCGGATGAACATGAAGGAAATCAGCGTCACGCCCAGAAATGTCGGAACGAACATGCCAAGGCGTGTGAGTAAGTAGCCAAACATCAGCGACCTATGATTGTGAGATCTTTGGGAAAGCTGGTCAGAGACCGGCAGCCATCCTCGGTAACAAGCACGTCATCTTCTATGCGTACGCCGAAATTGTCCAGTTCATAAAGACCCGGTTCATTGGTCCAGACCATGCCAGGCAGGATTTTCTGGTCATTTCCACGCATAATGTACGGTGCTTCGTGAACGTCGCGGCCCAAACCGTGCCCAGTTTTGGTGCGGATGCGGTCGGCATAGGGCGAGGCTTCGAGCACGCTGATCACCGCGTCGTCGATATCGTGGGCGGTGACGCCGGGGCGGCAGGCCTCGAACCCGGCGAGGTTGGCGCGCAGAACGGTGTCGTAGACGTCCCTGCCCTCGTCCGAGACCTCGGCCACAAAGAAGGTGCGGGTTATATCGGCGGCAAACCCGTGTTTGCGGGCGCCGAAATCAAACAACAGCGTGTCGCCCGGTTTGATTTGGTAATCGGCGCGCGCCTTGCCGTGCGGCTGGGCCGAGTTATCCCCTGCGGCGACAATAGGAGTAAAAGCCAGCGATTCCGCGCCTTCGGCGAAAAGCGCCTGGATCAAAGATTGCTCAATTTGCTTTTCGGTCTGGCCGACACGCACATCTTCGACGACGCGCGTCAACGCACGTTCCGAGACATCTATCGCCGCCTGCAATGCCGCAATGTTTTCGTCTGTCTTGATGATGCGCAATCCGGAAATCTCACGCTCACCGTCCACGATGCGCAGGTCCGGCATTGCACGGGTCAGCGCTTTGGAAACAAAAACCCGCATCACCTGGCCTTCCACAGCCAGTGACGAAAGGGGCATATGCGCGGCCAGCGCCGCAAAGGCATCATCATAACCGTTCTGATCGCGCCAATCGAAAACGGCGCCTTCAAATCCGACTAGCGCCCAAGAACCCAGCTCCAGATTTGGCACAATCGCCGCCGGAGCGCCTTCGGCCGGGATCACGACCACAAAGGGCCGCTCATGGCTCATGAAGGGTTTTCCCAAAGCGCGGGTGAAATTCGGGCCGGGCACCAGCGCCACGGCATCTACTGACATGTTCCTTGCCAGTTCGCGATACTCGGATAAATCCGGCATTCAGGCCGACCTCCCAAAAGGAAAACCGGAGCCACCTGTTGGCAGCTCCGGTACGTGAGTGGTGGTTTATTCGACGCTCACACCATAGAAGATGTGGCCGCCCAGCGGGTGCACTTTATAGCCCTGCACCTTGTTGCTCATCGGCATGTAGACAACCGAATGCGCGATGGTGGCCCATGGTGCTTGCTCTTTGAAAACGACCTGAGCCTCTTCATACAGCTTGGTCCGTTCGGCCTGATCTGTGCTCTGCTTGGCCTTCAGGATCAGATCTTCGAACGGCTGGTGGCACCATTGTGCACGGTTCGAGGCTTCACGACCGTCACAGCCCAGCAGTACGGCCAGGAAGTTGTCCGGATCGCCGTTATCCCCGGTCCAGCCCAGCAGAACGGCACCATCGCGGTTCAGTTCTTTCGAGCGCGACAGGTATTCGCCCCATTCATAGGACACGATTTCAACACCCACGCCGACCTTGGCAAAATCCTCTTGGATCAGTTCAGCCATACGCCGTGCGTTCGGGTTGTAAGGGCGCTGCACCGGCATTGCCCAGATTTTCATCGACAGATCCGACACACCTTCGGCTTCAAGCATCGCCTTGGCTGCTTCGGGGTCATATGCATCATCGGTGATGGCGTCGTTATAACCCCACATGGTTGGCGGGATCGGGTTCTTGGCAACCTGGCCCGAGCCTTGGAAGACAACGTCGATGATCGCATTCTTGTCGATGGCCATGTTCAGCGCCTTGCGGACATTCGCGTTGTCGAAGGGCGCCATGGTGGTGTTGTAGGCCAGATATCCCACGTTCAGGCCTTCCTGCTCCATCATGTTGATGTCTGCGTCATCCTTCATCGCCTGAATGTCGGCGGGGTTCGGATAGGGCATGATGTGGCATTCGCCGGCCTTCAGTTTTTGATAGCGAACCGAGGCATCCGGAGTGATCGCGAAGATCAGGTTTTCGACATCCGCCGGGTCTTTCCAATAGTCAGCATTCTGCGCATAGCGGATCACGGCGTCTTTCTGGTACGCCACGAACGAGAACGGGCCGGTGCCAATCGGTGCGGTGTTCAGCTTTTCAGGTGTACCCGCTGCCATCATCGCATCCGCGTATTCGGCGGACAGGATCGAGGCAAAATCCATCGCCATGTTGGCGACAAAAGGCGCCTCGGGCTTGGACAGGGTGAATTTCACGGTGTAGTCGTCAATCTTCTCGATGGACTCGACCAGATCGGGCATACCCATGCCCTGGAAGTATTCCCATGTACCGCCAGAAACCTGATTGTATGGGTGGCCTTCGTCCTTCTGGCGCATGAACGAGAAGATCACATCATCAGCATTGAAGTCACGGGTCGGTGTGAATTCGTCGTTGGAGTGGAACTTGACGCCCTGACGCAGCTTGAAAGTGTATTCCAGACCATCATCGCTGGCCTCGACGCTTTCAGCCAGACTAGGAATGACATTGGTCGTGCCGGTTTCAAACTCGAGCAGGCGGTTATAGATCGGGTGCGAGGACGCATCAAAGGTGGTCCCGGCAGTAAACAGGGCCGGATCGAACCCTTCCGGTGATCCTTCCGAACAATAAACCAGTGTATTTGCCTGTGCTGCGGCAGCCGACAAGGCAATCGCAGCAGTTGCGGCCATTAATTTCAGTTTCATGTGGGTCTCCCAGAAATGATTTTAGTAGACATTCGCGTTGCTCTTTTTGGCCAGAGCTTTTTGACGACTCGTGTCATAGCGATATCTCTGCCCAATGTATCCAAAATACAAAATCCATTGTCAACTGGCTTGAAAGGCTGCCGCAGACAACTGGCAGATGGATCGGATACACTATCAGTGTTCCGCCCTTTGGGCCGTTCTGGCAAGGACAGAATGACAACGCCTGAAACCACTGGTTCAAAGCGTTTGGGTCTTTGCGTTCAATAGTCGCAAAGAAATGACCCTTCCAAAAAGCGTGGGTTACACCGGCAGACGGCTTTTAGTTGAGAAAGAGACTGATACTATTCTGAGGACCTGTCTTGGACCGCCGATATGGTCAGGCCCCGTAGCGGGCCATGAACATGTCCACCGCCTGGATAGCGATCGCATCAATTTCTGATTGGCTGAATCGGTTCTGGATGCCCAGAGCCGCCTTGGACCAGATGCGCACTTTGCACAGCTCCGAGAATTGTTCAGCCGCAATCTGAATATCCTCAATGGTCAGCTCACCCTTTTTTACGGCCTTTTCCAGGTATTCTGCCATGTGGCGTTGTCCGTTTTTCGGACCAGCCTCATAAAACGCCATTCCCAGTTCAGGGAACCGATCGCGCTCGGCCACGCAGATGCGAAACACCTGTTGCGCGAATTCAGACACAAGAAATGCGGTCAGCTGTGTCGCCGCAATCGTCAATACTTCGCGCGCCGGTTTGGTGTCGTCGATCATCGAAATGACGTTTTCGGCCAATCTCTTGCATTCGGTCTGAGCAACCTCCATGAACAACAGCCGCTTGTCCGGGAAGTAACTGTACAGCGTTGCCTTGGACACACCCGCCGCGCGCGCGATGTCGTCGACGCTTGCGCCTTCGAACCCGTCTGCCATGAATACCTCTCGGGCGCCCCGCAAAACTTGATCGAATTTACGGCCGGTGCGAAGGATGGCTGCTGTCTGGGTCATAGGCTCTCTTTGGATTGCTAATCCTACCAAACTATAAACCGATCAGTTCAGATACAACGATTTTCGTGCCTACCTTCCCTCCCCTGCAATGAACTTCGGTCATTTTCACGTCAGGCCTTGATCTATGCTGATGATTTGCCCTGCTACCAAACAGTGCTAACACACTGACCATGGTCGAGATCTTTCTGCGTACCCTCCCGTTCTTTGTGATCATCGGCCTGGGATACTGGGCCGGGCGCAGCCGCTTTTTTACCGAAGAGGCGACGGCCTACCTGACAAAATTCGTCTTCTATTTCGCGCTTTCGGCGATGTTATTCCGCTTTGCCGCCACACTGCCCTTTGCCGAGATTTTCAATGCGCGGCTGGTCGCTGGCTATCTGCTGGGCACGATGGCCGTTTACCTGCTGGCGACACTAGTGGCGTGGTTGCGCGGCCTCGATATTCCTACTGCGGCGATCGAGGCCCAATGCGCCGCCATCGGAAATGTCGGCTTTCTGGGCCTGCCAATGTTGGCCCTGTTGCTGACCGAAGCTGCCATTGGGCCTGTCATGTTGGTACTGGCCGTCGATCTGGTGGTTTTTTCTTCGCTGATCGTGATCCTGATACATGCTGGGCACGACGGGCGATTGACCCTATCCACGTTTCGCCTGATTGGAAGGGGCTTGGTGAAAAACCCGATGATCGTGTCGATATCCGCGGGGCTGTTGTGGTCGACATTGCAGATACCTGTCCCTGCCCCCCTGAATGATTTTCTGACCATTCTTGGTGGCGCCGCAACTCCAGGCGCATTGTTCGCTATCGGAGCCTCGCTGGCCTCGAAATCGGCCGAACGCGTTCAGGTCGCCGCTTGGCTGAGCTTTTGCAAGCTGGTCATTCATCCCGCATGTGTAGCCATAGTTCTACTATGGCTGATCCCAATTGAAAGCTTTCCCGCGACAGTTGCGATTGCTGCTGCTGCGCTTCCAGTGGCTGGGAATGTCTACATGCTTGCAGCTCATTACGGTGTAGCTCCGCACCGGGCCTCGGCAGCAATCCTGCTATCGACGGTAGCCAGCATCCTGAGTTTTCCGATTGTTATCGCCTGGCTTTCGGCACTCTGAATATCCTTAGTCAAAAAATGTGTGCTCTCAATGCGCGTGGCCTTTACGCCGCGCCCTTGGGTCGTTAGCCATATCTCGACCCAATTGAAGGACTTTGCCAGATGGAAACCCTCTCGGAAAACGCCTGTTTCGGCGGCGTGCAGGGCGTGTATCGCCATGCCTCCTCGGCCTGCCAATGCGACATGACCTTTGGCCTGTTTTTGCCCGCCGAGGCGAAGGACGGCCCGGTTCCGGTGCTGTGGTACTTATCGGGCCTGACCTGCACCCACGAAAACGCCATGACCAAGGCAGGTGCACAAGCTTGGGCGGCGGAACAGGGCATAGCGGTCGTGTTCCCCGACACCTCGCCCCGTGGCGAAGGCGTAGCCGATCATGAAGATTATGATCTGGGTCAGGGCGCCGGGTTCTATGTAAATGCCACGCAAACGCCTTGGGCGCCGCATTTCAACATGTGGGATTATGTGGCAGAGGAACTGCCTGCCCTACTGGCGGAAAACTTCGCCATCGACATGGAGCGTCAGGCGATTACTGGCCATTCGATGGGCGGCCACGGTGCGCTGACATTGGCGATGAACCTGCCGGGGCGATTCCGCTCGGTTTCGGCCTTTGCGCCAATTTCGAACCCGACCGGCGCGGATTGGGGCCGCAAACAGCTAAGCGCCTATCTGGGTGACGATGAGGCGGCTTGGTCAAAACACGATGCCTCTGTGCTGATGAAAGACGTTGGCTTTGACGGCCCGATCCTGATTGACACCGGCGCCAGCGACCAATTCATCGACCTGCTGCGCCCCGAAACGCTGGCGCAGGCCATTGCAGAGCGCCGCCAGCAAGCGACCTATCGCCTGCAGCCAGGGTATGATCATTCGTATTTCTTTGTCTCGACCTTCATGGAAGATCACATCTCCTTCCATGCCGAAGCTTTGTACGGAGATTAAGGGATGGGCACATACGACTATGACCTGATCATCATCGGGTCAGGACCATCCGGACGCGCAGCGGCGATACAGGCTGGCAAACTCAAGAGGCGCGTTCTGGTGATCGACCGCAAGGACCGGTTTGGAGGTGTCTCGGTACATACCGGCACCATCCCCTCGAAGACCTTGCGGGAAACGGTGCTGAACTTGTCCGGCTGGCGCGAGCGCAGCTTTTATGGCCGTTCCTACCGGGTCAAGGATCAGATCCGCGCCGAGGATCTCAAAGCCCGTCTACACATGACACTCGACCACGAGGTCGACGTGTTGGAACACCAGTTCAACCGCAACCACGTGGAAACCCTGAACGGTCTGGCCAAATTCGTTGGGCCGCATGAGGTCGAGGTCGCTACCGATGCCGGAGAAACCACGCGCCTGACCGCGGCCAAATTTCTGATTGCCACCGGAACCAAGACCTATCGACCCGACTATGTGCCCTTTAATGGTAAGACTGTAGTCGACGGTGACGATTTCCTAGAAATGGCAGAGATTCCGCGTTCGTTGGTGGTGATTGGTGCCGGGGTGATTGGTGTTGAATATGCCACCATGTTCTCTGCTCTGGATGTGCGCGTGACCCTGATCGAACCACGCGAGACCTTTCTTGATTTCATCGACAAGCGTCTGATCCATGATTTCACCCATCAGATTCGCGAGAACGGCGTTGATTTGCGGTTGGGATCGGCGGTCGAAAAGATCGAAGATGCAGGCGAACACGTCGAAATAACCCTTGATAACGGTCGCCATGTGCGGGCCGAGATGCTGCTGTTCGCAGCTGGCCGAATGGGCGCAACCTCAGCGCTGAACCTGGACGCTGTTGGTCTTGAGACCGACCATCGAAACCGCATCAAGGTGGATCGCAAAACCTATCAGACAGCCGTGCCGCATATCTATGCGACCGGCGACGTGATCGGACATCCCTCGTTGGCATCGACCTCGCTGCAACAGGGCCGCGTGGCGGCCTGCCATGCGCTGGAAACCCCCACCCTGCCTGAAAGCCCATGGTATCCCTATGGTATCTATTCGGTGCCTGAAATCTCGACCTGCGGCATGTCCGAGGAAGAATTACAGGAGCGCGGTATCCCATATGAGGTTGGCGTAGCTCGGTTCCGCGAAACCTCACGCGGGCACATCATGGGGTTGGAACATGGCATGTTGAAGATGCTGTTCTCGCTAAAGACCCGCCGGGTGCTGGGCGTGCAGATCGTTGGCGAAGGCGCGACCGAACTGATCCATATCGCGCAGGCGGTTCTGAATCTAAAAGGTACAGTGGACTATTTCGTGCAGAATACGTTCAATTATCCAACGTTGGCCGAGGCCTACAAGATCGCCGGTCTGGACGCATTCAATCGGATGCCGATCCCGGAGGAGTTCAAGGTTAAGAAAAAGCCTGCTGCGCCTGCCAAGCGAGAGGCCCAAAAAACGTGACAACGCTTTATGTCGATGGCGATGCCTGCCCTGTGAAGGCTGAGGCCGAGCGAGTTGCCACACGGCACAAAGTGCCGATGGCGCTGGTCTCGAATGGCGGGCTGCGGCCATCGGCGAACCCTCTGGTGCAGGTTGTCATTGTGGCCGAGGGCGCAGATGAGGCGGATAAGTGGATCGCCGAACGCTGTGGCCCTGGCGATGTGGTTGTGACATCGGACATCCCTTTGGCTGCCAAATGCGTTGAGGCGGGAGCACGGGTATTGCGCCCAAACGGAGAGGTGTTCACCGCCGCCAATATCGGGCAACAACTGGCAATGCGCGACCTGATGGCTGATCTACGCGCAGCCAATCCATTAGGGGCTGGTGGTGGTGGCAAACCCTTTGGCAAAGCAGATAGGTCACGATTTCTGGATGTGTTGGAACGCGAGGTGCGGGTTGCTCTACGAGGGTAAGGCTCGCGCCTGACAATGGTGCATCACAGATGCGTCTGCTTCGGTTGGGCCAAGCAGCGCTTCACGCTGCGGTTCCTCCTTGTAAATCGCGGGCTGGGTTGGTTCAGTCAGCCCAAACCGATTTTGATATGATAGAGGCCCCCATGGCGATTGAAGCCGTTATTTTCGATATTGGAAACGTTCTGATCGAATGGCAGCCAGAGCGCTATTACGACAAGGTCATCGGTGAAGACCGGCGTCGCGCCATGTTCGCCCAGGTCGACCTGCACGGAATGAACGATCTGGTCGATCAAGGTCATCACTTTACCGACACGATCTATGACTGGGCCGAAAAATACCCCGAATGGCGCGAAGAAATTCGTATGTGGCATGATAAGTGGATCGAATTGGCCACGCCGGAAATTCCGCATTCCGTTCGGTTGCAGCGCGCTTTGCGTGCAAAGAAAGTTCCGGTTTTTGCGCTGACTAATTTTGGTATACAGAATTTCGACTATGCCACCACGATCTATCCGTTCCTGAATGAATTTGACCGGCAATACGTCTCGGGTCGGATGAAAACGGTAAAGCCGCACACCGCGATTTATGAGATGGTTGAGACCGATTGTGGCCTGCCGCCCAGCAGTTTGCTGTTTGCCGATGACCGGATCGACAACATTGAAACGGCGCGCGCGCGCGGCTGGCAGACGCATCACTTTACTGGCCCGCAAGGTTGGGCGGATCGGTTGGTATCCGAAAGTTTGCTGACCCTGGAAGAGGCCAATTAGATCAGGCCGGAACCGGCGTCGCGCTGCGATTTTCGCGGATCGGCAGGTGGACAACGGCGCTAAAGGCGCCAACGGCTACGCCAATCCACCAGACCATCGTATAATCGCCATAGACATCATACATGCGCCCGCCCAGCCAAACGCCCAGGAAACCGCCAATCTGATGGCTTAGGAAAATAAAGCCGTACAGAGTGCCCATGTACCGCAGCCCGTACAGATGCGCGACAAGACCAGAAGTTAGCGGCACTGTGGCCAGCCAAAGCGAACCCATGACGATCGAAAAAACGATAACCGACATTGGTGTGATCGGCATGAGAATAAAGATTGCTGCCGCCAAGGTGCGGCCGGTATAGATTACTGCCAGCAGGTATTTCTTGGGGAAGTGATTGCCTGCCCAGCCGGCCAGCAACGTGCCGCAGATGTTGGCCAGCCCCACTAATGAGATCGCCACGGCACCCAAGGCCGAGGTGGTCGTGATACCCAACGAATGCAGGACGCCGCCGGGTTGGATCGGACCACACATTTCCGTCACGAAGGCGGGGAAATGGGCCGTGATGAAAGCCAATTGGTAGCCGCAGCTGAAGAACCCCAGAAAAATCATCGCATAAGAGGGATCGCGGAAAGCGCGGCCTAGAATCTCACCCATGCTTTCTTCCAGCTCGGTTTTGGTGACCGGTTGTGGCGCGCGCATGAAGGGCAGCGTCAGCACAAGGCCCAGGATCGCAATAGCGAAGACGAGGAAAACCTGTTGCCAAGGTAGGAAGCTTAGCAACCATTCTGCCGTTGGCGCACCAATCACCTGACCAAAACTGCCTGCAGCTGTAACGATGGCCAGAGACATTAAGCGGTTTTTGTCGGAAGACGCGCGCCCAACCACGGCCAGTACGACGCCAAAGCCGGTGCCCGCGATGCCAAACCCCACCAGCCACGCATACATCTGATGGCCAAACGGTGTGATCGACCAAGCCGACAGCACCATACCGGCAGCATAGGTCAGCGCGCCCAGAATGATTGCTTTCCTGTCGCCAATCTTTTCGGCCATTGCGGCAAAGATCGGCTGCCCGATCCCCCAGGCCAGATTCTGGATTGCAATTGCCAGCGAAAAATCTGTCCGCAGCCAGCCAAATTCGCTGGCAATGGGAATCTGGAAGACCCCGAACGAGGCGCGCACGGCAAAGCTGACCGTTATGATGACGCATCCTACGATCAAGATTGGGTTTAGCAAGCGAACAGAGTGCGGCATGGGAACCTCGGGGGCGTTGGTTCGATGGACGTTAGCGAAATTGAACAGTCGGTCAAATCAGCAGATTTGCGGTCACGGATAAGGAAATTTGATGTGTCTTGGGAAATGGTTGCTTTTCAAGGCGCAACACGGGCGCTATGGCTCGGGTCCATGACGGATTTAATTTCGATTTATGACGCCCGCATTGCCGAGGGCACCTTGACCCGGGATGATGCGCAGGAGGCAGTTTTACCCCATTTCGAGCGTATCCGCGCAGCGCTGGCTACTCCGGTCAAACGCGGGCTTTTCCGAAAAGCCCCCCCTCCGCCCAAAGGGCTATATCTGTGGGGCGGTGTCGGGCGTGGCAAATCCATGCTGATGGATATGTTCGTGGATGCGCTTGAGGACATTCCCGCGCGACGCGTACACTTCCACGCCTTTATGCAAGAAATCCATGCGGGTATGCACAAGGCGCGTCAGGATGGTGTCGAAGATGCCTTGGCCCCAGTGGCGCAAGGCGTTGTGAACTCGGTTAAGTTGCTCGCCTTTGATGAGATGCAGATCACCGATATCACTGATGCTATGATCGTCGGCCGGCTGTTCGACCTGCTATACGAAGGCGGTGTGGTGGTTGTGACAACATCAAACCGGCACCCGGATGATTTGTATAAGGACGGGCTGAACCGTCAGTTATTCCTACCTTTCATCGCCCATATCAAAGAACAGCTGCAAATCTGGGAGCTGGTTTCACCCACCGACTATCGACAAAATCGGTTGGAGGGCGCACCTGTATATTTCACGCCTATCGGGCCAGAGGCGCGGAAGAGCATTCGCAGTGTCTGGCATGATCTGTCAGGGGGCGCTGCAGAGCCTCTGGTATTGCAGGTCAAGGGCCGTGCAGTGGAGTTACCGGCCTTTCGGAACGGCGTTGCACGGGCTTCGTTTTACGATCTGTGCGGGCGCATGTTGGGACCCGCGGATTATCTGGCGATAGCCGAGGAACTGAAGGTCCTTGTGCTGGAGGATATCCCCCGTCTGTCCCGAAACAACTTCAACGAGGCCAAGCGCTTTGTGACTCTGATCGACGCTTTGTACGAGGCAAAGGTGCGGCTGATCTGTTCGGCTGCGGCGGAGCCAGAGATGCTGTATGTCGAGGGCGAAGGGACGTTTGAATTTGAACGCACCGCCTCGCGCTTGCGTGAGATGCAGGATCAGAGCTGGGGGAAATAAGGGCTCTGCCCCCGCCGCCATCGGCGGCTCCCCCGGGATATTTTAGGCCAGATGAAGCCTTATAGGCGGATGGGTTAACCGTTTTCTCGAAGGATGTTGCCCGCGAGGTAAAGCGAGCCGCAGATCAGGATGCGGGCTTGCGGATTCTGAGCTACGATTGCAACCAAAGCGTCGGCCACACTTTCAGCTGTTGTGGCTGGCAGATCAACTTTCACTGCTGCGGCGGCAGTGTCATCGGCACTGAGCGTGGCGGCCTCATCCGGGATTGAAACCGCGGTCAGGCTGTGGGCCTGTGCGGCGAGCGGGGCCAGATAGCCGGTGACGTCCTTCGTGTTGAGCATGCCACAAATCATATGGGTAGGGCGTTGCGGTAGTTTGGCGAGGACATCGGCCAATGCGGCACCGGCAGCTGCGTTGTGGCCGCCGTCCAACCACAATTCAGCTTGCGGCGCGGCCTCAACCAGCGGCCCGGTTTTCAGGCGTTGCATGCGGGCGGGCCATTCGGCTTTGGTCACAGCAGCCTCATAGGCGTCATCACCCAGATTCAAGTGCCGCAGAACGGCCAATGCGGCCCCCGCGTTCAATATCTGATGCGCCCCCAGCAGATTTGGCATCGGCAGATCACGCAGGCCGGTTTCGTCCTGATAAACCAGACGTCCGTTTTCCTCATGCACGTGCCAGTGCTGGCCGTGGATTAGCAACGGAGCCCCAAGCCGTGCGGCAGTATATTCGATGACCTCCAACGCTTCATCCTGTTGCGGACCAACGATGCAAGGGACGCCCGGCTTGATGATGCCCGCCTTTTCAGCGGCAATCTTTCCCAGCGTGTTGCCAAGGAATTGCTCATGGTCAATGGAAACCGGGGTAATCACCGTCACCGCAGGTTCATGAATGACATTGGTGGCGTCCAGGCGGCCTCCAAGCCCAACCTCAAGCAATGTGTAATTTGCCTGTGTGCGTGCGAAAGCCAGCAGAGCAGCGCAGGTGGTGATCTCGAAATAGGTAATGTTCTCGCCACCGTTGGCGGCATAACATTCGTCAAGAACAGCCGTCAGCGCAGGTTCCGAGATCAGCTCACCAGCCAGCCGGATGCGTTCGTGGAACCGCGCAAGATGCGGCGAGGTATAGGCATGGGCAGACAGCCCTGCCCCTTCCAGCCCAGCTCGGATCATCGCCTGAGTCGAACCCTTGCCATTGGTTCCCGCGATGTGAATCACCGGTGGCAAGTTATTTTGCGGGTTGTCGAGAGCTGCGAGCAAACGCCACACGCGATCCAAGGTCAGGTCAATGATCTTGGGGTGCAGTGCCATCATCCGATCAAGGATGAGGTCGGATGACTGGCCGGTCATTTCTCGCCCGCGTCCTCGGACGGTTCTTCGGCCACGGTCTCTTCCGGTTTCGGTGCCGGCAGATCACCTTTGACCGCCGGAGGCTGATTCATGAGCATGCGGGTGATCGTGATCAGTTCGTCGCGCATTTCTGTACGCCTGGTCACGCGGTCAAGCATGCCGTGGTCCAGCAGATATTCGGCACGTTGGAAACCCTCGGGCAATTTTTCACGAATGGTCTGTTCAATCACGCGAGGCCCTGCAAAGCAGATCAACGCGTTGGGTTCGGAAATATGCACGTCACCCAGCATCGCGTATGACGCCGTCACGCCACCGGTCGTTGGGTGGGTCAGTACGACGATATAGGGCAGATTTGCCTCTTTGAGCATTTCGACGGCCACGGTGGTGCGCGGCATCTGCATCAAGCTCAGGATACCTTCTTGCATCCGCGCGCCGCCAGCAGCCGAGAACAGAATAAGCGGGCGTTTGAGTTTGACCGCTTCTTGCGCGGCAGCGATGATGGCGTTGCCCACATACATGCCCATAGAGCCACCCATGAACGAGAAGTCCTGAGCGGCGGCCACTATCGGAGTGCGCCCAATCTCGCCCGTAGCGACCAGCATCGCCTCTTTCTCGCCAGTCTTTTTCTGGGCTGCTTTCATTCGGTCCGGGTATTTCTTTTGATCCCGAAAATGCAAAGGGTCGGCAGTTGGGGCGGGAACGTCGACCTCGGCGAATATGCCACCGTCAAACAGATGCGAGAAACGTTCACGTGGAGTGATCGCCATATGATGATCACATTGTGTACAGACGTTTTGATTTTCTGCCAGTTCACGGTGGAACAGCATCGTGCCGCATTCATCGCACTTGTGCCATAGGTTTTCCGGCACTTCACGACGAGAGAAGATCGAGTTGATCCGGGGGCGGACATAGTTTGTGATCCAGTTCATGGCGGAACCTTGTTATGCGGCGTTGATGTCAAATAAGACGCAACGGAAGGAAATGCAATCAGCGCCTGAGCGCAAGACGCGCAGTTAACCAGCTGACGGTCATCGCGGCAAAATCCACAAACAGCCATTGCCGCAGCAGACCACTCTCGGACATGCCGAAAGGTAGCAGGTACAGTGCAAGGCCGCTTAGGGTTTCGGGTAGTGAGATAAACAGCAAAGCTATGGTATTGTTCATGAAATGCATAGCGATAGCTGGCCCCAGCGTACCCGCCCGTGCGGTCAGATCGGCAGCCAATAGGCCAAAGACACATGACCAGACAGCTACCAGCAATGCGTTTTCACCCGTGATACCCGGCGCGTAATGCCCCGCGGCGAACAGAACGGAAGGCAACCCTATCCAGATTACCGGAGACCGGAATCTGGCGGCCAGTGACTGCTGGATATACCCGCGAAACAACACCTCTTCGGCGCTGGTCTGAATCAGCACTGCAATCGCGGACAGTGGGAACAGCAACAGCCACGTTGACAGGGCAAGGTTCTGGGTCAGAGGCTCACCCATGCCGTAAGGTGGAAGAACCATCATCACCAGCCCCAATATCACAAGGGCTCGGAACACCTGCCAGAATTGACGCAGGAATAGGCTAAACGGGCCAAGTATCGAGGCCAGAGAGCGACGCTGCAATTGCCTGGCGGCAACGGCAACACCCAAGGTCAGAAACCCGAAACTAATCAGCAATACCAATGTGGTAAACGCGGAAGTAGCCTGCAACAGACCCTGATCTCGATGCGACGCAAGCAACCTGCCCACAACGGCAAAAAGCACGGAGTTTAGCGCAATATAGAGCGTGAGAATGATGACCAACCCAAGAACAAGCCGCCACAATTCTGGGCGGGCGCGGGCTTCGCGCAACAACCGCTCATGGGCGGAATAGGCGGCTGGATCACGCATTATCAGTGATTTCACCTTCGATTGATTGAGGAGCGTCCGTGAAGACGTCAGAAGGATTTTGTGCCGTGTTGAGCCTGTTGGACAAAGTTGTCAGATACCCGGCGACGGTCTGAAGCAATTGAACGGCCACCGAGGCATCGCTTTCGATCACTGCACGCAATTCTTCTGCGCCAATACGCAAGAAAGTGCAGTCTGTTATCGCAGTGAGATCCAGTTGGCGAAGTTCTCCGGTAATAATTGACAGATCACCGATCAGGCGGCCAGGCTCGATGATCGAAATCGTGCGTTTGCCACCCTCTTCGGCAGGCCAATCCAGCTTTGCCTGACCTTTGATACACAGATAGGCGGCATCAGGCGCCTGACCTTGAGAAAAGATCATTTGGCCTTCGGCCACTTCATACCATTGTGCAGAGAACGCCAGCAGACGCTGGTTTCGTGCATCGATGCCCGAGAACAGTTCAGTCGAAGAAATAATTTCCAGCTTTGTGCTCAGATCATCCGAAGCCGCGCCTTCCTGACGAGCTTGTGTCCGCGAGACGCCGTCGATACGGCCATCCTTGATTTCGATGAACAAATCATACGCCTCGGGGTGGGCAAAATGATCTTCCATGAAGATCATGATCGAGTTGGGCAGCAGCTCACGCAGGCGCAGTCGAGTACGCAGGCGGCTTTCGGAATCGTGACTTGCAAGGGCTTTGTCCAGAATAAGAATGTCAGGCCGTTTAATCCCGGCACGGGAAAACGACGCGCGCTCTTGAAACACCGTCGGCAGGTTGTTCCCGCCCAGCCCGGTCGGCAGATCGAACAAGGTGGATGCTGCTCGTCGCCGCAACCCGGCCTCGTTCATGGCCTGAGCAACCACGTCCTCAATTTCTTCGGCATGCGCGCCGGCCGTCACAGAAATCCGACCATACAGCGCGTTTTCCATCACGGTCAGCCGGGGGATGTAGCTGTCCGGGGACAGCGGGACAAACATGCCCTCTAGCGCCTCACGTAGACGTTCAGCCTGATCTTTACGGATGGACAGGATCTTATCCTTATATTCCTCGGGAAAATCCGGGCCAATCTGTTCCGCGGTCAGCAGAAAAGGAAGTGTCAACAACAAGAACCGCTCCGAGTCGTCGATACCGCTCTCACCTTTGGAATTTCGGCGGTCTTTGATGTCGAGCAGTTTGTGGTACATCTCCTTCGACATTCCCAGGCGCAGGAACAGCGGGTGATCAGCCCCGTCGCGACCAAAAGCTTGATCCAACGTCTCGAGCACGGTGCTGGCCATCGACATGGCGTCATTGGCCAGATCATGCATTCCAAACAGTTTTTTGAAGCGCGCATCACTGGCCAGAGATTCCGGCGTTATGTCCCGCGAGGGAGTGGCAAAAAGCAGGTTACCCCCAAGCGGGACGGTCGGGTTAAAACGCTCTGGGTCGAAACGGTGAACATGTCGATCCAGCCCCTTTTCTTTTAACTTTTCAGCAACAGTTCCACGCAATTTGACGACGTCTTCCGCCAGTGAAGGGTGAAGTTTAGGGTCAAACCGCGTGCGTAAATTGCGCCGCAACATGAACTCGTCAATGCCCATCGCCTCAACCAGTTGAAACCACCAGGCCCGAATATCATCGATATCGTCCAGCCCAGCCAGTTCGGGGTCGATCCATTCGTCATCCAGGGAATCTGTCGGGTTGCCCGATCGCTCTGCCTCGATCTGCCAGCGGCTTGGCGCGGTTTCGGTCTCTGCTGAGCGTTGAGGGTGCGGTCTCAGCGGCATCAAAAGGTTGTCACCCAGCGTTCCGTTGAAAAGGTAGGGCCGCGAATAGGCATAACCGATCCGGGCGGCGATCACCGATTGATGCAGGTCTTTCAGATTTTGCCCTGCCATGATCACATCCCCTTGCACTGGCAGCACTTCACGGGTCAGAACCTGCGCCAAAGCATTGCGTTCCGAGGCATGGTTGGATTGGATCGCAACCCGTGCGCCTTTAGGGATGGTCAGATCGATGTCTTCCAGAATGGTCTTGCCGTCATCGTCGCGTACGGTCACGTTTCGCAGTTCAATCGCGCCGTTCAAACGCGGGATCACCTTGGGCTCACCCACGAACAGCTCTTCGGGGATCATGTTGGAGGGCGCAAACCGTTCGGTCACAACCTCCCACCGCAGAGACATGTCCTGCACCTGATTGTAATAGGTCAGAAGATCCTTCCACGGGCCACTCAGGTCCTTATAGGCTCCAAGCGCCGCTACCAGCGCACCTACCGTCACCTCGCCCTTGATCGCCAGATAACCGCCGACCGAATAGAACAGGAACGGCGTCATCTGCGTGATCAGGTTGTTTAGAAACTTCATAAAAAATTTCTTTTTGTAGATCTTGAACCTGATCTCAAACAAGCGCCCCAACCGATGGCTGAATTGCGCCAGCCGATAGCGCCAGCCGCCATTCGTTCGCAGGTCGCTAATGCCCGCCGCACTTTCCCCGATCTCAGAACTGAGGTTCCGAACCTGCTGGATACGTTCCTTGTTCAATAGGTTGATCTGACGCTGCAGCTTTGGGATCAACCACGCCTGCAAAGGGATCAACGCGATGCTGGCTAGGCCGAACCAGACGCTCTGCATGAACAGGAAAGTGACGATAGTCATCATCTGGCCGAACTGGAACACGGGCTGGGCAATGGCGTCTCCCATTAACCCGCCCATCGGTTCGGCTTCGGAGGTGATCATCGATACCAGCTCACCCTGGCTGGTGGTGGCAAAGTAGGACTTTGGAAACCGCATTGTGCGGTTGATAAGGGTGAACCGCAGACGGCGCAGCATACGCTCGGCCAAGACACCCTTCATCGTATTGATCCGCATCTTCATCAGCCCGCTGGCGATCACGGTGGCCAGAAAGGCAAAGCACAGAATCATCAAGTATTGAACCTGCGTCACGGTGAAGCCCATAACGGCCACCGTGCTACTTGGTGCCCCAATGGCACCGTTGATGATCTGCTTGGGCAATTCAAGCGAAGCATAGAGGAACGGAAATGAAAGTACCGTCAGGAACAGCAGCACAAGCTGTTGTTTTTTCGAGTGTTTCCAGATGAATGCGAATAGAGTAGGTTCCATACCCCGGTTTTGCCTCAAAACGTTTGGTAGTTTTTGGGTGGTTCCCTGCAGTCAGATGTCAGACGGTACGCACTGACCCGGATGATTGCAAGAATGGCCAGACCTAACAGTTTAGGATTGCTATGCCCATACTCTGCCGCCTTCACGAATTTGAGAGTTTTGATCTCACAATCTGGTAATACGCCTTTAACCTCGATCGCGTCTTTGACTAAACAGGGGCGCACTTTTGAACGATAGGGCCATGGGCAAACTGCTGGATCGCTATAATCACCGACGGGTCATAGAACGCTGGCGCAAGGCTCTGCGTAAAGCAGACGCAACTCCAGAACAGCAGTTGCGTCTGCAACGTGACGATGCGCGCAAACTTCGCACCCTTCTGGATATGTTGATCCAAGAAGCTGACAATCGCCTGACCCACCCGCGAATCGGGTCGACACAAATTCCCAAACCTCTGAGCACCGATTGGAGCTGGCGCCCAGATTTATGGCGCATGCCGTTGTCCCGCCCGGGTGCGGCCTCTGCCCCGCGCAAAGCCCAGATGGACCGGCAGGCAACGCTGTTCCATGACTGCCCTCTGGCTGAAATAGGGGTTCGACAAACCCGTAACACCCGTGACAAGGATCTGGCTCCTTATGGCCTGCAAGTCGAGGTGTTCGGCTTTTCCGGTTCTTTTCTGTCGTTGTCCGTAGAGTTGCCGCCAGAGGCTTCGCAGGGCTTGACCAGACAGCATCTGGTGCGTGTGGATGCACTAATTGAAGCTGAGCTGTCTCTTGAGGTCTTTGCTCGCCTAAACATTCAACACGGACCGAACACCGAGCAAGTTCTGCGGAAGCTAGACCTTTCAAGCCAATCCTGCTCGATAGATTTTGATCTGGCGCATTTGCCTTTGAATGAGGCGCGCCTTGAAAAGATCTGGCTGGACCTGATCTTGGAAAACCCACGAATGAACCGCGTCAAGATGCGCGATCTGACCTTCTGCCGCCACCACCGCGCCGATTTGTGAGAGTTCTGGCCATGACGCAACCGACATTGACACCCATCTGCTTTGAAAACGGTCTTTGGCAGGCGCATTTGCAAGCGGAATCTGAACCGGCGGTCAAAGTGCAATATTTGGGGGCAGCGCTGGAAGATGTGCGCGTGTCACCAGCGAAAGACGGATGGTTACTCAGTATCCCGGTTCCGGTTTCAGCTTTGTCCGACGGTGTTCATTGTTTTGTGATCATTGATACGGCTACGGCGGATAAGCTTGGTGATTTTACCATTATCGCGGGTACGCCTGCGACAGATGATCTGCGGGCCGAGGTCGGGCTTCTACGTGCCGAACTCGACATGCTCAAACGAGTGTTCCGTCGGTCACAGAACGAAAGTAGGTGACCCCGCTGGCGGCTCAAACTCCGCCAATAGCGAACACTAGAGCATCCTTCGCTAGCTTGCGAAGCTATTCCCCCAAAGAAAAAGGGCCGCCCTTATAGGCGGCCCATTCTTTGTTACTGCGACGGCCCGTTCGGGTTGAAGGCCGACAAACCTTTGAGGATGTCGATGGCATAGGCCAGCTGATAATCCTCTTCCCGTAGTTCTGCAGTGGCTTCAGCCCGAGCGCGATCTTCCTCGATCTGACGAATCTCATCTTCACTGAGACTGTCATTGTTTAGGCTTCCGCGCAGGTCTGCCTCGGATCGGGCTGGGCGGTTCGTGTCTTCCTCTTCCGTATCCGGCGTTGCTCGCGGTTGTTCCACAATGATGTCGGGGCTGACGCCAAGCGCTTGGATCGAACGGCCCGATGGCGTGTAATAACGCGAAGTGGTCAGGCGCATCGCGCCGTCCCCGCGCAGGGGCATGACCGTCTGCACTGACCCTTTGCCAAAGCTCTTAGTGCCAACCACGATTGCACGGCGGTGATCCTGAAGCGCACCCGCAACAATCTCAGACGCCGAAGCAGAACCGCCGTTGATCAGAACAACAATTGGCTTGCCCTCTGCCAGATCGCCTGGGGTTGCGTTGAAACGTTCACCTTCACTTGGATCGCGACCACGGGTCGAGACAATTTCACCTTCATTCAGGAATGCATCTGACACCTTGATCGCTTGCGTCAGCAAGCCGCCCGGATTGTTGCGCAGGTCCAGAACAAAACCGTTGACCTTGTCGATGCCGCCAACCTCTTCGATCTGCTCATTCAAACCTTCCTGAAGGTTGGGGAATGTCTGATCGTTGAATGTAGTCACGCGCAGAACCACACTGGTGCCTTCGGTGCGAGCGCGCACGGCGGTCAGTTTGATCGTGTCGCGGATGATGGTCACATCAAAAGGTTCCTGCTCGCCCTCGCGCACGACGGTGATAACGATCTCGGACCCGACAGGGCCACGCATCAGATCGACCGCTTTGTCCAACGTCAGACCAAGAATGCTCTCTCCATCGACATGAGTGATGAAATCTCCGGCTTCGATCCCCGCCTCATCAGCTGGGGTTCCATCAATCGGTGAAACAACTTTCACAAAGCCTTCTTCCTGCGTGACTTCGATGCCAAGGCCACCAAATTCTCCGCGTGTCTGGACACGCATCTGTTCGGCATCATCGGGCGACAGATAGCTGGAATGCGGGTCCAGCGAAGTCAGCATGCCATCAATCGCCGCCTCGATCAGTTCTTCCGGCTCTACCTCTTCTACGTATTGCGCGCGAATGCGTTCAAAAATATCCCCGAACAGGTCCAGCTGCTGATAGACATCCGCCTTCCTCTCAGCCTCTTGCGCCAGCAACGGGCCAGCGATCTGAGTGGTTGCAATTATACCTGCCACGGTTCCGGCCAGACCGGCCATCACAAATTTCTTCATACGGTTTTATCCATCCTTGCTGATCCGAAACCACGATTCCGGGTCCACGGGGCTGTTATCCTGTCTTACCTCTATATAGAGCGTTTCTGACCGGTCAGTTCCAGTGCCATCACTGCTTGTTGACAAAATAGCGCCGATTCCGGGCGTTTCACCGGGCATCAAACCCACTGGAGTACCCTTTGGGATGACTTGACCGGGTTTGCCGTAGACCTCTTGCAGGCCCGAAAATACGAATAAAAGACCGGGTTGAGGCTCAAGGATTACCAGATTCCCCAAATCCAAAAGTGGTCCACTGTACCGGATTGTCGCTGCGGTAGGGGATTTCACAATCGAGCGGGGTTGCGTGGCCAGAACCACTCCGGGGCGCTTTACTCCGGCGGCGTCGGTCTCACCGGCACGGTGTAACATGACGCCCTGCACAGGTAATGGGATTTGCCCTTGCAGGTCTGAAATATCAGCATTGGTCGCGACAATCTCGCCTTCCGAAATTTCAGACAGTCCGCTGGCAAAACCCTCTAGCGTCTCGGTTGAAGAGATCAGAATCGCCGTTCGGATCGGATCTTCGACAAAACGCTGCGGTAAGTCTGTACGGTCGGCGATGGCCGTGCTTAGCTCGGTGCGGGCGGTTTGAACGCCGGTCAAGCCCTCGGTCAGTGTGTCCGCCGCGCTTTGCTGCAATTGCCGGAGGGTTTGCACCTCCTGCAGATCACGGGCCAAAGCCAGTGCGCGGGCATTCAGGCTTGGCGTGACTTCGGAAAGCATCATACCCGCGCGCGCTGAACCCAGCGGACCGGATGGATGCAGCATCAGAACGGGCGGAGAGGTGGTTTCTATGGTCTGTAATACGCCCAGTAGTTGCGCAATCTCTTTCTCACGCGTGTGCAGTTCTGCGGTCAGTTGCGCTTCACGCGTGGCGGCGCGGCGCAATCCGTCGCGCATAGCTGTCAAGCCAGCCTCATAAGCCTGTATAGTTTCGGTCAACGCACGCACACGGTCGCGGGCGCTGTCGGCTTCGGCCAATGCGATAGACGCTTCTTCCAGCATTTGCGCTGCGTTCAGCGCTGCGGTTGACGGGGCAGTCTGGGCGAGGACCGGTGTCGTAGTCAGCAGTGCCAAAAGAAGCGCGCGAAGGGTCATGACAACAAGCTCTGGCCAGTCATTTCCGGTGGTTGCTCCAGACCCATAAGTTGCAACAGCGTCGGCGCCAAGTCGGATAGGCGTCCGTCGCGCAATTTGGCACCCTCTGGGCCGCCCACCAGTGCTACGGGCACTGGGTTCAGTGTGTGTGCGGTATGCGGGCCCCCGGTTTCGGGATCGACCATCATCTCGCAATTTCCGTGGTCGGCGGTGACGATCATCGCGCCACCGGCCTTTTCGAGCGCAGCAACCACCTGTTCCAACCCCTGATCCACGGCTTCGCACGCTTTGATTGCTGCTTTCAAATCGCCTGAATGGCCAACCATATCCGGATTGGCATAGTTGGTGACGATCAGGTCAAAGCCTGCCTCAATCGCCTCAACGAACTTGGCGGTTACTTCGGCCGAGGACATCTCGGGCTGCAGGTCATAAGTCGCCACTTTGGGCGATTTCGGCATATAGCGGTTTTCTCCGTGTTCCGGCGTTTCCTTGCCACCGTTCAGGAAGAACGTAACATGCGGGTATTTCTCGGTCTCGGCCAAACGGAACTGACGCAGACCCTGTTTGGCCACCCATTCGCCCAGTGTATTGACGATTTCGCGCTTTGGAAAAACGGTGGTCATATAGGCATTGTGGCCGTCCGAATATTCTACCATACCCAGCAGAGCGGCCAGTTTCGGGCGCGGGTCAGTTTCAAAATCAGCAAAATCAGGTTCGCCAATCGCTCGCAGGATCTCTCGCGCGCGATCGGCACGGAAGTTGAGGCAGAAAAACCCGTCACCATCCTTGACGCCGTCAAAGCCATCCAGAACCGTCGGCACGATGAATTCATCAGTTTCAGATTGGTTATAGGCGTGGTCAACTGCGCCATGAGCCGATGCCGAGGTTCGACCCTGCCCGTTGATCATTGCCTCATAGGCTTCGCTGACGCGTTCCCAGCGATTGTCACGGTCCATCGCGAAATAGCGCCCGCTGACGGTGACAATGCGCGCGCCTTCGGGCAGGCGGTCTTCCAATTCGGCGATATAGGTAAAGGCGGATTTCGGAGCCACGTCGCGGCCATCGGTGATTGCGTGCAGTGCGACAGGCACTCCCGCGTCGGTGATCGCCTTGGCGGCGGCGGCGATATGGTTCAGGTGCCCATGAACACCACCATCCGACACTAGCCCCATCAGATGCGCGGTGCCGCCCGCATCTTTCACCTTGGTAATGAAGTCCTGCAAAGCTTTGTTGTCAAAGAATGAGCTATCCTCAATCGCAAGATCAATCTGACCTAAATCCATGGCCACAACCCGGCCCGCGCCGATATTGGTGTGGCCAACCTCGGAATTGCCCATCTGACCGGTGGGCAAGCCCACATCCGGGCCATGGGTAATCAGCGTGGCGTGTGGGCCATTGGCCATGATCGCATCGAAGGTTGGCGTATTGGCCAGATAGGGCGCGTTGGCTTCGGTGTCCTCGGACAGGCCCCAACCATCGAGAATGCACAAGACAACGGGTTTGGGGGCGGTCATTTGAAGCTCTCCGGATTTCTGCTCTTGACCCGTCTTTTATCGCCTGACTATCGGCGGGTGAACCGTCTTTTGGCCCAGGTCGCTCAGAATTAATGGTGAGGCGACTTATCCTTGCCGACAAATTCAGCAAATGGCCGTGCTTTGCGCCGCCTGTATTTGACTGTCAGGTTCAGCGGCGCGTCGTTTTCATCATAAACCCCAACAACAACCCCCCTGCCCCGGCTTTTGGTCCGCATCTCGATCAGTTGCTGTTCCGACCGAGTCGTGCGTTGTGAGGGGCGTCGGGTCCAGGCAAACAGGTGATCATACATCTCGGCGATGATATCTTTGTGGGTGTCGCTGCCGCCCAAATCGTTCAGTTCGCTCGGATCGTTTTCCAGATCAAACAGAATGGGCCGATGACCGCTCTCGCAATGGATCAGTTTCCACTTTTTGTTCGCGACCATGAACATCACCGCATCCCGAACCGAGGCTTTCAGAGCATCCGCAATCGGCGACGCGGAATAGTCGTATTCGCAGATTACCACGTCGCGTGGCATCTCCTCTTGCTGCCCATGCAAAATCGGCAACAGCGAGCACCCTTCAAGAATATGCGAGGCCACCTCACCTCCTGCCACCTCTACGAAGGTCGGGGCGAGATCGATGGATTCCACCAGTGCATCACTGACCGTGCCGCGCGTCGCGTCGGCCTCGGGCGATGGGTCATAGATGATCAGAGGCATCTTGGTTGAGGCGTCGTGGAAAAACGTCTTCTCTCCCATCCAATGATCGCCCAGAAAATCGCCGTGGTCCGAGGTCAACACGATCATCGTGTCCTCCATCCGGCCGGTTTTCTCCATCCAGTCGAACAGGCGCCCCATCTGATCGTCGGCCTGTTTGATCAGGCCCATATAGGCAGGGATCACCGCCTCGCGCACGTCCTGACGCGAGAATGTCTGGCCGATTTTCGTATCCATGAACGCGCGCAGAACCGGGTGGGCGTTCTCACGTTCGGCTTCGGACCGGACCACTGGCAGAACATGCTCGGGGCCATACATCGAGGCATAGGGTTCGGGCACGATATAGGGCCAGTGCGGTTTGATGAAACTCAGGTGACAGCACCATGGTCCGTCATGCGACTCCATGAATTCGATACCCCGCCTGGTCAGATACGGAGTTTCACTGTCTTCTTCTGCAATATTTGCCGCCTCAGAAGAATTCTTCAGGAACCAGCCAGATAGTACATTGCCATCTGCATCTAACCCGGAATTGGCAAAGTCGTGCCAGGGGTTATCGCTCTCGTATCCTTTGTCCGTCAGGTAGGTGTTATAGGCCTTGGCACCGTCCGGGTCGTAATACCCGTCCGGTCCCTCGGGGCACATGCCGTCATCACGCTCGAACACGTCAAACCCGCACTCTGCCACGCGAGCGCCAATCAGGCTGTCAGGCTCGAGCCCCAGCCGCGCCATCCCTTCGGCATCCGCGCGCATATGCGTCTTGCCGACCAGCCAGCAGTCCATCCCAACCTTGCGCAGATGGTCGCCCATCGTCATTTCGCCCACCTTTAGCGGGATGCCATTCCAAGACGCACCATGCGAATGCACATAACGCCCAGTATAGGTGGACATGCGCGAGCTGCCGCAAATCGGGGATTGGATATAGGCGCGATTGAACCGCACACCGCGCGCGGCAAGGCGGTCAATGTTCGGAGTATGCAAATGCGGATGGCCGTAACAGCTCAGATAATCCCAGCGCAGCTGGTCAAACATTATGAACAGGATGTTTTTGGCTTTGGCCAACTTAGTGTCCCCCTATGGTCAGGGACCTAGTTAGCCAATTCCCGGCCTGCAGCGAAGCGTAAACTATGCTTCGGCCTGCTGTTCCATCTGGTCCAGCATCTTCTTAGCACGCTTGCATTGTAACTGATCGCGCAGGGGGCTGTTGGGGTCCACATCCTTTTTGCAGACCACGCATTTATCCGCTCCTGAAATCGCATTCAGACCGCCACAACTGCCCTTGATCTTCTTGCCCATCAGCATGACACCCAGGGACATACCAACAACGATGATCAGCAACAGAATGAAGGCCAGAATAAAAGTGCTCATCTCAGGTTCTTCCGTCAGTTAGAGCTCAAAGCGTCTTTGAACGCAGTGCTGTGTACCGTGATATAGGCATCTTCACCACCTGTCACATCCCGCGAGATGAAATACACGGCAAGTTTATGCTTTTCGGCAAGTTCCAGACCCTTTTCCTGACCCAGAGCTAACATCGCAGTGGCCCAAGCATCCGCCATCATGGCGTTTTCGGCCAGAACAGTGACCGATGTAGTCCGGTGTGTGATAGGGCGACCGGTTGTCGGGTCGATAATATGCGAATATCGTACGCCGTCCTGCTCGAAGAAATTCTTGTAATCGCCCGAACTGGCCATACCAAGATCACCTACAGACACGATCAATTGCGGTGACTGCGCGCCTGCCTGCGGTTTTTCGATGCCGATCCGCCAGACTTCGCCCTTGTCGTTCTCGCCTTTGGTGACGAGATCGCCACCAATCTCGACCAGATAGTTCTCGATGCCGGCATCGCGCAGAGTTTCCGCAACCGCATCAATACCATAGCCCTTGGCAATAGCCGACAGGTTGATCCCAACGCTGGCATCGGATTTGCTCAGCGTTCCCGCCTCGGCATCCAATTTCAGCAATCTGTTCTGACCCACACTTTCCAGTGCAGATTGAATGTCCGCATCCGAGGGCACCGGGTCTTCCGGTGTGCGCGGACCAAATCCCCACAGCTCGATCAGAGGCCCAAGGGTCACGTCGAACGTACCACCAGTCTTTTCGTGTACTTCATTGGCGGCTTGCATCACATGCACGAATTCTGCGGAGACCGGCATGGCATCGGTGCTGGTTGCAGCAGAAAATGTCGAGACCTCGGAATTCGGGTCCCAGTTGGACATCTTGGAGTTGACATCGGCCAGCGTTGCTTCGACCGCAGTGGCCAGGGCGTTTTCGTCCAAATCCTTACCGATAGCCGTGATATTGAACGTTGTTCCCATCGTCTCGCCCGACAGGCGGATCACCTCGGGTTCCTTGTCGAACAGGCAGCCGGATAGAAGTGTGGCAAAAGCCAGTACAGGCACAAGACGCATTGGGGTCTCCTGAAAACTTGGTGCCCGGCATATGCCAGCCACCCCAGCCAGAGTCAAACCGACATCAGAGTTTGAGTGGCATAAAGCCCAAGACTAAAAGGCCAATCACCGCTGGCACCCCGAAAAGCCACGCCCGTTTCTGCCACCCCTTTGGCTGCTGTTTCCAGGCCATACGAAAATTATGCCCACACACTACCACCACAAAGAATATCAAGACAGCGACAGGCGGGGTAAGATACAGGTCGGTCAAAGGCTTAAGCTTCCATTATTGCGGGTGATTTTGCCTTTCAGCGCAATTGTACCCTATACACGTCGTTTAGCTGCGCTAAGGTGAAAGGGAAAGACTTAGCAATAACCAGGAAGGAGATTGCCCATGGCCCCAACCTCTTACCAGTCCCCAACGCGCGGCGATAAGGCTGAAAAGACCACGTATAGCCAATCGACAGAGTCGAACCTGTCCCATTCGCAGACCACCGTGTCAAAATTGCTTGAGGGCAAGGGGGATGCGGTTTTTTCGGTACGTCCGAACGAAACTATTCATTCGGTCGTCAATACGCTTAAGGAAAAGCGGATTGGTGCGGTTCTCGTGACTGATCAAAATGGTAGCTTGCAGGGTATTCTGTCCGAACGCGACATCGTGCGGCGTATGGCGGATACACCCGGTCAAACCCTGCCGCAATCGGTCGAGGATCTGATGACACGCGAGGTGAAGACTTGCTCGCCAGACGATCTGCTGAATGATGTATTGAAAAGCATGACCGAAGGCCGCTTTCGCCACATGCCGGTCCTGCGGGATGGCAACCTGTGCGGCGTGATTACCATCGGTGACGTCGTGCATTTCCGTTTGAAAGAGCTGGAATACGAAGCACTGCGCATGAAGCAGATGATCGTCGGCTGAACGGATTCTCGGAAAATCCCCTTGACCTTGGCCCGGTGACAGTATCCCTGATGCGTCAAAGACTGCTTCAAGGTCGAGGGATGAATGATACGTGATCTGGTGACAGGCACCGCGAGACTGATTGGTTTCCATCTGAAAAAACTCCTGCTCTCCAATTGGGAGCACGGCCTTGGCCTTTGTCCGAGGTTCTCTGATGTTTGAAACCAACCCGAACTCTCGTCGGATCGCAGTGATTGGTCTGGGCTATGTTGGCCTGCCATTGGCGGTGGCCTTCGGCAAGATCGGCCCGGTCGTAGGCTTCGATATCAACGCAACCCGTATTGCCGACCTGCGCTCAGGGCATGACGCGACGCAAGAGGTCGAGCCCGATGATCTGGCTGCGGCCTCAGAAGTGGTTTTCACAACCGATCTGGCCGATCTGGCCACCTGCGATACTTATATCGTGACTGTGCCAACGCCTATCACGGACGGAAAGCAGCCAGATCTTTCTCCATTGCTCAACGCGTCTGAAATGGTTGGTGGATTGCTGAAACCCGGAGATCTGGTGATTTATGAATCCACAGTTTACCCCGGCGCGACCGAGGAAGACTGCGTGCCGGTTCTAGAGCGCATGTCGGGGCTAGCATTCAATACGGATTTCTTCGCAGGCTACAGCCCGGAAAGGATCAACCCGGGCGACAAAATGCACAGGATTTCCGATATCTGCAAGGTGACTTCGGGGTCTACTCCCGAAGTCGCCGATTTGGTTGATGCGCTTTATGCGCGGATTATCAATGCTGGGACGCACAAAGCGGAAAGCATCCGGGTGGCTGAGGCGGCAAAAGTTATCGAAAATACGCAGCGCGACCTGAATATCGCGCTGGTCAACGAGTTGGCGATGATCTTCGGACGGATGGGCATCGACACCGAGGCAGTTTTACGGGCTGCTGGTACCAAATGGAACTTCCTGCCTTTCCGGCCTGGTCTGGTCGGCGGGCATTGCATTGGCGTCGACCCCTATTACCTGACCCACAAAGCCGAGGCAGTTGGCCACCACCCTCAGATCATTCTGGCCGGGAGGCGGCTGAACGACGCCATGGGCGGCTACGTCGTGTCACAACTGGTCAAGCGGATGATGCGAGTCGGTATAAACGTAGCCCGCGCCCGTGTGCTGGTCATGGGGCTGACGTTTAAGGAAAACTGCCCCGATCTGCGCAATACACGGGTGATCGATATCATCGATGAGCTACAGGACTACGGGATCGCAGTCGATGTCTACGACCCCCACGTCGACAATCAGGCAGCGCATGCGGAATACGGAATTTCCATGATCGAAGAGCCACAGAAAGGTGTCTACGACGGCATAGTTCTTGCGGTGGCTCATGAGGAGTTTCGCGCCCTCGACCTCCAACAGATTCGCGCTTTTGGCAAAGAGCAGTCAGTGCTCTACGACGTGAAATCCTGTTTACCCAAAGACGCAAGCGACCTGCGGCTGTAAAAAAACCGGCGCATTTCGCGCCGGTTTCTTCGTCTCTTACCCGCCGAAATCGTCGAGCATGATGTCTTCGCGGTCCACGCCCAAATCCAGCAGCATATTAATGACCGACTGGTTCATGATTGGCGGGCCACACATATAGAACTCGCAATCCTCAGGCGCGGGGTGGTTCTTGAGGTATTCTTCGAACAGCACGTTGTGGATGAAGCCGGTATAGCCTTTCCAGTCATCCTCAGGCTGCGCGTCGGACAGGGCCACGTGCCACTCGAAATTGTCGAACTCTTCGGCCAGCGTGTCGAAATCCTCGACAAAGAACATTTCCTTCTTGGAACGCGCACCGTACCAGAAACTGATCTTGCGGTTACGGTTCTCAAGGCGCTTGAGCTGATCAAAGATGTGGCTCCGCATTGGCGCCATACCGGCGCCCCCGCCGATGAACACCATTTCTTTTTCCGTCTCGCGTGCAAAGAACTCACCAAACGGACCCGAGATAGTAACCTTGTCGCCCGGTTTCAGGTTGAAGATGTAGGAAGACATCTGCCCCGGAGGGATTCCTTCCGACCCCGGAGGCGGCGACGCGACCCGAACGTTCAGCATGATCATACCTTTCTCGTCCGGATAGTTGGCCATCGAATAGGCGCGTTCGATCGGCTCGCTCACTACAGATTCATACTGCCACAGATTGAAGCGATCCCAATCCTCGCGATACTCCTCTTCCACGTCGAAATCGGTGTATTTCAACTGGTGTGCAGGAGCTTCGATCTGGATGTAACCACCAGCGCGGAAGTTCACATCCTCACCTTCAGGCAGGTCCAGAGTCAGCGCTTTGATAAAGGTTGCCACGTTCTCATTCGAACGCACGGTGCATTCCCATTTCTTGACGCCGAAGACCTCTTCGGGAACTTCGATGTCCATATCCTGCTTGACCGCAACTTGGCAGGACAGGCGGTCACCGCAGGCAGCCTCACGCTTGGTGATGTGGCTTTCCTCGGTCGGCAGGATCGACCCGCCCCCCGAATGCACCTTTACCCGGCACTGCGCGCAGGTACCGCCTCCGCCACAAGCAGATGGGACAAAGAGTTTCTCGGTGGCCAGCGTTTGCAGCAGTTTTCCGCCCGCAGGAACCGAAATTGTTTTCTCACCGTTGATAGTGATGTTCACGTCACCGGTTGAAACCAGTTTGGAACGTGCCGCCAGAATGATCGTCACCAGCGCGATAACAATCAGTGTAAAAAGGATGACGCCTAAGCTAAAAGTTTCCATTGCGCCCTCCTTACAGTTTCACGCCCGAGAAGGACATAAAGGCCAAGGCCATCAGTCCAGCGGTGATGAAGGTAATCCCCAGACCCTGCAGGCCGTCGGGAATATCCGAGTATTTCAACTTTTCGCGCACACCCGCCATCGCGGTGATCGCCAGCGCCCAGCCAAAGCCGGAAGACAGACCGTAGGTTGTTGCCTCGGCGAAGTTGTAGTCGCGTTCCACCATGAACAGCGAACCACCCAGAATGGCGCAGTTCACCGTGATCAGCGGCAGGAAAATCCCCAGCGCGTTGTAGAGCGGTGGGAAGTACTTATCCAAGATCATCTCAAGGATCTGCACCATCGCCGCAATCACGCCGATATACGAGATCAGGCCAAGGAAAGTCAGGTCCACGTCAGGGAACCCAGCCCAGGCCAACGCACCCGGTTTCAGAAGATAGCTCAGCAGCAGATTGTTGGTTGGCACGGTAATTGCCTGCACCAGCATCACCGAAATACCCAGACCAAGCGCGGTAGAAATCTTCTTGGAAACGGCGATGAAAGTACACATCCCCAGGAAGAAGCTAAGCGCAAGGTTTTCGACAAAGATGGCCTTTACGGCCAGTGAGATCAGACCTTCCATCAGTGGGCCTCTACCTGCTGAATTTTGTATTCACGTTCTTCCACCTGGTTTGGCTTCCACGTGCGGAAGGCCCAGATGATCAGACCGATGATGAAGAACGCCGACGGCGGCAGCAGCAGCATGCCGTTTGGCACGTACCACCCACCATTGTTGACGGTCTCCAGAATGGTGATGCCGAACAGCGAACCCGCGCCGAACAGCTCACGAATGAAGCCGACCAGCAGCAGGATCAGGCCATAACCCATCCCGTTGCCCAACCCGTCAATGAATGAAGCGACCGGCGGGTTTTTCATCGCAAACGCCTCGGCGCGGCCCATCACGATACAGTTGGTGATGATCAGACCGACGAAGACCGACAGGGTTTTCGAGATTTCGAACGCATATGCTTTCAGCACCTGATCCACCAGGATCACCAGCGAGGCGATGATCACCATCTGCACGATGATCCGGATCGAGCCCGGGATCTGGTTGCGCAGACACGAGATAAAGAAGGACGAGAACGACGTTACGAAGGTCACCGCCAGCGCCATAACAAAGGACACCTGCAGCGACGAGGTCACCGCCAGCGCCGAACAGATACCCAGCACCTGCAGCGTGATCGGGTTGTTGTCGACAAGCGGGTCGACCAGCATCTCTTTCTTGGTCTGGGACATCAGAACTCTCCTGCTTGCAGTTTGGCCAGGAAGGGACCGTAGCCCGCATCACCCATCCAGAATTTCACCAGGTTATCAACACCAACCGAAGTCAGCGTGGCACCAGCCAGCGCATCGACATAGAAGTCAGGGCCAGCCGCCGGTTGCGACTTGGCGACGGTGATTTGCAGATCACCGTTGTCGTCCCGCAACCTCTTACCGTTCCACAAGGCTTTCCAACGCGGGTTGTCCACCTCGGCACCGAGGCCCGGGGTCTCACCATGCTGATAGAACTGCAGGCCGAAGATATCGTTGCCGTTGTTCTCAAGCGCAATAAAGCCATAGAGCGTGGACCACAGCCCATAGCCGTGCAGCGGCAGGATTACCTTGTCCAAATCGCCTGCATCATCGCGCAGCAGATAGATCACGCGATACTGGGATTTGCGACCGATCCCGGCTGGATCATCGTCCAGAGCGACGCTCAATTCCGGATCGCTTGCGGCAGCGATATCGTCGAAAGTCGCTGGATTGAACTGATCGTCAACGAATTCGCCACTAGACAGTTCCAGCACATGCGGCTCGAATGCGGCAAATGCTTCGGTCACATCGACGCCGGGTTCAAAGACGCCCGCCACCTGCAGGACGTTAACCTGCTTGTCCTTCAGCTTGTTCGCCTCTTGCACGGGGCGCAGGCTGACAGCAGCAGCCGACACGACCATCGAAGCAACAAGACAGACGGCGACAGCGATAAAGATCGTTTTGCCGACCGAATCTGGCGAGGCCGCCAGAAACTTGGCAATCGCGCCCTTGGGTGCCTCGTTATTGTCTGGGGATTGCGTATCAGACATGGCGACGCGCCCTCCGTTTAATGTTGGCCTGAACGACGAAATAGTCGATCAGCGGTGCGAAGACGTTGCCGAACAGGATAGCCAGCATCATGCCTTCGGGGAAAGCCGGGTTAATGACACGGATCATCACAACCATGAAACCGATCAGCGCGCCGTAGATATAGCGGCCCAGATTGGTGTGACTGGCCGAAACCGGTTCGGTGACCATGAAGACAAGGCCAAAGGCGTAGCCACCAACGACAAGGTGCCAGTACCACGGCATTGCAAACATCGGGTTGGTTTCCGAGCCGATCAGGTTCAGCAGCAGGGAAAAGACGATCATACCCCCCAAACAGCCAACGATCAGGCGATAGTTCGCTATGCGCGTCGCCAGCAGGAAGCACAGACCTATCAGACAGGCCAGTGTCGAGGTTTCGCCAAAGCTACCCTGCATGAAGCCCAAGAAGGCATTCCACCAGGTCAGACCTTCGGCTGCCAGCGCCTGATAGCCTTCGGACGCAGAAACCGACAGTGCAGTTGCGCCCGAAAAGCCGTCAACCGGTGTCCAGACCGTGTCACCCGACATGTTCGCCGGGTAGGCAAAATACAGGAATGCACGTCCGACAAGCGCAGGGTTGAGGAAGTTTTTGCCGGTGCCGCCAAAGACCTCTTTACCGATGACCACACCGAAAATAATGCCCAGAGCCACCTGCCACAATGGCGTGGTCGCCGGCATGATCAGCGTGTAAAGCATTGAGGTCACAAGGAAACCTTCGTTCACCTCATGGCCGCGAACAGTAGCGAAGATAACCTCGAAAATGCCCCCCGCCACAAGAGTGACGATGTAGATCGGCAAGAAATACAACAGCCCGTGCATAACATTGGCAAACAGGCTGGACGGGTCCAGCGAGATGCCAAACATCTGCAGCAAAGCGATGCGCCAGCCAGTTGCGGCGTCCGGTCCCAATGCGGCAATGGCCGTGTTCGCCTGATAGCCGGTATTCCACATCCCGAACAGGATGCAGGGGATCGTCGCGATCACGACATAGGTCATGATCCGCTTCATATCGACGAAGGACCGTGCATGCGGGGCTACAGTGGTGACGGATTTCGGAGTGTAGATGAAGCTTTCCACCATCTCGTAGATGGGGAAATACTTCTCGTACTTGCCGCCCTTGGTAAAGTTCGGCTCGATCCGATCAAAGAAGTTGCGCAAACCCATTTGGATCAGCCCTCCTTTTCGATTTTGGTCAGGCAGTCGCGCAGCGCCAGCCCGTATTCATATTTCGCCGGACAGGCAAAGCCGACAAGGCCCAGATCCTCTTCGTCCAACTCGAGCGCACCCAATGCCTGAGCACTGTCGGTATCCATGACCAGAAGCGCGCGCAACAACTGCGTCGGCAGGTAATCCTGTGGCATCAGCCGTTCAAACACACCTGTCGGCACCATCGCGCGACGGCCACCATTCAGGTTGCTGGTCAGGTTGAACAATTTGTTCGAAAGTGCCGAACCTAACACCGGCTGCACCGAGTATTTCGATGGCATCGGGCGAATCCAACCCATTGGAATTTGGTCATGATCTTCGCGGATAATAGAAATCTGGCGCGCGAAACGACCCAGATATGCAGTGGGGCCTTCCGCATGGGTTCCGGACAGGATCGAGCCCGAGATGACCCGCGGCGTACCATCTACAGCGATCTCATCACGGGTCAGGTCGTCGGTCGACGCACCCATCACAGTACGGATCAGGCGCGGTTGACGCGCGCCCGGGCCGCTTATTGCGATCACGACATTCGGGTCCAAATGACCGGTCTGCATCAGACGGCCTATAGCAATCACATCTTGATAACCGATGGTCCAGACCTGCTTATTCCCTGCCAGCGGCTCGAGGAAATGGATGTGTGTACCAGCCAGACCCGCTGGATGCGGCCCCGAGAATGCAGCGGCCTCAACCCCAGGCACATCCGCGCCTGGAATAGAATCGCCTTCCTTTTGGCACAGATAGGTTTTGCCCTCTGTAAGCTTGGCAATCGCGCCCAGGCCTGCTGCAAACGCCTCACCAGCGTCGGCAATGATCACGGCCGCGTCAGCTGCCAGTGGCTCACTATCCATGGCGGTAACGAAAATAGCCGCAGGCTTGGTGCCCGGCACTGGCATTTTCGAATAGGGCCGCGTGCGGAACGCCGTCCAAAGACCAGCCGCGCACAGCTTTTCGGTCACACCTTCAGCGTCGTCCGAATTGCCGACGCCCGAGAAATCCAGCCCCGTATCGTTGGGGTCGGACACCTCGATCACCACACTCTGCAGCACACGACGGGCGCCGCGATTGACGGCCACGACCTTACCGCTGAGCGGGGCGACCATCATCGCCTCTGGCGCGTCCTTATGACAGAACAGCGGCGTTCCACGCTGAACCGTATCACCTTCCTGAACCAGCATACGTGGTTTCAGGCCCAGGTAATCCCCGCCCAATACCCCAACGGTCCTAAATTCAGGTCCTGGTTGGATAATCTGATCCGGCGCACCCAGCACCGGCAGCTCCAACCCCTTTTTAAGTTTGAACGTTTGCATGTCGGTACGGTCTTCCAAGCCTCATTCCCTGCGCCTTAATATATCCAACCCATATCCGGTCCAGACAATAACGCGTGATTTCTTTGGCGTCGCCGCAAAAGCGTCAGAATGCGTTAAAAGTCCGCGGGCGGAATTCAGATTTGGCACCGTTTACGCGGGGATGACGTCAAAAGCAAACCCGTTGACGCGCAAATTGACCGTGATCGCCGCTTTCCGTTGTAAATTTACGATTTGTCGCAGGAAAATTTGCCGGTCGCACCCGGAATGCTTCCGGTGTAGGTACTGCCAATGGAACAAAACACCGAATTTGAAATTTTTTTGGTCGCCACACCCGGGCTTGAGGCTCCGCTACATGCCGAAGCTTTGGAAAAGGGATTCGCAGAGGCTAAAATTGTGGCTGGCGGGGTTAACGTCCGCGGTGCCTGGCCTGAAGTCTGGCGTGCAAACCTGTGTTTGCGCGGGGCCAACAAAGTTCTTGTCAGGATAGGCAGTTTCCCAGCCGTCCATCTGGCGCAGCTTGATAAACGCGCACGCAAGTTCCCTTGGGCCGAGTTCCTGCGCCCAGACATTCCGATTAAGGTTGAGGCTACAAGCCGCAAATCCCGCATCTACCATGCAGGAGCAGCTCGACAGAGGGTCGAACGAGCGATCACAGAAACACTCGGTGCGTCGATCTCGCCCGATGCGGTCTTGCGCGTTTTGCTACGCATCGAAAAGGACATCTGTACTTTCTCGATCGACACCTCCGGTGACCCGCTGCACAAGCGCGGCCATAAGTCAGCAGTAGCTAAAGCACCCATGCGCGAAACCATGGCGGCAATGTTCCTGCGCGAGTGCGGTTTTGACGGGGCCGAACCAGTTCTGGACCCAATGTGTGGGTCTGGCACCTTTGTCATCGAAGCCGCCGAGATCGCACTGGGATTGAACCCAGGACGCTCTCGTGGTTTCGCTTTCGAAGATTTGCCTGGTTTCGATTCAATCACGTGGTCCGCAATGCGCCAGGACAGATCAAAAGTAGAAACTGACACAGTGTTCATTGGGTCCGACCGGAATGCCGGGGCAGTCGATGCGGCCAGTACAAATGCAAATCGCGCCGAAGTTGCCGCGTTTACCCGATTTCTGTGCCGCTCAGTCAGCGACATAAAACCCCCGACAGGCCCTGAGGGCCTGGTTATCGTCAATCCTCCTTATGGTGCAAGGATCGGAGACGAAAAACGCCTCCGCTCTCTATATGGCAGCCTTGGTAAGACCCTAACATCACGATTTGCCGGTTGGCGCGTCGGCATCGTAACTAGCAATCAATCACTCGCCCGCGCAACGCGCCTGCCATTGCTGCCCGCAGGACCAGTTGTGGACCACGGCGGCACGAAAATTCGGCTTTATCGAACTGACCCTTTACCCTGAAGGGAATGTTGGCGAAGAGGCTGGTGAATTCCTGATCACCGCCAGAAAATCCCTCTTGCACATCCATATCCTCGGGTATAGATCACCCGCCACGGTCGGAGTGTAGCTCAGCCTGGTAGAGCACTGTCTTCGGGAGGCAGGGGTCGGAGGTTCGAATCCTCTCACTCCGACCAATAAAACAAGTGTAAAATGCAGAGATATTTTGCCTTTTGACCAATTAACTTACCTTTCCGCCAACCAAAGTTACCATCTCTAGCCTGAAGTGTTGCTAGTTCAAATCGTAATTTTGAACGAACGGCCCATACTTGCCGTTGGTCGCGCTACGGCATTTGTGCAGTTGCAGTCCGCATTGCTGCCGTTCCCGGCATGCACGGGATTGACGTTTCTCTTAACCCACAATCTGCGTAATAAACCTGCCGTTGTCCTCACCGTGCCACTCGCCCTCAGTGTAGCTTCTCCTCATCCTGATAACTGCTGCATCTCTGCGGATGGAATACTGTTCCTGATGCCACCGGTTCCGGGTGGCGCGGAAGGTGCCAAAGTTGACACCTCGTGTAGGCTCCAGCAAAATTTGAGAATGATTCAAACAGTTTTACTTGATATCTCCGGAGTTCTTTACCAGGGGCCCGAAGCGATCCCCGGAGCCACTGAGGCACTTACCCGGTTGCGATCCAGCGGACTGCAAGTGAGATGCCTCACCAATAGTACGCGGCAGCCAAAGCACCGCATCATGGACAAGCTGCGGGACCTTAAATTCGCGATTCAGCCGGAAGAGGTATTTACACCTGTCGCTGCCTGTTTGGATTGGCTTTCGCGCACAGGGCACAGCCCGCGTTTGCTCGTACACCCAGCGCTTGAGGAAGAGTTTTCTGCCTGCGACCGCAATGGACCGCCCGCCGTTATTGTTGGCGATGCCGCCCAGGAGTTTTCCTATGAAAATATGAACCGGGCATACAGATTGTTGCAAAATGGGGCGCCCTTGATCGCGCTCGCATACAACCGCATTTTCAAGGATGAGGATGGGCAGTTAAGCCTTGATGCGGGCTGCTTTGTCAAAGCGCTGGAATACGCTACCGGCATCCGGGCTCAACTGTTAGGCAAACCGGATCCCGGTTTTTTCAGAGCCGCAGTTGCCAGCACCGGCGCTGCCCCCGCGCAGACAGCTATGATCGGTGATGATGCTGAAAGCGATATTGCCGGCGCTTTGGCTGCGGGCTTGGCAGAGGCGTATCTGGTGCGCACCGGAAAGTTCCGTGAAGGCGACGAAACCCGGTTTGCCCCTGAACCAACGGATACCGTGTCCGATGTTTGCGAAGCGGTGGCCCGCTTGACCGGCTTGGCGGCATGACAGCAGAAGCTATAATTTGACAATCGAAGAAGGGTTTGACCGTACCGGCGGGTTGCAGATAAATCCTCCTATGGCTCATCACCCTATCTTATGGACGTTCCGCCGCTGCCCGTATGCAATCAGGGCCCGCCTCGCCTTGGCGTGTTCTGGTGTCAAAGTCGAGTTTCGCGAAATTCGTCTAAGGGACAAGCCACAAGCCTTCTTGCAAACATCAGAATTCGGAACGGTGCCGGCGCTTCGCCTTGCGGATAAGGTTTTTGACGAAAGCTTGGATATCATGATCTGGGCTCTCGAACAGAATGATCCGCCCCGGCTTTTGGACATGCCTCAGGAAGGGTGGGACCTGATTACAGAAAATGATGGTCCATTCAAGGCCGCATTGGATCACACAAAATACGCCACCCGCTATCCGGACATCGACCAGGCGACAGAGCGCATGAAAGCGGCCAGTTACTTGGTCGGCCTCGACAAAAGATTGGCCGGGCGGTCTTGGCTATTTGGAGATCGCCCCACCCTCGCCGATCTGGCACTTCTGCCCTTTGTTCGCCAGTTCGCCCATATAGACAGAGAGTGGTTTGACGCACAGGAATGGCCAAATTTGATTGCATGGCTGGATCGTTTCCTGGAAAGCGAAGTCTTCATAAACGTAATGCACAAGTACGCGCCATGGGCAGAAGGCGACGCGCCTGTTTGGTTCGGCGGCTAGGCTCAACATGGCGGCCCCCGGCCCTTATCAGACATTGAGCGCTGCCTTCAAATTCTGCAGTCGCAGCCCGCTTTGCGGACCTTCGCTGCGGGAACGCAATGCATCAGTTCTAAAAGGTCTGGATCGCGGACCTTTCAGACATTGGGGGCAAGCTATGGTATGTCTGCATTAGATCAAAGTCAGACATAAATGGACAGCCACACGTTGCAGTTGTCAGCCGATGACGCGCACGAAAGGGACGATACGGAACTGAAAATCACGCGCCAATTCTAATCGATCGATCTTCCATCGCGCGTTGGTTCATCAGAAGTATCGAGACGCCCTGGTCGTTCTTGTTGGGCAAGCCCTTCAGGTATTCCATGATTGCTTGCCACTCCTTGATTTCCTGCGAGGGTGTCCCGCCTCCGTCTTGTACAACTTTGCGTGGATCGATATCGCCTTTCGGGGGCAGAACGTACGGGCTCAACTGTTTGTCGGGCAATGCATCCGCGCGAGTTAACAGCGGTTCACCGTCCTTCGTCTTCGGCACCAACGACAATGCTCCGTTCGTATCAACGGGTATCGAAGCCAGGATCAGTCCAAAGTAGAGGTTGCATGATACGCTGTAGAGCGCCTCGGACTCCTCGGATATATCGATCGGGCGATAACCGCTCTCGATATCGCCCAGTTCGATTTCGGTGATGGTTTCGAATTGCGGTCGCGATGGATCGTAGCGGAAGCGTATTCCAAAAACGCGCGGAAAGTACTGACCCGGAAGGTTGGGGTTGCCGAGCAGCAGAAACTCCAGACAATTCTTGATCTCGCGCCCTGTGAGATAGGCGACAATGAGCGAGCCGCCGGTGCTATGATCCTCAACGCCGACACCGAGCGGTGCCAGCAGGAAGACATCATAGACATTCTGCACGCCGCTTGTACCCTGTTGCAGTCCGGCGCGGATCATTCCGGCAGAGTTCAATGTAACATCTGACTTGGTAGCGGAGCGGACGGCATCTGCCACGAGATTTCCGAGTGTCCGTCGTCAGGGATTTTGGGACAGATGGCCGCCTGAGCTAAGAGAGGATCTGGCTCATCTGGTTTTTGTGATTATGCGGCGGATTTGCGGTGAAGCAAGC
>NZ_JBQFUV010000017.1:0-60278 GCF_056539365.1 Ruegeria sp. BB7 | reverse complement strand
CCCGGATTGTGAGATCACGCTTCATCCTGTTGCTGACCGCCCAACCGATGACGCGCCGGGAATGCAGGTCCAGGATCACTGCCAGATACAACCATCAGCGCGTCATAGACATAGCTGATGTCACCAGCTCACTTATGGTTCGGCTGATCTGCGCGGAAGTCCCGGTTCAGCAGGTTCGGCGCGATGTTGAAGGCGTGATTGCTATCGGTCGTCACCTTGTATTTCTTTGATCTTTCAACCTGTATGCGGATCTCACGCATCAGCCTACCAACGCGGCGATGGCCTATGTTCAGACCCAGATCTTTCAGCTCTTCGGTCATCCGCAGACGGTCATAACTGCTCTGGCTGAGGCGGGATTGTTCCTTGATGTGTGCCAGGACAACCATGTTAGTCCGTTGCCTTTGACTGGCAGGTCGGCTGCGATAGGCGCGCAGACCACGTTCGCGGACATCCAGAACCTGGCAAAGGCGGTTGGCCGCGAATTCGGGCCATACCGTTTGATGAACCTAAACCTCATGGCTTTTGGCTCGCGAAGAAGACCGTGGCCTTCTTTAAAATATCCCTCTCCTCTTTCAGGATACGGTTTCCCCGCCGCAGCCGTTCATTCTCGCGGCCAAAGTCCAGATCCTTGTCTGGCACTACGTTTGCGTCACGATGGTCCGTGACCCACTTATTCAGCGTCGACACGCCAACATCCAAATCCGAAGCCACTTGTGTGCGTGCCAGCCAGCTCGTCAGTGCAACCCGCACCGCATCAGCACGAAATTCGCCCGTCCGTTTCGGTTCCATAGTTCGTCTCCTTTGCTGCAATAAATGCTATCAAAGGAGAGGCATCAAACCGCGATACGTCCAAAGTGTGTGGTCGTTGTGTGTTGTAGTCGATCCTCAAACGTGCTCATTCAGGCATTCATATCTTAATCGCCCGTTCAATGGCTCAACAAAGGCATTCTGCGTGGGATTCCCAGGCGCGATATAGTGCCAGCCGACACCAGTATCCTGGCGCCACCTGAGAATAGCATGAGGTTTCATTTCAGTTCCATTATCTGAATCGATCAAATCTGGCTGGCCGCGCCGACGGACCAGTTCATCCAGTTCACGCGTCATCCGCGCGCCTGACAAGGAGCGATCAACGACTGTTGCCAGAGCTTCCCGCGTGTAATCATCCGCGATGCACAACACGCGGAACCGCTGGCCGTCTTCGAGGGCATCGGACACAAAGTCCAACGACCACCGTCGATTGGCCCTATCCGGCACCAGAATAGGCCTGCGCGTACCCGCGGCGCGTTTACGAGATCGTCTGCGATGCACCATTAGCGCCTCCTTGCGACAGAGTCGGAACAGTCTCTTGTGGTTCACCTCAAGGTCTTCTCTCGCCAACAGGATGCCTAAACGTCGATAGCCGTGTCGGTTCTTCACATCCGACACAGCCCGCTGTTTGACATCGGTCGTTAGTAGTTTTGTCGCGAGATCCTTGAGCGCAGCATTGTCCAGCATAGCATCTGCCAGCATCCGTTTCAGGCGACTGTTCTCATTCGCCGATGCACTTGCGCCACATTCTAGCGCGCGCAAATTCCTTGCGTCGGACACGTTCAAGCCGTCAAACTGGGCTTTTTATCTGTAGTATGTTGCATCGCTGGCTCCGTTTCTGCGGCACAGTTCTTTGTGCTTTCACACCTGCCTTGTATTCCTTGATTATCCCAATGCACTGTTCGCCGCTAAATCTGCGTTTCATAGTCCATCCTGTGTTCGGATGGATCACCAACACCTCAATGGCCTGATTTCAGGGGGCTGTGTCAGTGACAATGTGTCGGCAGATGAAAATAAAATAGTGCAGCAATCTCAAGTTTCATAACCCCGGGAGGGTCAGTATGGTTGTGTTGCAAATCTCTAGAAAGGTCGGAAACGTCCGCTCGGTAGATACAGCTATCCTGCGTCTTCAGCAAATTGGCGAAATCCAGAGGTCTGCAGCGTATCAAATTTCTTATTTGGGATCATATTAGCGACCGCAATACAAGCCAGAGTAGCGGATGCAGATCCGAAAGACTTGAGATCGCACGTGTGTCGGGCGCGCCGTTGATAAATTGGTGATACTGTTCGTTTATGTTGCTCAATGTTTTGGGCCTGATTGACTGTACTTTGGCTCAGCAACCGAACTGCTTTAGGATCTTGTCTACTTCTCGGATACCTGCTGCATTCGCGCCGCTCAATAGAGATACATCCACTAGCCACGCACACGCAGACAGGTTTCGTCCAAGCTCAAAGACTTCAGCGTTGGGCGTTTCTTTGATTGCGTGCGCGATGCGATCATCGGCGAATATTTCACAAACCACTAATTAAGTGTGGCGTGGTCAACCTGCATGCCCCTTTTCGCCATGATCTCATTCAGATCACGATAGAATACAGTGTACCGAAGGCAAAAGTACACGGCATACTGGATCGTGTCCTGTGGGACGTGCGCACCTTTGAACGAGATCATACCAAAGCCTGCTCTTTGTTGTTGTGCTAGCCAAAGGCGCTAACACAGGCATTTTCGTCAACTTGAGTTCAGAGCACGCGAAACATCCAAGGTTGAAAGACCACTATAGTCTTCTAGCCGATCTTTTAAGAAGGAATAGTTCGAGCGGGCTTGATTCAAGTCATCACGATCTAACACAATGTATTTAAAAGCTTCTTCATGCTGGGGAAAGGTAACGGGGCCTTTGTTTTCGTCCATCCAGGGCCAGCAGAACAGGGAATTGCCATATTGTTCCCCGGCACGGTTGAGAGATAGCAGGAATACTTGGTTCTCAAGCGCTCTTGTGGTCGCGAAAGAGTGCCACGTGTGGAAGGATTCGTCTCGGTAGTAGGCGCCGCAATGCGTGATGAGATCAACACCCTTTTCAACGGCCAGAGTACGGCAAAGCTCGGGAATGCGGATATCATAGCAAATGATCGGGGCGATCCTAAAACCGCGGACTTCATATGTCAGCAGATGCGTTCCGCGTTCAAAATACTCTTTTTCCATCGAAGCGCCATATTGGGCTAGATGAAGCTTGTCGTAATGCCCGACAAGATTGCCGTCCGGTCCTACAACGGCAACAGAGATGTAGTTGCCGTCCGCGCCTCGACGCGCAAAGCTGTACGACAAAAAAACGCGGAATTCTTGTGCCACACTTCGCCACGCCTGGAATGACGCGCCGTCCAGAGGTTCGGCAATTTCGTCCAGGCGCGAAAACGCCGCGCGGGAATAATCGATACTCGATAATTCTGGTAACACAACAAGGTCCGCTGGCCGGGCCGCAAGTTCGTCGCTCACCCATTTCGTGGACTGCGACAGATGTTCGTCTCGTTCCTGTGCCGAGTTTGTTTGCGGAATTTGAATCTGACATGCGAGAATTGTCAGTGTTTCTTTATTCGACATTGCCAGATTTCCTTGTGGTTCCGGTATTCGCCCAACGATTCATCCCACACCGTCATACCGACAATTGAGCCAAAGAAAAGCAGAGCCTGACTCCGCGGCAAAAATGTGTGATTGGCCAAAACATAGCCGGAGGTCTGAACCACCGGGGTTTGCCCCGCGTTATTCCCGCCACAACCGAAGTTATTTAGCACAGTGTTTTAGATGCTCAATGAGGTCTCGGCCTTCAATGATGCAGGCCGAGATGCAGTTTTGCAGATTTGGCTTGATCAGCCGAGAATGCCAGGAAGGCGTAGACCATGCTCGCGGGCGCAGTCCTTGGCGCTTTCGTATCCCGCGTCGGCATGGCGCCAGACGCCCGAAGCGGGATCGTTCCACAGCACGCGTTCAAGGCGTTTGGCCGCATCGTCGGTGCCATCTGCGCATATCACAACGCCTGCGTGCTGTGAGAAGCCCATACCGACCCCGCCGCCGTGGTGCAGCGATACCCAGGTGGCGCCCGAGGCAGTGTTTACCAACGCATTCAACAGCGGCCAGTCGGATACGGCGTCCGAACCGTCCATCATGGCTTCGGTTTCTCGGTTGGGTGAGGCGACAGACCCTGAATCCAGATGGTCCCGCCCAATTACGACAGGCGCGCTCAACTCACCATTTTTGACCATTTCGTTGAAGGCAAGACCCAGGCGATGACGATCACCCAAACCGACCCAGCAGATACGTGCGGGCAGCCCTTGGAATTCGATACGCTCGCGCGCCATATCCAGCCAATTGTGCAGGTGTTTGTTGTCTGGCAGCAGTTCTTTGACCTTCTGGTCTGTCTTGTAGATGTCTTCCGGATCACCTGACAGTGCTGCCCAGCGGAACGGCCCGATACCACGGCAGAACAGCGGGCGGATGTAGGCCGGAACAAACCCGGGAAAGGCAAACGCGTCTTCCAGACCTTCCTCCAGCGCCATCTGGCGAATGTTGTTGCCATAGTCGACGGTGGGCACGCCATCATTGTGGAATGCAACCATTGCTTCGACCTGTACTTTCATCGAAGCGCGCGCGGCGCGTTCAACTTCTTTCGGGGCGGTTTCAGCCTTGGAGCGCCACTCGGCAACTGTCCAGCCTTGCGGCAAATAGCCGTTAACTGGGTCGTGGGCCGAGGTCTGGTCGGTCACGATATCTGGCTTAATGCCGCGCTTGTAGATTTCCGGGAAAATGTCGGCGGCGTTGCCGATTAGCGCCACGGACTTGGCTTCGCCCGCTTTGGTCCAGCGGTCGATCATCTCTAGCGCTTCGTCCAGGCTATGGGTTTTCTCGTCAACATAACGGGTGCGCAGGCGGAAGTCGGCGCTTTTCTCATCACACTCGACGGCCAGACAGCAAGCACCAGCCATTACGGCGGCCAGAGGCTGCGCGCCGCCCATGCCACCCAGGCCGCCAGTCAGAATCCAGCGCCCTTTCAGATTGCCGCCATAGTGCTGGCGACCGGCTTCCATGAAGGTTTCATACGTGCCCTGAACGATGCCCTGGCTGCCGATATAAATCCAAGACCCGGCAGTCATCTGGCCATACATGGCCAAGCCTTTCTTATCCAACTCGTTGAAATGATCCCAGTTGGCCCAGTGCGGCACCAAGTTTGAGTTGGCGATCAAAACGCGAGGCGCATCCTTGTGGGTCTTTACGATGGCAACCGGCTTGCCCGATTGCACCACCAGCGTTTCGTCCTCTTCCAGGTCCTTGAGGCTGTCGACGATCATGTCGAAGTCTTTCCAGGTCCGCGCCGCACGGCCAATACCGCCATAAACTACCAACTCGTGCGGGTTCTCAGCAACGTCCGGATGCAGGTTGTTCATCAGCATCCGCATCGGAGCTTCGGTCAACCAGCTTTTTGCATTCAGTTTCGTCCCGGTTGGTGGGTACACGTCGCGGCTATTCTTTCGAGGATCGCTCATTGTTTACTCCCTTCGGGAAAAATGACGCCTGAGAGGGCGAGGTTGTTGAGGGTCTCAAGCATCTTTTGCAGATGCGGTCGGGATACTGCGGCTCGGGCGTCATCCCACGCCCACGGAGGGGCTTCGTGCATGTAAGCCCGTTGCGAGATTTCCATCTGGATGGCGTGAATGCCGGTATCGGGCTGGCCATAGTGGCGCGTTGTCCAGCCCCCCTTGAAGCGCCCGTTCAGCACAGCGCCCAAGCCAGATGACTGCGCAATTGAATCCACTGCGGTCTCAATTTCTGGTGCGCAGGTTGTGCCCAGGTTTGTGCCGGTGTTGAAAATCGGCAGTTCACCTTCGAACAGGAACGGGATGTTTGATTGGATTGAGTGGCAATCAAACAGGATCGCCACCCCATGTTTGGCCCGAACCCGCTCTAGCTCGGCCTGCAGCGCATTGTGGTAAGGCGCGTGGTATGCGACGCGACGTGCCTCGATTTCGTCTACAGAAGGTTCCTGCCCCTTGGTCCAGATCGCCTGCCCATCGAAATCCGTCAGGGGAACCAGCGTCGTGGTATTCTGACCCGGGTACAACGACACACCAGCCGGATCGCGATTGGCATCAATCACATAGCGATGCACGTTGGACGCCACTACTGTGGCACCCGGTAGCAGGCCATCATAGAGCCGTGCGATATGCCAGTCCGTGTCAGCCAGACCGCCGCCCGTCGCATTGAACCGCGCAGCGATAGCGTCGGGTACATGGGTTCCGCCATGCGGCTGGCCCAAAACAATGGGGCTATCACCTTGTATTACGTCAAAAACTTGCATTATGCGAGTTCCGGTAGAGTGGCGCTCAACGCCTCCAGCAATGCACCCGATGCGACCAGCTCTTTCGCGGCCTTCAGGTCATGAGCCATATACCGGTCTTCCTGCAGGCTTGAGACATCCTCGCGAAGACGCGCAATGGACTTTTGCAGGAGCGGGCTGGTTTTCAGCGGAGCCCTGAATTCAACGCCGCGCGCCGAGCAGAGAAGTTCAACGCCAAGGATATTATTCAGGTTCTCAACCATACGTGTCAGGCGCCGCGCGCCATGGGCCGCCATCGAAACGTGGTCTTCCTGATTGGCCGAAGTGGGTGTGCTGTCTGTTACGCAAGGGTTGGCCAGATGTTTGTTTTCACTCATCAGCGCGGCGGTAGTGACCTCGGCGATCATCAGTCCGGAGTTCAAACCCGGATTGGGTGTCAGGAACGGTGGCAGGTCGAAGCTGAGCGTTGGGTCGACCATCAGTGCGATACGCCGCTGCGAGATCGCGCCAATTTCGGACAGTGCTAAAGCAATCATATCAGCGGCAAAGCCGACTGGCTCTGCATGGAAGTTGCCACCAGAAACAATCATGCCCGTCTCGGTCAGAACCAGCGGATTGTCCGTAGCCGCGTTGGCTTCGGTCAGTAGTGTTGCGGCGGCCTGACGCAGCACGTCCATCGCCGCGCCGGTCACTTGTGGTTGGCACCGGATACAATAGGGATCCTGAACGCGCGTATCCCCTTCGCGGTGACTTTCGCGGATCTCGGATTGGGCCAGGATCGCGCGCATCGCATTTGCTGCCTCAATCTGTCCGCGGTGTCCGCGCAGCGTATGAATTTCGGGCTGCAACGGAGCGGTGGATCCCATGATGGCGTCTGTCGACAATGCCGAGATCACCAGCGCGTTTTGTGATGAACGCCATACTTCAAACAAGCCTGCAAGTGCATAGGCCGTCGAAAACTGCGTGCCGTTTATAAAGGCCAATCCTTCTTTGGGACCCAATTCGATTGGGGACAGCCCCGCCTTTGACAGCGCTTCGGACCCCGGCAGAATCTCACCTTTGTATTCTGCCTCGCCCTCGCCGATCACGACGGCGGTCATATGTGACAACGGTGCCAGATCGCCTGACGCGCCAACCGACCCTTGGGCGGGAACAACTGGAGTAACCCCTTTTTCCAGCATGCCCTGCAAAAGCTCGACAAGCTCCCAGCGTACGCCCGACGCGCCACGGCCAAAGCTCAGAAGCTTCAGGGACATCATCAATCGGACCAGCCGGCGCGGCATCGCTTCGCCGACACCACAGCAATGGCTCAGGATCAGATTGCGTTGCAGGGTGGCAGTATCTTCTGCCTCGATCTTCAGGCTGGCCAGTTTGCCGAACCCGGTATTCACACCATAAACAGGCATCGTACCGGCAGCGGCAGCGGCAATGCGGTCCGCTGCCATTTCAACTGCTGGGCGGCAAGACGCATCGAGCTTTGCAGAAGCTTCATTCCAGTAGATATTTTCAAGCTGCGGCAGAATGGTCTGCCCGGGAACCAATGTGAGAGTGCTCACGCTTGACCTCCAAAAATGCGTTTGTGAAGGGGGTTGAATCCGATCCGGTAAGAAAGCTCAGCAGGATGTTTGACATCCCAGATTGCCAAATCAGCCCGCTGACCAGCGGCGATGACACCACGGTCTTTCAGACCAAGGGCGCGGGCGGCATTGCGGGTGACACCCGCATGTGCTTCTTCGGGGGTCATACGAAATAGTGTGCAGCCCATATTCATGGTCAATAGAAGAGACGTCAATGGCGACGAACCCGGATTGCAATCGGTCGCCAACGCCATCGGCACCTGATGATTGCGCAAAAGATCCACCGGCGGATGTTGCGTTTCGCGTAATGTGTAGAAGGCGCCTGGCAGGATCACGCCTGTAGTGCCAGCCAGAGCCATCGCGGCTACGCCATCTTCGTCGAGATATTCGATGTGATCCGCAGACAGTGCATCGTAGGACGCTGCCAGCTTGGCGCCACCCAGATTTGAGAGCTGCTCGGCATGTAGCTTTACCGGTAGGTTCAGCGCCTTTGCGGCGTCAAAGACCCGTGCGATCTGCTTGGGTTGAAAGGCGATGCCCTCGCAAAACCCGTCGACTGCATCCACCAATCCTTCTGAATGGGCGGCATGCAAGGTCGGAATAACCACTTCATCGATATAGGCGTCATCGCGAACTTTGTATTCCGGCGGCGTTGCATGGGCACCAAGATAGGTGGTGAGAACTGTAACCGAGCGCCGCTTGCCGATCTCTCGTGCGGCGCGCAGCATGTTCAGCTCGGTTTCCCGCTCTAGCCCATAACCGGATTTGATTTCGATTGTCGTCAAACCCTCGGCTATTAGCGCGTCAACACGAGGCAAGGCACTTTCGATCAATTGTTCCAGGCTGGAATCCCGCGTGGCGTGAACCGTAGAATTGATGCCTCCTCCGGCGCGGGCGATTTCCTCATATCCCGCCCCATTCAGGCGCATTTCGAATTCCTGGGCCCGATCCCCGCCAAAAATGACATGCGTATGGCAGTCGATCAAACCCGGTGTCACAAGGCGGCCGTCCAGATCTTCTGCGTCGAAGGCCGAATACTCGTCGGGAAGGTCGTTCTTTGACCCGACCCATTCAATCCGCTCGCCTGACATCACAAGGGTGCCATCATCAATCAACCCATAAGGCGTTTGTTCGTCCGCCTGGGTCGCAATCCTCGCGCCGCAAAGAATCGTTTTCCCTGTCATGAGGTTCTTTTCCGAAGTTGCATTTTTTGAAATCTAGTATACCCTTTAAGTTAAAAAGTCTACACATAATGAGATGGAAATGAAAATTCACGCTAAACACGCGTTCTCGGGGCAAACCTGGCTGAAAAATTGCCGTGTTACGTCCGTCGATGGGAGGATTGCCGAAATCGAAGAGGGTGTTTCACAAGATTCGGCTGACTATTCCGTTAATGTCCTGCTGCCATCCCTTGCAAACCTGCACAGCCATAGTTTTCAGCGGGCCATGGCTGGAATGACTGAATTTCGGAAGGCAGGAAAAGAAAGTTTCTGGACCTGGCGCGAACTGATGTATCGGTTCCTGGATCACCTAACGCCGGAGCATTTTGAAGCCATCGCCGCAATGGTTTTCATGGAAATGCAGGAAGCCGGATACGCCTCGGTAGGCGAGTTTCACTATGTCCACCATCAACCGGGTGGCAGCCCCTATGCCAAATTGTCCGAGTTGAGCGATCGTGTTTTCGCAGCTTCGCGCCAAACTGGCATCGGCCTGACCCATCTGCCTGTCCTCTACACCTATGGAGGCGTGAATCAGGAGCCGTTGACGGGTGGCCAACTTCGGTTTTCCAATGACGTGGATCGTTTCTTGTCATTGGTGGATGCGTGTAAAACCAATCTGCCTTACCTGCCTGACGATGCGCAGGTCGGTATAGCTCCGCATTCACTGCGTGGCACCTCACCGGATGATCTGGCGCAGGCGCTGCTGGCAGTGCCGCAAGGGCCGGTTCATATCCACATCTCAGAGCAGCTCAAGGAAGTGGCCGATGTCGAAGCCAAGCTTGGCCAGCGCCCAGTGGCCTGGTTGTTGGACAATGTGGGCGTTGACTCGCGTTGGTGTCTGATCCACGCGACACACATGACCGAGGCTGAAACTATTGCCATGGCTAAAAGCGGTGCAATCGCAGGGCTATGCCCGATCACCGAAGCCAATCTGGGCGATGGTCCATTCAACGGGCCGACCTATCTGAAACATAACGGAGCCTTTGGATTGGGATCGGACTCGAATGTCCGTATCTCTCTGACCGAAGAATTGCGCACCTTGGAGTATTCCCAGCGTCTACGTGACATGGGGCGCAATGTTCTGGTGGCGGGAGAGGGCTCTACCGGGCAAACGCTCTATGCTGGTGCGGCCTTGGGTGGGGCGCAGGCGCTTGGTCGCGATGCGGGCACAATTGAAGTTGGCAAATTCGCCGATCTCGTCGCCATTGATCGCAACCACCCCGCCCTTTGCGCCCTAATGGATGCCCAACTACTTGATGGGCTGTGTTTTGTCGCACCGGACGATGTTGTAACAGACACGTGGTCGGCGGGTCGCCATGTAGTGCAGGGTGGGCGCCATAAGGACCACGATGCAATTGTGACGCGCTACAAATCAGCGATTTCAGAGCTGCTTGAGGCTGCGTGATGCTTTGCGGTACGCCGATGAAACAGTTGCGCACCGCGTATTTTTTTCGATGCGCTGGCCAGGGGTGATGTAGTTGGTTTCACCGTTGCAAGTTTATGTGTATATTTAAGCTTGTTAATTCCAATTTAATACATCGGGACACGCCATGGGAAGAACTCATGAAAACATGAGCTACCGGGACATCAAGCAGGTGGTTCTGGACAGAATTCAAACCGGCGTTTGGTCCCCGGACTCGATCCTGCCAAGTGAGACAGATCTGGCGACTGAGTTCTCCAGCACCCGGACAACCGTCAACAGAGCATTGAGGGAGCTTGCCGAGGAAGGTTACCTTGAAAGAAAGCGCAAGGCAGGAACAAGAGTACTGAATTCGCCGATCAGAAAGGCCCAGTTTTCAATCCCCTTGGTCCGGGATGAGATTGCAGCGACCGGTGCGGCCTATCGATATACCTTGGTGGATAAACAAGTGCAGGCGGCGCCTTCCTGGCTTGCCGCCCGTCTGGATTTGAAACGAGGTCAAGACGTTCTGCACCTGCGCTGTATGCATTACGCAGACAACGCTCCTTTTCAGTTCGAAGTTAGATGGATCGTCACAGATGTAGTGCCAGAAGTTTTGGATGAGTCCTTCGAGCAATCGGGACCCAATGACTGGTTGGTCAAGAGAGTGCCTTTTACCAATCTGGAGTTGAGTTTTTTGGCGACCAAAGCGAACGGCGAAATTGCCGAGTTTTTGGACGCGCCATTAGGGGACCCGATTTTTACCGCTGAACGCATAACATGGCTGCGCGGCGCGCCGGTTACATATGCCAAGCTATATTTTGCCCCGGGATATCGCATGACGACGCATCTCTGATCGGATTTACCATCAGAGTTGTTGGATCTTGGCGCGCTGAGATGGTCAATAAAGCGGAAGCCCGTAACTGTATGCCCGGATATTCAGACCAACTTGCTATTCAAGATAAAGTTGCTGCACGCATCTGTCAGGTCTTTGAATCGTGATCTGTCTTTGACGTACAAAAAAACCTGGCGTTTGTCGGGCAGATCCGCCAGCTCTCGAAACGCAGTGCTTTCGGGGATGAAGCGTGCAACCGTTTGGGGTAGGATTGTAACCCACTTTCCAGTTCTAACCATGGTCACGAGAGAATGCGTGTTGTGAATAGTGACATCGGCATCTTCAACTGCTTGCACGAAACTGGGTGTCTGGATCAGATCACAAAGTGCATTTCGGACAAATGAGGACGCGATCACATCCTTTACGGTCGGTGGCTCGGTTCTTGTTATGAGCGGGTGGTCAGAAGCGCAAACGAGCCCAAACCTATCTTCGAACAATGGGATTGCCTTGATGCCTTTCATCGGGTGAAGCCCTGAGGCGATTCCAATGTCGGCCTTTCCCTCGGCAAGGGCATCCAGCACTTGTTGGGAATCCGTGTCCCTTAGCTCAACCTTGAGCCCGGGAAATCGCTGGGTCATGTGCTCGAGCACCGAAGGAAAAATCAACGCAGCTACTGAAGGAACTGATGCAATTCGGATTTGGCCATTGGAAGCATCGGCAGCCGTTTCGATGGATTGCACAGTCTGATCAAACTGACGCACCTGTTTTAAGGCCATTTCAAACACTTGCTCTCCCAAGGCGGACAGGTGGTTCTTGCGTTCTCCTACAAACAGCTTTTTCCCCAATTGGCTCTCGAACTGTTTTAGGGTCATTGAAACCGCTGATTGAGTGCGTCCCAAACGGTCAGCCGCCTCAGACAGATTTCCCGTTTGTGCAACAGCGCAAAAGCAGCGCAGCATTTCGATCTTGATGGCCATATTTCAATTTTACTGAAGTAAAGTTAAGTTGTTTGAGTTTGACTGATATTGGTTGCAAAGTCCATTCTGCCCCCAACTTTCTTTGAACTGGGGCTTATCGTGACCAACCTGAACCTGATCGCCGGCGAATGGCTGGCTGGCGAAAGCGAAATTGAAAACCGCAATCCTTCAGATCTGAGCGACCTGATCGGCAACTTTGCGCAGGCCAGTGCGGACCAGCTTGAGGCGACGCTGGATCAGGCACGTGTGGCGCAGGCCGAATGGGCAGCGTATGGGCTAGAGCGCAAGCAGGCGGTGCTGATGAACATCGGCAATGAACTGATGGCCCGCGCCGAGGAACTGGGTACCCTGCTCAGCCGCGAAGAGGGCAAGCCGCTGGCGGAAGGTAAAGGCGAGGTCTTCCGCGCCGGGCAGTTCTTCACATATTACGCCGCCGAGTGTCTCCGCCAGATCGGTGAGAACGCCGATTCCGTACGCCCAGATATTGAAGTTGATGTACGGCGTGAGGCTGTTGGCGTTGTCGCCGTGATCAGCCCGTGGAATTTTCCGACCGCCACCGCTTCTTGGAAGATTGCCCCGGCGCTATGCTATGGCAATGCGGTGGTTTGGAAGCCTGCCAATATAACTCCGGCCTCGGCCGTGGCCCTGACCGAAATTATCAACCGTCAAGACATTCCCAAGGGCTTATTCAGCCTTGTCATGGGGTCAGGCCGTTCCATCGGACAGCGATTGGTGGAAAGCCCCAAGGTCAACGCCATCTCATTTACTGGGTCGGTTCCGGTTGGCAAGGGTATCGCCGCTGCTGCCATTCAGAACCTGACAAAAGTGCAGATGGAAATGGGATCAAAAAACGCTCTGGCTGTTATGGACGACGCCGATCTCGATCTTGCGGTCTCACTTGCACTTGGTGGTGCCTTCGGAGGTACCGGCCAGAAATGCACCGCATCTTCCCGGCTCGTGATTCATGAAGCTGTTCATGATGCATTCGTGGAAAAACTGGTGGCCGGTGCGCAGGCGATGAAAGTGGGCCATGCACTGGAGGAGGGGACTCAGATGGGCCCCGTTGTCAGCGCTCAGCAACTGGCCGAGAACCTTGCATATGTCGATCAGGGCAAGTCCGAGGGCGCAGAACTGGCTTGCGGCGGACAGCGTTTGGACATGCCCCAAGACGGCTATTACATGAGCCCCGGCGTGTTCCTGAACACCACCAACGACATGCGCATCAACCGTGAAGAGATGTTTGCGCCGTTGACTTCGGTCATCAAAGTTGGCAGCTATGATGAGGCACTTGCCACCGTCAACGACACCAATTTCGGCCTGACTTCGGGTATCGTCACGCAAAGCCTGGCCCGCGCCACCCATTTCCGCCGCAACGCGCGTACCGGCGTTGTGACCGTGAACCTGCCCACCGCTGGCACAGATTACCATGTCCCGTTCGGTGGTCGTGGCGACAGCTCTTACGGGCCACGTGAACAGGGCAAAGCTGCAGCCGAGTTCTACACGACAGTAAAAACTGCATATATCAGTGCCGGAAAGCCGATCTGATGCGGATCGACGGGCTGCAATACGCCAATTGGTCCGAGAAGATCTTTCGGCAGTTGCGGGAAGGTGGCGTGGACGCAATCCATGTCACCATCTCCTATCATGAAAATTTCCGCGAAACCGTTCTGAACTTCGAAAAGTGGAACAGGTGGTTCGAGCAATACCCGGATCTGATCATGAAGGGCCAATGGGCCAGCGACATCGACAAGGCGCGGGAAACCGGTCGCACGGCGGTGTTCTTTGGTTTTCAGAACCCGTCGCCCATCGAGGACGACATCGGGTTGGTCGAAATCGTGCACACGCTAGGTGCGCGGTTCATGCAGCTGACTTACAACAATCAGTCCCTGCTGGCCACGGGCTGCTATGAATCCGAAGACACCGGCATTACTCGTATGGGTCGGCAAGTGATCAAAGAGATGAACCGTGTTGGGCTTGTTGTTGATATGAGCCACTCGGCGGATCGTTCTACCATCGAAGCGGCTGAATTGTCCGAGCGCCCGATCGCAATCACGCACGCAAACCCGCACGAGTGGGCCCCTGCCTTGCGTAACAAGCGCGAAGCGGTGATCCAGGCAGTGACTGAAAACGGTGGGATGCTGGGATTTTCGGTCTATCCTCATCACTTAAAGGACAAGTCGGCCTGCACGCTGGCCAGCTTTTGCGAGATGATCGCCCGAGCGGCCGAGAAATACGGCGTGGAACATCTCGGGATCGGCACCGATTTGTGTCAGGATCAGCCTGACAGCGTGGTCGAATGGATGCGGGTCGGACGCTGGACCAAGGAAATTGACTATGGCGAGGGGTCGGCCAGCAACCCAGGCTTCCCCCCGATGCCAGCCTGGTTTCGGGATAACCGGGACTTTGGAAATATCGAAACGGGATTACGTGCAACCGGCCTCAGCGATGACGAGGTGGCCGGTATCATGGGGGGAAACTGGTACAGGTTCTTTGACGAAAACTTCGTTGCTCAAGGGTAGCCAAATGGATTTAAAGGCGCAGACACAGATCGAAAGGCGAGACCCAGCCACTGTAATGCGGCTTTCTCGGCTAGGGTCATTGCACCAGTGTCGGCTTAGTTTCATGCGACAGTTGACGCGTCGGATGGCCCGGGAAAACTGGTCGTTCTCACGTCCCAAGTTTGACATCGATGCCAAGGGAGTCGGTTGCGCGGTCTACACAGCTCATGGGCCGGAACGGGCCTATTCGCTTGTGGCTTTTGCGCATGATTTGCCACCGGAGAAGCGTTCGGATCGGGTTATCGCTGATGCGTGGGATGCCACCTTCGCTTTGTTCGATGGCATCCCGGCTGAGGCCGATATCGAGCGTCTTTCGAAAAATGTGCCCCTGCAAGAGGCGGGGCGCATCAGCGAAAGCGAGCTGTCTTTGTCGCGCGCAAACCGCTCTGTGCGGCTTTGGACGCATGTCGTGGATGCACTGGCCGCGGGGCAGCAGCCGGATTTAGAGCAGATTTATCAAGTCGGTTACCTGATGCGCACAACAGCCGTCTATGGCTCGGGCAAGTTCGGCGCGGCAGATCGCGAGAAAGTCGCGGATCGTCCAGAGGTAAATGCACCTTTTCAGGTTGAGATGCTGTCGGTCTTTCTGACCCGAACCTTTGTGCGAGATTTAGTGCAACATATGGCGGACGCCAAAGGCGGGAGCAGGACTGTAAAACTGGACCCTGATATTGCTCGCTGGCTTGGGATTGGTAATTCCACAGGTCTTGGTATGGCGCCATTCATCGTCAACCACCCTGTTCTGTTCAACAACTGGATCATGGCGCGGGAAGAAGCAATTGCGCGTGTCAGGTCATTGGAAACCGCCAGCGAATCCGAGGTTGACCAGTTCCGAGAGCTGTTCCAACGCAGCCAATTGTCGATTTCATGGTGGCGATCGCAACATCCCATTCAGGTCGAAAAACTGGCGGCACTGACGGCTGACTTGGACACGCTTTCAGACTACCTGGATACACATGCCCAGCCTGATGCCTTTCCGTGGAACCGGTTGATGACCTGGTCGGAAACCGCACTCAGCACGGAGGGGCAGGAATTTCTGGCCTCACTGATACTGGAACCCTACGGAGAGCTCGTCGACGGGTTGGCGACATGTATGGCGGACAGCCAAGCGCAGGCATTTGTGATCGACGGGACGATGTCGATCGGACAGGCGCGTGAATTGATCCGAAACACACATGGTTGGGCACTGGAATTGGACTGGGAGGCCCGCGAAAACTGCGCCCGGGCCTGGTATGTGTCCGAAGAAAAGCTTGAACCCCGAATGGGTGAGCGGTTCGAAGAACCCATTGCTGAGTATGAACAGCCTTTGGCCCCCGCACGGGATGCAATCGCAGCCTATACCCTGATGGGTGAGTGGGACGATTCCCGGACCGTGGCCGAATTCCTGTTACTTTGTCCTGAACACCGCCACACCCTCCGCCGCGTGCAAATGAGCCGCAATGCGCCTTATGGTGAAATCCGTGACAACACGATTGGGTCTGCGGTGTTGCCGATCGACATGTTACGGGCAAAGCTGTCCTTCTTTGGCGCGACCCATTTCGATCCGCGTTCGGATCGCTGGGTGCGGATCTGCATGTATTCCGGTGCGCCCTATCCCGAAGAGCTGACCTCTGAAAATGCAGATTTCTGGGTCTATCCGCAGGTTCCGGTATGAGTTTTTCACTGAATGAAATGGAAGCAACCGCCAAGCGGGCCACCCGCGGCGCGGGCTATTCCTGGGGGCAGGCCGAAGAGGCGTCGAAAGCGACCCGCTGGCTTTGTATGCAAGGGTTGGATGGTGCCGGAACCCTGGCTCGCTTATTAGAGCGTGGTTTGACGTTGAACCTAGCCACTCATCGTCCCTCGCAAATCGAATGTCCGTGGAATGCCGAGGATGATCTGTGCCCCTTGTCCGCAGGATCGTTGTTGTCCGACAGCGTTCACTTACTGAAGACAAATCCGATCGAGATGCAGAACGTCACAATGCCCGCGCTATTGTTGCCGTTTGTGTCCAATGCGGCGCGCTTTTTGCAAGAGGCACTGACGGTTGAAATCGACGGCGTACAGGTAGTGACGGATGGCGATCGCCTGATGGCCCCCGACACTTTGCCAGATACAGCCCAAAGGGTCGTCGTATCACGAAGCGCCTCGCCGGAAGGGTCTCGCACGCGGCACACGCGCGCGTATCCCGCGCTTGAAGACTGGGATGTGCTGAACCATTTCGCCCATCGCACCTATGCCCCCGCAACTGAGGAATCCCGCCTGCTGGGTGCAGGGGCAGGGCTTTCCGACAATGACTGAGAGACATTCAAGTGACTGATACACGTACCCTGACCCTCGCCGAAATCGAAGATCTGTCCTTCCGCGCGCTGGTGGCGGCTGGCACATCCGAAGCCAACGCGCGTCCGCTGGCTCAGGCTACGGCGGCAACCGAGGCGGACGGCGTCGCAAGCCACGGGCTCGCTTATATTCCGATCTATTGTGAACACGTGCAGTGCGGCAAGGTTGATGGTCTGGCAGAGCCCATTCTGTCACGTCCAAAACCAGGCGTTGTTGCCGTGGACGCCGCAACCGGATTTGCGCATTCTGCCATTGATAAAGGGTTCGACGCCTTGATCCCTGCAGCCCGCGAACAGGGTGTGGCGGTTTTGGCGATCCGGAACAGTTATAATTGCGGTGTTTTGGGCTACCATACTTACCGACTGGCTCAGGCCGGACTGGTTGGTCTGGGGTTTACCAATGCGCCCGCCTCGATCGCGCCGTCCGGGGGGTCAAATCCTGTCGTTGGCACCAACCCGTTTTCGATCGCCACACCCGGCGTTGATGGTGAACCTGCTCTGCTGATCGACCAAAGTGCCAGCACCATCGCCAAAAGCGAAGTTATGAAGCATGCGCGCGAAGGCAAACCGATCCCTGTTGGCTGGGCACTGGATGCCGACGGCAATCCAACCACTGATCCAGAGGTTGGCCTTAAGGGCTCAATGGCGCCATCTGGCGGATACAAGGGTGTCGGTGTCGCAGTGTTGGTCGAGCTTTTGGCTGCGGCCCTGACCGGTGCCACGCTGGGTATCAATGCCTCGCCGTTTTCCGGAACTGCAGGGGGGCCGCCGAAAACCGGCCAGTTCTTTATCGCGATTGATCCCGGTGCAACCGCGCCCAATGCGTTTGAGGCCGGAGTCTCTGGTCTGGTAGATGCGATCCGAGCGCAGGAAGGCGCTCATTTGCCTGGGGACGGGCGTCGCGCCAAGCGAGTGAGAGCCCGTACAGATGGAGTCCCTGTAAGTACGGCGACACTCACCAGAATCGAGGCAATGGTTTCGTAGCGCCAGAGACTAGCACAATGTCGTTCACAGGTAGCCATTTCCAAAAGGAGGTGATCATTTGCCTGTGCTGACCACTTGTCGTGCAGAGGTTATGAGAAGAATTTAACGCACTTGCCCCTCGGAAATCACTATAAACAGTAGAGAATGCGAAGGCCGAGGGGCTGCGTTAATTGTAGTCAGAGTTGGTTAGTCGTAGGCGGCCGTCACGATCATTTCGACCTTCAAAACGTCACGGGCGAGCTTGGATTCTCCGCAGGCGCGGGCAGGTGCGTGGCCTTCGGGCACCCAGGCGTCCCAAACGGCGTTCATCTCGGCAAAGTCTGCCATTTCGGCCAGCCAGATTTCACATTTCAAAATACGTGTCTTGTCGCTGCCTGCTTTGGTCAGCAGATCTTCTACCTTGGCAAGGATATCGCTTGTTTGTTCTGCCACTGTAGGTGCGTCTGATGTCTGACCGCAGAGGTAGGCAACGCCGTTGTGCTTGACGATCCGGCTCATGCGTTGGCCGGTTTCGATACGGGTGATAGTCATGTTTCGAGTCTTTTCTGTTAGTGGATATTACGGTGGTTTTGGGTGGTTTTATGGTAGGTCGCTTGCCAACTCGTTTTGGTACCCGAAAAGTGCAGGCAGTCCACCTGTGTGCAGCATTACAACTTTTTGCCCGGGTTGGATTTCTCCTGTGTTTACAAGATGCAACAACCCCGCGAAGGTTTTCGCGGAATAGACGGGATCAAGGAATATTCCCTCGGTGCGGGCCATTTTTTCCAAAGCAGCACGGGTCATTTCACTGAGTTTGCCATATCCGGGGGGCAGTGCTTCATCCAAAACGTTGATCCTGTTCAGCAAGGGTGCTGCGTCGATGCCCAGTAAATCCGCCAGTTTCTGCAGAACGGTGGTCATGCGGGCCCGTTGCTTGTCGCGATCGCGGCGCACGCAGACCCCAAAAACAGACGAGTCACTTTCTGCCAGTGCTACCCCGGTCAATAATCCTCCATGCGTGGCGCCACTACCCGAAGGGACGATGACCGCATCGAAATCTGGCATTTGATGGCACAGTTCTTGTCCGCCGACGACATAGCCCAAGGCACCCAAAGGGGGGTGGTTTAATCCCAGGTGAATGACGTAGGGCGTACGTCCTTGAGATTTCAGTTCCTCGGCGCGCGCGTGCAACGCGGCATCTGCGCCGGTTTCGTCCTCGCCCTCGGGATAGCTCATGTGCTCGGCGCCCAGGATTTTTGCCAACAATACGTTGCCGGAACTGTAATACGCCTCGCCCATATCCGGCACGCGCTCTTCAAGTTGCAACACGGATTGCATTCCCAGTTTGGCCGCTGCGGCGGCGGCAGAGCGAACAAAATTGGACTGGACTGCGCCAGTGATCAGTATCGTGTCTGCACCTTGCTGAAGCGCATCTCCAAAGTAGAACTCAAGCTGACGTGTTTTGTTCCCACCAAACCCAAGCCCGGTGAGATCGTCGCGTTTCAGCCAGAGATCTATACCCAACTCTGCAGACAGCCTGTCCAGTCTCTCCAATGGAGTTGGGCCCGACATGAGTTGGGCACGTGGAAATCTGTCCAAATTGTCTTTTCGTGCCATCTTGTGACCTTCGAGGTTATGCCATCGTAAATGCGCGGTGAAAGAGAACGAAGCAGGCGATCAAAGACACCACGCGGATGGCTGTTTTGACGAGTGACTGTGGCAGGCAGGGGCCTATGGCGCGTCCGAGTAAGCTGCCAATCAGTGTGAGCGCGACGAAGACCCATAGTTGCGGACCATATGAGAAAGCCTGCGCCTCTGACAGGCTGTGCAACAAAAATGCGATACCGTAGGCTACCAAAGCAATGGGTTGGACCAGCTTTGCAACGTCCTTGACCGAGCGACCCTTCGCAATCAGCCCAAATACCATCAGGGGGCCGGGTGTTGCCGCCCAAACGGTTGCCAGTCCGGACAATCCCGAAACAGTTGAAAACCCCACCGTTCCAATTGAGCGGTGCAAAGGCAGTAAGGTCGTAATCACACCGATCATCAGCAGGCTAGCTGTCAGCATAAGGACGAACGCCTCGCTCAACAAAGGATAGACGGCGAGGCCCGCAACAACGCCGACAAGGCATCCAATGATCGCGGTGCGTATTGTCTGACTTTCTGTTTTCAATACGTGCCGGTCGGTCGCGACTGCTGAAACAAGGGTGTTCAACAAAAGCAGCACGGGAACTGCGGTCGAGGTGCCAAGCAGGATCATCATCGGCGGCCCGGCGATAATGCTGAACCCTATACCAACGCCGACTTGCAGCGTTGCGCCGAGGCCGATGGCAACCATCAGGATGGAAAGGTCAACGGACACTTCTATCCCCCATGGCCGCAGTTCCCTATTGCAAGGTTATCAGTATTCCGAGTTTCAGGTTGGCGTCCATGCAAATTCGACACTGAATATCTTGTCCCGCGCTGTCCTTTTTAGGCCCAAGGCATAATTCCGTCATAAGCCTTACGCGTTGCAACGGAATGCGCCATCTGCGCCAGCGTCGTCAGGTCAAAGATTGGGAGTTGCAATTCTTCTTGAAGTCGCCCGGCATATGGTGGCAAATCGGTGCACTCCAGCACCAGAGAGCGAATGTCCGGTGCCTTGTGTTTTAGTTGGCGCGCGGCCTCCAGAACTTCGGCTTCGATCAAATCGGTGTCCATGCGGGTCCGTGTGTTTCGCAAGATTACGTCAGCGAACTCACTGGTGTCCTCCAATCCTTGCACCGCGACGGGTATACCGGCCGCTCCGACACCTTCGAAATGTTTTGGCGTTAGTGCTGAAGCATTAGCGGTCAGGATACCCACCGGAGCATTGGCGCCAGTCATATGGAAGGCGAGGGGAACTTGGATCAGGCTGGATGCGAAGACCGGGACAGAAACAGCCGCCGACAATTCCTTTTGAAACAGGGCCAGAAAACCGCAGCTTCCGGTAATGGCGCGCACACCCTCAGCCTCAAGCCGCTGCGCGCCTTTGATAAATGGGGCCAGCAATTCCAGCGTAGGATTGTTCAAAAGCTTAGGGATGGTGACGCCGTCGATCATCTCGTAAAGCACCGGAAACGGCAGGCTGGACGGGTTCTTGATGTGCCCCGGAGGTTTCGGGAAATAACTTTCAAGGCACAATACCCCGATCGAAGCTCCGCAGATATTTTGGCCGCCATTGTAAACCGGCATTGTGTCAGGTCCTTTCGGGTTGGAGGTTCAAAACCGAGCCAGCGAAAACGGGGCCAGATCGATGTTTGGTCTGCGATCGGACACAAGATCCGCGACAAGCTCGCCAGTTTTCGGAGCCATCATCAACCCGTAATGAGAATGCCCAAAAGCCGTGAACAGCCCGTCTTGGCCACTAACTGGTCCGATTGCGGGCAAACTGTCGGGAAATGAAGGGCGCCTTCCCATCCAGAACTGAACTCCGTCTGTATCAAGGTCGGGCACCAGCGATTTGGCCTGATCCGTCAGTATCTTTTCCTTGCGCGGATCAGGTGGCGCGTCGATGCCACCAAATTCTGCCGTGCCAGCCACCCTCAGGCCACATTGCATCGAACTTGCAACCACCTTAGCGTCCACATCCATGATTGAGTTGTTCAGCACGGCAGAGGGGGTCGGGAATTCAACATGATAACCACGCTCGGCCACAAGCGGCACGGGCAGTCCCAGCGGTTTAAGCAAGTCAGCGGACCACACCCCGGCGGCAAGCACGACATGGTGCGCATGCAGCGTCTCTTGCGACGTGCCAATCTGCCATCCACCATCTTCAGCGCGGGTCAGCTTGGTGACTTCAGTCCGAACGACTTCGGCCCCTTGCGCGCGTACTTTTTCGGCCAGAACGGCACCCAATCGCCCCGGTGAGGTAGCCCTTGCCTGACCTTTGATCACAATTGCGGCCTTAAAGTCTTTTGACAGTGCCGGCTCAAGACGCCGTAACTCAGCGCTGTCTATACGCTCCAGCTCGCCGCCCTTTTCCCGGCGGATCAGATAACCAAGCTCGTCTAGATCGGCATGTTCCGGGTTGCGGAACGCGTGGATATAGTAGCTGTCAGTTATCAGGTTTTCGTGTTCAGTACCTTGCAGATGCCGACGGTACAGGTCGATGGATGGGCGACATAAAAGTTCCATCGCATCTGAAACTTCGCGAACAGTTTTTTCGCCGGACTTACCCAAAAAGCGCAGCCCCCACGGGATCATTTTTGGCCAGAAGGACGCCCGGACTGAAAGCGCGCTTTTGGGGTCCAACAACATTTGTGGAAGTTTCTTCCAAATGCCCGGAACCGCCTGCGGAATGATTGACCAGGGGGACACCACGCCTGCATTCCCGAACGATGTTTCCTGCCCCGGTTCACCCCGGTCCACTAGTCGGACCGGGATGCCTCGCTCTTGCAGGGACAGTGCGCAACAGATGCCGACGATCCCTGCGCCGATGATGGTAACTTGCTCGGTCATCCTGTCAGGCCGGGGAGTGGCTGCGATTGCGGGCGATCAACTGGGTTACAATAACCGGTGAGGCCACAGCCAGCGCGATCAGATCGGCCGTCAGGCTTGGCGCCACAAAGATTATGCCTGCGACAGCCATCAGGATGCGGGACACAATGTTCAGCGGCTTCAGCCAATATCCGACCACTGCGGCGGATAGTGCGATAACCCCTGCAATGCAGCTGGTTGCGGTATATGTGAACTCCCACAGATTGAACCCGGTGGACGACACGAACAGCAGGACCGGCGCATAGACAAAGGCCATCGGTGCGATCACCTTGCCCAAGCCCAGTGTAAAGGCCGACAATCCGGTTCGGAACGGGTTCGAGTTGGCAATCGCCGCCGCAGCATAGGCCGAGGTACAGACTGGTGGCGTAATCTCGGACACCACACCATAGTAGAGCACGAACAGGTGGCTTGCGATCGGCGGAACACCCAGTTGCGCCAGCGCGGGCTGCGCCACTGAGACCAGCATGATGTAAAGTGCGGTTGTCGGAATGCCCGCGCCCATCAGGATGCAGACGATGGCAATGAAGACCAGCGAGATGAACAGCTGCAGATCTTCCATCGCAAACAGCTGGAAGCTGCCGAACGAGATCATGTTGTAAAGATCCGATGCCAGATTACCTGCGCCCTGCGTCACCATGAATCCGATGCGGAAGCCGATGCCGGTGGTGTTGATCACGCCGACCACGATGCCCACTGCAGCAGCTGCGGCACCAACGGCCAGCGAGTATTTCACACCCAGTTCAACCGCTTGCAGCATCTCGGGCACTTCGATCCGTTTTTGCGGATTCAACGTCGCAACTACCGATAAGGCACAGAGAATCGCGGTCATGGTTAGGTCGAACCCGCCATCCGAGAATTTCCAAAGGACAAAGGTCAGGAATGCCGCTGCGTAAATCAAAGTCGGTGGCTGTTTGATACGAGACATACCCGCAATCACCGCCAGCGAGATACCGCAGAAGGCCGACATGAATGGTGTATAACCGGTGAACAGAACCACCAGCAGACCAATCAAAGGTACAATGTTGGCCCACCCCTCAGCCCAGACGGCCTTGAGTTGCGGCAGTTGGTCTTTGGTCAGACCCTTCAGGTCCAGTTTGCGCGCCATCAGGTGTACGACGGCAAAGACACCGACGTAGTGCAGAAGTGCCGGAAAGATAGCCGCGATCACGATTGTGGTGTACGGGACCTCAAGGAACTCGGCCATGATAAACGCCGCAGCGCCCATGATCGGCGGCGTGATCTGGCCACCAGCCGAGGACGCGGCCTCGACCCCGCCCGCAAAATGGCCGGGATATCCAAGGCGCTTCATGTTGGGAATTGTCAGCGCGCCGGTCGAAACGGTGTTGGCCACCGAAGAGCCCGAGATCGTGCCGAAGAAGGCCGAGGATACCACCGACACTTTTGCCGGACCGCCAGTATAGCGCCCCGCCAAAATCGTTGCGTTGTCGATGAACAGTTGCCCCAGTCCGGTGCGTTGAGCGATGACGCCGAACAGGACGAAATGAAAGACGATGGTGGAAACAACCCAGAGCGTGACGCCATAGATGCCTTCCTGCGGGAAATACATAGACGACACGAAGGTTTTGAAGTTCACACCCGGATGTTGCAGCAAGCCGGGGAAATACGGCCCCAGCAGTGCGTAAGAGATAAACACACAGATGATCAGCGGCAGTACCCAGCCCAGTGTTCGGCGCGCGATGTCCAGCACCAGAAGGATGATGATCACGCCTAGAAAGACGTCATAGCCATTGGGGTTGCCCATACGGAACGTCTGTTCCTCAATCCCCAGGAACGGGATGCCCCGCCAGGCGACGCCGACGTACAACGCAGCGATGATGCCAAGCGCCATGAACACCAGATCGTAAAGAGGGATATTGCCGATCCGGAACCGGCTGACCTTGAGAGCATAAAGGCTTTTGGAGCCTATGATCGGTATGGTGGCATAGACCAGAATAAACAGCAGGGCCAGATAGATGCCCATGTGCCAGTGGTCGGCAGGCAGGCCAAATCCGGCGGTAAAGAATTCATAGAATGCAAAGATCAGAGCGACAACGCGCAGAACCTTGCCGGTGGTTGGAGTGACCTGCCGGACAGCGGCACCTTCGTCGAACTGTTCTTCGATGGCCGCAAGTTCTTCGGCCGTCAGTTCGTGGTCATCAAGTTTCTGGGTCTCGGACATGATGGCCCCCTGATTTCGCAAAGTTCAAGTGTGCGGTGCCCCAATAGGGGCACCGGACGATAAGTTACGGTGAGATACGATTACTGCAGAAGACCAGCTTCTTTGTAGAACTTCTCGGCGCCCGGATGCAGCGGAACACCCAGCGCTTCAACGCCGTTCAAGGCCGTGTCGGCCGTGATTTGCTTGCCTTTAGCGTGGCCGTTATCCAGCAGCTTGCGGGTGTTGTCGTTCCACAGGGCCTTGGTCAACTGATAGACCAGATCATCCGACAAGTCGGAAGAGACAACCAGCATCGCGCTGACCGCAGGTGTTTTGGTTTCGCCGTCGATGCCTTCATACACTCCGCCCGGAATGACCGAAGGGATATAGGCCGGAATGATCTCGTTGATCTTGGCCAGATCTTCGTCGCTGAAGGAATGCAGGTTCATGCCCTTGGTCGAGGACAGCTGCACCATAGCGGCAACCGGCCAGCCTGCGGCATAGAAATAGGCATCCAACTGACCGTCGGCCAGGCGCTCGGCGCTTTGGCTATTGTTCAGTTCGGCTTCGTCCATGTTGTCACGGTTGACGCCCCAGGCGTCCAGCATTTGCAGCACGGCAACTTGTGTGCCCGACCCCGCCTGCGCGATGCCTACGCGCTTGCCTTCCAGATCACCCAGATCGTTGATCGTAGCGTCGGCAGGCAGAACAAGGTGCAGGTCTTCGGGGAACAGGTTTGCCACGATACGCAGTTTCGGGTGCGGTTTACCCTCAAACTTGCCTTCGCCCAGATACATCGAGCGGGTAACGTCGGCAGCGGCCAGTCCGGCCTCAAGTTCTCCATTTTGCACGGCGGCGTTGTTGAAAACCGATGCGGTGGTGGATTGTGCAATCGCAATCAGACCCGGAACGCCGCACTGGCCACCTTCTTCACATGGGCGCGAGCCCGGAGGGGCGGAAATACCGTTTGCAATGGTCCCGCCAATGGGGAAGTAGGTGCCGCCGGCGCCGCCTGTTCCGATGCGGAAAAAGGTCGGGTCCTGCGCCAATGCAGGCGCTGCAAGCACGCTTGCCAATGCCAGACCAGTCAAGCATTTCACAAAATTCATCATCGTCTCCCTTGTTGGATCGTCAGATTCGGTTTGGCCGAATTTAGATCATGCAAGCCTAGTGGTAATTTGCATAAATACAAATTTGTTATATTTAACTAAACTAAAGCATAGCTTATGTAGAGATCATGAACCTTACTCAACTTACCGTTTTTCGCGAGGTGATGGAGACAGGCTCCATCTCTCAAACCGCGAGGAAACTGAACCGCACACAGCCGGCGATCAGTTTGGCATTGAAGAACCTGGAAAAGTCGTTGGGCCTGACGCTTTTCGAGCGTAAAGGGCGCCGGTTGGTCCCCGTTCCCGAAGCGCATTATCTTTTGGCCGAAACCACAGGTATACTGGATCGTCTCTCGACGATTTCAAACACGATGGAGGGGTTGATCAAGGGCCATTCCGGCAGTCTTAACATTGCCACAATGCCCGGACCATCCGCCTTTTTATTCCCGCGTTTTATTAGTCAATCGGTCGGTGAAAACCCCGAGATTCGCATTACGCTGTCCACGCGCAGTTCACCTCAAATCATGGAGCTTGCGGGGACGCAGAACATCGATTTCGGTTTTGCAGATTTTGAGTACTCGGTAGGAAGAGAGCCGCAGTATTCAGCCGAATTGATCCGGGCAGACTGTTTTTGTGCTGTGGATCGTGAAAGCCCGCTTGCCTCTTGCACAAGCTTGACAATTTCCGACTTGGACGGGGTGCCAATGGGGGGATTGCATGCAACGCATCCATTCCAAAAAAAAATTCGGCGAGAGTTTCAGGATGCATGCGCTGACTACAACCCTACGGTAACCTGCCAGTACTTTCTCCCGCTTATTCCATTTGTAAGCTCTGGTCAGTGCTGTTCGATTGTGGATCCTCTAACTGTGGCAACCGAACACGAAATGAATCTGTCCAACGGAAAGGTTGCGTTTGTACCCTTCAAAGAACCACTCAGATATGAATATGCGCTTCTCGAACCTAATCACCGACCGCCGTCTCAATTGGCGCTGAAGATCAAGGCGGGCTGGAAGGCCGAAGTTTTGAAGATGCTGGAAGGCGTGAATGCCAATCCTCGCGCCAAATATATTGCTGAGGCAGAAGGCAAGCAAAGTTAGATCCCTGCAATTTTGTGGTCTTTACATCGAGTATTGCAAGGGGCTGGTATGTTTACTCATGGCGATTGTTCAATTGCAGGGTTTGGCGTGGCGCCCAAGCCGGCCTGAGTTCAATGGTTAACCACCTAATTTTCGTCGCGGTCGCGCAGTATTGTGTTTTTCCTGGAAAAGTGTGCCGTGCTCATCAAAATGCAATCGGAGCGCGACAGCTTCGTGCACAGTGAATTCGGTCCTTAGTGCCTTTTCATGACTGTGCTTCAGCTTTGTCGGAGAAGCTCAATGCACCTGGCTCCCGAAGTTTAATGCTCGACCCAAAACGCATCTGTCGCTACTGATTGTATCTCTGGTCGAAGTAAGTCGGTCGCTTAGGAAATTTTCAGTGGCCACTGACTTTCTTGTAAAGCGAAGACTTATAGCCGAAGGGGATGCCCAGAACGCCGACGAGCCATCCTGCGGTACGGGCTATCTCGATCAGTCTTTTCTGTGGCTGGAAGGGAAGCAAAATGACCAAGGCTGCCAGTACGATTATTCGTAGGGGCGCAGTGGCGATATGTATCAACGCTTTGACCGGTCGCTGTTCCATCTTTCTGCGCATATGTGTGTTGGCCTGATCTCGGCCACGCGCCGCCTGATACCAGAAAGACAGTCGTTCGGCTGGTATGTATTCATAAACAAACGCGTCGTTTACCCAGCCGGTCGCTAGTCCTGCGGCGACTGTTTCGGCGTAAAACTTGGCATCAGTTCCACCTGTCATCCGCATCGTTTCGTCGAACCAGATGTCGTGATCGGTGAACAGCCGAGTTTCCCCCAGCCAGTTGTTGGTAACGATTGTCACTCCTCCAGTATCTTCCAGCGTGGCCCGCTTGGACGCTGCCTTCTCTTTTGTCAGATACCGATGTTTGATGTTGCTCAGCATCAACCGCTGCAGTGCGGTTTCTTTTCCCGAAGGCGGTGCGGCCCGCAATGGCGCGCCCAAAAGAACGGCCGAGCTGGCCCTGTATCCCGCTATCAAGCGATCCAGCCAATCCGAAGCCACAGTTTCGTCATCATCGATAAAGCAGAGCAGATCAGACTCTTGAGCGATCGCTATGCGGGCGGCACAATTTCGGCCAAATGGGATGCCGGGCTCCGTCTCTAGCGCATAGGAAAGAAGCGCACCATTCGGCAGGGTATCTCCATATGCACGAACCGCAGCTTCGCTGTTCGGCGCGGAGTCATTTTCGACCACAAGGCAACGGACAGAACAGTTTTCTGGAAGAATCATTTCGCCCCAGCTTTTCAGTAAGCTCGATAGCATGTCCGGACGCTGCCTGGTCAGGACCGCGACTGTGATCTTTAAATGAGATGAACGACGATCCATGGGGATTGCAAAAACCTCTCGTTTTAATACGGCTGCGCCGGTGTTTTGTGGCATCCGCTAAAATACTGGCGTTTGAGAAGAATTCTAGGGTTCTAAGGTGCGATCAGCGCCCAATGCCAACATAAGTTTCAAACCCGGCTTTTTGAGCACTGCCTTGAGAGTTGATGTTCCTGAGATCTACCATCATTGGGCGATCCATGGTTTTGGTCAAATCACTAAGGTTAAGGGCACGGAACTCGTTCCACTCGGTTAGCAACACGACGGCATCTGCGCCCTGAGCTGCCAGATAGGGATCGTCGCACCATTTCACGCCGGTTAACAGTTCCTCACCCTCGGTCCGACGCTGCGGGTCGACTACCCTTACTTTGGCTCCGCCATCGACCAGCGCGGGGACGATTGTCAGGGAAGGTGCCTCACGCATGTCGTCAGTGTTGGGTTTGAAGGTTACTCCCAGCACTGACACTGTCTTGCCGTTGAAACTGTCTTCGCTGGCTTCTCTGATTTTCTCGATCATCCGCTTCTTCACACTGTCATTTAAGCGAATAACCGTTTCGGTGATCTGCATTGGAAACGCATTTTCCTGTGCGATCCGGGCCGGGGCGGCGGTATCTTTAGGGAAACACGAACCGACGTAACCGGGTCCTGCGTGCAAAACCTTGTTGCCGACAAGGCCGTCAACACATCCAGGCCAGGCTCCTAGATCAGTAGATTGTCAACTTGAAGCTTTCGAACCGTTCTGAATTTTCGACGCAGACCACGTCATGGCCAAAATCCGAAAAATACACCCATGAAACCAATCCGACATAGCCTGTGCCGATAATTGCAAAGCGCAAAATTCAATGCCTTTCCCTAAATGTGACCAAGGTCACTTGCGCGTTCGTAGTATCTGGTGCCGGTACAATTGAAGACGTGTAAAACAGATCCCGTAGGTCTAGGCTGCTCCGATACTCAGGTCGCGCAATCAGTTCCGCAAATGTACAAGAAGCTCTTGAGAAATAACGCTTCTTAAAGCTTTTGCCCCAAACGACGTATTCGGCTAGCCCTGTTGCTTTAACAACGCCTGAATTGGCCGATAAGGAATTGTTCAAACTGTTCAGAAGGGGCGGATCGGAACCGATTTATCTATCGTGCTCGGTGCATTCCACTAGCGAAAAAAGCTGTGCGGCTGTTGAAACTGTACATCCGAACCCCAAATAGCCACGGATCTGGCAGATAGTCTCATTGCCGATAAAGCTGCGGTGAGCACCTGAATAGCCAAATCAGGTTACAGATAATGAGAAAAAACTTTGAGCGTCGTCCAGCTAAGGGCATGCGCAAGTAAACCGGGTTGCATCGTAGCCTGAATTCAATCAGGTATACGGCACTTCAGACAGGTTGGAATTTTGCTTTGCAAAAAACAAAACTGAAAATCGCGGCGACGCTGAACGATTCCATCTTATGGCGGCTGCTGAGGGAAAACCTACGATCTCAGATGCCTCTTTACATCATTGCGATCATTGCAATGGTTTTAGTTGCAGGTACGACCGCCGCTGTCGCGTGGATCATGAGAGATGTCGTGGATTCATTGTTCGAAGCGGATAATGCGTCACAGGTCTTGGGCGTTTCGATTGCAGTTTTTGTGATATTCTTAGTCAAAGGGGTTGCAACCTATGTACAGGTTGTGGCGTTGACGCGTGCAGGTAACCGGATTGTTTCGCGTCAACAGATAAAGCTCTATGATAAATTGCTGCGTCAGGGCGTGTCTTTTTTTAACCTTACTGAAAGCTCAAACCTTCTGACGAGGGTTACCCAATCCGCCCAAGCAGCTCGCCAGGTTATTGAGATTATCGTTACCACAGCGGTTCGCGACACGCTCAGCTTAGTCGGGCTGCTGGCAGTTATGTTTTATCAGCAACCGCTTTTGTCGCTTTTTACTTTGGTGATTGGTCCGCTTGCGATCTGGGGTGTTCGTAAGTTGTTGCGAAGAGTGCGTGAGATTGCCGACATGGAGATGCAATCTCTTGGGGCGATCATGCAAGTGATCCAGGAAACGTCCGCGGGTATCCGGGTCATCAAGTCATTTGGGCTGGAAGAGCGGATGGCCAATCGCATGAACGAGTCGGTCAAAAGTGTTGAGAAGCGCCGAAATAAACTAGCGCGTCTGCAAGCTGCAACCAGCCCACTGATGGATATCCTCGCGGGCTTTGCCATTGCGTCGGTCATCGGGCTGAGCGCGGCCAACATATTCGGTTCCGGTGGCTCTACACCCGGTGAGTTGATGTCTTTTGTGACTGCATTGATGATGGCGTATGAGCCGGCCAAAAGACTGTCTCGTGTTCGCGTTAAACTTGAGCTTGGATTGCGGCGGGTGAGAATGCTGTTCAATCTACTGGATCAACCTGAAACCTTGGCAGAAGAGGAAGATCCGCAAGTGCTGCCTCTTGGTCCAAGGGAGGTCAAGTTTGACAATGTCACATTCGGCTATCGTAACAGCGAGCCCATACTTAAAAACCTTTCTTTGACTTTCGAAGCCGGGAAAACCACAGCGTTGGTCGGTTTGTCCGGAGGGGGCAAGTCAACCATTCTAAACCTTGCGCTTCGGCTATACGATCCGCAAAGCGGGCAGGTTACAATTGATGGCCAGGACGTTAAGTATGCTTCATTTAAAAGCTTACGCGCGAACACGTCGTTTGTTGGCCAGGAAACGTTTTTGTTCTCAGCATCTATTGCCGACAACATCCGGCTTGGCAGGGAAGGGGCTTCACTAGAGGAAGTCATCGAGGTGGCAAAAGCGGCCAATGCTTACGACTTCATCACAAATCTGGAAAATGGGTTTGACACGCTCGTAGGTGAAAACGGAGCATTCTTGTCTGGTGGGCAAAAGCAACGCCTGGCAATTGCACGCGCCTTGTTGCGGGACAGTCCTATTTTGTTGCTGGACGAGCCGACAAGCGCACTTGATTCCAAGTCTGAACACCTTGTGCAAGAGGCCTTCCAGAGGCTGACTGCCGGGCGGACGACGATTATTGTTGCGCATCGTCTATCCACAATCCTTCACGCTGACCAGATCGCGGTGATTGAGGCTGGCGAGGTTGTCGAAAAAGGAAGCGCCAGCGAGTTGCTTGAAAATGACGGTGCATTTCGTGCCTTGTACGATCACCAGTATTCCAATTCAGCTCATTCTGAGTGAACACTTATCTATCAAGAGAATGTGTGGCCACTTCTAGGTTCACAATCGACGGCGACGCATCTTCTCGCAATATTAGAACTCCTCTGCGGAACCTTGATTGCAGGAACGGATATGGACGCATCAATTATCATTCCAACTTACTATAGCTGGGACAAATTGCAGTCCTGTCTGGATTGCCTCGCTTCTCAAACTGTTGGGGCGGAAAGGTTTGAGATCATTGTGGTGAACAATGCGCCCTCGGATCCCACGCCGGAAGACTTTCGACTTCCTTCAAATGCTCAGGTACTTACAGAAGATAAGCCTGGCTCATATGCCGCTCGAAACAGAGGGATCGCCGCAGCGCAGGCCAAGCTATTGTTTTTCACAGATTCAGATTGTCTTCCTGTTCCGGAATACGTGGAAAGCGGCTTGCGTATCGCACAGGACCATCCAGATATCGGCCGATTTGGCGGCGACGTCGTGCTTGTACCCAATGGCCCCGAATGGACATCGGTTGAATTGTACGACTACCATTTCTGCCTTGAGCAAAAGAAATGGGTAGAACGTGGTCGCGCCGTTACGGCCAATCTCATTGCACGTCGTTACATGTTTGATCGGATCGGTTTGTTCAATGGTGAAGTGTTGTCGGGTGGCGATATGGAATGGAATGACCGCGCAACAGCTGCTGGCGAGCCGATAGTTTTTGCCGCCGACGCGATTGTCCAACATCCTGCCCGGGGTAATTTGCAGGAATTTGCTACAAAAGTGCGCCGCATCGAGGGCGCAAGAATTCGCCGAAATGCCCGACGCGGAGCATTAAACTATGTTCCTCCAATTCAGAAACTGATTCCTTCGTTTCGGATCTTCAAGAAGATGCGGAAGGATCCTGACCTAAATCTCCGCCAGGCTTTGGGGATTTGGCGCGTTCAATATATTTTGCGGTTGGTTATGATCTCTGAAACAGTCCGGTTGCTTTGGTTTAAGCAGTCGGATGTCAGGAAGTAGGTTTGACGCGCGTCAGACGCGCGTCTTCCCTAATTGCTTTTGGGTAAGTGCCTTGAAGGGTCCGATTCCGGCAAGATGAGCCCGACACTAACGGGGCGGTTCTGTCAAGGCGAAGCCAGTCCGCTGGCTCCGGTCTCTCAAAGATTAAAGCTTACTTCTTGCGAACTGGCACTGCATTACCACCTTTTTTCGACATGGCCGCACGAGCGCGATTTTTCTTGCTATTTGGCTTGCCTTTTGGTGGTGGTGGACCTTTTGGACGGTCGCTGGCGTTTTTTCGATTTGGTTTCTTGGCCTGTCCAGTGCGATTGGTGTCATCACGGTTAGGCTTGGCATTTTTTTCCGTTTTTTCGGGCCGCGCTACAGCTTTCTTCTGTCGCGGTTTGGCAGGTTGCGGCTCAACAAGGCGAGGCGGTTTTCCCTCGGCTTTTGCCGGGCTTCTTTTGCCTTTTGTGCCGCGCTTTGGACCCGACTTACCAGATTTTGAAAGATCGGGTGCTGTCTCCAACCTTACGATGTCTTTCGTGCGTTCGACCTTCATATCTGGTCCGATGGCCTTCAAGAAACCGGGTACGCTGCTTTCACGTATTTCTATGTAGGTCACGTCCTCTGCGATGCGGATCGCGCCAATATCGGCCTTGGTGATATTCCCGGCCTTACACACCATTGGCAGAAGATAACGTGGAGACGCATTTTGATTGCGCCCCTCAGACAATGAGAACCACACGCTCGGCCCAAAATCTGCCTGTGACCTTGGCGCAGCTGTAGCCACGTCGCTCAACTCTTCGGGCGCGGAATGTTGGCCTTTGTATTGCCGGACATATGCGGCAGCAAGTTGCTCTGGCGTGAACTTCGCCACCAGTTCATCCACCGACGCGCGCTCGCTGTCGGCAATGTCTGCCTCCCAGTCATCAGAACCGAACATCCGCGCCAAATCCTGTGCATTGACTTCGTCAGCCGACGGTGCCGCGCCCCATTGGGCGGTAAGTTTGGCGAATTTCAAAAGCCGTTCGGCTTTTTTGACCGAACTCGGAGCAACGATCAGAGTGCTGACACCTTTGCGCCCGGCACGTCCGGTCCGACCAGATCGGTGCAGAAGGGTTTCATGGCTGTTGGGCAGTTCAGCATGGATCACAAGATCCAAATTCGGCAGATCAATCCCTCGTGCCGCGACATCTGTTGCGACACAGACCCGGGCGCGCCCGTCGCGCATCGCTTGCAGGGCATTCGAACGCTCGCTTTGCGTCAGCTCTCCTGAGAGGGCTACAACCGAAAATCCACGGTTTGACAACCGGGCCGTCAAGCGACCCACCATGGCGCGGGTGTTGCAAAACACGATGGCGTTTGGGGCCTCGTAGTACCGCAAGACATTGATGATCGCGTTTTCCCCATCACGAGGGGCCACTTTCATTGCCCGGTATTCGATGTCGGCGTGCTGGGTCCGTTCACTGACGGTGCTGACACGTTCAGCATTCTGCTGGTACCGGGTGGCAAGATTTGCAATGGCGCGTGGGACTGTGGCTGAAAACAGCAGGGTCTGCCGGTCCGTCGGTGTTTCTTCGAGGATGAACTCCAGATCCTCACGGAACCCAAGGTCGAGCATTTCGTCGGCCTCGTCCAGCACCACCGCACGCACCGCTGTCAGGTCGATCGAGCCGCGCATGATGTGATCGCGCAGGCGCCCCGGTGTCGCTACAACGATATGCGCACCACGGGCCAGTGCACGGCGTTCATCGCGCATATCCATGCCGCCGACACAGGAAGTAATGAAGGCACCTGCATCTGCGTAAAGCCAACCAAGCTCTCGCTTGACCTGCATAGCAAGCTCGCGTGTTGGGGCGATAACCAGCGCCAAGGGCGCCCCGCTGGTGTCAAATACTTCTGCCTCGCCCAAAATTGTGGATGCGATGGCCAGACCGAAACCTATAGTCTTGCCTGATCCGGTCTGAGCCGAGACCAGCAAGTCCCGGCCCTTAAGTTCTGGGTCTGATACGGCCTCTTGGACTGGAGTCAGTGTGGTATACCCTTTGCGCGAAAGGGCATCTGAAATTGTCTGTTTCATGGTTCGGCTCTTTTGGGTGCTGCGGCCACCCTCAGAGCGTCCAACAGACGGATCAACGTCGAAGCGCTGTCCATACTGAGAGAAGAACCGGATGTATAGTGTTGATGATTGTGGGACGTGAGAACGACCATTGCGTTTAACCGGCACAGAAACTGATTGCAGTCTGGAAAAACCATTTGACCCAACTCCAGTTCTCGGGCACTCGTTCCCCAGATGGTCCCCGCGGGTGCTAAAGCGGGGTGAAAAGGGAATACGGTGAGGTTGGCCGACTGGCACCAAGTCCGTGACTGCCCCCGCAACTGTAAGCGGTGAGCGACGCCAAATACCCACTGACCCAGAAGGTCGGGAAGGACGGCCAAGCATCGACCCGCAAGTCAGGAGACCTGCCATCAAGTGTTTTAACCAACCCGGGGCGGGGCGTCCTGGAAGGAGGCTTTGATGGCACGTTTCATGCGTGTTTACATGATCGGCACCTTCTGCTTGCGCTTGGCAACAAGTGGAGTGGGTAATGTTGGATACACCTGATCATTTCCTGCTGATTTGTTCGACCTGCAAAGGCGAAGACAACGCAGACGCATTGTGCCAGGCATTGGCTGCGAAGCTGCCTTCGGGTTTTGCACTGCGCAAAATCGCGTGCATGGCGGGTTGTGCACACCCAACGACTGTTGGGTTTCAGGCATCAGGAAAGGCGCAATATCTGTTCGGTGACATTGAAACGGAACAGGACATCAAAGCTTTGGCTGAATTCGCCGGGCAATTTCGCCTCAGCGAAGATGGGTGGACCAGCGCAACAGACAGGCCACCACAGTTATTCGAAAAGACGTTGTCTCGGCTGCCGCGGCTTGAGTTAGGGGAGTGTCGATGAATTCCTCATCCTTCTTGGTTGCCCGGGATCTTGCATATCATGCCCTCAATGGTGACGCCTTGCTGCAGCAGGCATCTTTTGAGTTAGATGAGGGGGCCATTCTGGCCATCGCCGGGCCAAACGGTGCTGGTAAGACTACGCTTCTGAACCTTTTGTGCGGCGCAGTGGATCTGGCGCTGGGGGATGTTCTGGTCAAAGGGCGCAGTCTTCGGCAGATGTCGGCAGTTGAACGCGCACGAAAAATCGCAGTCGTCAGCCAGCAGGAATACCCGGACGGAAGGTTGGCATTGCGGGACTACGTTGCTCTTGGTCAAATTCCGATTCGATCCGATCGCTCGACCGATGAACATGCTACGGAATTGTCGAGAATTTTGCGGCTGACCGGTCTGGGCGCTCTTGCGGATAAAAAAATGGCTGTCCTGTCTGGGGGTGAGCGTCAGCGGGCGCATATTGCGCGTGCCTTGGCGCAGAACCCCTCATTGCTGTTTTTGGACGAGCCGACCAACCATCTGGACCCGGATGCCAAGGGACGGATGCTGTCTCTGGTTGCCGAGTTGGGGATCACCGTGGTGATGATCGTCCACGATTTGGTCATGATCCCTGAATTCGCTACTCATGTGGCGTTGATGAAGTCATCCCGGCTTACCAGTTTTGGCCCTGTGGACGAGGTTCTGACGCCCGAACATGTACGTGAGACTTTCGGTGTCGACTACCTAAGCTTCCACCACGAAGGCCGTGTTATCCCGGCGCTGGATATCCGAAAAACAACTGTTTCAAACTAGACAAAGGAACCTCCTCAAAATGAAGCACATCTGGTCCGTGGCACTTGCCACTGCCATTGCAGGCGGCGCATCTGCAAATGAAGTAACAGTCGATAATTGCGGCGAGCCGCTGGTGTTCGAAACCCAGCCCGAGCGTCTGGTTGTGCATGACATGAACATGACCGATATGGCTTTTGCTTTGGGTTTGCAGGACAAGATTGTCGGTCTGACCGGCATCACAGGTTGGTACAAGACCAGCCCTGAGTTTGATACGCTTCGCGGTGACATCCCCGAGCTTGCGCCAAAATACCCGACGGTTGAAAACCTTGTCGCGGTTGCGCCAGACTTGTTTTTCGCCGGTTGGTACTATGGCATGAAGCCGGGTGGTGACGTCACCCCGGACACGCTGGAACCCTTTGGCATCAAAACCATGATCCTGACGGAAAGCTGCGTGCATCTGGATAAGGACCGCCCCGAGGCCAGCATGGACCTGTTGTTCGACGACGTTCTGCGTCTGGGCAAGGTGATGCATGTCGAAGACAAGGCCGAGGAATTGGTGAGCGGCTGGAAAGACGAACTGGCAGCCATTGAGGCCCAAACCGCGGAATTGCCGAAACCACGTGTCTTCTTGCTGGATGGTCCCGCAGATGCGCCCTTCACCGCTGGTAAGTTCGCTATTCCCGACGCGATGATTACAGCAGCTGGCGGCGAAAACGTAACTCATGACATGGAAACCAGCTGGGGCCGCACGTCGTGGGAATCCGTGGCTGCATCAAACCCGGAATTCCTGGTGCTTTTGGACTATCAGACCGGTAATGGGGCGGCCGATACCTTCAAGTTCCTTCAGGAACACCCGGTTATGTCCCTGACCGACGCCGTGAAAAACGAGCGCTGGATCGGTTTGCGCTACGAAGAGCTGACACCGGGGCCGGCCAATATCGAAGCGATCTCGAAAATGGCTCAGGCCATGCATCCGGGCGTCAACTGATATGGGCCGATTTGGCCTCTTACTCATGTTGAGGGCGGTCGGTCTGGCCGCCCTTTTGCTGATTTCAACCGTGTACGGTACAACTCCAATTCCTACCGTGGATGCATTCGACGCTGTCCTTTTGGGCACTGGTCTGGTCGACGGAGAAATGGCCCCCGCGCATCGGATCGTCTTTGACCTGCGCTTGCCGCGTGCTTTGTTTGCTGCGGTGATTGGTGCCGGATTGGGTATAGTTGGCGTCGTTCTACAAACCACGACACGCAATGATCTGGCCGATCCGTTTCTATTCGGCTTGTCCTCGGGGGCGGCTGCCGGAGCGGTGTTTGTCATCACGGTTACAGGGGATCTTCTGGGTTTCTGGACTCTGCCGCTGGCCGCCTTTTGCGGTGGGTTAGTGGCGTCAGGAATTGTGCTGGCGCTGGTCCGCGGGCTACGTACGAGTGCACCGGAAAAGCTGATCCTTGCGGGTCTGGCGGTGTCGTTCCTGTTCTCGGCCATAACAAATTACCTGATCTTTGCAGGCGACAGCCGTGCCGCGCATTCAGTCATCTTTTGGATGCTGGGTGGGCTAGGGTTGGCGCGTTGGGAAACCTTTCCGCTTGTCTGCGCTGGTTTGTTGCTGATCCTGACCTATGCGTTGTATCGCAGCCGTTGGCTCGATGCCCTTCTGACGGGGGACTTGACGGCTTCGACATTGGGTGTGCCAGTGCAGGGCTTGCGGTTCAGCATGTTTTTTGTGGCGGCCTTGGCCACTGCGGTTTTCGTTTCGGTCGCTGGTGTTATTGGCTTTGTCGGTTTGATGGTTCCCCATATCGCCCGTGGGATTGCCGGTCCATTGCATAATCGCCTGTTGCCAACGGCTGCATTGGTGGGTGCAGCGCTGCTGACCGGTTCGGATATTCTCAGTAGACTTTTGTTAGCCCCGCAAGAACTTCCAGTTGGGATCGTTACAACCTCAATAGGATCTGTTTTTGTGTTTATACTGCTGTTTCGGACTGCAAAGTATCAAAGAAAGTGAAGCCCGCAGCGTCTTTGTTGGGTCAGGAACGTCCGGCGGTTCAGGCGCCAGTCGCGAATTTTCAGACAAATCATTTATTGTTCGAAGGCAGCTAACTTGATGCGGCGTGGTCTGGATTTGATTAGGTCAACCCCAACCGGTATATCTTGAAAGCCGTGTATGGACAGAAGCGCTCCGGCTTCCTTCGCTCAAATAGCACGTGGGCTTTGCCCCCGTTTTTTTTGTGAGAGTTTTGGGCGACTGCCTCATATATCTTTTCGGAATGATGCCCTTGCCTGGATGGTTCCAGATGCCAGCAACTGACGCTCGAAACTCCGAGCAAAGCCACGATCGATGCCTTAAAGTCCACTGCGGTTTGCAATGTGGGCTGCGCGACACAACGAAAACAAACTCCTCCAGCGACTTTTACAGGATGGATACCCTATGAAAACTCATGCACAAGCAGTCGTAATCGGTGGCGGACTGGCCGGATGTTCAATCCTGTATCACTTGGCCAAGCTGGGTTGGACGGACGCCATCCTGCTGGAACGGGACGAGCTGACCAGTGGCTCAACATGGCATGCGGCGGCTAATATTCACGGGCTGCATGACAACAACAATATCACGCGCATCCAGCACTATACGATGAACCTGTATAAAGAGCTGGAGCAGGAAACTGGTCAAAGTTGCGGTGTGTTCCAGCCCGGGTCGCTGTATCTGGCACAAACCGAAGAGCGTGAGCACCAATTGCGCCTGCAAGAGGCCAAGGCTCGGTTCTATGAGCTGAACTTCCACGAAGTCAGCCGCGAAGAGGCCAAGGAACTGCACCCGCTGGCGCAGTTCGATGACATCCGCTGCATCATGTATGAACCCGATGGCGGCAATGTGGACCCGTCTGGCGTACCGCATGCTTATGCTGCGGGTGCGCGGGCGATGGGAGCTACGATTGAGCGGTTTTGTCCGGTCACGGGAACCGAGCAACAGGCTGACGGCAGTTGGATCGTCCGCACGCCCAAGGGTGATATTCGCACGCAGTGGGTGGTCAATGCCGCCGGGCTTTGGGGGCGGGAAGTTGCCGCGCTGGCGGGCCTGACCCTGCCGCTGCAACCAACCGAGCATCAGTATTTCGTGACCGAGTCCATTGACGAAGTTGCCAATCTGGGCCGCCGTCTGCCGTCGATCGCGGACCGGGATGGTGAGTATTACTTCCGTCAGGAAGGCAATGGTCTGCTGATCGGTGCCTATGAGAAGGACATGAAGTTCTGGGCCGAAGAAGGTACTCCGCTGGATTTTGCCCATGACTTGTTCCCCGACGATCTGGACCGGATCATGGAGAACGTAATCCGCGCCACCGAACGGGTGCCGGTTGCGGCCAACGCCGGGGTAAAACGGGTGATCAACGGCCCGATGATCTGGTCGCCCGATGCCAACATGCTGTGGGGTCCGGTTCCCGAGCTAAAGAACTATTTCATCTGCGGAGGATTGATCCCAGGCTTCTCCCAGTCGGGTGGGCTGGGCCTGCTGGCGGCGCAATGGATGATCGAGGGTGAGCCGAAATACGACATGTTCGCCTGGGACGTGGCCCGTTTTGGCGAATGGGCGGACAAGGCCTTCACCAAGGCACGGGTCGAAGACGCCTATACCCACCGTTTCGCCATCCATTTCCCGAACGAGGAACGCAGCGCCGGCCGTCCGGCCCGTGTACGTCCGGCCTATGAGATGCAACGGGACATGGGCTGCGTCTTTGGCCTGAACTGCGGGTGGGAACATCCGCTGTGGTTCGCCGACCAGCCGGGCACCGAAGAGACCAACGGCTTTACCCGCCAGAACTGGTTCGAACCGGTAGGCCGCGAGGTGAAGATGCTACGCGAAAATGTGGGCGTTATCGACATCTCGAACTTCGCCAACTACGTCATCAAGGGTCCGGGCGCGCACGACTGGCTGGACAAGCTGGTAGCCAACCGGGTGCCGACCGAGGTGGGGCGCTCCTGCCTGACGCCGCTGATCTCGGTCCGCGGTGGGGTGGCGGGCGACTTCACTATTACAAAGGTGGCAGATGACGAGTACATGATGATCGGCTCGGGCATGGCTGAACGTTATCATCAGCGGTTCTTCAACATGATCGAAATGCCCGAAGGCACCACCGTCGAGGTCGCGACGGACCGGATCGCGGGATTCAATGTTGCAGGACCCAAATCGCGTGATCTGTTGCAGCGGCTAACCAATGCGGACCTGTCGAACGAGGTCTTCCGCTTTATGCGCTCGGCAACGATCGACGTCGCGGGTGTGACCTGCTTGGCGATCCGCGTCAGCTTTACTGGTGATCTGGGGTGGGAGTTGCACTGCGCCGAAGAGGACCAGATCAGGCTTTATTCTGCACTGCTTGAGGCGGCTAAGGATTGCGACGGCGGACCGGTGGGCGGTCGTGCCCTAGGGTCGCTGCGGATCGAAAAGGGCTATGGCTCGTGGGGGCGCGAGTATTCGCAGGAGTATTACCCGCAAGAGGTCGGGTTGGCGGACCTGATTAAGTTGGACAAGGATTTCCTGCACAAAGAAGCCTATCTGACCATCAAGGATACTGCGCCGCGCGAAGTGCTTTCGATCTTTGAGGTTGGTGTCACCGAGAACGCCGATGCAACAGGTGGTGAGCCGATATTTGCCATCGACGGCAGACCTGCAGGTCGCGTGACCTCGGGTGCTTACGGTTATTCGGTCAGGAAATCTCTGGCTCTGGGTTACTTGGATCCCAACGTGGCCCAGCCTGGGGATACGGTTGAGGTCTATATCTTGGGCAAACCACACAAGGCGACAGTTCTGGCAGAAGCCCCATTTGATCCCAAAGGGCACCGTCTACGTGATGTCAAACCAGCCATGGAAGGGGTCGTTTGATAGGTTAGTATACATACAAGCCGGTCCGACGAGGTTCTTGTTGAGGCGCATAAAGCTTGCGTCAGCATACAGGACTGATGCTCTCAAAGCAGATCGAATAGTTGGCCGGGGGTATTCCCTTGACGGGGCAAGCCAAGCGCGCGCATCAGCGCGAACATGAGCGCTTGGTTGGAGGTCACAACTGGCTTACCTAGTGCAGCTTCGATCCGGTCTATTGCCTCGACCGCACGCATGTCGGTGCAGCTGAGCACAATGGCTTCGGCCTCGGGGTGGTCAGCCTGACAGGCCAGTTCGAACACCTCATCCGGGGTCAGCTCGCTCTGTCCGTAATTGCCTAGATTGCGGCCAATATCCGCGCATTTGACAGTTGTGACTTGATTTTGCGCCAGAAAGTCCACGGCCTGTCTGTTGATCTCGCCCAGATAGGGCGATGAGAACCCGACCTTGGTAACGCCCAATGTCTTGATCGCGCTCACCAACGCCCCGGCGGCGGTAATGGACAGCGCGCCTGACCCGGCCTTGATGTCCAGCGCCAGTTGCTTGTCGAAGGATGGGCCATGGGTCAGTGTAGCCGACGTGCAGCCATAGAGCACCACATCGGGCCGCACGCCCGAGATCATCTTCAAGTCATGGCTGATATCCGAAGCCCCAAGACCGGCCATCTGATCCGATCCGGGGATTTTATCTACGTCATATCCCCCTATTCGCTGAAAGTGCAGGGTCGTATCCCGGCAACGCATCAACATCATATCCGCTTCGAGATTGGTGTTTGTGAAGGGTACCAAGACGCCGATCTTGGCCCGTGCCCGGGTCTCATGGGTCATGACGTCACCTCTTTTAAGACTGCAAGGCAGCGGTCCATCACCGCCTCTTCACAAACTGTTGCGCGCAGGCATTCGGTTAGGCCATAGCCTCCCATTCCGCGCATCAAAAGGCCTTGGTCGCGCAATGCGGCGTCTGCGTTTCGTGCCATTTCAGCATCGGCAAAACGGATCAGCACGAAATTGGTATGGCTTTCGGGCACGCTCAGCCCAAGATCGCGGCAGTCTTGGGCGAACCGGTCCCGAATGGCCGCCGTGCGGGCCACCACATCGCGCATATACACCTGATCGTGCATCGCCGCCGTGGCTGCCGCCTGCGAGGCAGTCGAGATATTGTTAGGGTTTAGAAGTTTGCGCAACTCCTTCATGATACCGACGGGGAAATAGCCCCATCCGGCGCGTGCGCCAGCCAACCCGTAAGCTTTTGAGAGGGTGCGCGTGATCACTGTATCCTCTCGGTCCGCCAGTGCAAAGATCTCTGCCGGATCGTTGTCGTGGTCGGCAAACTCGGCATAGGCTTGATCGACGACCAGCAGTATATCGGCGGGCAGAGCGGCGCGCAGGCGCAAGATTTCGGCATTTGGGATCAGTGTGCCTGTTGGATTGCCCGGATTGCAGATGAACACAATGCGGGTCTCTGGCGTGACAGCAACCAAAACAGCATCGACTGAGACGGTTAGGTCGTCCTCGGGCGCAGCGACGTATTGTGCCTGTGCCTGTGCGGTGGCCGAAGCCACAAATGCATAGCCGTATTGCGTGCCCAGCACTTGATCGCCGGGTCCTGCAAAGGCACGGATCAGGCAGCCGATCAGCTCCATCGACCCGGCCCCGCACAGCACCCGCGCCGGGTCCAACCCGTGCACATCAGCAATCGCGGCCCGCATCTCGGGCCAATCAGGATCGGGATACAATGTAAGGCCAGCCAGCACCGCTTGCCCCGCTGCCACGGCGGCGGGGCTGGCCGGAAAAGCGCTCTCGTTCTGGGCCAAAGAAACGGTGTCCGATCCACCCAGATCGGCTAGCGCATAGGGGGCCATCTGCCGGATGTGGTCTACGGCCCGGATCATGATACACCCCCGTAGGCTTTCGCGCCTTCTTCCGTGACAAGTCCGCGTTTCAGATCCAACGCCAGGGCTGCCGGGTCCCGTTTGGCCGGGTTTCCAAAACCGCCTCCGCCGGGGGTGTCAAAAATCAAGTAGTCATCTCCTTCGACCCGCAGTTCTCCTTTACCCGGAATATCGCTGTCTCCGTCGCGGAACCGGATACGCCCCAGAGCACCGGGTTGACCGCCCATGCGCCCCAAAGCCGGGAATTTCAGCCGCTCGACTGACAGGAACACGATAAATGGTGCGTTGTTGGATGAAGTCATCTCGATCCTCTGACCCAATCCGCCACGATACTGGCCCGCGCCTCCGGAATCCGGCAGCAGCTCGCGCCGCCACATGATAACTGGGGCCATACTTTCGGTGATCTCAACCTGCGAGCCGAATACGCCGGACGGGTAAGCCGTGGCGGATAACCCATCCGCATGGGGTCGCGCGCCGGTGCCTCCGTTGTGCACGGGTTCGATGGCAAACTCACGTCCCCCGTTCGCCGCCACTTCGGGCGCGTGACGCATCGGCAGATCGAACATGCATGAGGCACCCTCGGCCGGAACCTGATCCGGCAGTGCCTGATGCAGGCAACCCAATACCAGATCGGGGGTCACTTGACCCAACGTGTGGCGCATGGCCACCGGCACGGGGCGTTGCGCGTTCAGGATACAGCCCTTTGGTCCATCCACCGTAAACGGTTCCAGCGAACCGGCATTGTTCGGAATGTCAGGCCCGACGATACAGCGCAGGGCAAAAACGGTATAGGCCGTCGCATAGTTCAGCGGTACATTGATGCCTTTTTTCGAGCAGCCCGAAGTGCCGGTGAAATCCACGTGCATCCCGTCCTTGGCGACGGTCAAGGTCGCGTGCAGCTCCAGCTCATTCTCATAGCCATCCATTCGCAGCACGTTCTTGTAGACGCCTTCGGGTACCTCGGTGATAGCCTCCAGCGCGCCTTTGCGAGAGGTGTCGATGATGTAGCTACCAAGCATGTCCAGGTCGTCGATCTCGAACTCGTCCATCATCGAGATCAGACGTTTTACCCCTGCCTCGCAACAGGCGATCAGGGCGTAGATGTCGCCTTCATTGGCGATCGGCTCGCGCGAATTGGCGCGGATGATGTCCATCAACAGTGCGTTGGGGGTTCCGGCCTCGACCAGTTTGCAGGGCGGGATCAAAAGCCCTTCGTCATAGATATCCGAGCCTTCTGGGCCCATGCCCAGACCGCCCAGATCAACCAGATGCGAGGTGCAGGAAGTAAAGCCCACCACCTTGTCATCCTTGAATGCGGGCATCATCAGCAGGAAGTCATTCAAATGCCCCGAGGCCAGCCATGGATCATTGGTCATATAAATGTCACCGGGCTTCATGTCTTGCAGTGAAAAACGCTCGCGCAGATGCAACACGGCCTCGGCCATGGTGTTGATATGACCGGGAGTGCCGGTCACTGCCTGGGCCAACATCCGACCATTCACGTCGAAGATACCTGCCGAGATGTCACCACATTCCCTTACGATAGGTGAAAAGGCTGCGCGGATCAGGGTCTGACCCTGTTCCTCGACCACCGCCAGCAGACGGTTCCACATCACTTGCAGGCGGGCAGGGGAAAGTTCAGCGGTCATCATGCGCCTCCTTTCTGGTGTTGGGTCAGGACAAGGTTGCCTATTGAATCCATATGCGCAGAGAAATCCGCGGATACGAGTGTGGTGGTCTGCGGCTCATGGATAAGTGCCGGGCCCGATACGTGGTTGCCGGGCTTCAGGTCGGCGCGGGCCACAAAGGCGGCATCCTTGGTTGAGCCATCCACATCACAGGTGATCTGGCGCGTTTCGGTAACATTGAACGCGGTGCATTCTGGTGTCTCTGGCACCGGCAATAGGGCAGGGTCCGGGGTTGCCACCCGCACGGCCCAGTTCAGGATTTCGATCTCCATCCCCGGAACCGGACGCGAGAACTGCTTGCGGTATTCCTTTTCGAACGCGGCGGTTAGGGGGGTAATATCCTCGGCAGTCAGGGGGCGATCCGGCAAGGTAATCTCGATCTCGTGCCCCTGTCCGCTATATCGCATGAAAGCGGTCCGCAGGGTTTCCGTCGGAGCGTCGCCAGCACCTTGGCCCACGACCTCTTTTGCCTCGGCTATCATTGTGTCGAACAGGTCGTTCACCCCGTCCAAGCCCAGACTTTCAAGCAGTGAATAGCGTGAACGGACAATTTCGAAAGAGATTGGAGCGAATAGAAATCCGATTGCGGACCCAACGCCCGGATTGGGTGGGATCACGATGCGGGACACCCCGGCTGAACGTGCCACCCGGCTGGCGTGTAGCGGGCCATTGCCGCCAAAAGCGATCATTGTACGTGGGCCTAGATCTTTGCCGCTTTCTACCGCATGCATCCTTCCGGCGCTTGCCATGCTTTCATCCACGATGCGGCTGACTCCATCGGCCGAGCCGATCGCGTCCAAGTTCAGCCTGTGGCCTATCGTGCGGGTCAGGGCGGCCTTGGACGCTTCGGGATCAAGCTTTATATGCCCTTCGGCAAAAGTATCCGGCACGATGTAACCCAAAGTGATGTCACTGTCGGTCACAGTAGGGTCAGCACCGCCGCGCATAAACGCCACCGGCCCGGGTTCGGAGCCAGCGGATTTTGGGCCGACAGTCAGGCGACCCAGACGGTCCACACCCGCAATCGAGCCGCCGCCTGCGCCGATCTCGATCATCTCGATCACCGGAATGCGAACCGGCATGCCCGAACCCTTGATAAACCGGGCGGCGCGCGCGATTTCGAATGCACGCGAGGTTTGCGGGCGGGCCTTGTCGATCAGGCAGAGTTTGGCCGTGGTGCCACCCACGTCAAAGGAAAGGACCTTGTCCAGCCCAGAGCGTGCCGCGATGCGCGCCGCCAGAATTGCCCCGCCTGCAGGGCCGGATTCGACCAGACGGATCGGGAACCGGGCGGCAGTTTCCACGGTGCACATACCGCCACCTGCAGTCATCATCAGAATTGGACAGGTAACACCTGCGGCCTCGAACTGGTCGACAAACCCGGACAGATAGCGTTCCATCAATGGCTGAATATAAGCGTTCGCCACGGTAGTGCACAGGCGGTCAAACTCGCGCGCTTCGGGGCTGACATCAGATGAAATCGAAACCGTCAGATCGGGGCGACGTTCAGTCAGAATTGTGCGCAGCCACTGTTCGTGGGTGGGGTTGGCGTAGGCGTGCATCAGACAGATCGCTATCGCTTCGGCCCCGCTTGCGTCGATATCAGCCAGAAGTGCATCGATTTGGGTTTCGTCCAACGGGATCAGCACATCACCTTCTGCGGACATACGTTCGCTAATGGTCAGGGATCGTTCGCGCGGAACCAGCAGATCTGGTTTTTCCAGATTGATGTCGTATTGGGAATATCGCCGCTCGTACCCGATTTCGAGGATGTCCCGAAATCCTTCGGTGCAGATGGTTGCCACAACCGCGCCGCGTCGTTCAATCAGCGCGTTGGTCGCCAGTGTCGTTCCATGGATGAAGCCAGTAACTTCGGTGAGTCTTCGACCGGATTGCTGCATGACCCGCCGCGCGCCTTCCATCGCGCCTTCGGCCGGATTTCCGTGAGTGGTCAGCGTTTTGGTTGAGGCAAGGATCGTGTCTTCATCGGAAACCAATACTGTATCTGTGAAAGTACCGCCGATATCTATGGCTAGGCGCAATGTCTGTATTGTCATGAAGTCTTCCGAAGTTACCGTGGTTGCAGAGCAAGCAGTTGGCAAAATGCCCGGCAATCAGGCAGAAGGCACCAGATCACAGCCGGTGGCGCGGCGTTCCATCGGATTTGGAATGCAAGTCTTCATCATTTTCAAACTTTGGGGGGTTATACACGCCACCGCTAGCGAGATTGCGACACACAGGTCCACAAGCGACATGAATTACCGCGGCCGGATATCAAACGGTGTTTAACGGTTGTTTAGTGCTTTAACTCAAAGAAAGGAGGCTTGGCTCCAATCCTCAATAATAGGCTATGCTGAAAACCAACGGATTTCAGAAAGTTCAAATGCCACCTGTACAGGTTGACCTGAAACTATCCAGCCAACGTCCAAAATTAACCCAATCCATTCAAGGATCAAAGCTATGTCACACCCTTCGTCCGCAGCCACTATGAACGATCTGATGAACCATGAGCTCAGGGCCGCACACCTGTATTGGCAGGCGGGCGCGTGGTGTGCAGAACGCAACCTAAATGGCTGCTCGGAACTGCTGCTGACTCATGCGGATGAAGAGCTGACGCATATGAAGAAGATGCTCAACTATCTTATAGACTGCGAATGGCCGATCCGATTCCAGGCCCTGCCAGAGCCAAAGGTCGAAACTGACACGGTTCAAGGTTTGTTCCAGATGATCCTTGATCACGAAAAGAAAGTGACCGATGGGATCAACGCGGCCGTGAAAGAAGCGCAAGCCTTGGATGACCACAGCACATTTGAGTTTTTGCAGTGGTTCGTGATGGAACAGCGCGAGGAAATCAAGACGTTTCAAGGCATTATAGATCGGATAAAACTCATAGGTGACGGGCCGCACTCGCTCTACTATATCGACAAGGAAGTTGCAGAAATCTCTGCAAACATGGCGTCTGGCGGGGGCGTTCCAACGGCGTGAACTTGGCTGTAGGTCGTCAGGCATTGGATTATCAGCGCGTGTTTGAAAATGCGCTGTCGACATACTGTTGAGCAAAGAAAACAGTTGGTCGCCAAATCCTGATACATGCAGGGGCCGCAACGTTCGCTAAGATTTCAGGTCGTTAATCGGTTTTACCTAACGTGCTGCCGGTTAACACTGACAGCGAGACCTGCTCCATGAATTCGAACCCATTCACCAACCGCGTTTCCAGTCTTTCCGGTCCAGCGCGTGATATCGTACCTGCCATACTTTCTGACACGATGGATATGGCGGATGCAGCAATCGGTCTGTACGTTGAAACAGGCGGATCGGTTGTCTTGACCACAGTGCGAGGTGAGACCCGAACCGTTCAGGTGGCGGATTTTTCAATCTTACCTGTGGGCGTCATTCGCGTGCATTCCACAGGCACGACGGCTTCGGGGATACACGCATTGGTTCTGGAATGAAAATGATCTGAAGGTATGCCAACCAACGCATCCTAGAATAGAATGATTGATGCCTTGTCCTGTCGTTCCCTTTCGAGCGGCAGTTTTTTAATTTTCGTGGCTTGGCCCCGTAGGTTCCGTCACATCTCTGCCGAACTCTGTTTTTGAACTATGGATGTGGTATCCATACCGTGACCTTTTGGGTTGAAAATCACAATTATCGGGCTCAACAAAGATTAATTGATTTCGATTTAGGCAGGGGCAGCAATATGCAGAGCGTTCTCATAACCGGATCGGCCGGTTTCATCGGCTTTCATTTAAGTAAACTGCTGCTACAGCATGGCTACTGCGTGGTCGGGCTGGACGCGCTAAACGACTATTATGATGTGACACTGAAAGAGACCCGCCATGGTATGCTGGCGCGTCAACCTAATGGAGAGAATTTCACACCCGTGATCGGAAAGGTCGAGGCCCCCGATTTGGTGATGAACCTGTTTCGCGAGCACGAATTCGATTTTGTCGTGCACCTCGCGGCTCAGGCTGGTGTGCGCTACTCGATCGAGAACCCGCGCTCGTATTTGGAAAGCAATCTGAACGGGACATTCGAAATTCTGGAAGCCGCCCGTGCGTATCCTCCGAAACACATGCTTCTGGCGTCTACATCTTCTGCCTTCGGGGCCAATACCGAGATGCCTTACAAGGAAACTCAGCGCGCTGATCACCAATTGTCCTTCTATGCGGCCACCAAAAAAGCGACCGAGAACATGGCGCATTCTTATGCGCACCTTTTCGACTTGCCGGTCACCATGTTCCGCTTTTTCACGGTGTACGGCCCTTGGGGACGGCCGGATATGGCCCTGTTCAAATTCACTAAGGCGATCCTCGAAGGCAATCCGATCGACGTTTATAACCATGGCGATATGAAGCGGGATTTTACCTATGTCGAGGATTTGGTAGAGGCTATCCGCCTTTTAATGGATGCAATACCAGTTCGGCCTACAGATGGGCGCGTACCCGAGGGTGACAGTCTATCACCTGTTGCTCCTCATCGGGTGGTAAACATCGGCAACAATGACTCTGTGCATTTAACCGCGTTTATCGAGGCAATTGAAAGGGCCACCGGCATCAAGGCGGAAAAGAACATGATGCCAATGCAGGCCGGAGACGTGCCCGCAACCTGGGCTGATGCTTCATTGTTGAACGACCTGACCGGATATCAACCCAAGACCTCGGTTGACGATGGGGTCGCCGAGTTTGTGAAGTGGTATCGTGGATTTTATCGCCCCAATGCCGCTGGAGCTGACGCAAGCAAAAACTAACGGGTGTCCATTGCCGTGAAGATAGCGCATATCAAATGTGATTAATGGGAGGGAAGAGTGCCATAGGAAAGGCCATCAGTCTTGACCCCCTCTGCTGCTCGTCACGGTTTCCCAATCCAACCCAAATTTCTGCAGATATTTTCGCAACCGATCTGCATCGTTCTGAGTTTTGCGCTTTTGCCGAGACATTGCAAAAAGCTCACGGCCCGCCGCACTTAGATTGGGAGTGTTCTGACAGGTGTGTATAACCCGGGCCAACTGCACAAGGTCAAATGGATCAATATCTAATGCAGCGTCACCAAGCACGTGGTGTACCGAGGTAAAGTCCGTATCTGACGTGGCAGCCGCCCAACTGGAGCGCAGATTTGCAATCTCTTCCTCAACCATGGTCCGCGTGATCCGACCTCGGGGTGCGAGGGTGCACAGGCGTTTGATCGAGCCGCTGAAATCCCTGAAGTTGCCGGGCCACTGCGTGGCGGGGTTGGTGGCAAACTTTAGATAAGCCTCATGTGCATCTGCGTTGAAGCCCACCTGAGTGCCCAGTGCACGCTCAGATCGGGCAAGTTCGAATTTTAGGTTGGCCTCAATATCTTCCTGACGCGACCGCAGCGCGGGCAGAGTAAAACGCCACATGCTCAAGCGTGCCAGTAGATCAGGACGGAACTGTCCGGCAGCGGCTAAGACGTGCAGGTCACGGTTAGCCCCAGCGATGATTTGAAAGCGGCTGGCTATTTCGTGGTCGGACCCCAGGGGATAAAACCGGCCAGTTTCGATCGCATGCAACAGGACCGATTGTTCATTCCAGCCCAGTTCATCAATTTCATCCAGAAATAGTACACCACCATCGGCTTCACGCAGTAAACCGTTGCGCTCGGTCCCGGCCTGACCCAGATAGCTGCGCCGCTGGCCAAACAATGTGGCCAGCGCATCCGGCCCATTAAGCGTGGCGCAGTTGACATGAACCAAACGCCCCTTGACCCGCCGTCGATCAAGTTTGAGCGTATAGATCCGCTCTGCCAATTGTGTCTTGCCGGTCCCGGTTTCGCCAAGCAGTAGGATTGGTTCGTCCGAGTTGCTGGCGATCAGCTCGATCCGGTCGATCTGTGCATTATATTGAGGATTGCGCGTTTCGATTCCGTTTTTAAGCTGATCGCTATATTCCCGCGACAATTGGTCGAACCGCTGCTGCAGTGCGTTATACCGGCTGAGGTCCAGATCAATGATGTCGAATTTCGGGATGTCTTCGTTCGGACCGGGTGGGCCAGTCTGAATCAAGCGTGCAGGGATGTGGCGGCTTTCAGTTAGCAGGAACCAGCAGATTTGCGCAACATGGGTGCCGGTGGTCAGGTGGACGTGATATTGCTCGCGCTCTTCATCAAAACCGTATCCGCGCGCGAAATCGAACAGCTTGCCATAGACCTCCTGAAAATCCCATGGATCGTCCAGATCCATTTGGTGCAGCAGGACTTCGGTTTCAGGAGATAATTCTTCAACCTCCCGTTTGACCTGATGGGCGAGCCGGTTGAATTTCAGATCGTAAAGAATTTCAAGCCGATGAACGTCAAAGTGGTCATGGGCGACAAGGCTGGGCGTCGGTTTCCACCGCCGTTTCTTACCCATATCCAACTGGGTGCCGAGGAATCCGATGACAACGTTTTTCATATCTTAGCGAAAACTATAAAAGGCGATATGAAAATATCGTACTGATAGGAGATCAATTAATCAATTCTCAAAAAAACAGTTTAAAAACAGTGTAATACGTGAATATCGCTTTTTTCTCTGCTCGGTAGCCGTCCCATGGCAAAACCGTCTCATAGCAAATGAGGACAAAGAAATGGCGAACAAATCCGTGTTTGCATCGATGAAAGGCCGGTTGCTGCCGAAGGCAACTGCAAGGAACGCCCATGGCGCACCGGCTTACGCTTATTCCGATGCCCATGCTCTGGCTCAGGTCGCCGTGACCGGGACTTTTGGGGGTATGTTTTATCAGTCGCCACAGGAAGAACTGGAATACGTTCTGGATGTGGCCGAAGCCGTTGAACCGAAGTTTCTGGCGCAGGCGACTATCTATGCCCGTCAGTCGGGGTACATGAAGGATATGCCCGCTGTGTTGCTGGCCGCTCTGGCCCGGCGAGACCCGGTTCTGTTTCGGGCTGTTTTTGGACGTGTCGTTGATAACGGCAAGATGCTGCGCACTTTTGTGCAGGTCATTCGGTCAGGTCAGACGGGGCGTAAGTCTCTGGGGTCGGCACCGAAAGCGATGGTGCAGAACTGGCTGAACACTGCGTCCGATCGGGCGCTGCTGAACGCCAATATCGGGAACGACCCGTCTTTGGCGGATGTGATCAAGATGGTGCACCCGAAACCGGTCTCGGCCGAGCGGGAGGCGCTGTTTGCCTGGATCGTCGGGCGGCCGTGCAATCTGGCACGGCTGCCGCAGGCTCTGAGGGATTGGATCGCGTTCCGTGAGACCGGAAAGGGTCCGGTGCCGGATGTGCCGTTTCAGATGCTGACGCAGCTAGAGTTGTCGCCGGAACACTGGGCGCGGATTGCGCGCAAAGGATCGTGGCAGATGCTGCGGCAGAACCTGAACACGTTTCAGCGTCACGGCGTTTTTGACGTGGCCAAGAATGTGGATCAAGTGGCAGCACTGCTGCGGGACCCGAAGGCCATCGCCAAGGCGCGAGCGTTTCCGTACCAGTTGATGGTGGCAGCGCAAAACGTGGCCGGGGATATGCCGCAAGACATCGTGGACGCACTGCACGATGCGATGGAAGTCGCTGCGCAGAACGTGCCGCAGGTTGCGGGGCAGGTTGTCGTGTGCCCGGATGTTTCGGGTTCAATGACTTGGGCCGTGACCGGGTACCGTCCGGGGGCGACCTCGGCAGTGCGTCACGTGGATGTGGCCGCGCTGGTTGCAGCGTCGTTCCAGCGGGCGAACCGCGGGTGTCAGGTGCTGCCGTTCGACTTCGATGTACGTGATGTGCGTCTGGAGCCGCGCGACACGATCCTGACCAACGCCGAACGCCTGGCCGCGTTGGCCGGAGGTGGGACGAACTGTTCCGCGCCGCTGGCTTGGTTGAACAAGCGCGGTCGCGCGCCGGACCTAGTGGTGTTCGTGTCCGATAACCAATCCTGGGTGGACGCCCGGAACGGTGGGCAGGGCACAGCGATGTTGAAAGAATGGGAAGTGATCAAGCTTCGCAACCCGAAGGCCAAGCTGGTCTGCATCGACATCGCCCCATACGGGACCACGCAGGCGCAGACGCGTGCCGATGTGCTGAATGTCGGCGGGTTCTCGGATGCGGTCTTTGATCAGATCGCGGCCTTTGCCGAAGGTAAAACTGGCCCGGATCATTGGGTCGGTGAGATTGAAAAGATCGACGTATAATAAAGGTTCGGGCGGTGTACCGCCCGACCAGCAAAACAACATCAGGCAGAATGCCGGTGGGACTACATCGCTGAACCCGATCCGCGCCCGAAGAGGGCGCCGTCTCACCATTCCTTGTCTGCCTGACCCGAATGCGAGAAAGAAAAAGGAAGGAACTCGCACTTAGCGCAGACAGCGCGGGGCCTTATACGAGGCAACCTGGGGGTTCGACTCTCCCACCTGGCGGGCGTTCTCTGGCATGGACGGGACCTCATACCGTGCTGTCTGCCCTAAGTGCAAAAATTCTCGGCGAATGCCGGTGGAACTACAGATTGTTAATCTCCTGGTCGCGGGTTCGAATCCCGCTCGTCCGAGCCCCTCGGGGGACGGGCGGTAGCTCAGTCGGGTAGAGCAGGGCGTTTCACCATGGTCGTGCTTTGCACGCAAACACGACCGCCTTGTCGTCGAGGCCAAAAACGAAAGGAAAACCCGGCGAATGCCGAAGGAACTACATGGCACCACAGGGACAGGTCGAGCGGGTTCAACTCCCCTCCGTGCCGGCGCCCAGACGGCAAACGCATCTGCCCATTCAGATGCGGGGCGGGCCTCCCAACTGTTTCTTCAATCTTTGTCGCCGGGGCCAATGACGTGTTGGGCGAATGCCCGCAGACCTACTGGTAGACGCACCCGAAAGGGGGACATGGGTCACCATATCGTGCTGGTTCAAGTCCAGCCCGGAGCGATCCGGTGGCGGAAAAATGGTTTGCGAACATTTTGTCGCCCAAGCAGGTTGGAAATGTGAGTGAAGAAGATGGATGAAAAGATTTTCGACCCGGTGACCGGGGAGCATCTGAAAGACTGGGGACATCGCCCCGGCAAGCAATTCCCCGCCCTGCTGGCGCGCGCGAATGAAATGCGGGCCGAGGGGTTTGGACTGGTTCGCATCCGGCAGGAGCTGGAGGGTGAGATTCCGCCAGTCCCGGTGACGATGGACCTGCGCGCGCCTGGAGAATTGGCGTTTCACGAAAACATCGACGCAGGCCACCCGGATGAGGAAGACAACGTCCAGAAAGTGCGCGAGACGATGACTGCGCTGATGCGGACGCCGACGATTGAGGCCGGGTCGATTATGCCCGATGCTTGTCCGGCGGGTCCGGTCGGCACAATTCCGGTGGGCGGAGTAGCGGCGGCCCGGAATGCAATCCATCCGGGGATGCATTCGGCGGATATCTGTTGCTCGGTTATGATCACTGATCTGGGCAATGCTGACCCGAAAGCTGTGTTGGATGCTGCGCAATCGGTGACGCATTTCGGTCCGGGCGGGCGACCGCAGGGCAAACGGTTTACGACTTCGCTGAAACTGATGGACGCGTTCCGCGAGAACCCGTTTCTGGACAACCCCAAGTCGCTGCGCATGGCGCAGGAGCATATGGGGACGCAGGGTGACGGGAACCATTTCCTGTTTGTCGGTCGGTCGCGCAAGACCGGGCGAACGGCGATTGTAACCCATCATGGCTCACGCGGGCCGGGGGCGGTTCTGTACAAGAACGGCATGGCAATGGCCGAGCGGTTCCGCAAGGAACTGTCGCCGCAGACATCCAAGCAAAACGCCTGGATTCCTGCGGATACGCAGGAGGGTCGTGACTATTGGGAGGCGCTGCAACTGATCCGCAAATGGACCAAGGCCAATCACAACGCGATCCATCAGGCGACGGTCGAGGCCGCGCGTGTGGGCGATGTAGGGAATCGGTTCTGGAACGAACACAACTTCGTCTTCAAACGGGGTGACCTGTTCTACCACGGCAAGGGCGCGACTCCGGCTTGGGGGGATTACGCCGCGGACGCCACTGGTCTGACACTGATCCCGCTGAACATGTCCGAGCCGGTTCTGGTTGTGCGCGGCAAGGATGCTGGACACGGTCTCGGATTCAGCCCGCATGGTGCCGGGCGGAACTTTTCACGTTCCGAGCATAAGCGCCGGATGGGTTCGGTGACGCCGGAGCAGATGCTGAAGGCGGAAACCGAGGGTCTCGATATCCGGTTCCATGCGGGTGGCGTCGATGCGTCTGAACTGCCATCCAGCTACAAGAGTGCGGACAACGTTGTGGAGCAGATTAAGTCCTATGATCTGGCCGAGATTGAGGACTACATCGACCCTTACGGCTGCATCATGGCCGGAGATGTCCCGCCGTTCTGGAAGAACCGGAAAAAGGGCCGGAAATAGAATTCCTGCCCCTTTGTCCAGCACGGGCGGAGGGGAGTATGCTCAAACGTTGGTCTCGGTAAGTATGCCTTCAACATTCTGGACATGTTCCTGGATCAGGACATCCAGAAACAATTTGGCGACGCGCGACATTCCTGGTTGTTTCCGCGTGGCAGCAGCAAATCTGGTTCGATAACGAATTTGGTTAGGCAGAATTCGCTTCATAATTTGCCTCTCGACAAATTTCTGCGCCAAATGATCTGGTAGGAAGGCCAAGTAACGGCCAGATAAAATCAGGATCGCCAGGGCCTGTTCATTCTGTACCTTGGCTGCACGTCTGAACCCTAGTTGCTGACCAACGATTAGGTTGGGAGAGTTCACATTTAGCCCTGCATAGCTGAACTGGTTAATATCCGCTGGTCCTAAATCGGTGTCCGAAGCATCAAACAATGGGTGGTTTTTGCCGCAATAGAGGTACATATTCTCACCATAAAGCGGCGAGTATTGCAGGCTGCTTGACGGGCGATGCAATGCAATGATCCCGATATCCAGCTGCCCCCCGATGACCATGGTTTCAATCACATTTGGCGGTTCCAGAGACAGTTCGATCTGCACGGCAGGCGCGGCTTCATTAAAATTGTGGATAGCGCGGGCAAGGTGGGATTCCGGGTTTGAAGCGCATTGATCGAACAGGGCTACTCGAACGGTACCAACCAACTGCTCTTTAATCTCGTTAACCTCGGTTCTGAATTGCGACACCGAGATGAGCAGTTCTTCGGCCGCGCGAAGAACTTTGTCGCCGTCATCGGTCAAGGAAAACCCTGATGGCCCGCGATTGCACAGCTTCAAACCAAGTCGCAGTTCCAAGTCAGATAAATGCTTCGAGATGGTGGACTTGCCGATATTCAATTCTGCCTCGGCAGCCGAAAGACCACCGCATTCGACGACTGACTTGAAAATCCGCAGCAGGCGGATGTCGGTATCCCCTATTCGTGTGGCGAGCGAATTATGATTCATCTTGTAAGTTCGATATATGTGAAACCTATCGCGCAAACTTTAACAACGAAGAAACACTTTGTGCAAGCTAGGTTCTTCTCGCCGAGGCAGAATCGGACTGGCTTACTCTCTCCCCAAGCTGGCGCGCACCTCGAAAAATCCGACAACTGGGAGGACATCCATGTCATTTATCAACAAGCTTGGCACCTTCACCGCCGCCGTTTCCGTGGCAGCGCTGATGGTCGCAGGCGCGGCAGATGCAAAGAACTTTAAGATCGCGGTAGGCGACAGCGCCGGCAGCGCACAAGAAGCCCTGGGCATCGCATTCGTCAAAGCGCTCGAGGAAAAATCGGGCGGTGAACACACAGCGACTCTGTTTCTGAACGGTCAACTGGGTTCAGAGCAGGACACCGTGAACGAAGCGGCCATCGGCACGCTGGACATGTCGCTGCTGGCCATCAACAACATCACGCCGTTTTCGCCGTCGGTAGGCGTATTCACCCTGCCTTATGTTATTCTCAGCTTGGAAGACGCCGAGAAACTGACACAAGGGCCAATCGGTCAGGAGTTGGTCGAAAACACCATTCGCGACGCTGGCGTGCGTATCATCGGATGGACCTATACAGGGTTCCGTCGCCTGACCAACTCGAAGAAACCGGTCAGCTCGGTTGCCGATCTGCAAGATTTGATCATCCGCGTTCCCAAGAACGAGATCATGATCGAAACCTATAAGGCATGGGGTATCAACCCGACTCCGATGGCTTGGTCGGAAACCTTTACTGGTCTGCAAACCAAAGTGGTCGACGGTCAGGACAACCCATATCTGACCATTAACGCAATGAAGTTCTACGAGGTTCAGGACCACGTCACCAACCTGCGTTACATCTTCTCGATCGAACCGCTGATCATATCCGAGGCTGTGTTCCAAGACCTGTCCGCAGAAGAACAGCAGATGATTCTGGAAGCCGGTCAGGAGGCAACTCTGGCGTCAGCGCAGTTCCTGCGCGACTCAGAAGCGGCGATCAAGGAAGAGCTGACCGCCAAAGGAATGGAAATCATCGATCCAGAGAACGATGAGGCCGAGTTCATCGAACTGGCAACTGGCGCAGTATGGCCGCAGTTCTACGAATCCATCGGCGGTGTCGAGAAACTGAACACAGTTCTCGAAGCCATCGGCCGCGAGCCGGTCCAACAATAATCGCCGCAGAGCGATACCGGAAAGAGCGCCACGGCGCTCTTTCCAACTCAGGGAGGAGGGAAACCATATGTTCTGGAAATTTCTGGACAATATAGAAAGTGTCATCTGCCGAATATTGTTATCGGGCTTCGTTTGCCTGCTGTTCGTGCAGATCGTCGCGCGCGAAGTTTTTGGGTTTTCGATCAGCTGGATCGAGGAACTCTCGGTCTACATGTTTGTTTGGTTCGTATACTTTGGTGCCAGCTACGCGGCCTTAAAGGGTGCCCATAACCGTGTGACGTTCCAGTTCAAGTTTCTGCCCAGCGGTTACATCAAATACATCGAAGCCTTCGCCGATCTCTTCTGGCTCTTCTTCAATGTCTATTTCCTGTATCTGGCCACGGATTTCGTTTTCAACAAGATGAACAAGTTCTGGAAATCTCAGACCTTGGGCGTTGAGATGAAGTACATCTACATGGTGCTGCCTTTGGCCTTCGCACTGATGACCTTCCGCATCATCCAGGTGAACTATCGCCGCCTGATCAAGGGCGAGGATATCCACGATCCCGATCAAATCGATCTCGACGAAATCAAAGCCGCCACCGAAGCGGCCAAGAAAGATTAAGGGCAGGGAGGACACATCATGGAATCCGAAATCGTCACAATTCTGTTTGGCTCATTCCTGCTTTTGCTGCTGATCGGCGCACCGATCACAGTGGCGCTGGGTGTGGCTTCGCTGTTTTCATTCTTGTACCTGGATGAAAACCCCATCAAATTCGTGCAGATCGCCTTTACCTCAGTCGGGGCTTTCCCGCTGATGGCGCTGCCCGCCTTTATTCTGGCCGGTGCCTTGATGGAGGCAGCCGGTATATCAAAACGCCTGATCAATGTCGCCGAAAGCCTCGCCGGTCCGTTTACTGGTGGCATCTCGGCTGCAACGGTCATGGCTTGCCTGTTCTTCGGTGCAATTTCGGGCTCGGGCCCGGCAACAACCGCGGCGGTGGGGATGCTGATGATCCCCGCAATGATCGACCGTGGATATGAGCGCGGCTATGCCTCGGCGATTACCGCTTCGTCAGGTGGCCTCGGGATCATTATTCCTCCCTCGATCCCGATGGTGATCTTCGGCATTGCCGCGCTCGGTATGGCACCTCCGCCGGAAGCCGTCGAAAAGTTCGGCACCTTCCAGTCGGTTTCGATCTCGAAACTGTTCATCGCGGGATTTGTACCCGCCTTCCTGATTGCCACCAGCTTGCTGATCCTGAACTTTTTCATGTCGAAAAAGCGTGGTTACAAAGGCGTTGCCGAAGGCTGGTCGATCCGTCACGTCGGTTGCGAGATGTATCGCGGGTTCTGGTCGCTGATGGCGCCGTTGGTGATCCTGGGCGGTATCTATACCGGCTTCTTCACGCCAACCGAGGCTGCAATCGTTGCCATCTTCTATACGCTGGTTGTAGGCGTCGTGATCTATCGCGAACTGACATGGCAATCGCTGTTTCAGTCGCTAGAGGCCACAACTTGGCTGACCGGGCGGGTGTTGTTGATCCTGTTTACCGCAACTGTGTTTGGTCGACTGCTGGTGGAAAACCAGATCCCAGCGATCATCGCGGATTCGATGCTCAGCTTCACGGACAACCTCTATGTGATCTGGGCATTGATCATCTTCTTCCTGCTGTTTGTCGGCATGTTTATGGAGACTTTGGCCACCATCCTGATCCTGGTGCCGGTGATGCTGCCGGTGGCCTATTCAGTGGGGATCGACCCAATCCACTTTGGCGTGGTGATGGTCTGTACCTTGGGCATTGGCTTCCAGACCCCGCCGCTGGGTGAAAACCTGTTCATTGCTTCGGGGATTTCGAACATCACGATCGAACAGATCTCGGTGCGCGCGCTGCCTTTTGCGGCTGCAAACACGATCGCGATCTTCATCATCGCCTTTTTCCCTGAATTGTCGCTGTGGCTGCCACGGCTGCTGGGCTACTGATCTGGAAAGGATGACGACATGAAAAAACTGGTCACCAACATCCTGTTTGCAACAGACTTGTCGGCGAATTCACCCCATGCCTTGCGATATGCCGCCAGCATTGCGCAGGGCACCGGGGCGCAAATTCACGTGCTCCACGTCAATGAACCTTTGTCGGACGACGCCAAAATCACGATGGAGATGTTCATCCTTAACGAAGAAACCCGCAAAACCGCTTTCGCGCGCCGTCATGAGATGGTGCGTAAGGTACTGGCCGAACGGCAGGCCAACTTCTGGGCGCGTTTCGAAGGAGATGATGCAAAGATCCGTGATCAGGTAACCTCGGTTGAGGTTACTGACGGTCACCCAGCCGAAGTTATTCTGCGCCGCTCGGTCGAACTGAACTGTGACCTGATCGTCCTGGGGGCGCATGATCACGGCTTCTCGCACACATTTCTGGGGACTGTCGCCAAACGCGTTCTGCGAAGGTCCAGAATACCAACGTTGATCGTGCCAAATCCGGACGATACCTGAACGTCCCGCTTTTCTGGGCACCGCTGAAAGCACAAGCCTGTGACCGCCGGAAATTGGCGGCCACTTTCTATGAGATCAATAAACCACTCAGCAGCGCGTTTGCTGTCTGCAAGTAAGGAAACACACCAATGAAGATGACGACGGAAGAGGCTTTTGTTAAGGTTCTGCAGATGCATGGTATCGAACATGCGTTTGGGATTATCGGGTCTGCGATGATGCCGATTTCGGATTTGTTCCCGAAGGCCGGGATCATGTTCTGGGACTGCGCGCATGAGGGCAGCGCCGGCATGATGGCGGATGGTTACACCCGCGCCACCGGCAAGATGTCGATGATGATCGCGCAGAACGGCCCCGGCATCACCAACTTCGTGACCGCGGTGAAGACCGCGTATTGGAACCACACCCCGCTGCTGCTGGTCACCCCGCAGGCGGCGAACAAGACCATCGGTCAGGGCGGTTTCCAGGAAGTCGAACAGATGAAACTGTTCGAGGACATGGTTGCCTATCAGGAAGAGGTCCGCGACCCGTCCCGCGTTTGCGAGGTTCTGAACCGCGTGATCATGCAGGCCAAACGCGCCAGTGCCCCGGCTCAGCTGAACATCCCACGCGATATGTGGACCCAGGTGATCGACGTCGACCTGCCCGCGGTTGTTGAATTCGAGCGCCCCTCGGGCGGCGAAAGTGCCGTGGCACAGGCGGCCGAGCTGCTGTCGAACGCCAAGAACCCGGTGATCCTGAACGGTGCCGGTGTGGTTCTGGCCGAAGGCGGCATCGACG
>NZ_JBQFUV010000016.1:0-63116 GCF_056539365.1 Ruegeria sp. BB7 | reverse complement strand
CGTCGATGCCGCCTTCGGCCAGAACCACACCGGCACCGTTCAGGATCACCGGGTTCTTGGCGTTCGACAGCAGCTCGGCCGCCTGTGCCACGGCACTTTCGCCACCCGAGGGCCGCTCGAATTCAACAACCGCAGGCAGGTCGACGTCGATCACCTGAGTCCACATGTCGCGCGGGATGTTCAGCTGAGCCGGGGCACTGGCGCGTTTGGCCTGCATGATCACGCGGTTCAGAACCTCGCAAACGCGAGACGGGTCGCGGACCTCTTCCTGATAGGCAACCATGTCCTCGAACAGTTTCATCTGCTCGACTTCCTGGAAACCGCCCTGACCGATGGTCTTGTTCGCCGCCTGCGGCGTGACCAGCAGCAGCGGGGTGTGGTTCCAATAGGCGGTCTTAACGGCGGTCACGAAGTTGGTGATACCGGGGCCGTTCTGCGCGATCATCATCGACATCTTGCCGGTGGCGCGGGTATAGCCATCCGCCATCATCCCGGCGCTGCCCTCATGCGCGCAGTCCCAGAACATGATACCGGCCTTCGGGAACAGATCCGAAATCGGCATCATCGCAGACCCGATAATCCCAAACGCATGTTCGATACCATGCATCTGCAGAACCTTAACAAAGGCCTCTTCCGTCGTCATCTTCATTGGTGTGATCTCCGCGTCTGTTTGGAATAGCAGAGCCCTTCACTCTGCCTTTGCATACGGTTGTGAACCATGGGGCAGAGTGGCGTTAGGGCCAGAACAAGAGGCGATTTAGGTCCAGTTAGGTGCTATCTGGCGCGGATTGCATCAGCGATCAGTTTGATCCCCGGTTTGATACGATCCTGCTGGATCGAGGAATAGCCGAGGCGATAAAAGTTTCGCGGTTGATGTGACCCCGAAAAGAATGGAGCACCATGTTCGATATGGACGCTTTGTTCCTGCAGGCTGTACGCCAACTGGGCCGTGTCGACATGCTCGGGGGCCGACATCCACAGCGATGACCCCCCCATGATGCCACGTCCGGCCACCGTCAGACCGTGTTGTTCCACCGCCTCATCCAGCGCCTCTCGCCGCTGCGCCAGGGCCTTCGACATGCGCCTGATTTGGGCGTCGTAGTGACCAAGCGATAGGAAATATGCGGCTGTGCGCTGAATGTGTCCCGGCGGGTGGCGCAGCACCAACGAGCGCAGCGCACGCGCCTCGCGGATAAAGGGTTCTGATCCAACGATGTATCCCAACCGCAGACCCGGAAAGAGGGATTTTGAGAAGCTGCCAATATAGATCACGCGACCATCGCGGTCCATCGACTTGAGCGCTGGTGAGGGGGCCCCCAGAAAAGCCATTTCGAACTCGTAATCATCCTCGACCACCATCGCATCCAACTCATGCGCCCGTTTAAGCAACTGGGTTCGGCGCTCGACAGGCATGGTTGCGGTTGTCGGGCTTTGGTGGCTGGGCGTTGTAAAGATGACGTCGGTTTCATCTGGCAGCGCATCGGGGGTCAGGCCGTCACGATCGACTGGCAAGGCAGTGACGTTACAGTCCCATTGCTCCAACAAGCAGCGCAGGGCGTAGTAGCACGGGTCTTCAATCACGGCGGTCCGGTTGTGGGTTAGCAGCACGCGCGATGCCAGCCAAAGCGCATTCTGAGCCCCCATGGTGATCAAAATCTCTTCGGGACGAGCTGCAATGCCCCGGCGCGGCAGGGTATGGCGAGCGATGAATTCGACCAGCAGCGGATCATCCTGATCGACGTAATCACCGGTCAGGGAATCGAAATCCTTGTGGCCCAGTGCACGCACAGCGCAGAGGCGCCAATTGGCGTGGTCGAACAGAGTGCGATCGGCCTGCCCGTATATGAAAGGGTAGCGGTAGTCGCGCCAGTCGGCAGGTTTTGACAGCATGTTCCCGCCCGAGAATCGGCGGGCCAGTGCCTTGTCCCAATTGACCGTCTCAGTGCCGCGTTGAACTGGAGAGTATTTTGGCGGCACAGGCGCGTTTTGCGATACGAAATAGCCCGATCGCCCCTTTGCAGTGAGGTAGTCGTTGGCCAGCAGTTCCGTGTACGCAAGCGTCACAGTTATACGACTGATTCCCAGATGCGCCGCCAGTTTGCGCGAAGAGGGCAGCTTTTCACCTACGTGAAAACGACCGGACAGAATGCCCTCTGCAATCATCTGCTGAATCTGCGCCTGCAGGGTGCCTTGCCCGTTGAGTTCCAAAAAGAATGTGTCAACCGATATTGCCATAGGGCTTTATAGTTTGGACTTATTTCGGGGGCAATCTGGACTTACGAAAATTCCGAGATTTTGTAACTGAGCGCTTGATCTGCGAAAAATAATAAACTAAATAACTAGAAAACTAGGTTAATGGAGTTAAGAGATGTGGGAAGCCGCTGCAGCAGGATTTTCGGCCATGGGGTCCGAGGCCCGGCTGAAGGTTCTGAAAACTTTGGTCCGAGCTGGTCAGGCAGGGCTAACAGTTGGCGAAATTCAGGAGCGAACGGGGATCGCCCCGTCAACCCTGGCCCACCACCTGAGGTTTTTGGCTGCGGGTGGGGTGGTCGAACAAGAGAAAGTCGGGCGCAGCACGATCAACCGTGCCTGCTATGACGAGTTGAGAAATCTGGCGCAGTTCATTCTTGCCGAATGCTGCGTCGACGAAGTGGGAAAGGCCGCAAACGATGGCTGAGCTGACGCAAAATCCCAAAGTGTCTGTGAAAGTGCTTGACCTGGTTAAAACCCCATGGGCATTGATCGCGGCGATCCTTGCCGTCGTGGCCGTTCTGGACCCCGGTAACTGGGATGAGGTCGTGACATTTGCTGGCAAGGCGCTGATCCATACCGGCCAGTACATCCTGTTTGCCGTTTTGCTGCTATCCTACCTCAAGGCGACCGGAGCCGAGGTGATGGTGGCGCGTGCCTTTGAAGGGCGCGAGACACGGATGATCCTGTTGGCCGCACTGTTTGGTGGGCTGGCTCCGTTCTGTTCTTGCGAAGTCATTCCGTTCATTGCCGGATTGCTCGCCTTGGGTGCGCCTTTGTCTGCCGTAATGGCGTTCTGGCTGAGTTCCCCTTTGATTGACCCTCCGACTTTGTTGATCACGGCTGGTGCTTTGGGGTGGCCCTTTGCGATCGGCAAGGCCGTAGCCGCAGTTGCACTGGGGCTATTCGGAGGCTTTGTCGTTCGGGGTCTGACTTGTTCTGGTGCGTTTGCCGAGCCTCTGCGCGAGTACAAACCGGCTAGCTGCTGTGGGTGTGGACCAAAGCAAGATGACAAACCCGTCTGGAGGTTCTGGCAGGAGCCCCAGCGTCGTCAGCGGTTCCGGTCCGAGTTTGCTCACAACGGGTTATTCCTGCTGAAATGGTTGGCATTGGCCTATGTGCTTGAGGCGCTTCTGGTCAGCTATGTTCCTGCCGATCTGATCGCCCGTGTGGTGGGGGGAGAAGGTATCGTACCTATCGTGATCGCGGCGCTGGTCGGGATGCCTGCCTATCTGAACTCCTACGTTGCGCCGCCACTTCTGGCAGGGCTGACAGAACAGGGGATGAGTGCTGGCGCGGCGATGTCGTTCATGGTGGCAGGGGCCGTCAGCTCGATCCCGGCCATGGCGGCGGTCTGGTCGCTGGTCAAGCCGAAGGTCTTTGCCACCTATCTGGGGTTGGGGATCACCGGAGCGATCATGTCCGGCATCCTGTTTCAAATGATCTGAAGGAAAAACCGCCCGGAAGAACTTCCGGGCGGTTTTGCTTATTGGCTGGCCTCGCAGAGGCTTGGCAGTTTGAACCTATATCGTGCCTCTCCGCTGTCTTCGAAGATACGTTTTTCCACGCAGGCTGTGGTGCCGACGGTTCGGGCGATATGCTCTTTGGGCTCGTTAATAGAAGTGGTCGAGCCATCGGGCAACTGCACCGAAGCAAGGACGCCGTATTTTAGATCTCCGTTCACCGGAGTTGCCGACAGAACCGAGACGGTCAGGTACGAGTCATGCTCGTGCGAACCATTGTCGTTAAGCACCAGTAGCGCGGTTGCGATCGTAATGGTGCCAACAATGGCGACCACCAGCAAACCCCAGGTTTTCAGAAACGCATAGATTGATACGGCGCGGTGCGGGCCAAAGATATTGGAAAGGATGGTCAGCATGGATTACCTGCGAAAAAACCCCGGTCCGTTCGGACCGGGGCTCACTAAGCATTAAGGACGCAGATCGTCTTCGTCTTCATCCTCGGCCCCGCCCTTGGGCAGGTTGAAGAAGCTGTCGGCGTCGATGATCGGCTCTTCGTCTTTCTCTTCTGTCGGTTCGTCGGACAGCGAGAAGGTTTCCAGGCCTTCAATGGCAGTTGGAATCTTAGGCGCAGCGTCCATTTCCAGCGACTGTTCGGTCGAAACCAGCTTGCGACGCTCGTCATCGCTCATGACGCCACCTTCGGCCGCTTTCTTGGCAGCAGCCTTCTGCACGATCGCGTCCAGTTCGGACTGTTTGCACAGGCCCAGGGCAACCGGATCGATCGGCTGCATGTTCGAGATGTTCCAGTGCGTCCGCTCGCGGATCGACTGAATGGTCGGCTTGGTGGTGCCCACCAGCTTGGCGATCTGGCCGTCGCTAAGTTCGGGGTGGAACTTGACCAGCCACAGGATCGAATTCGGACGGTCCTGACGCTTGGACAGCGGCGTGTAACGCGGACCACGGCGCTTTTCTTCGCCTGAGGCGGCCGGGTTGAACTTGAGCTTCAGCTTGTGCAGCGGGTTGTTCTGCGCCGTGTCGATCTCGTCCTGGGTCAGCTGGTTGTTGGCGATCGGGTCAAACCCTTTGACGCCAGCGGCCACATCGCCGTCTGCGATGCCCTGCACTTCCAATTCGTGCATGCCTACGAAATCCGCGATCTGCTTGAAGCTGATCGTGGTGTTGTCCACCAGCCATACGGCTGTTGCCTTGGCCATAAGCGGTTTTGCCATCAGCCCGTCTCCTATAAATACATCTGTCCCGTCGCCGGAATTCGGCGGCCCCGTTGTCTTGGGGCAGGTTTCCGTTGTCGGGGAACTTGGGGCCTATATAGTCGCGGCAAGGCAAGAAGGGAAGAGGCGAATGCTGCGGCGGGTTTTAGGGCTGGTTCTGTGGGTGTTTGGTGCATTGGCCGTGCAGGCCGACGGAGAGAAGGCCGGCGAATTCGACTACTACGTCCTGTCGCTTAGTTGGTCACCCAACTGGTGCGCGCGCGAAGGCGATGCGCGCGGGTCGGACCAATGCGACGCGCGGCACGATCATGGTTGGATTCTGCACGGGTTGTGGCCGCAATTTCATCAGGGCTGGCCTGCTTTCTGCCGCACGCCCGAGGCACCTCCGTCGCGTGCCATGACACGTGAAATGACGGATATTCAGGGTTCATCTGGTTTGGCGTGGCACCAGTGGAAAAAGCACGGCACCTGTTCAGGACTTTCAGCAGCAGACTACTATGCCCTGTCGCGGCGTGCCTACCAAGGCATCACGCGCCCGGCGATATTTCGCAAGCTGGATGCGCAGGTCAAACTTCCGGCATCTGTCGTCGAAGAGGCGTTCCTAAAGGCCAATCCCAACCTTGAACGCGACATGATCACGGTCACTTGCAACCAGGGTTATATCGAAGAAGTCCGCTTGTGCCTGACCCTTGATCTTGAACCCGTCCCATGCGGCCGGGATGTGATACGCGACTGCACAGCCAAGGACGCGCTGTTCGACCCGATTCGCTAGAGTTCACCGCTCTGGCAGTCTCGTGCATATTCCAGCGCCTTGGCGGTACCTTTCAGATCAATCGCCATCACCACCTCACCTGCCGGGTTATAGACGGTCATGGTCTTGTTCTGCGCAATGGCGGCGACGAAACTTCGGTCGGTAAAAAACACAGTCGCCCCGGGCACACGGCCCTGATTGAACCCGATGGCGGTGGCATCAAAGCTTTTGCCGTCCAGTTCGAACCTGATCGGGTAGCTCTCGCCTTGTTTGATGTCGCCCCAGGCCTTGTTGTAGACGGCGAAATATCCGCGATTGTTCAGCGCGTCATAACCCAGCCGCACCACCGAGAGGTCCTGATACACCGTCTGGATCAGGCACCCGTTGCCGAGCGCGGGGTCCATCATGATGTTCCAGCCGTCGACAAAGCCTTTGTCGATGAGTTCCTGCGACAGGGCGGCGGTTGCGGTGAAGGCGGTGAGGATGAGGGCGAGAATGCGGTTCATTAAAATTTCCCAGAATGTGATTTGTGAATTTTTGGTTTCTTGTAGGTTACTGAACTCGGGCTCGGCAGACTACACCTCTATGGACTAAACGTAATCATCGGGAAGTGTCGACATGGTTGCTGTGCCAAAGATTGGCAATCCAGCGAACGATAGCATAGACGCTAAAGCTAGCTCCTGCCGAAGCCAAGAAAAAACCCGGTAAGACGAGGAACGTTAGCCCCTCCATTCCGGTGCAATTCCGACACCGACCTGTTTCTATTTCGATGTACATCGCGGCAAGGCTGATCACCATCACAACAGCCTGCAACCCTACCGCAGTCTTGAGCCATTTTAGTTTCTGAAAATACCCGAAGATTACCGCGACGGCCGGTACTGCGAACAGCAAATTCACAAAGAATTCTATAGAAAGTTCGCTTAGGTACATAAATCAAATACCAAGTTATTTCCGATAGTAATAAAACAAACAAAATGACAATATAGCATTAAAACTATGCGTCTATAACTCCTTCCGCGCCCGCAACGCCGCCGTGATCGTCCCGTCATCCAGATAATCCAGCTCGCCCCCAATCGGAACACCTTGCGCCAGCGAGGTCAGGCGGACCTGCCCCTCCAACTGATCGGCGATGTAATGGGCGGTGGTCTGACCATCGACAGTGGCGTTCAGGGCGAGGATGATCTCGGTAATGCCCTCAGCCACGACCCGATCTTTGAGACGGGGAATGCGCAGATCGTCCGGGCCGACGCCGTCCAGAGCAGACAATGTGCCACCCAGAACGTGATAGCGACCTTTGAACACGCCCGCGCGCTCCATCGCCCAGAGGTCGGCGACGTCTTCGACCACACATAGCTCTCCGGTCGCGCGGGCCTCGCTGTCGCAGATGTCACAGATATCAGTGGTGCCCACATTGCCGCAATTCAGGCATTCGCGGGCGGTAATGGCGACTTGTTGCATCGCGTCCGACAAGGGAGTCAGCAACAGGGCGCGCTTGCGGATCAGGTGCAGTACCGCGCGGCGGGCCGAGCGGGGGCCGAGGCCCGGCAGCTTGGCCATCAGGTCGATCAGATTGTCGATATCGCTATTCGAACTCACGGCCCGGGCTCCTGCAAAGGGGCCGGGCAGGGGTGCCCGGCCTGGTGTTCGTCAGGAATGCCTATCAGAACGGCAGCTTGATGTCTGCGGGCAGGCCCATGCTTTCGGTCAGTTTTGCCATCTCGGCCTGAGAGCGCTCGGCCGCTTTGGTCTGTGCGTCCTTGATGGCAGCTAGGATCAGATCCTCGACAACTTCCTTATCGTCGCCGTTGAAGATCGACGGGTCGATGTCCAGACCTTTCAGCTCACCTTTGGCGGTGGCGGTGGCCTTTACGAGGCCAGCACCGGATTCGCCAACAACCATCAGGTTGTTCAGCTCTTCCTGCATGTCGGTCATTTTGGTCTGCAAATCCTGTGCGGATTTCATCATCTTGGCCATGTCGCCCAGACCGCCGAGTCCTTTTAGCATCAGTATTCTCCTGTAAATCTATTTGCCGCCTAAATACGGTCGGCATGCGCGCGGCACAAGGGTCGAGGGGCCCCGGCCTGTCGTCTAGGTCTTTGGCAAAACCTTTCCTTCCGATCGCCCGTGGCGGGCGCGGGAGGGTTTCGAGTTACCCAAGAGAGGCTCACTCCTCTTCGAACGGGTCCCATTCGTCTTCGACTTCGGGCAGGGCTTCGGTTTCGACTTTAGCGGCGCGTTGTTCCGGTGTTTCTATGTTTGTGATCCGCGCTTTCGGAAATTGGGCCAGAACTGCCTGCACCAGAGGGTGCTCTCGGGCCTGGGCCTTCAACGCCTCATCTGCCGCGTTTTCTCTTTCATAGATCGTCTCGCCACCGCCTTCATTGACGACGGTCACGGCCCAGCGGTTGCCTGTCCAGCGTTGCAGCGCAGAGCCCAGACGCTGAGCCAGTTGGCCGGAGGCACGCTCGGTCGGCTGGAACTCGATGCGACCGGGTTGATAGGCAACCAGCCTCAAGGATCGTTTGACCTCGTCCAGCAGAACGCCATCCCGGTTTGCGCGGATCAGTTCGACCACATGGTCGAAGGTTGGATAGCGTGCCAGAGCCGCTTGCGCATCCTGTGCCAAAGCGGCGCTTGGCCCGCCGGACCCGCCGCTGGCGGGGGCTGCATAAGCAGACGTCACTGTTGCCTGAGGTTGAACGGCCGCATGAGATGGTGTCGGTATCCCACCACCGGGCCCGCCATTTGGAGGTGGCGGAGTGTCCTGCAACCGCTTGATCAGCTCTTCCGGGCTGGGCAGGTCGGCCACATGGGTCAGGCGGATCACCGCCATCTCAGCCGCCATCATAGCGTTCGGTGCGGCGGAGACCTCTTCCAGCGCTTTCAGCAGCATCTGCCACATGCGGGTCAGTACACGCATCGGCAGGGCTTCGGCCATTTGCATACCCCGCGCGCGTTCGTCCGGGGATACGGTGGGGTCGTCGGCAGCATCCGGCGTGATTTTGACAACCGATACCCAATGGGTGATTTCGGCCAGATCGCGCAGCACAGCCAGCGGATCGGCGCCTTCGGCATATTGCCCGCCCAGTTCGGTCAGCGCTCCCGCAGCGTCGCCGCGCAGGATCATGTCCATAAGGTCCAGCACCCGACCACGATCGGCCAGGCCCAGCATCGCGCGCACCTGATCCGCGCTGGTTTCCCCAGCCCCGTGCGAGATCGCCTGATCCAGCAGCGAGGTCGCATCCCGCGCCGAACCTTCCGCTGCGCGGGTGATCAGTGCCAGCGCGTCATCCGCGATCTGAGCATTTTCGGCGGCTGCAATTTTTCTGAGCAGGCCGATCATGTCCTCAGGCTCGATCCGGCGCAGGTCGAACCGCTGACAACGCGACAACACCGTAACCGGCACTTTGCGAATCTCGGTGGTGGCGAAGATGAACTTCACGTGCTCGGGCGGTTCTTCAAGCGTCTTGAGCAGCGCGTTGAAGGCGCTGGTCGAGAGCATGTGAACCTCGTCGATGATATAAATCTTGTAGCGCGCGCTGGCGGCGCGATAGCGGACGCTGTCGATGATCTCGCGAATATCATTCACACCGGTCCGGCTGGCGGCGTCCATTTCCATCACGTCGACATGGCGGCCTTCCATGATCGCCACGCAATGCTCGCACTGGCCGCAGGGTTCGGTCGTTGGCTTGCCCTCGCCGTCCGGCCCAATGCAGTTCATGCCTTTGGCGATGATCCGCGCCGTGGTGGTTTTGCCGGTGCCGCGGATACCGGTCATGATGAAAGCCTGAGCGATCCTGTCAGCCTCGAATGCGTTTTTAAGCGTGCGAACCATCGCGTCCTGGCCAACGAGGTCGGCAAAGGTTTCCGGACGGTATTTACGGGCAAGAACCTGATAGGCGGGGCTGGGCGTGTCGTTCATGTCTGCTCTGTCGGATTCGGGTTCCGATGCAGCGTAGAGACCCCTGCGCCCCGCGTCCACAGCAGGCTTGGGTGAATTTCGGTTTGCAGGGCAGATTGCGCATCTTACAAGCTGTGTCTGAGGAGGACCCGGAGTGAGCCAGTTTGCAATTTACGCTGTACGCGTGGGAAATGGCACCGTTGCCCTGTCGCCGCTGCCGGGGCGCGGTGGCTGGTATGCGCGGGATATGGGCGTCATTCGCGACTGGCAGCCGACTCTTGTGATCTCGATGACCACCGAGTTTGAAATGCAGCAGGAGGGCACAGGCGGTTTTGGTGATGACCTGCGGGCGCACAATATCGAATGGGCACATTTGCCGGTTGCGGATTTCGGAGCGCCGTCCACAGCGACAGATGCCGCCTGGTCTAAGGTCAGCGCAGCTGCCACGCGCATTCTGTCCCGCGAGGGGCGGGTGCTGGTGCATTGTCGGGGCGGCTGTGGCCGGTCCGGGATGATTGCTCTACGCCTTATGGTCGAGCATGGCGAATCCCCAGAGAAGGCGTTGAACCGTTTGCGAGCAGTGCGGCCCTGCGCCGTCGAGACCGATGGCCAAATGGATTGGGCCAGCCTTCCGCAGACAAGCGGCTAGTCTATAGCGCGAGCTGTTGTTCTGTCTGGGCTACCGGCTTGGAGGGAATCGCCGTGACCTCTAGCATGGCGCAGGGCAGCGCGGCCAACATTCCCGCAGGGCGCATGACCATGTCAGGGCCGAACAACATATCCGCGTAGTCGTCCAGCGATTCGAGTGACGCATCATAGCTTGTGCCACAAAAGACCCGAATCTGATCCTTTTGCGCTCGGAACCGTGCGGTGCAGCCTTCGGCGCAATGGGTCAGGTCGCTACTGCCGTTGAACTCAAACTCAGGGGTCGTTGCAAGGGCGGCGGCGTCCATCGCCTGTACAACAGCGCGCGCCATCTGCGCTAGTGCCGGGCAGTTTCCTCCGGTGCGTTGGCAGACCGTTGCGGTGAATTGGTGTGTCCTTGTCTTCCAGATCATCTTGCGCCCTCCGCGCGTGGGACGAGGGGCATGGATCAGGTGTGACAGCGTGCTGACAACCTGCCCGGACACCCCGCCCGAGTTTCGGTTTTTCGTTCGATGGCAGGTCTCCTGACTTGCGGGTCATTGCTTTGCCTACCTTCCCAGCCTTGTGGCCAGTGGTGTTTCGGCATTGCTCACCGCTTACAGTTGCGGGGGCAGTCGCGGCTTTGGTTCGTTCCGGCATAGCCAAGCAGAACCGCACCGTGTTCCCTTTTCATCCCGCCCCGAAACCGGGGGCGGGAACCATCACGTCATCGCTAATTGGTTCGGGTGGTTTGAGTCAAGCGGCCTTTGACCATGGCCGAGCGGACGTTTGGTCATGCTGAAACGGGATTGACTTGAAGGGGTGATCCGTGCGGTTTGAAAGGGTGAACTGATTAGTTCAGATTGAGGGCGACATGCTGGACAACGCAAAGGCCGTATTGACCGAGGACTTTCTGTTTCAATCAGGTTCGACCAATTTGTCAGCTCGGTTGTACCTGCCGATGAATGAGCCCCAGACCGCTGTGATCATCCATGGCGCGACCGGCGTACCGCGGGATTACTACCAGCATTTCGCCCGCTGGCTCGCTGCCGATCGTGGCATGGCCTGCTTGACTTATGACTATCGAGATTTTGGTCATTCGCTTGAGGGGCCGCTCAAGAATTCACACGCCACGATGGCGGATTGGGCATTGATCGACATGCCCGCCGCTCGGGCCGAGATGCGGCGGAGGTTCCCCAACGCGCAACAGTGGAGCATCGGCCATTCCGTCGGCGGGATGCTGGGGCCGATTCAACCTGATATCGACCAAATCGACCGTATGATCTGTGTCTGTTCCGGCCCGGTTACAGTGTCAGATCATCCCTGGCCCTACAGAGCATTGGCTTTGCTGTTTTGGTACGGCCAGGCACCCTTGGCCGTCAAAGCTCTGGGATATTTGCCCGGCAAGGCGTTGGGGTTCGGGGCAGACTTGCCCGCTAGCGTCTATTGGCAATGGCGCAGTTGGTGTACCGCGCCGCGCAACTACCTGCCCGAAATCGGCGTTACTTTGCCCGACGCGCGCTGGACGCAAATGGATACGCCAGTGGATTTGTTTACTTTTGAGGATGACGACGTTGTTCCGCCAAAAGCGGTTTGGCGACTGGCTGATCTTTATGGGCCCAATGCACGTCGCCATCTGCTGTCACCGACTGAGTTTGGCTTGTCCAAGGTTGGCCATATCGGCGCATTCGCGCGTCGCAGCGCGGCCGTCTGGCCACGGTTAATCGACTAATCTACTGGCCCGTTTGGTGCGAATATGTTGGGGAATTGAAGTGAGAGGTTGGACATCGACCCAAGCGGGGCTCGTTGTGGCTGCTTCCTTCCGGACCTGACCAGGTTGGCGAGGCGCTCGCCCGCGCCAACCTCTCATCGGTCGATATAGGCAATGACCGGGGAAAAGACAAGCCGTCAGAGCGTCAAGCGGATCAGTAGAAAACCTTCATCGTCTTTACCGACCACTTGTGGGTTGTATTCTGCCAACTCTTCCAGATGCGCTTGGGCCATTGGTCCGGTGCGCAGCAACGCCTTTGAGCCGGGCTGAGACATCAGGTGAAAGGGGCGCGGGGCGTGCTGCAGCGGGTCTTGTGGCAGATCGCCGGACAGGTAATCCCGCAAGATGCTCTGGATCGGTAGCATGGGCAGCGCAATGGGTTCTGCCTGTTCGACAAAGGGGAAATGACCGCCCCCATTGGCGCGGTAATTGTTCAACGCGACAACAAAGTGCTGATTGGGCAACAACCGCCGACCTTCGAAGTGAATATTGCGAATTCGTCGATGCGCCGGGTTGATCAGGCGTCCGCTGGCCTTGAAACGCGGGGGCTGCGACAGGTCGATCTGGTAGGTAAGCCCCAACAAGACATCAAAGTTATGCCCCGCCCGGTCCAAGGCAATCAGTTCGTCTTGCTGCCCGGGCGAGATCTGGTTGAAAACCCCGGCGGACATTTCCAACCAATCGCTGATCTGCTCGGCAGTCACCACCACCGCCTGTAATTCATTAGGGAAAACATACAGATCGTTGACATGGCGCAAACACAGTTGGCCAGAGGGAACGTCCGTGTAGTGCCTGGGGCCAGCCCTGCCTCCGAATCTTGAAGGCGCTACCGCTGACAAAAGGGGTAACTCGGCAAGGCTTGTGCCGTGCAGATAGGGACGCAGGGCAGCGGCTTGGGCTGCTGCGGCCAAGGTAAGTCCACGGTCCGGGGCGCAAAAGCTAAAATAACTGTGGAGAGGATGGTCGCTATGACCTACGGGTTGTGCCGCACGACGGCGTGTTTCCGAATGCGCCTCGGAAAAAAGGCATACTAATTCAGGGTCTTCTGCGACCGGTGTGGGCATGCTTCCCGTTGCCGTTGGGCAGATGGGTCGCAACTCGGATTTGTGGTCGTGAACTTTCCACTGTCCGGTGTCCTCGCGGTGTAGCGTCAGGTCAATCACACCCAGATTCGACCCCGCTGCGCCGGGCATGACTACGGGTTTTCCGTGCACCCGGCCCGAACTGGCGTCGACATGGTCCAATCCATCATGCGCCTGACCCGGCAGAGTAAGGTGTGAATGCCCTGCGATCAGAGCGTCGATACCATCAATCGCCGCAAGAGGGATGATCGCGTTTTCCAGACCCGGTTGAGGGGTGGCGGATCCAAGTCCCGTATGCGCCAAAGCAAGGATCAGATCACAATCTTGTGCCAACAAGTCCCGCACCTGTTGTTGGGCGCATGACAGAATGTCATCCATAACGACTCTGCTCTTCAGCCGCTGCGTTTCCCATTTTGCGGTCTGAGGCGGTAGCACCGAAAACACGCCGATCTTTAACGATACGTGTCGGCCGAACTGATTGGTTGTCCGGGTCAAAATGGTCTGATCCTGCCAAGCGGACCTCGTATCCAGGCGGCGCGCGTTGCTGCAAATCACCGGGCAGGTCGCATCAGCGGTCACGCCATCCAAAGCATCCAGTCCAAAGCTGAAATCATGATTCCCGAGGCCGACGGCATCATAGCCGAGCACATTGAAGGCGCGCATCAGGATATGCGGGGTATTTGTCGGCTCGACTGCCCATTCTCCGACGGGTGTACCTTGCAGCGAATCTCCGTTGTCGAACAGCAGGGTGATTGCGCCGTCCGCCTCAGCTTCGCTTCGCGCGTCACGGATCAGGGTGGCTGTGCGGCTGAAACCGATCGTTGGGTCGGGCTTATCTGAATAGTAGTCGAATCCCCGAAGGTTCATATGCAGATCGGAAGTTGCTAGAATCCGGATCTTCAGCGAGGCGTTCGACGGGAGAGAGGAATGTGACAATCTTCTACTTTTGGCAGTTATATGTTAAGCATTTTCTCCAAAAAGTATAACAAATGCAACTTGTAACGCGGGCCTGTGATCATTTGACGGCCTCAGGTTTTCGGGCATCTAGAATTCCCATTGCACTGCCGGTGAAGCCGTGGCAGCCCTGTGCCGTCGTCCAGAGGATTTTCTATGAAACACGCAGAACTTGTGACATTTGGCAGCTCGGGTCTGGATCGTGCGGCGCATATTCGCGGGGATATGGAACAGCTGGCGCAGGCGCGTGCCCACCTGCAAGCGTCATGTCTGCTGCTTTGGCGTGGCAAGCCATTGGTTCAGGGGGAGGGGCTGGATCAGCTTGGGCTTATTCCAATGTCCCACGGGCTGGTTGAAAATGGCCCCGGCGGAAGTGTTGAAGAACCCGTGTTTCTTGGGCTGTCCGACGGCGATCCGGTTTTTGCTTTGGATATCTCGGGCTGGTCGCCCGAAGGGCTGGACATGTCGCAGATCGGCGGCTTTATCGATCCGTCCGAACAGCAGCACCCGGACCTTCCCCAAGGCTATGTGTTTGCCGAGCTGCGCCGGATCATGACCCGCCTCTCCGCACGGGATGCGGAATTGGCGGCGGCGGCCAAAGCGGTCATTGGATGGCACGAAACCCATCGGTTCTGCGCGCGCTGCGGTGCGGCCAGCGAGGTTGCACAAGCTGGATGGCAACGCAGTTGTCCTGCGTGTGGAGGTCAACATTTTCCGCGGACTGACCCGGTTGTCATCATGTTAATCACACACGGAGATGCGGTGCTGGTTGGTCGATCCCCGGGGTGGCCCGAGGGGATGTATTCGCTGCTGGCCGGTTTCGTAGAGCCCGGTGAAACACTAGAGGCTGCGGTGAGGCGTGAAGTGATGGAAGAGGCGGGCGTGCCCGTAGGGGCGGTCAGCTATCTGTCCAGTCAGCCTTGGCCTTTTCCAGCTTCGCTGATGTTTGGTTGTGCGGGTGAGGCGCTGTCGCGCGAGATCACCATTGATCCGGTGGAAATAGAAGACGCGATGTGGGTTAGCAAACCTGAAATGCTGCAGGCTTTTGCCGGGGAACATCCAAAATTGCTGCCCGCCCGCAAAGGGGCCATTGCGCATTTCCTGCTGCGAAACTGGCTTGCGGATACGCTGGACTGACAAAATACTGACCTAACAGGAAACAGAGCGACAAACCGCCATGCAGTTTAAAGCGCGCGAAGATATCGAAGCTCCCATCAATTCGGTGTTCGAAATGGTTGCCGATTTTGAACGTTTCGAGCGTATGGCCATACGCCGCGGGATCGAGGTGCGACGGTTGTCAGGCCATATGGGTGTCGTACCGGGAACGCAGTGGGAAACCGAATTCAAGCTGCGCGGCAAACCGCGTCAGGTCGCGATCCAGATGGCCGAGTGTGAACCGCCTTCGCATATGCGGTTTGAAGCGTCGAGCAAAGGTATGAACGGCGTTACGACCGTTGAGTTTCTGGCGCTATCGCAGCGCCGCACTCGTCTGAGCATTGATATGTCGTTGGCCGCCAAATCTCTGCCAGCGCGTCTGTTGCTGCAATCAATGCGGCTGGGTCAGGCCCGTTTCCGGCGGCAGTTTCAGGTGCGGCTCAGTGAATTTGCCCGCGAACTGGAAGAGCGTCATCTGCATGGCACCTGATTGAATCGAGGCCCATTTGCGCCAGAAAATTCAATTCAAGTAGCGCATTCTCAACCGTTAGCCACGCGGTTCAGCCGCCGGATATACGCCCAGAACTTCGACATTGGTGGTGAAATGCTCTAGTTCATCCATGGCCAACTGCACGCTTCGGTCGTCGGGATGACCGACGATATCGGCGTAGAACTGGGTCGCGGTGAACGAGCCGTCGACCATGTAGCTTTCCAATTTTGTCATGTTGATGCCATTGGTGGCAAAGCCGCCCATCGCTTTGTACAGCGCCGCCGGAATATTGCGGACCTGAAAGACAAAGCTGGTGATCATCCCATGCGGCCCGCGCCGGGTCAGGTCGGCCTCGCGTGACATGACCAGAAAGCGGGTCGTGTTGTTGTCTTGATCCTCGATATGACGAGCCAGCACGTTCAGGCCATATATTTCCCCTGCCAGCTCACTGGCCAGAGCAGCTGAATGCAGATACCCTTGTTCCGAAACTTCGCGCGCGGCACGTGCGTTGTCGGGGCTGACGCGGCCACGGATGTTGTGTTCTTTTAAGAAACCTGCGCATTGCGGCAGCAGAACCAGATGCGAATGCGCCTCGGTGATATCATCCAGTGTCGCACCCGGTACGGCCAACAGGTTGATATGTACGCGCACAAAGGCCTCATCGATAATGTGCAGTCCGCTATGCGGCAGCAAACGGTGAATGTCGGCCACCCGGCCATAGGTGGTGTTTTCGACCGGCAACATCGCCAGATCGGCCTCGCCCGACCGAACCGATTCGATCACATCTTCGAAAGTACGGCAGGGCAGCGCCTCCATATCGGGGCGGGCATTGCGGCAGGCCTCGTGACTATAGGCGCCGGGTTCTCCCTGAAATGCGATGCGATTGGTCATTTGGTCGATTCCGTGCAACAAGTTCGTGAATTGGGCGTTTAGTCGCGGTGTCTATACCTTGCCTCTTGCAAGGGGAAGCCTTAGACACCCCGCAGACAGCTGAAATGGACTCGCGATCAATGTTCGACACGATGACAGTTACCAAGGCCGCCGCAGGCCTGTTTGGCACCTTCCTGGTGCTGCTTCTGGCCAAATGGGGTGCCGAGGTTCTTTACCATGCGGATGGGCATGGCGAGACGGCCTCTTACATTATCGAAACCGAAAGCTCTGGTGAAAGCGCAGACGGCGAAGAGGTGGTCTTCGAAGACCTGCTTGCCGCAGCGGACCCTGAGAAGGGCGCAAAAGTATTCCGTAAATGCACCGCCTGCCACAAGCTGGAAGACGGCGCAAATGGCACTGGCCCCTACCTGTACGCAATTGTGGATCGCCCCGTTGCGTCGGCGAAAGGCTTCACCGGATATTCGGCTTCGATGCAGGCGCATGGCGGCAACTGGACACCCGAAGCACTGGACGCGTTCCTGACCCGCCCCAGCGCCTATATCTCGGGTACATCAATGAGCTTTGCCGGCCTGAAAAAACCGCAGGAACGTGCCGATCTGATTGCTTACCTGCAAACTATCGGCAACTGATCGCGTGATCAGCCACTGAATTCAAAAGCCGCTGCCCTGTGCAGCGGCTTTATTTTTGCTTAAGAACATCTTCACAAAGCGTTCACGCATTCTAAACTTGAACCTGACAGCGCTGGTCATTTAGCTGGCGCGTATAAGATTAAAGACACAGGCGAAGCAGGGGATAAGCAATATGAGATCCAAAAGAGTTTCCGTTCAGGCGCGCGCATTGGATTTCAGGGGCTCGATACATGCTTTGATGGCGGGTTTTTTTCTGGCTTTTTTGGCCGCGACCCAGCTATTTGCCGAAGAGAAAATCATCAAAAGCCACGGGTTCTCGGAATTTGGCGATCTTAAATACCCCGAAGGATTCGCTCATTTCGACTATGTGAACCCGAATGCGCCAAAGGGTGGCGAATTGTCTTACGGCGCGCAGGGTACGTTCGACAGCTTTAACCCGTTCACACGGCAGGGTCGCGCCGGAGCACGGTCGGCGGATCAATACGAATCTCTGTTGTTCCCATCTTATGACGAGCCTGCATCTTATTACGGTCTGCTGGCCGAAAGCCTCGAATACCCGGAAAGCCAGGATTGGGTGATCTTTAACATGCGCCCCGAGGCGCGTTTCTCGGACGGTACTCCGGTGACCGCCGAGGATGTTGTGTTTTCCCACAACCTGCTGCTTGATCAGGGACTTAAGTCTTACGCAGACGCCGTGCGCAAGCGAATCCCCCGTGCCGAAGCGCTGGATGAACATAGGGTCAAATTCTATTTCGCGCCGGATATTCCACGCCGGGCCCTGATTTCTCAGGTGGGCGGTACGCCGGTGTTTTCCAAAGCCTGGTTCGAGGCTGATCCAGAAAATCGGCGTCTGGACAAGTCACGCCTTGTGCCGGGGATCGGTTCAGCGCCCTATGTGCTGGACAGCTACGACATCAACCGGCGCATCGTGTACAAGCGCAACCCCGATTACTGGGGCGATGACATCAACGTAAATGTCGGCCGCAACAACTATGACACCATCCGGATCGAGTATTTCAGTGACTCGATTGCGGCGATGGAAGGGTTCAAGGCGGGGACGTTCACTCTGCGGCAGGAAAATAACTCGAAAAGCTGGGCCACGGCCTATGACTTTCCGGCGATTTCCAATGGCAATGTGATCCGGGCCGAGTTGGAAGATGGAAACGTGCCGTCCGCGACCGGTTTCATCATGAATCTCGACCGCCCGCAGTTCCAAGACCCCCGTGTCCGCGAGGCGGTGCAGCTCGGTTACAACTTCGAATGGACCAATGAAAGCCTGCAATATGGGTTGTTCCAACAACGCAGTTCGTTCTGGGAAGGCACGCATCTAGAAGCCAAGGGCTTGCCCGAAGGGCGTGAGCTTGAGGTTTTGCAGGCTTTGGGTGATGCGGTCGATCCCGCGGTTCTGACTGAAGAACCCGTGAGTGCCCATGAGTCCCGCCCCGCACGCCAGAACGACCGCCGCAACCTGCGCGCTGCCATGAAACTGTTGGATGAGGCAGGCTGGTTGGTCGGCGATGACGGTATCCGCCGGAACGATAAGGGTGAGGTGTTGTCCATTGAGTTTCTGTCGGATCAGCCGACTTTGGATCGGATCATTCAGCCTTTCGTCGACAACCTGCGCGCCATGGGTATTGATGCGAATTACAACCGCGTCGACAACGCTCAGTTCACCCTGCGTCGCCGCGACCGGGATTTCGACATGATAAACGGCGGTTACCGGAAATCGCTGCAGCCCTCGACGGGGCTTTACCAGCAGTACGGGACTGAGGCGGCGTCATATTCCGTGTTCAACCCGTCGGGCGCGCATGGCCCAGACATTGAGCCGTTGATCGATAACATAGTTGCCGCGACCGAAAGCGAAGAGCTTTTCGCCAATGTCCGCGCACTGGACCGCGTGTTGCGCGCCAAGCGGATCATGGTGCCCACATGGTATCTGGGCAAATACTGGGTGGCCTATTGGGATATGTATGAATACCCCGAAAATCTGCCGCCTTATGCGCTGGGCGTGGAAGACCTGTGGTGGATCAACTCCGAGAAAGAAGCCGAGTTGAAATCGTCAGGCGCGTTGAGGTAATTCGCCCCCATGGGAGCATATATTCTAAGACGCCTGTTGCTGGTCATCCCAACCCTTCTTGGGATCATGATCGTCAACTTCACACTCGTTCAGTTCGTCCCCGGTGGGCCGATTGAACAGATCATCGCCCAGATGGAAGGCGGCGGTGACGTATTTGAAGGCATTGCCGGAGGCGGCAGTGACATCGAGCAGCAGACCGGCGGCGCCAATGATCGTTACGTCGGCGCGCGTGGCCTGCCGCCCGAATTCATAGAAGAGCTTGAGAAAGAGTTCGGCTTCGACAAACCTCCGGTTGAACGATTCCTCAACATGATGGGCAACTACCTGACGCTGGATTTTGGTGAGAGCTATTTCCGCTCAATCAGTGTGACTGATCTGGTGTTGGAGAAGATGCCTGTGTCGATCTCTCTGGGGCTGTGGTCGACATTGATCGCCTATCTGGTGTCGATTCCGCTGGGCATTCGCAAGGCGGTCAAGGATGGATCACGCTTTGATACCTGGACCAGCGGCACCATCATCGTGGCCTATGCTATCCCCGGCTTTCTTTTTGCGATCCTGCTGCTTGTCCTATTTGCCGGTGGCTCATACTGGCAGATCTTCCCGCTACGGGGGCTGACCTCGGACAATTGGGACAGTCTCAGCCTGATTGGCAAGGTCGCGGATTATTTCTGGCACATCACCCTGCCTGTCATTGCCCTGACGATTTCCGCCTTTGCGACGCTGACGCTGCTGACCAAGAACTCGTTTCTGGATGAGATCAAGAAGCAGTATGTCATGACAGCGCGCGCCAAAGGTTTGAGCGAAAGCAAGGTTCTCTATGGTCACGTTTTCCGCAACGCGATGCTGATCGTCATCGCGGGATTCCCTGCGGTGTTTATTGGCGTGTTCTTCGGAAGCTCGATTATTATCGAGACGATCTTCTCGCTGGACGGTTTGGGCCGTCTGGGGTTTGAGGCCGCCGTGGCCCGCGATTATCCGGTGATCTTCGGCACGCTGTTCATTTTCGGCCTGATGGGGCTGGTTGTCGGCATCATCAGTGACCTGATGTATGTGCTGGTCGACCCGCGCATCGACTTCGAAAAGCGGGAGGGGTAAATGGCCTTGTCCCCACTCAACCAGCGCCGCTGGCGCAACTTCCGCCGCAACGGCCGGGCGTTCTGGTCGCTGATTATCTTCTCGGTTCTGTTCGGCCTGTCGCTGTTTGCCGAGTTCATTGCGAACGACAAACCGATCCTTGTGCAATACAGGGGGGAGTTCTACACGCCGATCTTCAACTTCTACCCCGAGACCGCGTTCGGCGGCGACTTCCAGACCGAAGCGATCTATCGCGACCCCGAGGTTCAGTGCCTGATCGACAGTGGCGGGCTTGAGGAGTGCTTCGACGACCCCGAAGGCATCATTGATCAGATTAAGGCCGGAACATTTGAGGCTGAAGGATATGAAAAGGGCTGGGCAATTTGGCCGCTGATTCCGTATTCCTTCAATACCAGCGTGGATCGTCCGGGGGCTGCGCCGCTGCCGCCCAATGGTCAGAACCTGCTGGGTACAGATGACACCAAACGTGACGTTCTGGCTCGAGTAATCTACGGTTTCCGCCTGTCGATCCTGTTCACGCTGATGGTTACCGGTGTCGCCAGCATGATCGGTATCTTCGCGGGTGCCATTCAGGGGTTCTTTGGCGGTTGGCTCGATCTTGTTTTCCAAAGGATCATCGAAATCTGGTCGGCCACACCCTCGCTCTACGTCATCATCATCATGTTTGCCATTCTAGGACGAAGTTTCTGGCTATTGGTGGCGCTGATGATCCTGTTCAGTTGGACCGGGTTAGTGAGCGTTGTCCGGGCCGAGTTCCTACGTGCGCGTAATCTTGAATATGTCCGTGCGGCACGGGCGCTGGGCGTGGGCAACATGACCATCATGTTCCGCCACATGCTGCCCAACGCGATGGTAGCGACGCTGACTTTCATGCCGTTTATCGTGACCGGCACGATTGGCGGCTTGGCTTCGCTGGATTTCCTAGGCTTCGGCCTGCCCTCATCGGCCCCGTCGTTGGGGGAACTTACCTTGCAGGCGAAACAGAACCTGCAGGCCCCGTGGCTGGCCTTCACCGCCTTTTTCACCTTTGCCATCATGCTGTCGCTGCTGGTCTTCATCTTCGAAGGCGTCCGCGATGCGTTTGATCCCAGAAAGACCTTCTCATGAGCCTGTTGGATGTGAACAACCTCAAGGTCTCGTTCAAGCAAGACGGACAGGTGAGCGCGGCGGTCAAGGGTGTGTCCTTCACCGTGGATCGGGGTGAGACCGTCGCTTTGGTGGGTGAATCCGGTTCGGGCAAATCCGTCACCGCCCTGTCCACAGTGTCCTTGCTGGGCGATAGCGCCATTGTCGAGGGCTCCGTCAAATACGATGGCGACGAGATGATCGGCGCCTCGCAGGACAAGCTGATGGATGTTCGCGGCAATGACATCAGCTTTATATTTCAGGAGCCGATGACTTCGCTGAACCCGCTGCACACGATCCAGAAGCAGATGGCCGAGTCGCTGGCTCTGCACCAGGGGTTGAAAGGCGATGCAGCGCGCGAGCGGATTGTGGAACTGCTGACCAAGGTCGGTATTCGTGACCCGCGCGAGCGGTTGGACAGCTATCCGCATCAACTCTCGGGCGGGCAGCGGCAGCGTGTCATGATCGCGATGGCGTTGGCCAACAAACCGGACATTCTGATTGCGGATGAGCCTACTACAGCATTGGATGTGACCATTCAGGCGCAGATTCTGGAGCTGCTGGCCGAGTTGCAGAAATCCGAGAATATGGGGATGCTGTTCATCACCCACGACCTCGGAATCGTGCGCCGGATTGCTGACCGGGTTTGCGTGATGAAAGACGGTGAGATTGTTGAAACCGGCGCAACGGCTGAGATTTTTGACAACCCACAGCATCCTTATACGCGCAAGCTGCTTGGGGCCGAACCTTCGGGTCAGCCTGATCCTGTCTCACCCAGCGCGGAAGAGGTCGCCCGGACCGATCACCTGAAGGTCTGGTTCCCAATTCAGCGCGGGTTTCTCAAGCGGACCGTTGGTCATGTGAAAGCAGTGAATGACGCGACCCTCAGCGTCCGCGCCGGTGAAACGCTGGGGATCGTCGGCGAAAGCGGATCGGGCAAGACGACGCTTGCCTTGGCGATCATGCGGTTGATCGCATCCGAGGGGGGCATCACCTATCGTGATCAGGACGTGCGCCGCTGGTCCACGCGTCAGTTGCGGCGGCTGCGCAAGGACATGCAGATCGTGTTTCAGGACCCGTTCGGCAGCCTTAGCCCACGGATGACCTGCCAGCAAATCATTGCCGAGGGGCTGGCGATCCACAAAGTTGACCCCCACCGCGCCCCGCGCGAGCTGGTCGCCGAAGTGATGACCGAAGTGGGCCTCGACCCGGCGGCGATGGACCGCTATCCGCATGAATTCTCGGGCGGGCAACGTCAGCGTATCGCGATTGCACGTGCAATGGTCCTGCGCCCCAAACTGTTGGTACTGGACGAACCGACCAGCGCACTGGACATGACGGTACAGGTGCAGATCGTCGATCTGCTGCGTGATCTGCAGCGGAAATACGGTCTGGCCTATCTGTTCATCAGCCACGACTTGAAAGTTGTGCGGGCTATGTCGCACAAAGTGATCGTCATGCGGAATGGCGATGTGATCGAAATGGGCGCGGCTGAAGACCTGTTCGAGAATGCCCAGACCGACTATACCCGCGAACTGATTGCAGCGGCGGGCTGAAAACAGCCCGCCACGTGCGGAATTCAGGCGTTTGCTTTCTCGCGGTCGGTTGATTTTGGCACCGGTCCGCGTAGTTCTTCATAATGATCGAATGTCAATTTGACCCATCCGGTGCCGCGCGTGGCGCTGGCAAGGGTGCGGTGCAGTTCGTCTTCGGCCACGGCAGGTAGTTGGGCGTTGAAAATTTCCCAGCCCGAGGCATTGGGATTGCCCTCAAAGCCCAGAACCTGACCCTGCAAGGAACTGATCGTGGGAACCAGATCGCCGACGAAATCCGAAGGCAGGTGAATCTCGGCGTTCAGGATGGGTTGCAGGACGACCGGTTTGGCTTGTGGCAGGGCCTCGCGTACAGCGTTTTTGCCTGCGGTTCGGAACGCATAGTCCGAGCTGTCCACGTTGTGGTGTTTACCATCGCTGAGCGTGACCTTCACGTCAACCACGGGAAAGCCTTCCGGCCCCTGCGCCAGCGCGTCCTTGGCACCGTGTTCGACGGACGGGATATAGTTTTTGGGCACTGCACCTCCCTTGACGATTTCTTCGAACTGAAACCCGGACCCGCGCGGCATGGGCGCGACCGAGATTACCACGTCGGCGAACTGCCCTGCGCCGCCCGATTGCTTGCGATGGCGGTGACGATGTTCGATCGGCGTGCGGATGGTCTCGCGATAGGCGGTCTCAACCGGATCGGTGGCGATCTCGATACCGAAATCTTCGGCCAGTTTGCCCGAGACGCGCCGCATGTGCTGCGGCCCCTGAGACCCCAAAACGGCGTGACCGCTGAGCTCATCCTGCGCCAAATGCAGGCCCGGGTCGATCTCGACCAGACGAGACAGCGCGTTGGACAGGCGCACGTCATCACGCTCGTGCGCGGGTGACACGATCTGCCGATGTGCCGCCGGGTGTGAGGCTGCCCATTCAGGCAGTGGGGTGGCTGACGTACTGTCATAAAGGTTGCCGGGGTTCAGGTGGTCGGACTTCACCGCAAGCCCGATTTGTCCTGCGGGCAGTTCGGAGATCTGTGTCTTGGCGTCCAGCGTTGTCAGGTTGCCCACCGTTTCACCGCCCAGATTTTCATGTGCCTTCACACCTGCGCCCAGCCCGCGCAGGACCACGATCTTGCCGATATGTTTCTTCACATCCGCAAACCCGGCGATGGCGCGGGCATTTTCTTCGGCTTCATCGCGACCGGCGGCGATGTCGAATTCCGGCGCTTCGTGCCGCAGGGCTTTCATCAGGCGGGTCAGCCCATTGCCGTGGCTGGCTGCGCCCAGGCAGGCGGGAATCAGCTGGTGGTTCTGCAGCACCTGTGCGGCCAGTTCATAAACCTCGGCACTGGGTGGCTGCTTGTCCTCAATCAGCTGCTCCAGCAGGTTGTCGTCGAAATCCGACAGGGTTTCCAACAATTCCGTGCGGGCTTCCTGTTCGCGATCCTCGACCGATTGAGGCAGCTCGATCAGGGCCGAGGGCTGCCCTTCCTGATATTTCCACGCCCGCTCAGATATCAGGTCGACTGCGCCGACAATATCTTCGCCTTCGCGGATCGGCACTTGCCGCAGGGCTATGTGGTGGGTGCAATAGGTTTGCAGCGCCGAGATGATGTCGCGAACCCGGCCGTTGGGATTGTCCATCCGATTGATGAACAGAAAACAGGGTATGCCAGCCTCTTCGACCAGACGCAGGTAGGGCGCGCAGAGCACAGCAGCGTTTGGGTCGGGTGGCACGACCACTACAGCGGCATCCGAGATTGCCATGGCGGGTCCGACATAGGCCAGATTGTCGCCGCCGCCATCTACGTCGATGGCGCACCAGGGCTCGTCCAAATAAGAAAAACCGTGCAAATGCACGGTTCCGGATACGTCGAATGTGGTGGGCCGCCCGTCGAGGCGGCTAATAGCCTCGACCAGAGTGGTTTTGCCCGATTGGCTGGGGCCGAGGACGGTGAAAACGCGCATGGGTGCTGTCCCTCTTTCAAATTGCAGATCGGCTGCACGAAAGGGAAAGCCTTACGCGAAAGCGTTGGCATGAACTGTCTGGTACTTGGCCTGCCTCAGGCGCGGGCGAGTACCACCCGCCCTGCAAGTTTGGAAAAAACTGACCCGCCGCGTCAAGCCCTGACCTTCTATCGGGTCAGATTGCCGAGCTGTGGCCAGCTTTGCTCAGATCATAAGCGTCGAAACTGCCAGCAATCATGCGGGTCAGCGGGCGCGCCTCGATCGGGATGAACAACCCGTCCTCGGTAATCCGCAGCAGGCCGTCAAAGGCGGCATTGGCCTTTTGGTACATGCCCTGCAGCTCGGCCTTGGTAATGTCGTGGTCGCGCAGTATCTCGGAGCTATTGATCTGGAAGTCGCACATCAGCGCCTCGATCAACCGGGCGCGCAGGACGTCTTGCCCTTTGAACAGGTGGCCGCGCGAGGTCGAGAACCGTCCTTCGCGGATCGCCTTGGTGTGGGCCGAAGTCGCAGGCGCGTTCTGGGCATATCCCTGCGGAAAGCGCGAAATCGAGCTGGCACCGACGCCGATCAGGACATCGGCCTGATCGTCAGTGTAGCCTTGGAAGTTCCGCTTAAGCTGCCCGGCTTTCAAGGCACGGGTCAGGCCGTCATCCTGCGTGGCAAAGTGGTCGATGCCGATCTCGGCGTAATTGTCCCACATGAACAGGCGGCGGGCCGTGTCAAACAGGTCCAGCCGTTCTTCTGGTGTGGGCAGCGCGTCTGAAGGGATCAGCTGTTGCCGTTTGGCCATCCAGGGAACATGGGCATAGCCGTAAAGTGCTACGCGATCCGGGCTGAGCGACAGCAGTTTCTGCACGCTTTCCGTCATCCGTGCCTTGGTCTGGTGCGGCAGCCCATACAGGATATCGGCGTTCAGGCTTGTGATTCCGCGGGCGCGGATCATATCCACGGCTTCGCGCGTGGTGTCATAGCTTTGAATGCGCCCAATGGTTTTTTGAATCTCGGCGTCGAAATCCTGCACCCCGATTGAGGCGCGGTTCATCCCGGCCTCGGCCAATGCGTCGAGGCGGGCCTCATCAATCTCGTTTGGGTCGATCTCAACTGAGAATTCGGCGTTCGGCCCCAGTGGCACCACCTCAAGAATCCGTGCCGCCAGTTCACGCATCAAATCCGGGTTCAGCAGGGTTGGTGTGCCGCCGCCCCAATGCAGGCGCGACAGGGTGACGCCCTCGGGCAGGCGCGCGGCCAAAAGATCCAGTTCGGCCTTCAGAACGTCCACATAGGCAATCACCGGATTATCGGTCTGCGTACCTTGCGTCCGGCAGGCACAGAACCAGCACAATCTGCGGCAGAATGGTACATGGATGTACAGCGAAACTTGACTGCCGGGTTTGATCCCGGAAATCCAGTCACCATAAAGACTTGCCTCCACGTCATTGCTGAATTGGGGCGCGGTGGGATAGCTTGTGTAACGCGGGACTTTCGCGTCAAATAGTCCAAGCTTTGCCAATTGAGGTTTCACAGTCATGGCGATACCTTTATGGGACGGCCCGCCAAGTTGCTTTGACCAAGATCAAATGGAAACGCGCATGACACCGATATTCAAAGTCGACCACACGAACTGTGAAGATTGCCCCATCCGGCATCGCGCAGTGTGCGCGCACTGTGATGCGGATGAGTTGGAAGAGCTTGAAGGCATTAAGTATTACCGCAGTTTCGAAGCTGGTCAGACGATCATCTGGTCCGGGGATCAGATGAACTTTGTTGGTTCTGTCGTGTCTGGAATCGCGTCTTTGACGCAGACGATGGAGGACGGGCGTACTCAAATGGTAGGTCTGTTGCTGCCCAGTGATTTCGTCGGGCGCCCCGGGCGCGAATCTGCGCCCTATGACGTACAGGCGACCACTGATCTGGTCATGTGCTGTTTTCGTAAAAAACCCTTTGAAGAGTTAATGAGCTCAACGCCGCATATCGCGCACCGCTTGTTGCAGATGACGCTGGACGAGTTGGATGCAGCCCGCGAATGGATGCTGGTATTGGGACGTAAGACCGCACGCGAGAAAATTGCCAGCCTGTTGTCGATCATTGCCCGCCGCGATGCGTCGATCAGCCAGAAGGGCAATGTTGGCCCGATCGTGTTTGATCTGCCACTGACCCGCGAGGCGATGGCCGATTATCTGGGCCTGACGCTGGAAACGGTAAGCCGTCAGATTTCGGCCCTGAAAAAGGATCAGATCATCTTACTTGAGGGCAAGCGCCACGTCACAATCCCGGATATGGGGCGCCTGATGGAAGAGGCTGGTGACGATTCGGATGGCGGGTTTCCGATTTGATGCTTGCCGCGTGACTGTGCTTTGACGTCATGTTTAACTGGCCCTGAACGAGGCAAACTTCAGGAGTAAGTAATGGTATTTAGTAGCATTCTGGCGATGCTTTTCATTGGCGCGGTCGCCGGATGGCTGTCAGGCAAAATCATGGAAGGCCGTGGTTTTGGCTTGATCGGCAATATTATTGTTGGCGTCGTCGGTGCATTTCTGGCCGGTTTGATTTTCCCGGCTCTGGGTTTCTCCATTGGTGGGGGTGTCTTGTCCTCGATCCTATTTGCGACCATCGGCGCAGTGATCCTGCTGTTCCTGATTGGGCTAGTGAAGAAATAGAAAACCGCCCCAAAGGGCGGCTTTTTAGGAAGGTTCACCTAGTGCGCCAAGAACACTGGGACCGAAGCCTGCTCCAACATGTTTCTGGTGGCGCCGCCCAGAATGGCCTCGCGGAATCGCGAATGCCCATAGGCCCCCATTACGATCATATCGGCCTGGGTGTCCGAGGCGTGCCGGTTTAGGATATCGGACACGCGGGTCATCGTCTTGCTGAGCACGTCGATCTCACATTTCACACCATGGCGGGCCAGCATCTGTGACAGCATTCCGCCGGGGTCCGAGCGATCGGGGCCATGGCGCGGCGGGTCAATCACTACAATGCGCACCAGATCGGCTTGAATCAGGAAGGGTAGGGCACGTCGGGTGGCCCGCATTGCCTCGACACTTTCGTTCCACCCAAGCAGGATTGTGCCGGGGCGGTCGAACGGAGTCGTATCGTCGGGCGTGACCAGAACCGGCGCATGACCTTCGAACATGGCGGCTTCGATGATCGGCTCGGCCTCGGCGCCGCAATCTTTTCCATAGGGTTGTGGCAGAATGACAAGATCCGAGAAGCGGGAACGATGGGCCACATGGCGCCCGATATCGGCGATCTGTGCTACGCCACTTTCGGCGGACCAGCGGGTCCCTGTCTTACCCAGATAGTTCTTTGCATAAGCCAGAACTTCTTCGGCTTCAGCGTTTGCACGGTTGAGTGTTTCCTGAAGAATCAGCGCATTAGCACCGGCATAATAGTACCCTGTCTGGCTGCGGTCGACGCCCAGACACAGTGCTTCGGCATGTGCATCCTGCGCATGCGCCAGAGCGGCCATCTGTGCCAGTGCCGGTCGGCTTTGCTTTGCATCTGTGATGACTGTGAGAAGCGATTTATACGCCATATTGACCTCGTGCCTTGAACGCGCGTCGTGCTGCGGCTTGATGCCTCAGCAGACAATACACGATAGTCATAGAATTCAGGCTATTGTCTTGACACAGATCAAAGCAGTTCCGGCCTCTGTCGGACAAAACAACAGCCAGTCAAAAAGGTCCTGCGACACATAAAGAATCGCGCGGGGCATGGCAAAGGGACGCAATATGTCAAATTACATCAAGCTGATCGTGCTTGGTCTCGTCGTGGTATTTGCCGCGATCGGGTCCAATTATGCACGCGATTTGGCGTATCAGGTGCATGCAATTCTGGTGATGCTGATCGCCGGTGGTTTGTTCATCTGGACGCTTCGAAACACCGATGAGCCAGATATTCTAGTCGACCGCTCGGGTGAGTACATGGATGACGTGATCCGCTATGGCGTGATTGCGACCGCCTTTTGGGGCGTGGTCGGGTTCCTGGCGGGGACCTTTATCGCGTTTCAGCTGGCCTTCCCGGTGCTGAACTTCGAATGGGCTCAGGGTTATCTGAATTTTGGCCGTTTGCGTCCGCTGCACACCTCGGCGGTGATTTTTGCGTTTGGCGGCAACGCGCTGATCGCGACGTCTTTCTATGTGGTGCAACGCACCAGCGCCGCGCGCCTGTGGGGCGGCAATCTGGCGTGGTTTGTGTTCTGGGGTTACCAGCTGTTCATCGTGCTGGCTGCGACCGGCTATGTTCTGGGCGGCACCCAGTCCAAGGAATATGCGGAACCCGAATGGTATGTTGACCTGTGGCTGACCATCGTCTGGGTTGCCTATCTGGCCGTGTTCCTCGGCACCGTGGTCAAGCGGAAAGAGCCTCACATCTACGTGGCAAACTGGTTCTATCTCGCGTTCATCGTCACTGTTGCCATGCTGCACCTTGTCAACAACATGACCATCCCGGTCAGCATTTGGGGTTCGAAATCAGTCATCGTCTGGTCGGGCGTTCAAGATGCCATGATCCAGTGGTGGTATGGCCACAACGCCGTGGGCTTCTTCCTGACCGCAGGCTTCTTGGGCATGATGTATTACTTCATTCCGAAACAGGCCGAGCGTCCGGTGTTTTCGTACAAGTTGTCGATCATCCACTTCTGGGCGCTGATCTTCCTGTATATCTGGGCCGGTCCGCACCACCTGCACTATACCGCGTTGCCGGATTGGGCCTCGACGCTGGGCATGGTGTTCTCGGTCATCCTGTGGATGCCTTCGTGGGGTGGTATGATCAACGGTCTGATGACCCTGTCGGGGGCCTGGGACAAACTGCGCACCGACCCGGTGATCCGGATGATGGTGATCTCGGTCGGCTTCTACGGCATGTCCACGTTCGAGGGTCCGATGATGTCGATCCGCGCTGTGAACTCGCTCAGCCACTACACCGACTGGACCATTGGTCACGTGCACTCGGGCGCGCTGGGCTGGAACGGTATGATCACCTTTGGTGCGCTGTACTTCTTGGTGCCCGTCCTGTGGAAGCGTGAGCGTCTGTACTCGCTGCAAATGGTCAGCTGGCACTTCTGGCTCGCCACTATCGGCATCGTTCTCTATGCCGCGTCGATGTGGGTCACCGGTATCATGGAAGGCCTGATGTGGCGTGAAGTGGATGCCAACGGCTTCCTGGTGAACTCGTTCGCCGACACCGTGGCCGCGAAGTTCCCGATGTATGTGGTGCGTGCTCTGGGTGGCGTGTTGTTCGTCGCTGGTGCTGTGATCATGTGCTACAACCTGTGGATGACTGTGCGGAAAGCGCCGGCCAAAGAGGCTAGCCTGACCGTCGCGGTCCCGGCTGAATAAGGAGGGCCGGAGCAATGGCAATTCTCGACAAACATAAGATCCTCGAGACCAACGCGACCCTCCTGCTGGTATTCAGCTTTTTGGTCGTGACCATCGGTGGCATCGTTCAGATCGCACCCCTGTTCTATCTTGAGAACACCATCGAGAAAGTGGAGGGCATGCGCCCTTACACACCTTTGGAAATGGCGGGGCGTGAGATCTACATTCGCGAAGGCTGCTATGTGTGCCACAGCCAGATGATCCGCCCGATGCGGGATGAGGTTGAACGCTATGGCCACTACTCGCTGGCGGCTGAATCGATGTATGACCACCCGTTTCAGTGGGGTTCCAAACGCACCGGGCCTGATCTGGCGCGTGTTGGCGGCCGCTATTCCGATCAGTGGCACGTAGACCACCTGCGTGACCCACAGTCGGTGGTGCCTGAATCGGTCATGCCGAAATATGGCTTCCTTGAGCATCGCAAGATCGACGGCAAGTATATCGCCGACATCATGAAGGCGAACGCGGTTGTGGGTACGCCCTATACCGAAGAGATGCTGGCGAACGCTCAGGCCGATTTCCGTGCGCAGGCCGACCCGGACAGTGATTATGACGGGCTGCTGGAGCGTTATGGCGACAAGGTCAGCGTTCGCAACTTCGACGGTCAGCCTGAGCTGACCGAAGCGGATGCGATGGTCGCTTATCTGCAGATGCTGGGAACGCTGGTCGATTTCTCGACCTTCACCCCGGACGCAAGCCGATAAGGAGGGTGTGATGGAAGAATATACACTCTTACGGCAGTTCGCGGATAGCTGGATGCTGCTTGTGCTGTTTGTCTTCTTTGTCGGCATTATTGTCTGGGTTTTCCGCCCCGGCGCCAGCAAGGAATACAAGGACACCGCCAACATCCCCTTCCGGCACGAAGATAAACCCGCCACATCCAAGGAGGCGCGGCCATGAGCAAAACACCTGAAAAACTGCCGGGCGACCCTAAGACAACCGGGCACAGCTGGGACGGTTTGGAAGAGTTCGACAACCCGATGCCCCGCTGGTGGCTGTGGACCTTCTACGTCACCATCATCTGGGGTGTGATCTACACGATCATGTATCCCGCATGGCCTCTGGTACAGTCGGCAACGGCTGGCGTGACCGGCTGGTCCTCGCGCGGTGAAGTGCAGGAAGAAATGGTTTCCTTTGAAGAGGCCAATGCGCCTTGGAACGCCAAGCTGGTCGAAACGCCGCTGGAACAGATTTCGTCCGATGCTGAACTGCAGCAATACGCAGTGAACGCAGGTGGCGCGGTGTTCCGCACCTGGTGTGCACAGTGTCACGGCTCGGGTGCACAGGGTGCGCCAGGCTTCCCGAACTTGCTGGATGACGCATGGCTGTGGGGCGGTACGCTCGAAGATATCGAGTTCACCATTGCCCACGGTATCCGGAACGAAGAAAGCGACGATGCTCGCTATTCTGAGATGCCGGCCTTTGGCGAAATCCTCGAGAAGGAAGAAATCGCCCAAGTGGTTCAGTACGTGATGTCGCTGACCAATGCACAGTCTGATGAAGCGGCGGCACAGGCTGGCAAGGTTGTCTTTGAAGACAATTGCGCAGCCTGCCACGGCGAAGACGGTACTGGCGACGTGTTCCAAGGCGCACCGAACCTGACCGATGCGATCTGGCTCTATGGCGGCAGTGAAGAAGCTCTGACCGAAACGGTCACTTACAGCCGCTTTGGCGTGATGCCTGCTTGGGAAAACCGTCTGACCGATGCGCAAATCCGCGCTGTCACGGCATACGTCCACCAGTTGGGTGGCGGTCAGTAAAGGCAAAAGAATACCTTCGGACGGCTCGCCGCCCGAAGGTTGAGGCACCGGCTGTTCCATCTGTTCGCGCGTTTCCTGAACAGCCGGTGCTACAACCTCAGACTAGTGACCCGTTTTGGTCCGGTCCATAGTGCCTGTTATTTCGAACAGGAATGTGAAGCGCGCTTTGTTTTCTTCCACCAGTACTCATCGAGCGCCCTCTCGCGGTACTCAGGTGTTTTGCAGTTATCCGTCTGGGTGGCAACCAGAAAGGATTGGGCGAGAATCGATAGCATCTTATCTTTCCTTTTTTGTTCTTCCGATTGAGTTCAAGATTGATTTTTCGGGGCGGAAATGCGACTCAATTGTAATTCGGTTATGTAAGTATGGATTACATATGGACTGGATGAAGATGCCGCCACTTTCATCGCTGAAAGCCTTTCATGCCTTTGCCCAAACCAGGAACGTGGTAAAGGCTGGTGATTTATTGAATGTTAGCCACGCTGCCATTAGTCAGCAGTTGCGTGCGCTCGAAAAACATCTTGGTACCGCCCTGTTGGATCGGCGCGGGAAGTCACTGCGGCTAACAGCCGAAGGCGAAAAACTGGCCCGTTCCCTGCAGCTTGGGTTTGGTGCCATTGGAGATGCCGTCGCTGATCTGATGCACCTTGCTGAGGATCGCCCCGTTCATGTTTCATTGACCCCTACTTTTGCCGCTTCTTGGCTGATGCCACGCCTGCCGGCGTTTCAGGCTCTCCATTCAGATATCCCCTTGGCGCTGGATCCTTCGCCCAAGATTGTGAGTTTGCGCCCGGGTGGAGTGGATGTGGCGATCCGGTACGGCGATGGCGATTGGCCGGGCCTGAATGCGGAACTGTTGCTGCAAAGCCCTATCGTGATTGTTGCCGCGCCCTCATTATTGGGTGGTAAGACGTCATTGACGCCGGATGAGCTGAGCCAATTGCCCTGGCTTGAGGAGCTTGGCAGCACTGAAACCACCACTTGGCTGGCCCGGCACGGCGCCGAACGAGGCCCCAGCGCAGGTCGGATCGCAATGCCCGGAAATCTGGTTTTGGAAGGGGTGCGGGCTGGTCAGGGCGCGGCAGTCACGGTGCGACATTTTGTTGAGGCCGATATTGAAGCTGCACGTGTCATTGAGCTGTTTCGAGAGCGTGGCACGCTTGGATACCACATTGTTACCGGAAATACGCCGTTGCGCCCTGCGGTCAAAACTTTTGTTGGCTGGCTCAGGCGACAAGCTGGTAAGATGTGACAAAAGGTGTCTGTGCGATGCGCTTTTGACCCATGTCAAAGTGGCTATCTTTGTGTTCTGGAAGAAGACGCCTATTATACCAGCCATATCTGGAGCCAGCTCGTGAGCGATTCCGACCCCGCCCCCAGCCTTTACGCTGCAAGGGAGCCGATTTTTCCCAGACGCGTGTCCGGGCCGTTTCGAAACCTGAAATGGATCATCCTCGCGGTAACGCTGGGCATTTACTACATAACGCCGTGGATCAGGTGGGATCGTGGACCCAGCCTGCCGGATCAGGCAGTGCTGCTGGATCTGGCAAACCGGCGTTTTTACTTTTTCTGGATCGAAATCTGGCCGCATGAGTTTTATTTCGTGGCAGGCCTGCTGATCATGGCGGGTCTGGGGCTGTTTCTGTTCACCTCGGCGCTGGGACGTGTCTGGTGCGGCTACGCTTGTCCGCAGACTGTATGGACCGACCTCTATATTCTCGTCGAGCGTTGGATCGAAGGTGACCGGAATGCGCGTTTGCGTCTGCATCGTCAGGAAAAACTGGATTTCCGCAAGGTCCGACTGCGGGTGACGAAATGGACCGTCTGGCTCTTGATCGGTCTGGCGACGGGCGGGGCCTGGGTGTTTTATTTCGCAGACGCGCCGACGTTGCTGCGCGATCTGGTCACCGGCAATGCACACCCGGTCGCTTACACTACTGTTCTTATTCTGACTGGTACGACCTTTTTGTTCGGTGGGTTTGCCCGCGAACAAATCTGCATCTACGCCTGCCCGTGGCCGCGTATCCAGGCCGCAATGATGGATGAAGACACTCTGGTCGTCGGCTACCGTGAATGGCGGGGTGAGCCGCGCGGCAAGGGTAAGCGAACAGCCGATTCCGAGTTGGGTGATTGCATCGATTGCATGGCCTGCGTGAACGTCTGCCCGGTGGGCATCGACATTCGTGATGGTCAGCAATTGGAGTGTATCACCTGCGCGCTGTGCATCGATGCTTGCGATGACATGATGGCCAAGATCGGGAAGCCGCGCGGCCTTGTCGACTATATGGCTCTGAGTGACGAGACACGTGAAAAATCCGGTCAGCCGCCAAAGAATGTTTGGAAACATATCCTGCGGCCCCGGACCATCATGTACACGTCCATGTGGGCGGCGGTCGGCTTTGCCTTGTTGTTCGCCCTATTCATCCGCTCGGATATCGACCTGACCGTGGCACCGGTGCGCAACCCGACCTTCGTAACCCTGTCAGACGGCACGATCCGTAATACCTATGATGTGCGTCTGCGCAACAAACATGGCGAGGACCGTCTGTTCAAACTGTCCCTCTCTGGTGACTCCGCGATGCGAGTGGTGATCGAAGGCACAAACCTTGATACCGTCAACGTCACGGCGGATACTGCTCAGCTGCAACGCGTGTACATCATTGCGCGTAAGGAAACTGGTCCGGCGGCTGCGGATTCGACTCCGGTCCGGATCTGGGTCGAAGATCTGAAGAGCGGTGAGCGCGCCTCGAAGGACACCACGTTCAACGGACGAGGAAACTAAAATGGCCGAGCGTCAGTTTACCGGAAAGCATGCCCTTGCGGTATTTGTCGCGGCCTTTGGTGTAATCATCGCCGTGAACCTTGTGCTGGCCTACAGCGCGGTTAAAACTTTTCCGGGGCTCGAGGTCAAAAATTCCTATGTCGCAAGTCAGGAGTTCAATGAGCGGCTGCAGGAACAGCAGGCGCTGGGTTGGGACATCCGGGTTGAGGTCAACGGCGGTCTGTTGATTCTGTATATCACCGACAAAACTGGCGCTCCGGTCGAAGTGGCCGAACTGCAGGCCGTAGTCGGGCGTGCCACTCACGTGAAAGAGGATTTCTCGCCTGATTTCACTTTTGACGGTCAGGCCTACTCGACCCCGGCAGCGCTGGGTGAGGGGAACTGGAATATCCGCCTTGTCGCCAAGGATCGGGACGGGTCGGAATTCGCGCAGCGTGTGCCGCTATATGTGAAGGGGTGACCGGATGGCGGCGCAACTGACATCTGGCACAGCAGCTTGTCCGGGGTGCATTGCCAGTCCGGCGGAACCGGCGCAGCCCATCCCGCAGGATGTACAGATAGCGTTGTCGCTGCCGGGTATTCATTGCTCGGCCTGTATTGCAACCGTTGAACGTGAGCTGAACGCCCACCCGGGGGTTGAGAGCGCAAGGGTCAACCTGACGCTCAAGCGTGCAATGATCAAAGCTGCGCCCGATCTGCGCGCCGTCGACCTGATCCCGGTGTTGGAGCGTGCGGGCTTTGAGGCGCATGAATTGGACCCCGGTGCATTGTCGGCCACGCAAGCGGATAAGGCAGGGCGTGATCTGCTGATGCGGCTGGCCGTGGCCGGGTTCGCATCGATGAATGTGATGCTATTGTCGGTGTCGGTCTGGTCCGGGGCATCAGACGCCACGCGCGATATGTTCCACTGGATATCGGCGGCGATTGCGTTGCCTGCGATTGCGTTTTCCGGACAGCCTTTCTTTGCAAATGCCTGGTCGGCTTTGCGTGTTCGAAGGCTGAACATGGACGTGCCAATTGTTCTGGCAATCGTGCTGGCGCTGGTGACATCGCTTTGGGAAACCGCGTTAAGCGGTGAGCACGCCTATTTCGACGCGGCCCTAACGCTGACCTTTTTCCTGCTGGCCGGTCGTTATCTGGACTACCGCACTCGTGCCGCAGCGCGGTCTGCGGCTGAGGAACTGACTGCGCTTGAGGTGCCGCGCGCCATTCGACTGGTCGGTGATGCGGAAGAAGAGGTTGCCGTTGCTGCGCTGAACGTCGGTGATCTGATCCTCGTACGTCCCGGTGGTCGTATGCCGGTGGATGGCGAGATTGTCTCGGGTCAGTCGGAGCTCGACCGGTCCCTGCTAACCGGAGAAACCCTGCCTGTCTTCGCCGAAGCGGGTCTGAGTGTCAGCGCAGGTGAGGTCAACCTAACCGGCCCGCTGACCATCCGCGCGACGGCGGTGGGCGAGGAAACGTCGCTGCATCGTATGGCCGATCTGGTGGCCATCGCTGAATCCGGCCGGTCGCGCTATACCTCGCTGGCGGACAAGGCGGCCAAACTTTACGCGCCGGGTGTGCATATCCTGTCGGCGCTCAGCTTTCTGGGCTGGTACATTTATTCTGGCGATATCCGCACTGCGTTGAACATCGCCGCTGCCGTTCTGATCATAACCTGCCCCTGCGCGCTGGGTCTCGCGGTCCCTGCGGTGACCACAGCAGCCTCAGGGCGCCTGTTCCGCAAGGGGATGCTCATCAAGCATGCCACCGCGCTGGAACGTCTGGCTGAGGTCGATACGGTCGTCTTCGACAAGACCGGTACGTTGACCTCGGGTGCGCCTGAAATGACTAACCTGGGGGACCATTCCCGAGTTGATCTTGAGGTCGCTCTGGCTTTGGCCGAGGCGTCCTCGCATCCACTGTCGGTTTCGCTGGCTAAATCCGCGCGGGAGGCCGGGATCAAACCGGCTCGCTTGACCGGTGTTGTCGAAGTGCCGGGATATGGCACCGAAGGCTCCTATCATGGTCAGCTCGTCCGTCTGGGCCGGGCGGTGTGGACCGGCGCGGACGAAGGTAATCAAACCGCTGCTTGGTTATCAATCTCGGGGCAAGAACCGGTGGCCTTTCTGTTCTCTGACAGCTTGCGCCCTGGCGCTGCTGAAGCTGTGCAGGCGTTCCGGGATGCGGGCAACGAAGTCCTCCTCATTTCAGGTGACACGCAGGGCGCAGTTCAGGGCCTGGCTGAAAAGCTTGGGATTGAAAACTGGATCGCACAGGCTTTGCCACAGGATAAGGCCGCCCGCGTGCAGGAACTGAGCGAACAGGGTCGCCGTGTGCTGATGGTTGGCGATGGCTTGAACGACACAGCCGCACTGGCGGCTGCGCATGTGTCGATCTCACCCGCCTCGGCGCTGGACGCCGCGCGGGTAGCGTCGGATATTGTGCTGCTGGGCAACGATCTGGCCCCGATTGCCGACGCCTGCGACACCGCCGTCAAAGCGACCAAACGGATTCGCGAGAACTTCCGTATCGCCACCGTCTATAATATTATTGCAGTGCCGCTGGCGGTGGCCGGTTTAGCCACGCCTTTGATTGCGGCGCTGGCGATGTCGACCTCGTCCATCACTGTGTCCCTGAATGCCCTGCGCCTGAGGTAGTTGATATGGAAGTTCTGGCCTATCTGATCCCGATTTCCCTGTTTTTGGGAGGGGTTGGCCTTGTGGCTTTTATCTATACGGTTCGGTCCAACCAATATGACGACCCCGAGGGCGATGCGCGCCGCATCCTAAGTGATGAATGGGACGACAAGCCCAAGCCCTGATCCGTCGCGTCCAACCGCCCTTGAAATTGCCGCAATGCCCGGTTATGTCCGGCCTATCCGCTAGCAGAGAGAACCAAGCCAAATGGCAACTATGAATCCGATCCAGTTCATTCAGCAAGTCCGTGCCGAAGTTGCAAAGGTCGTCTGGCCGACCCGTCGCGAGGTTCTGCTGACCACGGTCATGGTGTTCATCATGGCGGCTTTGACGGCCGTGTTTTTCGCGCTGGTTGATCTAGGCATTCGCGGCGGATTGCAACTGGTCCTTGGCATGTTCGGCTAAGGTGGTTCCGGCAGTGCGGAAACGCCACTGCCCCCTTGCACAGCGCGCAATGTCAGAGTAGTTGACACGGTACTATTCGGAATGGGCGTGCGGCGATTCGGGCTGCGCGCCGCTTTTTATTCCGGGTCACGTGATAGAATTTCAATGACGGTGCTTCAGGCATTCCGAAGGCACCGAAGGCAAACAAGGACGACAGGTTCATGGCGAAACGGTGGTACTCGGTCAGCGTTCTTTCGAATTTCGAAAAGAAGATCGCAGAACAGATCCGCACGTCTGTGGCCGAGCAGGGCCTTGAGGACGATATCGACGAAGTTCTGGTGCCCACCGAAGAGGTGATCGAAGTGCGCCGGGGCAAGAAGGTTACGACCGAACGCCGCTTCATGCCCGGCTACGTGCTGGTGCATATGGAAATGTCCGATCAGGGCTATCACCTCGTGAACTCGATCAACCGCGTCACCGGTTTCCTCGGCCCGCAGGGCCGCCCGATGCCGATGCGCGATGCCGAGGTGAACCAGATCCTCAACCGCGTTCAGGAAGGTGAAGAAGCGCCCAAGCTGATGATCACCTTCGAGGTCGGCGAGAAGGTCAAGGTCAACGATGGCCCGTTCGAGGATTTCGACGGCATGGTCGAAGGCGTGGACGACGAGAACCAGAAGCTGAAGGTATCGGTTTCGATTTTTGGCCGTGAAACCCCGGTCGAGCTGGACTTTACGCAGGTTACGAAGCAGGGCTAATAAGCCCGCCAACTTATTTATTGACGCCGCGCTGCCACGAGCATCGCGGCGTTTTTTGTTTTCATGACAACCCAGTTCTCAAGCTCGAAAGCGAAAGGAAGGTTACTACAAGACCCATCAAAGTGCTTTGCGGTTATGGCGGGCCGGGAATCAGTTTTCTTTGTTGAAGGACTGTAAGAATGTCGAGAATTGTCGACGGGCTGATATCCACAGAGCCGTCCAAGAATACACCAAGCCCGCCGTCTCCGATCTCCTTTGGGCCGCCATTTTCATAAACCGGGTCAAGTGACGCAAGTTCCGCGGGCAGTTCAGGACACAACGGGGTTTCATTCAAGACAAGGTCTACGGCGGCCAGCATCAGTTCCTTTACAGAGTCGAGAGTATCGTCTTCCAGAAGTTGCTCTCGCTGCGCTTCGGGGGCTGTAAGGGTAAGATCAATCAGCTTGAAATAGGCGCAGTTGTTACGCAGCTCGACAGTCGCTTGGGTGGACATGTTCGCCAGGATAGCCCTTTTTTGTTCACCTCGCTGAAAGTCGCGTTCGCTGGTTCGGCTGCATTCGAAGATCGTGATGGTCACGCCCCCGTCCAGACCGATTGTCTCGTCCTGGGCTTGAAAGCTCAAATCATCAAGACGCACTTGCAGGCCGCAATTGTCGACAATCGCATTGTCTGCCATGCGCTCTGGCACAATTTTCTGTATTTCACGCAGATCGAGCAGAGCCCCCACCCCGATCCGTGTGGGGGCCGTAGCGGTTAGATTCAGATCAAGCGTGTACGGCAGTTCCGTATCACGAACCGGTAGGGTCGCGTCGATGTCAAAATGCACCTGTTGAGCGTTGGCATCTCGGGCATCCAGTGCAGCTGCCATCAAAGCCGGTATCAAAAACCAAAGCCTCATTCCGCAAACTCCAATACGCCAAGTTCCTTCAGCCCCCCGAGGACTTTGACTATCGTTTCGGCGCTGACATCCGCGGACCCGACAACGGCTGCCCCCATCCCTCCAGGAGCGATTTCGCGTGTGCCTCCGGATTCATAGATCGGGTCGAGAACGGTGAATTCTTCGGGCAGCGGCGGACAAACCGGATTGGCAGCCAAGAACTCGCCACCCTTTTCCAGAACGGCTTCGTTGATGCGGTTGGTCAGCCCGAAAAGGTTGGAGATAGCGCCGATGAACCCGCGGGGGTCAAGATCAACTCCTTCAATGCTGAATGTAAGGCATTGGTCCTTTACCACGGCTTTGGCAATCGCAACCGCGTCTACGGTCGCGCCAAAGTAACGAAAGCCTGGTTCTTCATTCCGTTTGCACCGCGTGAATTGGGCACGGGCTGACCCTTCGACCTTTACGGTTTCACCTATGGCGGTAACGTCTCGGATCTCGAGATAGATCTGACGTTTACAGCTTTCTTCCAAAGGACCTGTCAGTATTTCTGGTGCTTTTTCCTGCAATCCGCGCAAGTCCATGAAGGCCTTCAACCGCAAACGGGTCGGGCTGGCTTCTTCGAGGCCGCTGTAGACGGTGAAGGGAACGGGAATATCGCGCAGCGGAACTTCCTTGGTCAGTTTGATCTGAAACCGACCGGCATAGGTGGCAGGATCAATTCCCGATGTTGCAAATGAAGCAGTGTTATTAGAGCCATCGGCTTGGGTGGCCGTTTCGGACGTTGCACCCTGATCTTGGGCCTTGCTGCCACATCCCGGCAACATTGCTAACAAAACGCAAATCAGCAGTCCTTTATTTGTTCGAGATGATGCCATCCCAGATCACCTCTTAAATAGGTAAGTCGCCTCAAGATACTCGCCAGCGTCTCTTAAGCAACTGAAGTATTCAGATTATTTGTTTCGTTCTGCGAACTCCGACCAGTATTGGAGCATGGTTGAGCCTGAAACGGGCCAATTGAGAGCATGGGCGCAATCGCTTGCCTTCTCTGGTACTCCGTCAATGACGGCCTGTTCGTGGGTTTCGACGGGATGGAACCTGTGATGCTCTTATTTTCCAGACGCTAGCCAATTGCTGCATTCCGGCCCGAGCTCTGCCAAGGACCTAGCCTCATAGCGGGCTTTGTCCTCTTCTGGGAGAACCTCACGCCACCGACCGTTCACGCCACGGTGGATGAATGTCTCTGCTCCACCATCCCAAAATATGCCACCTCCAGGGACAGACTTACTCGCATGTGCTTTCATGTAGTCAAAGGAACAGTGCTTGAGAATCGCATCCCAACGGCTTTCGTCGATCTCAATGTCGAGGAAATCTGCGATGCGGCGAATTTCCCCCGGCATGTCGCGTTTAAGAGCTTCAAAATGGATGAGTTGCACGTTGGGTAGATCGCGTATCTCCCACCATGTTCGAATATTTTCCCAGAAAGGCCACATCGGATGACCATCACTATCCAACCATTCCCTGAAGTACTGAACAGTATCTCGTGTTGGTCTTTCGATCGGTGGGCCTACCCGACCGGGCGTTTCATTTAGAACTTCATACCAAGTGTCGTTTGCGTTCGCATGATGGTTATGAAAGCTCCATACTACGTCCCGTCCATCGCGCCCAATGTATATGTATTTGGCTTGTTCTGAAAATACGAGCGCATCCACCGGCAAATGTGTTTTCAAGAAGCGGCGGTGCGTTTGCGATGCGACTGCTGGCAACTTAACCTCTTTGGGTGGCACCCGAAGGTCTAGCCACGGCGACATCTCAGCGACGTCGAGATCTTCTGCACCATTGAATATCAACTGAGCGACGATCTGCTGAACCCAAGTCGTTCCCGACTTTGCATAGGTAGCGATGATGATATCGTCATCACGAAACTCAAAATCATTCCACATGGTGGAGTCAAAGTGGTGGTTGTGAAACTCCCGTGTTTTCTTTGGTGATTCAAATCCTTTCATTTTCCCGATCCCTCCAGCGCCGTAAAAGTACTAGTCTGCCACAAAACGCCAATCCGAGAAAGAATCCGCGGCAATACTAGGCCCTGAAGTTGCTAAGATAGATTGGGATAAGCACGCGCTTTTCGGGCCCAAAGCGGTTTCGCCAAGCTGTAACGCCCGCCTCTTGCCAGCCCCACAGTTTCCCTGTTCATTCCACGTGTATTTTCTTCGGGCGAGATACTCTTGTGGAAATTTCAGGGAATGCATTTCTGGCTCGGAGCACGCTAAACAGACCAGGTCAGGCGCGGCTGTCAGTCCTCTGTTTTGACCTTCGGCCTGTCACCTCGGTTGACCTGGATTTTGCACAAGCTACGAAGCAGAGCAATCTTACCGGCTAATTTTGTAAGGCCGCGACGCGATTTGAAACGAAGCAAGATTTGGTTTCAGCATCACAGCCGTCCATACCGTATTTGCATCGACTTATTGCGCCTGCGTCATCGCCGCTCGGAGGAGTTGCGGTCGGTCGGATTGGGACGGTAAGAAGACAGCTTGCGATCCAGCGTCCAAAGCCGAAAGGCTCGCATCATACCACTGCATGGCAAGATCGGGACGTTCCCGCACTCCGAAACCTTCGCGCAGATGGTGTCCGATCAGCTCACCGTAGGCTGGCTCGCCCATTGCGACCAGCATCAGTGCGGATCCAACCGCGGTGTCCATGTTGTCCTGACGGTATCCAATTGCCAGGCAGACCTTGCTTGTAGCCGCAAGATCTTCGGGGCTTAGTCCGGACTCCAACGCAAGTTGCCGCATCTGGGTTTCCGCGTCGTTTTTCGAGCTGAGAGACAAGGTGTCAACTTGCGGTGCCAACATGTCACCATACGCTTCGCATTGGGCGCTAACCTGATCCGGCGTCAGCCCCTGGATATCCTGCATCAGATCTTCGCCGTGCGCCATCGCATAGCTACGAGCAAGGCAGAACTGCTCGCTGAGCGCAAAATCAGGATCGGACATGTTCGATAATGTTGTGTAGCCGCCATTTGTTGATGTCTGCAGCATTACCCCGCTACAGCGATTGGCCAGCGACGGTCCTCCGGTGCCGCCTGAGAACAGGCTCGGCAGGCTGGCTGACTCTGTATCCGAGGCATTCGTCCCGGGCTCGGTCTCTTGGGGTGTTGCGACCGGGATTGCTTGTGCCGGAGGTTGAGAAGCCGCTGTCAACGCAGAACCCGATTGAACTTGATGGCGGTATTCCATCAGAAGCGGTTGACCCGCTAGCTGGGTAGAGGCTTGTCCGCCGCTTGTCCCCCAATAGTAAGCCTGCATCAGGAAGTCACGCTGATAAGGTTGGAAGTCATAGCCATTCACGGGATATCCCATTGAGACTTGATAGCGTTCGATTGCTGCACGTGTGCCGCGGCCGACCTGACCATCGACGCGTCCTGCGTTGTAGCCGAAGTAATTTAGAGCAGTCTGAGTCTGCGCGCCCTGTGAGGTCGACGGAATGCCCGATCCATAGGTCCGAGTCGTTGTTTGTGTCTTTTTCTTTTGCTGGTCTTTGCCGATCAGATATCCGGCAACGCCGCCGACGACAGCGCCACCCAAGAAGTCACCTGCGTCAGCCCGTGCTAATTGAGGTGCGGTCGTAGCAAGGGAAAGCGCGATGCCAAGCGTCATAATAAAACGAATGATCATAATTAGCCTCCACTGAAAAACTCTACTTTCTCTGAGTATAGCACGGCAGATAGTATTAATGTGATACAAAGGCCGAACCTCGACCGATGAGTAGGTTAAAACGATCTTTTTACTGCGCTATTAAGTTCTTAGTGAAATACGGCTCATCATTAATAACGGTCCACATTCCTTGAGCCGTCGATTGCCCTATTGGAGCTCGATTCGATGGTTTTGAATTCAGAAGCCATGGCACTTGCCAACCCCCGCATTCCCCTGTAAACGCCGCCTCTATCGTCTTCGGGCGAGATTCTCTCGTGGGAGGTTGCTGGGATCGCGATCCCGGATCGGACCACGCAACATAATCTGGTCGGGGCGCGCCCTGACTTAGTTGAAAGGAAAACCAAATGGCCAAGAAGCTTGCTGGTACAATGAAACTGCAGGTTCCTGCAGGTCAGGCGAACCCGTCGCCGCCAGTTGGTCCGGCGCTGGGTCAGCGCGGCATCAACATCATGGAATTCTGCAAGGCGTTCAACGCCAAGACCGCAGACATGGAGCCCGGCGCTCCGTGCCCGACCGTGATCACCTACTATCAGGACAAGTCCTTCACCATGGACATCAAGACGCCGCCCGCGTCTTACTACCTGAAAAAAGCAGCTGGTCTGAAGCCGGTCGGCAAGCGTAACCGCCCCCGTGGTGCGGAAAACCCAGGTCGCGAGACCGTGGCCACCGTGACCTCGAAGCAGGTTCGTGAAATAGCCGAAGCCAAAATGAAAGATCTGAACGCCAACGACGTCGAAGGCGCAATGCAGATCATCCTGGGCTCGGCCCGCTCTATGGGCATCGAGGTGAAGTAAGATGGCAAAACTCGGTAAACGTACCCGCGCTGCGCGCGAAGCTGTCGCCGGCAAGGAAAACCTGTCGATCGAAGAAGCAGTTGCCCTGGTTAAGTCCAACGCAACCTCGAAATTTGACGAAACCATCGAAATCGCGATGAACTTGGGCGTTGACACCCGTCACGCAGACCAGATGGTTCGCGGCGTTGTCGGCCTGCCGAACGGCACCGGTAAAGCGATGCGCGTTGCTGTTTTTGCTCGTGGCCCCAAGGCGGACGAAGCGAAAGAAGCAGGTGCGGACATCATCGGCGCAGAAGACCTGATGGAAACCATTCAGGGCGGCACCATCGAATTCGACCGCTGCATCGCAACCCCGGACATGATGCCGATCGTCGGTCGTCTGGGTAAGGTTCTGGGCCCCCGCAACCTGATGCCGAACCCCAAGGTCGGTACCGTGACCATGGACGTGAAAGCGGCCGTGGAAGCAGCCAAGGGTGGCGAAGTTCAGTTCAAGGCGGAAAAAGGCGGCGTTGTGCATGCCGGTGTTGGCAAAGCGTCTTTTGACGAAGCCAAACTGGTTGAAAACGTCCGTGCATTTGTTTCGGCTGTTGCCAAGGCCAAGCCGTCGGGCGCCAAAGGCACCTACATGAAGAAAATCGCGCTGAGCTCGACCATGGGCCCGGGTGTGACTCTGGATGTGGCGGCTGCCGCGGGCGAATAAGCTCGGATTATATACTTGAAATGAAAACCCGGGTTGCGGAAGCAGCCCGGGTTTTTCAATTTCAGACCTGCCTTATTTCAAAGATAGGCGCGCAGAACGCTGGCTTCACGCGCATTGATTGTTGGGGCTACGGTGTGCTGGAAGGCATCACTAATCGCCTCTACCGACGGGAAAAGTGCTCTGATTTCAGCTCGCTGAGGAGAGGACAGCGCGTACTTAGCACCTTGCCCGAAATAGAAGCTTTCCGTCAGCGCGCCGTTCGACCGAACAATCTGATGTCGGTCGAACATGAAATGCACATAGGTGACGCGGTCTGTTTCGCGGATCGAAATTCCCGGATGGCCACACAGGTGTTTGGCAGCTACGAAAACTTCGGGGGACCCGAATAGCATGTCCGTCGCTGGTGCCTTGATGAGCACCCGGTGTTCTTGTGATACGATGAGGTCGCGTGTGTTACCGAGCGCCCCGGCCTCAATCAACACGGGAGCAAAAGCACCAACGCCTGACACCTCTGTTGTTCCGATCCACTGCACCGGTTGCAGCCCGTTGTCGCGGGTCCAGACGAGTTGACCGGGTTCAAGGTTCTGCACTTCTTCAACACCATCTGCGGTGTCTATCAGTGTCCCGGCACCAAAACACGTGATGAAGTCGGAATAGCTCGAACTGCCAGTGTTAGAGCCCCCGACTTTGATGTAGGAGGTTTCTGGCTCCAGCGGCTCTGAGGTACCATAGCCCCAGACATCCTGAGTAACGCCGTTCTGGGAAAACACATAGACGTCAATCTCGGGGCCGGTTGGGTTTCCATTCTCGTCCAGTGCGCGCACCGTGATGATGGACTCAGATTCGACCTGGGTTCCGTTGGCGACAAGCCCACCACCGTCGGTAATGACATGATCGTCTTCTTGATCATCATTGAACACATTGGGGCTGCCACCGGTATCGTCCAATGTGACCGTTGTCCCTGTGCCGCCGGAATAGACAAAGATCGTTCCGTCCGGTGTGTCCGAGTTATTGATGATCGAACCGCCGACAGTGATATCGTTGGCGTCGGCAGAGCCGGGAACGAAGGTGGCAATGAGGCTGGAGCTGTCCTGAGCGAAAAAACTGCGGAGAACCATCTGTGTGATCAACTTTCCTGATACTTGTTACGGCGACTCAAATGCGGCGAGCTCGCTCTTTTTCTAAATGGCATAGAGAAAGCGTTAAACCACGCCAGTCAATGTTGTTATACGCAGGAACCTGTGCACATTTGCGTCAAAAGGGCCTGAGCAATCCGGATCAACCGTTTTGAAACGCGATCCGCAGCCGGTCGCCCAGCCGATGTCGCCTGTCTTCTTCATATGTGCTACAGACGTGTTTAATGTGCCACAAAGACAGCCAGTCTTTCAAAAGGCGCGCGCGCAGGCAGAAATCCAGAATCTCCATGTGAATAGGGTGCCGATAGCGACGAAAAAACATGTCCTTGTTGTGTTTCAGAATGCCGCTGCGATCTACGGCGCTGGGTGTTGCGTCGCGAAAGATGTCAGCCTTCAGGAAGTCAACGATGTCATAGACCGCCAGTTTTTCCCGCGCCTCGGTAAAATCCAGGCCAATCATCTCACCTCGGCCGATCAGCAGGTTTTGACCGTGAAAATCTCCGTGCGAAAACACCTGTGTTTCTGGAATGCCTTTTAACAGCAGCACATCCCTTTCCAGCATTTTGGCCATTGGTTGACCTTCGTTCCGAATGTGGTGTGGAGCTTCGGTCAGTAATGCGTGGATGCCGTCGGTCATCCAGCGCGGGCGAAATCCATATTCCTTGGGCGGCTGGACGCTGTGCAGATCATGCAACCATGCTCCGGCGCGGCGGTAGATCTGAGCGACCTGATCGTCATCGGTGCTGTTGTGGACCACATCAACGCAGGTGGGGCGATCGATGAACTCGGTGACAAAGAACATGCCTCTTGGCGACATATAGCAGGGGCGCACCACGCGTGATGCCTTGTGTTTTTCAAATGCCTGAGTCAGGCGCACCAGAAGGTCGAATTCGTTTTGGAGCCGCCCTGTTTCTGGCGAAGCAGTGTCAATTTTCAATGCAAAATGCTGTTTTGGCCCTTTGATCCGTAACACCATGCGGGTTTCGTAAAAGTCGTGCGACCTGTATATGCATTCAAATGGTAGCACTCCACTTGCCGCAACATAGCATGAGAACTCCTCGACAAAGGCTGTGGCACGTCTGTGTTCATCTTCGGTGAGGGCCAACATGCTTGGGGGCAACCAGAAAGGGGCTAAACAAAGGGTTCTGCGTATGACAGGACCCTAGGCGGCAGGGCATGTCAATCGCCGCCAAAAGCAATGTCTTGCGAAACCTTTAAACGGGCAATTTACCCCTTGGAAACCCCGCGCATCTGCCCTAAAGAGAACTGCGGAATAAAGCGTGCGATTCGTCGTGCGCTTTATTTCGTTTCGTCCAAGACGGTGGGTGGGTCCATCTGGCCCCTTAATTCCCTGCCTGAGACGGGTAAGACCAAAGAATTCTGAGGGTCCAACCCTCGGGCGCATTTTGGCCAATCCCGTAACAACGGACCTGAACGCCGGAGCGAAGGCTGCGGCAAATATGAGCCGGGGTGAGATATCGCCCCTAACTTGGAGAGAACTGTGGATAGAGCCCAGAAAGAGAAAGTGGTCGAGGAACTCGGCCAAATCTTCGAAAGCTCTGGCGTCGTAGTGGTTTCGCACTACGCCGGTCTGACAGTTGCCGAGATGCAGGACCTTCGCGCACGTGCTCGTGACGCGGGTGGTGCCGTGCGTGTTGCCAAGAACAGGCTCGCCAAAATCGCCCTTGAGGGTAAGCCGTGTGAAAGCATGGCCGACCTGCTGACAGGGATGACCGTTCTGACCTATTCCGAGGACCCCGTGGCAGCAGCCAAAGTGGCCGAGGACTTCGCCAAGGATAACAAGAATTTTGAAATCCTCGGCGGTGCTATGGGCGAGAACGCTCTGGACCGCAAAGGCGTCGAAACAGTTTCGAAAATGCCGTCTCGTGAAGAGCTTATTGCTTCGATCGTTGGCTGCATTGGCGCACCTGCTTCGAACATCGCCGGCGCGATTGGCGCACCTGCAAGCAACATCGCAAGCATCCTTTCCACCATCGAAGAGAAGGCGGAAGCTGCGTAAGCGGTTGGCACTGAATGATCTGCGTAGGGGAATGCCCCTGACGTTGGAACACACACTGTAAAACGGAAAGAGCTAATACAATGGCTGATCTGAAAGCACTCGCAGAAAGCATCGTGGGTCTGACCCTGCTGGAAGCACAAGAACTGAAAACCATCCTTAAAGACGAATACGGCATCGAGCCCGCAGCTGGTGGCGCCGTAATGGTCGCAGCTGGTGGCGACGCCGGTGGCGCAGCTGAGGAAGAAAAAACCGAATTCGACGTCGTTCTGAAGAACGCCGGCGCTTCGAAAATCAACGTGATCAAAGAAGTTCGCGGCATCACCGGTCTGGGCCTGAAAGAAGCCAAAGAGCTGGTCGAAGCTGGCGGCAAGATCAAAGAAGGCGTGTCGAAAGACGAAGCCGAAGAAGTCAAAGGCAAGCTGGAAGCAGCTGGCGCCGAAGTCGAGCTGGCCTAAGCCAATCGACAGGTGCATCGCTGATGTGCCGCAAAATTTGGCTGGGCCCGGAGAAATCCGGGTCCAGCCGAACCTGTCTTAGAAAGGGCCTCACACTTGGGGCGTTTTCTAAGACACGGTTTTTGGATCGGGAGGCTACCATTCGGGACGGTGGCCACGAATTGATCTGAACGTGTTGTCTCTAATGTGCAAGATGCCGGGGCCCGACGGTGTCTTTGTCCGCTGAGAACATCGAAAGGTGACATCTGACATGGCTCAATCGTTCCTTGGCCAGAAACGTCTTCGGAAATATTACGGCAAAATCCGCGAAGTGCTGGAGATGCCGAACCTCATTGAGGTGCAAAAATCTTCTTATGATCTTTTCCTCCGCTCCGGCGATGCAGAGCAGCCTACTGACGGCGAAGGCATCAAAGGTGTGTTCCAGTCGGTTTTCCCGATCAAGGATTTCAACGAAACCTCCGTTCTGGAGTTCGTGAAATACGATCTGGAAAAACCCAAGTACGATGTCGAAGAGTGTATGCAGCGCGACATGACCTACAGCGCGCCGCTGAAGGTCACCCTGCGTCTGATCGTATTTGATGTCGACGAGGATACCGGCGCCAAGTCGGTCAAAGACATCAAGGAGCAGGACGTGTTCATGGGCGACATGCCCCTGATGACGCCGAACGGGACGTTCATCGTGAACGGCACCGAGCGTGTGATCGTCAGCCAGATGCACCGCTCGCCCGGTGTGTTCTTTGACCACGACAAGGGCAAGACCCATTCCTCGGGCAAGCTGCTGTTTGCCTGCCGCATCATCCCGTATCGCGGCAGCTGGCTGGATTTTGAGTTCGACGCCAAGGACATCGTGTTCGCCCGTATCGACCGTCGCCGCAAACTGCCTGTGACAACCCTGCTGTATGCGCTGGGTCTGGATCAGGAAGCGATCATGGACGCCTATTACAACACCGTGTCCTACAGGCTGGACAAGAAGAAGGGCTGGATCGCACCGTTCTTCCCCGAGCGTGTTCGCGGCACCCGTCCGACTTATGATCTGGTTGACGCGAAATCCGGTGAAGTGATTGCCGAAGCGGGCAAGAAAGTCACCCCGCGCGCGGTCAAGAAACTGATCGAAGAAGGCGTCGTCACTGACCTGCTGGTTCCGTTTGATCACATCGTTGGCAAGTTTGTCGCCAAGGACGTCATCAACGAGGAAACCGGTGCGATCTATGTCGAGGCCGGTGATGAGCTGACACTGGAATATGACAAGGACGGCGACCTGATCGGCGGCACCGTGAAGGAGCTGATCGACGCAGGTATCACCGAAATCCCGGTTCTGGACATCGACAATATCAATGTTGGTCCGTACATGCGCAACACCATGGCGGCAGATAAGAACATGGGCCGGGACACCGCGCTGATGGATATCTACCGCGTTATGCGTCCGGGCGAGCCGCCCACCGTCGAAGCGGCTTCGGCCCTGTTCGACACTCTGTTCTTCGACAGCGAGCGCTATGACCTGTCTGCCGTTGGTCGTGTGAAGATGAACATGCGTCTGGCCCTGGATGCGCCGGACACCCTGCGCACCCTGCGCCGCGAAGACATCGTGGCCTGCATCAAGGCGCTGGTGGAACTGCGCGACGGCAAAGGTGACATCGACGATATCGACCACCTCGGCAACCGCCGTGTCCGTTCCGTCGGCGAATTGATGGAAAACCAGTACCGCGTCGGTCTGCTGCGCATGGAGCGCGCGATCAAAGAGCGTATGTCGTCGGTCGAGATCGACACTGTCATGCCGCAGGACCTGATCAACGCGAAACCGGCTGCTGCTGCTGTTCGCGAATTCTTCGGCTCGTCGCAGCTGTCGCAGTTCATGGATCAGACCAACCCGCTGTCGGAAGTCACCCACAAACGCCGTCTCTCGGCGCTTGGCCCCGGTGGTCTGACGCGTGAACGCGCGGGCTTTGAAGTGCGTGACGTCCACCCGACCCACTATGGCCGGATGTGCCCGATTGAAACGCCGGAAGGTCCGAACATCGGTCTGATCAACTCGCTGGCGACCTTTGCCCGCGTGAACAAGTATGGCTTTATCGAAACACCGTACCGCGTCGTCAAAGACGCCGAGGTGACGGATGAGGTCCACTACATGTCCGCGACCGAGGAAATGCGTCACACCGTGGCGCAGGCGAACGCGACGCTGGATCAGAACGGCAAGTTCATCAACGATCTGGTTTCGACCCGTCAGGCTGGTGACTACACCCTCGCCCCGCGCGAGAACGTGGACCTGATCGACGTGTCGCCGAAACAGTTGGTTTCGGTTGCGGCATCGCTGATCCCGTTCCTTGAAAATGACGACGCCAACCGCGCTCTGATGGGCTCGAACATGCAACGTCAGGCGGTTCCGCTGCTGCGGGCCGAGGCGCCGCTGGTCGGTACCGGGATCGAGGAAAAGGTTGCGATCGACTCGGGCGCTGCGATCCAGGCGAAACGCGCCGGTATCATCGACCAGGTCGATGCCCAGCGTATCGTTATCCGTGCCACCGAAGATCTGGAACTGGGCGACGCTGGCGTTGACATCTATCGTCTGCGCAAGTTCCAGCGGTCGAACCAGAACACCTGCATCAACCAGCGTCCGCTGGTGAAAGTGGGCGACACGGTCGGCAAAGGTGAAGTGATTGCCGATGGTCCGTCCACCGATATCGGTGAACTGGCCCTGGGTAAGAACGTGGTCGTCGCGTTCATGCCTTGGAACGGTTACAACTACGAAGACTCGATCCTGATCTCGGAACGTATCGCGCGTGATGACGTCTTTACCTCGGTCCATATCGAGGAATTCGAAGTCGCCGCACGTGACACCAAGCTGGGCCCGGAAGAGATCACCCGTGACATCCCGAACGTCGGTGAAGAAGCGCTGCGCAACCTCGACGAGGCGGGCATCGTTTACATCGGAGCGGATGTTGAGCCGGGCGATATTCTGGTCGGCAAGATCACTCCGAAGGGCGAAAGCCCGATGACCCCGGAAGAAAAGCTGCTGCGCGCCATCTTTGGTGAAAAAGCATCTGACGTGCGCGACACCTCGCTGCGCGTGAAGCCGGGCGATTACGGTACGGTCGTTGAGGTTCGCGTCTTCAACCGTCACGGCGTCGAGAAAGACGAGCGTGCGCTGCAGATCGAGCGTGAGGAAGTCGAACGTCTGGCCCGTGACCGGGACGACGAGCTGGCAATCCTGGACCGCAACATCTATGCGCGTCTGCAGGGCCTGATCCTGGGTAAAACCGCCGTCAAAGGCCCGAAAGGCGTCAAGGCAGGCTCGGCAATCACCGAGGATCTTCTGGAAACCCTGACCCGTGGTCAGTGGTGGCAGTTGGCACTGGAAGACGAGAAGGACGCCCAGATCGTCGAAGCGCTGAACGAGCAGTACGAAGTGCTCAAGCGCGCTTTGGATGCCCGTTTCGAAGACAAGGTCGAGAAGGTTCGCCGTGGCGACGACCTGCCGCCGGGTGTGATGAAGATGGTCAAAGTCTTCATCGCCGTGAAGCGTAAGCTGCAGCCGGGCGACAAGATGGCCGGTCGTCACGGGAACAAAGGTGTGATCTCCAAGGTTGTTCCGATGGAAGACATGCCGTTCCTGGCCGATGGTACTCCGGTTGACTTCTGTCTGAACCCGCTGGGTGTGCCGTCGCGTATGAACGTTGGTCAGATCCTTGAAACCCACATGGGTTGGGCCGCGCGCGGTCTGGGTTTGAACATCGACGACGCACTGGGTGAATACCGCCGTTCCGGCGACCTGACCCCGGTGCGCGAAGCGATGAAGCTGGCCTATGGCGAGAATGTCTATGAAGAAGGCATTGCCGACATGGACGAAGGTCACTTGATCGAGGCTGCGGGCAACGTGACCCGCGGTGTTCCGATCGCGACCCCGGTTTTTGACGGTGCCAAAGAGGCTGACGTCAACGACGCGCTGGTGCGTGCAGGCTTCTCGGAAAGCGGTCAGTCGGTTCTGTTCGACGGTCGCACCGGCGAGCAATTCGCACGTCCGGTGACCGTGGGCATCAAGTACCTGCTGAAACTGCATCACCTTGTGGACGACAAGATCCACGCGCGTTCGACTGGGCCGTACAGCCTGGTTACCCAGCAGCCGCTGGGTGGTAAGGCGCAGTTTGGTGGTCAGCGCTTTGGTGAGATGGAAGTCTGGGCTCTGGAAGCTTATGGCGCCGCCTACACCCTGCAGGAGATGCTCACCGTGAAATCCGATGACGTAGCCGGCCGGACCAAGGTCTATGAGTCGATCGTCAAGGGCGAGGACAACTTTGAAGCGGGCGTACCGGAATCGTTCAACGTTCTGGTTAAAGAAGTCCGTGGCCTCGGCCTGAATATGGAACTCCTGGATGCGGAGGAAGAGTAGGGGCGGCAACGCCCCACACTCATCCCATCCCAATTTGTAAGGACGCAAAATGAACCAGGAAATCACCAATAACCCGTTCAACCCGCTGACGCCGCCGAAAGTCTTTGACGAAATCAAAGTCTCATTGGCGTCGCCCGAGCGGATTCTGTCTTGGTCCTATGGCGAGATCAAGAAACCCGAAACCATCAACTACCGAACGTTCAAGCCCGAACGCGACGGTCTGTTCTGCGCGCGTATCTTTGGCCCGATCAAAGATTACGAATGTCTGTGTGGCAAATATAAGCGGATGAAGTATCGCGGCGTTGTCTGCGAGAAGTGCGGTGTGGAAGTCACTCTGCAGAAAGTCCGCCGCGAGCGTATGGGCCACATCGAACTGGCCGCGCCTGTCGCACATATCTGGTTCCTGAAATCGCTGCCGTCCCGCATCGGTCTGATGCTGGACATGACGCTGCGCGATCTGGAACGCGTTCTGTACTTTGAAAACTACGTTGTCATCGAGCCCGGTCTGACCGACCTGACCTACGGCCAGATGCTGACCGAAGAAGAGTACATGGACGCGCAGGATGCCTATGGCATGGACGCGTTCACCGCGAATATCGGTGCCGAAGCCATTCGTGAGATGCTGGCCCAGATCGATCTGGAAGCCGAAGCCGAGCAGCTGCGCGCTGATCTGGCCGAAGCAACCGGTGAGCTGAAGCCCAAGAAAATCATCAAGCGCTTGAAGGTTGTTGAATCCTTCCTCGAGTCGGGCAACCGGCCTGAATGGATGGTTATGACCGTGATCCCGGTCATTCCGCCGGAACTGCGTCCGCTGGTTCCACTGGATGGTGGCCGTTTCGCGACCTCGGATCTGAACGATCTGTATCGCCGCGTTATCAACCGGAACAACCGTCTGAAGCGTCTGATTGAGCTGCGCGCGCCTGACATCATCGTCCGCAACGAAAAGCGGATGCTGCAGGAATCCGTTGACGCTCTGTTCGACAATGGCCGTCGTGGCCGCGTGATCACCGGCGCCAACAAGCGTCCGCTGAAATCGCTGTCGGACATGCTGAAAGGTAAGCAGGGCCGCTTCCGTCAGAACCTTCTTGGGAAACGCGTCGACTTCTCGGGCCGTTCGGTCATTGTGACTGGCCCCGAGCTGAAGCTGCACCAGTGTGGTTTGCCCAAGAAGATGGCGCTGGAGCTGTTCAAGCCGTTCATCTACTCGCGCCTTGAAGCCAAGGGTCTGTCTTCGACCGTGAAACAGGCGAAGAAACTGGTCGAGAAAGAGCGTCCCGAAGTGTGGGATATCCTCGACGAGGTGATCCGCGAACACCCTGTCATGCTGAACCGTGCGCCGACGCTGCACCGTCTTGGCATTCAGGCGTTCGAACCGGTTCTGATCGAAGGTAAAGCGATCCAGCTGCACCCGCTGGTCTGCTCGGCCTTTAACGCCGACTTCGACGGCGACCAGATGGCCGTTCACGTCCCGCTGAGCCTTGAGGCCCAGCTGGAAGCCCGTGTTCTGATGATGTCGACGAACAACGTTCTGTCGCCTGCAAACGGCGCGCCGATCATCGTTCCGTCGCAGGATATGATCCTGGGTCTGTACTATGTGACCCTGGAACGCGAAGGCATGCCGGGCGAAGGCAAGGTCTTTGGCTCGATCGAAGAAGTTCAGCACGCGCTGGACGCGGGTGAGGTGCATCTGCACTCGAAAATCACCGCGCGGATCACGCAGATCGACGACGAAGGCAACGAAGTTCAGAAGCGTTTCGAGACCACTCCGGGCCGTCTGCGTCTGGGTGCCTTGCTGCCGATGAACAACAAAGCGCCGTTCGAGCTGGTTAACCGTCTGCTGCGGAAGAAAGAAGTGCAGCAGGTGATCGACACCGTCTACCGTTACTGCGGTCAGAAAGAGTCGGTTATCTTCTGTGACCAGATCATGTCGATGGGCTTCAAAGAAGCGTTCAAGGCTGGCATTTCGTTCGGTAAGGACGACATGGTTATCCCGAACGACAAGTGGGGCATCGTCGATGACACCCGCGGTCAGGTGAAGGACTTTGAACAGCAGTACATGGACGGCCTGATCACTCAGGGCGAAAAGTACAACAAAGTTGTCGATGCCTGGTCGAAGTGTAACGACCGCGTCACCGAAGCCATGATGAATACCATCTCGGCGTCGTCGCGTGATGAGGCGGGTGCCGAACAGGAACCGAACTCGGTCTACATGATGGCCCACTCCGGTGCGCGTGGCTCGGTCACTCAGATGAAACAGCTGGGCGGAATGCGCGGCCTGATGGCCAAGCCGAACGGTGACATCATCGAGACGCCGATCATCTCGAACTTTAAAGAAGGTCTGACCGTTCTCGAGTACTTCAACTCGACCCACGGTGCCCGTAAGGGTCTGTCGGATACTGCTTTGAAGACGGCGAACTCGGGTTACCTGACCCGTCGTCTGGTGGACGTGGCACAGGACTGCATCGTTCGTGAGATCGACTGTGGTACTGAGCGTGCGATCACTGCCGAAGCAGCCGTGAACGATGGTGAGGTTGTTGCCTCGCTGGCTGAGCGCGTGCTGGGTCGTGTGGCTGCTGACGATGTTCTGCGTCCGGGTACGGATGAGGTGATCGTTGCCGCAGGTCAGCTGATCGACGAACGCATGGCGGACACCATCGACGAAGCCGGTGTTGCATCGATGCGTATCCGCTCGCCTCTGACCTGTGAGTCCGAGGAAGGCGTCTGTGCAACCTGCTACGGTCGTGACCTCGCACGCGGCACCATGGTGAACACGGGTGAAGCTGTCGGTATCATCGCCGCCCAGTCCATCGGTGAACCCGGTACGCAGCTGACGATGCGGACCTTCCACATCGGTGGTGTTGCGCAAGGTGGTCAACAGTCGTTCCAGGAAGCCAGCCAGGAAGGTGTTGTTTCCTTCGAGAACCCGCAGATTCTGGTCAATGCGGCAGGCGAAAGCCTTGTTATGGGCCGAAACATGAAGCTGGTGATCAGCGACGAACACGGCGAAGAGCGTGCCAGCCACAAGCTGGGCTACGGCTCCAAGCTGTTCGTCAAGGACGGCACCAAGGTTGCCCGTGGCGACAAGCTGTACGAGTGGGATCCCTACACCCTGCCGATCATCGCCGAGAAAGCCGGTACCGCGAAATACGTTGACCTTGTTTCGGGCCTTGCTGTCCGTGATGAGACCGACGATGCAACCGGCATGACCCAGAAGATCGTGATCGACTGGCGCGCGGCTCCGAAAGGCAGCGACCTGAAACCCGAGATCATTCTGGTCGGTGAAGATGGCGAGCCGGTCCGCAATGATGCGGGCAACCCGGTTCACTATCCGATGTCGGTGGATGCGATCCTGTCGGTCGAAGACGGCCAGACCATCGAAGCCGGTGACGTTGTAGCGCGTATCCCGCGTGAAGGTGCCAAGACCAAGGACATCACCGGTGGTCTGCCGCGTGTGGCCGAATTGTTCGAAGCCCGTCGTCCGAAAGATCACGCGATCATCGCAGAAGCCGATGGTTACGTGCGCTTTGGCCGCGACTACAAGAACAAGCGCCGCATCAGCATCGAACCGGCGGATGAGTCGATGGAAACGATCGAGTATATGGTGCCCAAGGGCAAGCATATCCCGGTCGCGGAAGGTGACTTTATCCAAAAGGGTGAATACCTGATGGATGGTAACCCGGCTCCGCATGACATCCTGTCCATCATGGGTGTCGAAGCGCTGGCGGATTACATGATCGACGAGGTGCAGGACGTCTATCGTCTGCAGGGCGTGAAGATCAACGACAAGCACATCGAGGTCATCGTGCGCCAGATGCTGCAGAAGTGGGAGATCCTGGATTCAGGCGACACCACCCTGCTGAAAGGCGAGCATGTCGACAAGCAGGAGTTCGACGCGGCCAACGAGAAGACCATCGCCCGCGGTGGTCGTCCGGCACAGGGCGAACCGATCCTCTTGGGGATCACCAAGGCCTCGCTGCAGACGCGTTCGTTCATCTCGGCGGCGTCGTTCCAGGAAACCACTCGTGTTCTGACCGAAGCTTCGGTTCAGGGCAAGAAAGACAAGCTGGTTGGCCTGAAAGAGAACGTCATTGTCGGTCGTCTGATCCCTGCCGGTACTGGTGGAGCCACCCAGAGTGTGCAGCGGGTAGCTCAGTCGCGCGACAACGTGGTGATCGAAGCCCGTCGGGAAGAGGCCGAAGCCGCCGCTGCCTTGGCTGCGCCCACCATCGATGACGACATGGTCGGCGACGAGTTGGATGTTCTGGTCGAAACACCGGAAAGTCGCGAGTAAGCGAACCCATATTGTTAAGATCAGGCCCTGCGATTTTGCAGGGCCTTTTCTTTTGGTCGGCAGGCATGACTGGTCGTGAAATGGGGGTTCGGCCGAGCCACCACGGTTTTTGCTGTGTGCAACAGATCTATTGCATCTTTGGGGTGTGTATCCCTTGAGTAGATGCAACTCACGATATAGTACTTGAGGCAAAATTGTTTGAAAGTATTGAGTTTATCTATGGCTACAGAGCAGAGTTCGTTTCAGGATCGTATTGAGCGTATAGAGAAGAAAGCAAAAGAAACCGCCAGCAAAGCGCCACCTCCGAGAGTCGAAAGTATCTGGCAACGGCTAGGATACCCCGCATCGTTTATCGGGGCCTTTTTTCTTGGTATTTTTGCGGCCTTCCTGACCCGTTACATTCAGTATCACTTGGTTGGTGTCCCAGGCAGTGGCCAGTTGGGTGTTCAGGAGATCATTGGTATCGGCCTTGCTAGCTGTGCGGGCTTTTTCGTTTCATTCTTTCTGAAAGACCGGCAGAAGGAATTTGCCAGCTGCGTTACGGCGGGTGTACTTCTGACAACCTTCACCTACCACAATCTGGTTTGGGAATATCCTGACGTCTTTGAGCGGATATACGGAAAGGATTGGGTGGAATTTGTTGAAAAACTGACCGAGCCATCCAGCTTGTATGTGTTCGGTAACGTTATCAAACTGAGCTGACCGGGTCTGGTTCCAGCTTTGCCATATTGACATCCCCTTACGGACTCTTGCCAATACCGCGCATTACCCCGTGTGGAGCCCGCGCAGTATGACCCCGAACGTGAAAGGCGCGCTGCTGATGATGGGCAGCATGGCCGCCTTTACGGTGAACGACACTCTGGTCAAGATCGTTGGCCAGCATATGCCGCTGTTTCAGTTGATCGCGTTGCGCGGTTTGCTGGCCAGCTTTCTGATTTATCTGCTGGCCCGCCAATTGGGTGCGCTGCATCTGAACTTCCCTCGTCACGACAAATGGTTGATCGCGCTGCGCAGCCTGTGCGAACTGGCCGTGACCTTCTTTTTCCTGACTGCGCTGATGCATATGCCGCTAGCCAATGTGACGGCAGTTCTGCAGGCTTTGCCCCTGATGGTCACTTTGGGCGCGGCACTGTTTTTCTCGGAAACTATTGGTTGGCGTAGGATGGTCGCGATTGCGCTGGGATTTGCGGGGATGTTGTTGATCGTCCGACCTGGGTCTGACGGTTTCAGTATCTATTCTCTCTATGCGTTGGCCGCGGTGCTATCGATCACGGCGCGGGATCTGATCACCCGGCGCATATCGATAAAAGTGCCTTCGATGGTGGTGACGCTGGCAACCTCTTTGTCGATCACCGTCGTAGCCCTGATCGTATCGGTATTCGAAGGTTGGTCTCCGGTGCCGACACAGGCCGGTATTCTGCTGGTCTGCGCGGCGTTCTTTATTCTGCTGGGGTATATGTTCAGCGTCATGGTCATGCGCGATGGCGAGATCGGTTTCATCGCGCCGTTCCGGTATTCCGGCCTGCTCTGGGCGCTGGTGCTGGGCTGGATCGTATTCGGGGATTGGCCGGACAGTGTCACAATGATCGGGGCCGCTCTTGTTGTGGGCGCGGGGATGTTTACCCTGTTCCGGACACGGTCGCGTCAACCCGCCGAGTGAACCCTCTGGACAGCGTCCTGCTCGATGGCGAAACGCGCGATGAACTCACCTTCCTGTTCAGGCGTCAGCGGCAGCAGTTCGGCCTTGCTGTTGCGGGCATGAGGGGAATCATTGAACTGGTTCAGGGTTCGCACCCACATCGGAGCATCCGGGTAGCTGACAACGGGCATAAAGTTTCCGATCCGGTGATGGGCGAAATTCATGATCGTCAGCTCACAACCGCCGCGCACGTACATGCCCATCCCCACCCCCAGAAGCGGCTGGTATTTCTGAGCGGCAAGAATGCCGTCAGGACCGAAACGCGCAAGAAAGCCGCTGTTATAGTCAATTGTGACCGTCCGGTTGTTCTCGATCAGCCCCTTGGCCTCGTCAGCGGCAATGCGAAGGCGCTCAACGAAGTCCACTGACACGGCGTCGTCGTCATCGTGACGGAATTGCAGGCAGGGTGCATCGGGGTTGTTACGCGCAGCGTTTAGGACCTCTTTCATCACCTTGCGTTGCCGCATCGGCTCACGGGCGATGATACTGACCTGTTTCATGCTGGCTGTCAGGTCATGCAACCGGTCCAGCGAGGGTTTTGGCAGGCATTCCCCAATTACAATGAGAAGCTGAAAATCCTCATCGGTCTGCTCCTTGAAACAGGGAAGGGTGGTGGTTTCGAACAGGCGAAAGCGTTCTTCCAGCCGAGCGGGGTTATAAAGGTACTGCCTGCGTTCTTCGATCGTGTCATGCTCTACCTGAAAGCCACCATAGGCAGGATAGGAAAAGCGGCACAGGCCGATAACTTGCATGATTCATCCGTGGCTCAGAGTGGTAACGGGACTATGCCCTTGCGGCCTGAGACCCGCAACAACTGTCGTGCTGGAAATCCCCATTGCGCGCTGATAAGCCCTTGTGAACTGGCCTTCGGGGTCGTCAATCGGGCGCACTGTTGACACTCGGGCCGACTCCCCCTATTACGCGCGTCATCTCGGTGCCGGGGGCCGCCCCATAACCGATTCCAGTAATGTACTGGTCAAGGCCCGGACAATTTTACAGTTCGCGCCCTCTGATAACCAACCGCGACGTTCACCTCGGAATGGGAACGCTCGCGGGTTTTGCGCTTGTGGACGCATAAGTGCAGCAAGTTTAACCGCACGCAATGCGCGTGCATGTCATGTGTGTTGCAAAACGGGGAAGAAACCGGAATGCCAACTATTCAACAGCTGATCCGCAAACCGCGGCAGCCGAAAGTAAAACGCTCGAAGTCCATGCACCTGGAGCAGTGCCCGCAGAAGCGCGGCGTCTGCACCCGCGTGTACACCACCACGCCGAAAAAGCCGAACTCGGCGATGCGTAAGGTTGCCAAGGTGCGCCTGACCAACGGGTTCGAGGTGATCTCGTACATCCCCGGTGAAAGCCACAACCTGCAGGAACACTCGGTTGTTCTGATCCGTGGCGGCCGTGTGAAAGACCTTCCCGGTGTGCGTTACCACATCCTGCGCGGTGTTCTGGATACTCAGGGCGTCAAAGATCGTAAGCAACGCCGTTCGAAATACGGCGCGAAGCGTCCCAAGTAAGAAGGAGAGGCTGATATGTCACGTCGTCACGCCGCCGAAAAACGCGAAGTCCTGCCTGACGCCAAATTTGGCGACAAGGTACTGACCAAATTCATGAACAACCTGATGATCGACGGCAAGAAGTCGGTCGCAGAGCGCATCGTTTACAACGCCTTTGACCGCGTTGAGACCAAGATCAAGCGCGCCCCTGTCGAAGTCTTCCACGAAGCGCTCGACAACATCAAACCGTCGGTCGAGGTTCGCTCGCGCCGCGTTGGTGGTGCAACCTATCAGGTTCCGGTCGAAGTGCGCCCCGAGCGCCGCGAAGCACTGGCCATCCGCTGGCTGATCACTGCTGCGCGTGGCCGCAACGAAAACACCATGGAAGAACGCCTCGCCGGTGAGCTGCTGGACGCTGTACAGTCCCGCGGTACCGCCGTGAAGAAGCGTGAAGACACCCACAAGATGGCCGAGGCGAACAAAGCCTTCAGCCATTATCGTTGGTAATCCAAGAGGCTTAGACCAATGGCACGCGAATATCCGCTCGAACTGTACCGTAACTTCGGTATCATGGCGCACATCGACGCAGGTAAGACCACCTGCTCGGAGCGTATCCTGTATTACACTGGCAAATCCCACAACATCGGTGAGGTGCACGACGGTGCAGCCACCATGGACTGGATGGAGCAGGAGCAGGAACGCGGCATCACCATCACCTCGGCTGCGACCACCACCTTCTGGGAACGCACCGAGGACGGTCAGACCGCCGATACCCCCAAGCACCGCCTGAACATCATCGACACCCCCGGCCACGTTGACTTCACCATCGAAGTCGAACGCTCGCTGGCGGTTCTCGACGGTGCCGTCTGCGTTCTGGACGCAAACGCCGGTGTTGAGCCCCAGACCGAAACCGTGTGGCGTCAGGCTGACCGCTACAAGGTTCCGCGTATGGTATTCGTCAACAAGATGGACAAGATCGGCGCAGACTTCTTCAACTGCGTTCGCATGATCGAAGATCGCACTGGCGCACGCGCTGTTCCGGTTGGTATTCCGATCGGCGCCGAAACCGAGCTGGAAGGTCTGATCGACCTGGTCACCATGGAAGAGTGGCTGTGGCAAGGCGAAGATCTGGGCGCAAGCTGGATCAAAGCACCGATCCGCGACAGCCTGAAAGACATGGCTGACGAATGGCGCGGCAAGATGATCGAAGCGGCCGTCGAAATGGACGACGACGCGATGATGGAATACCTGGAAGGCAATGAACCCGACGTTCCGACCCTGCGCGCCCTGCTGCGCAAAGGTACCCTGGAAATCGCGTTCGTTCCGGTTCTGGGTGGTTCGGCGTTCAAGAACAAAGGCGTTCAGCCGCTGCTCAACGCTGTGATCGACTATCTGCCCAGCCCGCTGGACGTTGTTGATTACATGGGCTTCAAGCCCGGCGACGAGGAAGAAGTTCGTGACATCGCCCGTCGTGCAGACGACGACATGGCCTTCTCGGGTCTGGCGTTCAAAATCATGAACGACCCCTTCGTTGGCTCGCTGACCTTCACCCGGATCTACTCGGGCACCATGAACAAGGGTGACTCGATCCTGAACTCAACCAAAGGTAAGAAAGAGCGCATCGGTCGTATGATGATGATGCACTCGAACAACCGGGAAGAGATCGAAGAAGCGTTTGCAGGCGACATCATCGCGCTGGCGGGTCTGAAAGACACCACCACCGGTGACACCCTGTGTGACGCGAAGGATCCGGTGGTTCTGGAAACCATGACCTTCCCCGATCCGGTGATCGAGATCGCGGTCGAGCCCAAAACCAAGGGCGACCAGGAGAAGATGTCCCAGGGTCTGGCCCGTCTGGCCGCCGAAGACCCGTCCTTCCGTGTGGAAACTGATCTGGAATCGGGTCAGACCATCATGAAGGGCATGGGCGAACTTCACCTGGACATCTTGGTGGACCGTCTGAAGCGCGAGTTCAAGGTCGAGGCGAACATCGGTGCGCCGCAGGTGGCCTATCGTGAGACCATCGGTCACGAAGTCGAACATACCTACACCCACAAGAAACAGTCGGGTGGTTCGGGTCAGTTCGCCGAAGTGAAGATGATCATCTCGCCGACAGAGCCTGCCGAAGGCTATTCGTTCGAAAGCCGCATTGTTGGTGGTTCGGTGCCCAAGGAATACATTCCGGGCGTTGAAAAAGGCATCAACTCGGTCATGGATAGCGGCCCGTTGGCTGGCTTCCCCGTGATCGACTTCAAGGTTGCGCTGATCGACGGTAAGTTCCACGATGTTGACTCGAGCGTTCTGGCGTTCGAAATCGCGGCTCGTATGTGTATGCGTGAAGGCATGCGCAAAGCTGGCGCGAAACTGCTGGAACCGATCATGAAGGTCGAAGTGATCACCCCGGAAGAATACACCGGCGGTATCATCGGCGACCTGACCTCGCGTCGTGGCCAGGTATCTGGACAAGAGCCGCGCGGCAACGCGATCGCCATCGATGCGTTTGTTCCGCTGGCCAACATGTTCGGCTACATCAACACTCTGCGTTCGATGTCGTCGGGCCGTGCCCAGTTCACCATGCAGTTCGACCACTACGATCCGGTTCCGCAGAACATCTCGGACGAGATTCAGGCGAAATACGCATAAGCGAAGATTTGAGGGAGCTCCGGTCAGGGGCTCCCTTCATTACCGAAAAAGGAGGCCATCATGGCAAAGGAAAAGTTTGAGCGTACAAAACCGCACGTCAACATCGGCACGATTGGCCACGTTGACCACGGCAAGACCACGCTGACCGCAGCAATCACCAAGT